>CAYTHO010000004.1:85170-140489 GCA_964437595.1 uncultured Anaerolineaceae bacterium
ATGCGCTGCTGGCCTTTGAGCGAGGCAGGGATGTTGAACGTCCAGGTGAGGGCCCCGCCCGTTCCTGAGCTTACAGTATCGACCACGGTTCCGCCCACGCCCCGGGTGCTGAATACATTCATCAGCACCGTGAACGTGTCATTGGCGGGGAAATTGGCGGTCTTGATGGTTACGCTGGCATCGACCTGAACCGAGGTAATCGTGAAGGTAGGAGTAACAAACGCTGCGGAACTCCCTCTCTGTACGGCCAGGCCTGCTCCATAGGCCGTATTCCAGGTTCCGCCAACCAGCGCAATGAGTAAGGCCAGGCTGGCGAAGATAAGAACGATGGATTGGTTTCTTTGCCTTTTCATTGGACCTCCCAAATAGGCACATGAGTATACCTGTCTGGCCCCCTGGAGCAGTTGGCCCCCTACCAATAATTTGGGGTCGGGCGAACAGGAATGTAGACTTCACCCTTTAACATTATATAGCAGGATTCATGGCCTTTATCCATTTTTTATACATGGTTTGGGTCCTTGCATTCAATTAATGGTTCGGTTATACTCTCCAATGTCGGCTGGCACAGCGTAAGAAAACGAATGTGCGGCTTTCTGCTGAAAGAAAAGACACCTTATGAGGTAAGAAGGAAAAAAGCATATGACATCCTATTGGTATGCCCTGCAAAGCAAACCCAATAAAGAGGATGCGCTGTACGGACAACTGCAAAACCAGGGACATGAGGTCTTCTTCCCGCGTATCCGGGTGAACCCGGTAAATCCCAGGGCAAAGAAAATCAAAGCGTATTTTCCGGGCTATATGTTTGTCCACGCGGATTTGCAGGAAATCGGTATTTCTACGTTCAAGTGGATGCCCTTTGCGCGTGGAATGGTGACCTTTGACCAGGAGCCAGCGACCGTGCCGGATTCGTTGATCTATGCTATCCGCAAGCGAGTCGATCAAGTCAATGCTGCCGGGGGGGAAATATTTGAAGGATTGCAAAAAGGTGAAATGGTTTATATACAGGATGGGCCATTTGCCGGGTATGAAGCCATATTCGATGTTCGCCTGACGGGCAGTGAGCGGGTGCGGGTGCTGATCAAGCTGTTGAGCCAGCGCCAGGTGCCCGTTGAACTCTCAGTTGGGCAAATCCGGCGAGATAACCGGAAGAAAAAATAACGCGTACCCTGCTCATAGACAACCTTGTGGTTATGTAAGCGGGGACGGGTACAGTCATAATCACTCTGGAGGGACAAATGAAGATTCTCGTTACTGGCGGAGCAGGTTTCATCGGTTCGCACGTCACCGACCAGCTGATCGAAGCGGGCCACGAGGTGGTGGTGGTAGACAGCCTGGTGACCGGGCGCAAGCGCAATCTGAATCCAAAAGCGAAGTTTTACCAGGTGGACATCCGCAGCGCGGAACTGGAAAAGGTTTTCGAAGCAGAGCGCCCGGAGGTGGTGGATCACCATGCCGCGCAGATGGACGTACGCCGCTCGGTGGCTGACCCCATTTACGACGCGGATGTCAACATTCTGGGTGGGCTGAACCTGCTGAACCTGTGCGTCAAGTACGGCGTCCGTAAGGTTATTTATATTTCGAGCGGTGGGGCGGCTTATGGCGAACCCGTGTACCTGCCGTGTGACGAAAAACACCCTGTCCAGCCGCTTTGCCCATATGGTGCAACGAAGTACATGCTGGAACTCTACCTGTATATGTATAAAGAGACCTATAGGCTGGATTACTCAGTGATCCGGTACCCGAATGTGTACGGCCCGCGCCAGGACCCAGCAGGGGAAGCAGGCGTGGTGGCGATCTTTACCGGCAAAATGCTCAATGGCGATCCGGTAACAATCAACGGCACCGGCGAGCAGGTGCGTGATTACGTCTATGTGGGTGACTGCGCTCGCGCCAATGTGATGCTGCTCAACCAGGGTTCCGGGACCGTTTTCAACCTGGGTTTTGGCATCGGCACCAGCGTCAACCAGATCTTTGATGGATTGAAGAAGGTTACGCAGTATCCGCTGGAGGCTAACTACGGCCCAGCAAAAGCCGGCGAGACGTTTAAAATCTACCTGGACGCCACGCGCGCAGGGCAGGTATTGGGCTGGGAACCGACCATTCCGCTGGAAGAGGGTTTGCGGAAGACGGTGGAGTATTTCCGGGAAAACGAGTTGAAATAAAACTGCCCAATTCGTGGATTCATGGTTGTATTCCGTATTCAGCCGGAATATAATGGTTATATAACGGCACACCCATGGACAGAGCAAGGATGGTAGGTACCCGGAAACTCCTCTCCCCTGACGGGACCTAAAGGTAATCCATACGCTCTGTGGGCCGGTTGCTTCTGAAGAGAGCAGCCGGTTTTATTTAAATTGTAGCAGTCATGCGCTTCTGCAACGGAAGGCTTCGTTTGGGCGCAATTGTAAACTTGTTGGAAATTGGTGTTCTTGTCAACGCTGTACTTTCATGGTATAAAAAGATTACCCTGCTGTGCTCGTGATGCCGCACAACCGGTTTTGAGCCAACACTTGAAAAAATGGGAACCAGTATCACGCTGGTGATGCGATAGGCGGCGGTGCACTTCATGTGCTTCGAAAGCCAAGGCAGATCTGACGTCGAGGTTCCCTCCTGCGCAAGCAGGTTCAAAACTTCGCAGCACACGGCATGGTGGGGCCTTTTTTTAAGAGGACGGCCCTGCTTTGGCAGGGCTGTCCTCTTAAAAATTATGTATGGCGGCGAGCCAGTTCTGCGCGGATATCCTCCGGGGAGAGGCCGCGGAAGGCCAGCAGGACGAGCACGTGATAGGTGAGGTCGGCAATTTCTTCGACCAGGCGCTGGTCGCCCTGGCCTTTGGCCGCCAGGATCACTTCCACAGCTTCTTCGCCAACCTTTTTGACAATCTCATCCTCGCCTTCAGCCATCAGGCGGGCGGTGTAAGACTGCGCGGAAGGGTGGTCGCGGCGGTCGCAGATGGTGGTAAACAGTTCATCGAGGGTCATTTGGGGCTCCAGAAAGTACTGAACAGTCTATCAATTGGTGGGCATTCCATCAGGTAATGGGAAGCATTATTCGGCAGCCTGCGGGTTGGATGGCAGGGTGCGGAAGAAGCAGGTTGTATGGCCGGTGTGGCAGGCGGGGCCTGCCGGGCGGACTCGCACGAGGAGGGTGTCGGCGTCACAGTCGACGCTGATTTCTTCCACATACTGCACATTGCCGGAGGTGGCGCCTTTGTGCCATTGTTCTTTCCGGCTACGAGACCAGAAATGCGTTTGCCCGCTGCGGAGCGTTTCCTGCAGGGCTTCCTCATTCATGTAGGCCAGCATGAGTACCTGGCCAGTGACGGCATCCTGGACAATGGCGGGGATCAGGCCGTGCTCATCGTATTTGATTGTGGGGCTGGTTTCCATAGATTCTCCGAGAGAAAACCACGAACGCAACAAAGTTGCGCGGGCGCGCAGCAAGAGAGAGAAAAGCGAAAAGATGTTTTATTTTTCGACGATACGGACAGGAATCCCCTGTTTGGCCAGGTACGTCTTCAGATCGGGGATGGCCATTTTACCATCGTGGAATAGGGAAGCGGCCAGGGCGGCGTCGGCGCGGCCTTCGGTGAGCACCTGGGCAAAGTGCTCCAGGGTGCCTGCGCCCCCCGAGGCGATCACGGGCACGCTGACGGCATCGGCTACAGCGCGGGTCAATTCAACATCATAGCCATTCAGCGTGCCGTCGGCGTCCATGCTGGTCAGCAAGATTTCGCCGGCTCCAGCCTCTACTCCGCGTACGGCCCATTCTACTGCATCGATGCCGGTGGGGGTGCGCCCGCCGTTGACATACACTTCCCAGCGGCTTACGGTGGGGGCTGTGGAGCGGCGCGCGTCGATCGCCAGCACCACGCACTGCGCGCCGAAGCGATCGGCGCCTTCTGTGAGCAGTGCCGGGCTGCGCACGGCAGCGGAGTTCACGCTGACCTTGTCGGCGCCCGCCAGCAGCACCCGGCGCATATCTTCCACGGTGCGGATACCGCCGCCAACCGCCAGTGGCATAAACACCTTTTCAGCAACGCGCCGGACGGTATCGACAACGGTATCGCGGCCTTCGTTGGTGGCTGAGATATCGAGGAAGACCAGCTCATCGGCTCCGGCGGCGTCGTAGATGCAGGCCTGTTCAACCGGGTCGCCGGCGTCGCGCAGGTTGAGGAAGTGCACGCCCTTCACCACGCGACCGTTGGCAATATCCAGGCAGGGGATGATTCGTTTGGCTAACATGGGTTTCTCCAGGGTGAATAATTCGTTGATCTGTGATCAGGCAATCGGGTGAAGGTAATGGTAAAGAATACAGATTATCGGGTTGTGTCGAGGGCGAAGAGGGCGGCGGGGTCGATGGTTGCTTCGTACAGCGCGCGGCCAACGATGGCCCCGGAGAGGCCCGCTTCTTTGGCCTGGCGGACATCTTCCAGGCGGCTGACTCCCCCCGACGCGATCACATCCAGCCCGCTGTGCTGCGCCAGGGCAACCGTGGCGGACAGGTTGAGGCCGGTTTGCAGGCCGTCGCGGGCGATATCGGTGAAAATCAGCCAGCGAAGCCCGGCTTGTTTGAGGGATAGGGCCAGCGGGCCAACCTCCAGCGCGGTGGCGCTCTGCCAGCCGCGCACCTGCACCAGCCCGCCGCGGGCATCCAGACCGGCGGCGATACGCTCGCAGCCCCAACGGGCCAGGGCGGCTTCCATCACCTGCGGCTGCTCGACGAGGATGGTGCCCAACACCACACGCTGCACGCCTAAATCCAGCGCGGCCTGGATGGCCTCCAGCGAACGCAGGCCGCCGCCAAACTGAACGGGAACACCCGCCGGGATGGTCTCGCTCAGGATGGCGCTCAGCGCCAGGGCGTTGGCGCCGCTGGCTTCGCCAAAGGCGCCGTCCAGGTTGACCACATGCAGCCAGCGCGCTCCGGCCTCGATCCAGCGGCGGGCGGCGCCGGCAGGGTCGGGCGAGTAGTGGGTCTGGCGGTTGGGGTCGCCTTCTTTGAGGCGCACCACCTGCCCGCCGCGCAGGTCGATAGCGGGAAAAACGGTGAATTTCGTTACGGTATTCATCAGATTTTAAAGAAATTCTCCAGTACTTTTTGGCCTACCCGCTGGCTTTTTTCCGGGTGGAACTGGACCCCGAACAGGTTGCCGTGCTGGGCGGCGCTGGTGAATTCAATGCCGTAGTCGGTGCGCGCGGCGCAGTCGGAGGGGGCCTGGTTGGCGCAGTAGAAGGCGTGGTTGAAGTAGGCATACGCGCCTGGCGGCAGCTCGCGGAAGAGGGGCGAGCCCGGCGCAAACCAGAGCTGGTTCCAGCCAGTATGCGGCACCTTACGGTCGGTAAATTCCGGGAAGCGCACCACCCGCCCGGGTAAGAGGGCCAGGCCGGGGTGCTCGCCCAGTTCTTCACTGACCTCGAACAGGGCCTGCATGCCCACGCAGATACCCAGGAACGGGTCGCCGCGCTGGTGTGCCGCCTGGAGCGGCTCGATTAGACCACGACCGCGCAGGCCCTGCATAAAGCTGCCAAAGGCGCCGACGCCGGGCAGGATCACCCGCCCGGGAGTATTCAGATCCGCCGGGCTGCTGGTGACGCGGATGTTGAAGCCCAGCGTCAGCAGCGCGTTGTACACGGAGTGCAGGTTGCCCGTGCCAGCATCAATTAAGAGAGCGTCATATTGGTTCAAAGCGAGAGTCTCCTCTACTGATAAGCATTTGAAGGGTAAGGATTTCTTCCCTGGCTTAGAACAAAACACCTTTACTGGAAGGCACCCGCCCGGCGCGGCGAGGGTCGATGCGCGCGGCGGCGCACAGCGCGCGGCCCAGGGCTTTGAAAAGGGCTTCCGCCTGGTGGTGATCGTCGCGTCCGTAGCGCACGGCGGCGTGCAGGTTGCAGCGGGCATTGAGCGCGAAGCTTTCGAAAAAATGCGCGAACAGCGAGGTGGGCAGGCTGCCGACGGCGGAGGTGTGCCAGTCCACCTGGAAGACGGTGTAGGGCCGACCGGAAAAATCGACCGCGACCCAGGCCAGGCTTTCATCCATGGGGCAGTCGGCGGAGGCCATGCGCACGATCCCAGCCCGCTCGCCGAGCGCCTGCTGGAAGGCGGAACCCAGGGTAAGGGCCACATCTTCCAGGGTGTGGTGAGGGTCGATGTGCAGATCTCCGGCGGCCTTGATGTACAGGTCGAACAGGCCGTGCACGGCGACCTGGGCCAGCATGTGGTCGAGGAAGGGCAGGCCGGTATCGATCTGATGGCTGCCCGAACCGTCGATATCCAGGCGCACTTCCACCTGGGTCTCGCCGGTCTGGCGGGTCAGCACGGCGCGGCGAAGAGAAACCGCGGCTGGGGGGGAGGCTTCGGGCGCGGAAGCTGGCGGGACTTCCCGCTTCGGGCTGCCACCGGTAACGGGGATGGCAGCCGCCGGTTCAGCAGCCAGTGTTTGCAGCGCCGACAGCAGCGCGTCGCTGTCCTGCGGGCGGCCCACGCTGACGCGAATGTAGTCTTGAAGCAGGGGGGTGTTATAGTAACGGACCAGGATACCCATTTGCGCCAGGGTCTCTTTCAACGCTTTGGCCGGTCGACCGAGCACCTGGCAGAGGATAAAGTTTGATTGAGATGGGAAGGGGCGCAGGAATGGCACGCCGCCGAGGCGTTCAAACAGGCGCTCGCGTTCCTGGCGGAGGAGCGCGACGTTCGCAGCCAGGGTATCCAGGTCCTGGAGCGAGGCCACGGCGGCGGCGCTAGCTGCCACGTTGACGTTGTAGGGCTGCTTGGCTTTCCACAGGGCAGGCAGCATCCAGGCTGGGAAGGCGCCGTAGCCCACCCGCAGCCCGGCTAACCCGGCCCATTTGCTAAAGGTGCGCAGCACCACCAGGTTCTCGCGGTTGGGTACTTCTGGCATACGCGTGCGCAGCTCGCCTAATCTACCGCCAGCGCTAGTGAATTCAATGTAGGCCTCGTCGATCACTACCAGAGTGGGCAGGGAAAGGAGGAAATCGATTTCTTCCGCCGGAGGCAGACCGCCATCGGGGTTATTGGGGGTGGTGATGAAAATGGCCTTGGGTTTGCGGGCCGCTACCACGCGCTGGATGGCCTTGTAGTCGAGGGAGAAATCGGGGCGCCGGACAACATCGACCACCTGACCAGCATTGAGTAGAGTATCAAACGGGTACATGCCGAAGGTCGGCGGGCAGTTGATCACGCAGTCGTCCGGCTCGAGCATCACGCGCAGCAGCAGGTCGATCAACTCATCAGCGCCAGCACCGGCCAGCAGGTATTCCATAGACAGGCCGGTAAAAGCAGACAATGCCTGGCGCAGGGCGCGGCTTTCGGGATCGGGGTAGATGTGGGCAAAGGGCAGCTCCGCCAGCGCCTGCCGGGCTAGTGGGGAAGGACCGTACGGATTTTCGTTGGCGTCCAGCTTAACGATTTTTTCAGACGGGAGGCCCAGGCGCGCGGAGAGCACCTCGAACGGCTCGATGGGGGTGTAAGGGGGGAAGGATTGGAAGCGGGCGGCAGTTTGCATGGTTTACCTGTACACTATTCGATGGTTCTCAATATCGCTGCATTTGCGTGAGCGTCCAGGCCTTCGGCGGTGGCGATGACAGCGGCGGCGGGGGCGATGGACTGGGTGGTGGCGGGGTCCAGGGCAACCAGCGAAACGATATGGACGAAGTCGAGCACGTTGAGCGGGGAGGCAAAGCGCGCGGACCCGCCGGTGGGCATCACGTGCGACGGACCAGCCACGTAGTCGCCCAGCACTTCGAAGGACTGCTCGCCGATGAATACCCCACCGGCTGCATAGACCTTCTCGGCCAGCCGCCAGGGATCGCGCACGGCCAGGCAGAGGTGCTCGGGGGCATACAGGTTGGCAAGCTCGACGGCTTCTTCTAGATCGGTGGTGAGAACCGCGCCGCTGCGGTTGGACAGGGAGACACTGATTACCTCCGCGCGGCTGCGTTCTTCAACCTGGCGCGCAATTTCAACCTGAACCTTTTCGATCAATTCGCGCGATGGCGACAGCATTACAGCGGCAGCGAGTACATCATGTTCGGCCTGGGCCAGTAGGTCAGCAGCAACCCAGGCCGGGCGGGCGCTGTCATCGGCGATCACTACCGTTTCGGTAGGCCCGAAGAAGCCATCGATGCCGACCACGCCGTACACCTGGCGCTTGGCCAGGGTGACAAACAGGTTGCCAGGGCCGAAGATCTTGTCCACCGGGCGGATGCTTTCCGTGCCGTATGCCAGCGCGGCGATGGCCTGCGCCCCGCCGATGGTATATATTTCTTCGATGCCTAAGAGCGCCGCGGTCGCTAAGATAATCGGCTCAATGGCGCCGATTGCCCGGTTGGGAGGGGCCACCAGGACGATTTCCGATACGCCGGCGACCTGAGCGGGCACGGCAGACATAATCAATGACGATGGCAGGGGCGCCGTTCCGGCGGGGATGTACAGGCCGACGCGCCGGATGGCGCGCATGTACTGACCGACCGTGCCGCCCAGCTTCTGGGTCATCCATGAGGTGACGGGTTGGGCCTGGTGGAAGCGGCGCACGCGGTCGGCGGAAAGCTCGAGGGCAGCGCGCTGTTCGGCGGGCAGGGCTGCCAGGGCAGCCTGCAATTCTTCCTTTGGCACGCGGAACTCCGTGGACTTGCGCCCATCGAGTTTTTCGGTCCATTCGGCCAGGGCCGCGTCGCCGCGCTGGCGCACATCGCGCAAAATGCGCTCGACTACCTGGGCGGGGGTTAGCGGCTCGCCAAAGGTGCGCAGAATGCGCTCCTGAACGCTGGACGGCACGTCCATGTCATCGGCAGGGGCGCGCTTGAGCAGGGTCTGGCGGGCAGTCGTAGGGTCAAAAAGATTTAGCATAGATGAATCCTCCAAAACGAAGATTAACCGCAAAGGCGCAAAGAACGCTAAGGAAGAACGCGAAGTTTTTTTGTTTCTATGCGGTTTTAGCTTTCAATTCCCAAAGCTTGCAACATAGCCATATAGCGCGGGGGCTCTTCATCGAAAATGTAGGTAACGGGCATGACAACCACGCCGCTGCCGCCGATGGCGCGCAGCTCGGTGATGGCGCGGAAGATCTGGCTGCGCGGGACGATGATGTTGACGGCATACCAGTTGGGGTCCTGCTCGCGGACAACCACGCGTGAAATGGTAGGTCCCTGGAGTCCGCCGATAGCTGGCTGGCTGAAGATGCGCTCGGCGATGACCTCCGGCGAAGGCCCGCGCATGTTGGCGAAAATGGCCAGGTGATCGCTGGCGCGCAGGTGGGCCTCGAAGAACTCCAATAACTGGCGGGCCACGACCAGGGCATCTGGATTGTTCTTAAGGGTGTCCTGATTAGCGATCAGCGCAGCCTGCGAGGGTTGAATGAGGCCGCCCGGGAGCGGTTTCAGGCGGTTGTCGCGCAGGGTTTGGCCGGAGGAGACCAGGTCGGAGATCATGTCGGCATAGCCGATGGCCGGGGCGGTTTCCAGGGTGCCTTCGGCGGAGATCAGGGTGTAGGTGATGCCCAACGGGTCGAGGAACTTGCCGGTGAGGCAGGGATACTTGGTGGCGATGCGGAGCGGGCGGCCCAGCCCCGCGGCATAGACACGCAAGCTTTCCACATCCTGCACGGTATCCCAGCTTTCAGGGACGGCCAGATTCAGCGCGCAGTAGCCAAAGCCCAGGCTGTCGTGCAGTACCAGCACGCTGCCGTTGTCGCCTTTGCGCTCTTCAACAACATCCATTCCGGTAATGCCGAAATCAACGCTGCCATCGCGGACGCTGACCACGATGTCGGCTGGGCGCTGAAAGAGTACGTGCAGCGCCGGGAGAGCCGGGATGCGCGCTTCGTACTGGCGCGGGTTAGGCTTATATACTTTGAGGCCGCACGCGCTGAGAAATTCCAGAGCGTCTTCGGCCAGGCGGCCCTTGGAGGGCAGGGAGATGCGCAGGGAAGGGGTTGGTTCAATCGGTAAGGATGGCATGGGAACTCCTGTAGAACGGTAATGGATGGTGAAAAATGCGGATTGGGTGCCTGTGGTAAAGATTCAAGAAGACTTGAAAAAAAAGAACCCCCGGTTGACCGGGGGTTCTTAGCATACGTTGAGGTATCGCCAGGTTGAACCGACCTCCACCGGTCAGGTGAGGGGGAGGCAGGTATGATGATGCAAGCGGGCGATTGAGTTGGTGTTCATTGTACCCTAATATATCAGAGGGTGGATGTTTTGTCAATCTTTAATTTTTAGTGCCGGAAGTGGCGTACACCGGTAAACACCATGGCGATGCCCAGGGCATTCGCGGCGGCGATGCACTCTTCATCGCGGATGGAGCCGCCCGGCTCGACGATGGCGGTGATGCCAGCGGCGGCAGCCGTTTCCACCGAGTCGGGGAAGGGGAAGAAGGCATCGGAGGCCATTACCGAACCCCTGGCGCGCTCACCGGCCCGCTCGGTGGCGATTTTTACGCAGTCAACGCGGTTGGGCTGCCCGCCACCAATGCCGACCGTCGCCGCATCCTGCCCGAAACAGCGGGCAAACACGATGGCGTTGGATTTCACATGCTGGCAGGCTTTCCAGGCAAAGCGCATGGTGGTCCACTCATCCGCGGTAGGCTGGCGGTTGGTGACCACCTGCCATTCCTGGGTGGTTGGCGGATCGCCAAAATCGCGCGTTTGCCAGAGAATTCCCTCAGTAATGGAGCGAACTTCATAATCTGGGGCAAGGCGTTTTTCTGGAGCGCTGACCAGGCGCAGGTTCTTTCGCTTGGACAGCTTTTCCAGCGCTTCGGGGGCAAACCCCGGGGCAATGATACATTCAACAAACAGCTTACCCATCGCATCGACCGTTTCCAGGTCAAAGGTCTGGTTGGCGGCGATAACGCCGCCGTAAGCGGATACCGGGTCGCTTTCCAGCGCCAGGCGGAAGGCTTCAGGCAGGCTGCTGGCACAGGCGATGCCGCAGGGGGAGAGGTGTTTTACGATGCAGATGGACGGCATATCATCGAAAGAGAGCGCTGCGCGCCAGGCCGCATCGAGATCGAGCAGGTTATTATACGAAAGCGCCTTGCCGTGCAGCACTTCGCCGCCAAAGGCGGCGCCGCGCGGGTTGAGGGTGAACAGGCGCGCCTGCTGGTGTGGATTTTCGCCGTAACGCAGCTCGGTGGAAGGGAAGCCAGCCAGCCAGGAGGGCGGTTGTACAGCGCCGCTGTCTTCGGCAAGCGCCTGGCCCAGGTAAGACGCAATCGCTGCATCATACCCGGCAGTATGCTGGAACCCTTTAATCGCCAGCCGCTGGCGGGTGGGCAAAGAAACCTGCCCATCTGCTTCCAGTTCTTCGGCAAGCTGCGAGTAATCGGCGGGATCGGTAACCACAGCAACGCGCTCGTAGTTCTTGGCCGCCGCGCGGATCAATGCCACACCGCCGATGTCAATATTCTCGATCGCATCGCTCAATTTGACATCTGCTTTGCTGATCGTTTTTTGGAATGGATATAGATTGACCACCACCAGGTCAATCTGCCGGGCGTGGATGCGGGTCAGGTCAGTCTGATCGCTGACGGTTTCTCGCGCGAGAATACCGCCGTGCACTGCCGGGTGCAGCGTTTTCACCCGCCCGCCCAGGATTTCTGGGCTGCCGGTATAGCTGGCAACATCTTGAACTTCCAGGCCGGCCTGTTGAATGGCAGACGCGGTACCGCCGCTGGCGATCAAGTGCCAGCCCAGCCTGGTCAGTTGGTGCGCAAAATCCACCAACCCACTTTTATCAGAAACGGAGAGCAGCGCGGTGGGCATCTTCACCTTCCTCTTTTTATAGATATTCGTGTCATCGTCCTCAGCCTCCCAGGTAGGCTTCGATCACCTGCGGGTTTTCCAGCAGGTCATTTGCATTGCCTTCGAGTGTGATGCGCCCGGTTTCGAGCACGTAACCGCGGTCGGCAATCGACAACGCCATCTGCGCATTTTGTTCTACCAATAGAATGGAAGTACCCTGCGCATTGATCTCTCGGATGATCTCGAAGATTTGCTCTACCAGAATGGGGGACAAGCCCATGGAAGGCTCATCGAGCAGCAGCAGGCTGGGGCGCGCCATTAACCCGCGTCCGATTGCAAGCATCTGCTGCTCGCCGCCAGAGAGCGTGCCGCCAAGCTGCTTGCGCCGCTCGCGCAGGCGTGGGAAGCGCGTCATGGCCGATTCTAAATCCTGCTGAATCTGCACTTTATCGTCATAGATAAAGGCGCCCATTTCCAGGTTCTCCTGAACGGTGAGCTTGGGGAAGATGCGCCTGCCTTCTGGAACCTGGACGATGCCGCGCCGCACAATATCCTGGGGCGGAACAACGGTCACATTCTCACCCTGGAAGACGACTTTGCCCTGCGTAGGGCGCAGCAGGCCGGAAATGGTATTCAACGTGGTGGATTTACCGGCCCCGTTGCCGCCGATTAAGGCTACAATTTCCCCTTTTTCGAGGTGAAAGCTGATCCCCTTAAGGGCATGGATCGCGCCGTAATGAACATTTAGGTCTTCAACTTGGAGCATCATAGGTGCTGTTTTTCATCCAAATATTTCATGAATTTTGATCCGCCGCATGCGCAGCCCGCCCGCTCTTTTCCCGGCGGAAACGTTCGGAAAGTTTCGCCGCGCCAGGGCCCAGGTACGCTTCAATCACGCGTGCATTGGATTGGATTTCTTTGGGGGTGCCTTCAGCGATCTTTACCCCGTAATCTAACACGGTAATCTGGTCAGAGATACCCATCACCACGCGCATGTCATGCTCGATGAGTAAAATAGTGATGCCCAACTCGTCGCGCAGCCGCTTGATGAAACGGGTCATGTCTGCGGTTTCCTGGGGGTTCATGCCCGCGGTAGGCTCATCGAGGAGCAGCAGGCGGGGTTTATTGGCCAGGGCGCGGGCAATTTCCAGGCGGCGCTGGGCGCCGTAGGGCAGATTGCGCGCCAGGGAATCGCCAAGTCCTTTGAGATGAACAAATTCCAGCAGGCGTTTGGCTTCGGTAAGCGAGGCGGTTTCTTCACGAACGAAGCGCGGGTGCCGCAGAACGGCATCAACCCACCCGTTCTTCAGGTGGGGATACTGACCCACCAGGATGTTTTCCAGCGCCGTCATGTTGCTGAACAGGCGAATATTTTGATAGGTGCGAGCAATTCCCATGTGCGCGACTTCGTTGGTGGGCCGGCCTTGAATGGGATGCCCATAAAACAGCACCTGGCCTTTCTCAGGCGTATAAAAGCCAGAGATGCAGTTGAAGAGGGTGGTCTTTCCGGCGCCGTTGGGACCAATGATGCTGGCAATGTTTTGCTCTGGGACGGCCAGGTCCACCTGGTCCACGGCAACCAGCCCTCCGAAAATTTTTGTTACCTGGCGTGTTTCAAGCGTGGTAGGCATATCAGTTCCCCTCCGCTTTCGCAATTTCCGGCTCGCCTGGCTGTGCTGGAGGGGCTTCTGTTCCGTTCTCCATTCGGGTGGACGTGGCCGGCAATAGGCCTTCCGGGCGCAGGATCATCATGATCACCAGAAGCACGCCGAAGAACATTAGGCGGTAAATATCCAGCTCGCGCAGCATTTCAGGCAGTCCCTTCAGCGCGAATGAGCCCAGGATCACGCCGGGGATGCTGCCCATGCCGCCGACGATCACGAGGCACAAGACATTGATGGAAACCATCAGTACATGATCTTCCGGGCCGGTGAACTGGTTGCGCGAGGCAAACAGCACACCCCCCAACCCGGCAAATGCCGCGCCAATCGCCAGCGCCAGCAGCTTGGACTGGAAGGTATTGATGCCGGTGGCGCGCGCGGCCACTTCATCCTCGCGGATAGCTACCCAGGCACGCCCGGCACGCGAATTTTGCAGCCGGTTGGTGACAAAGATGATCAATGCCACGGCCAGAAATATCAGATACATGAAATCAACATCGGTGTTGAAGGGCTTCCCGAACAGCGTGGGCGCGCCGATATTGGGCACCCCCCGGGGCCCACCGGTATATGGGGACATCAGATCACTCTGCATCAAGATGCGGATGATTTCACCAAAACCGAGGGTGACGATGGCCAGGTAGTCGCCGCGAAGGCGCAAGATGGGCAGTCCAAGCAAAACGCCCGTGAGGGCAGCAAGGGCAATGCCAATGATCAGTACCACCCAGAAATCCCAGCGGAGGTTGTGAGGCGTAGGCGCGGTGAGCAGGGCCACAGTGTAAGCGCCGATGGCGAAGAAGGCCACGTACCCCAACACGAGCTGCCCGGCCAGGCCGACGATGATATTCAGGCCCAGACCAAGGATGACGTAAATGCCAACCGTGCCGATGATGTAATTCCAGTAGGAACCCCAGGCGCGGGGCAGGAGGAACAATACAATGGCGATCAGCAAGTAAAGGATGTAAATGGCATAGGGCTTGGCGCGCAGCCAACGGACAGCGGAGTGGTTGCTGACCGCACTCGTTAGGTTTCGCACCCATTGGCGCAGGCGCTGCCCAAGCGATATCTTGCGAATGCCGTAGGCCAGCAGCCCGCCCAGCAGGGCCATACCCACCAGTAACAGCAGGTGAATGGCGAACGCGACCCATGGCCCCTGCCGAAACAGGAAGATACGCATCGATTCTGGGGAAACCATGGCCAGGTAGGCGCGCGGGTCGATTTCTTGCGCCAGCAGGGCGCCGTAAATTAGAGAGAAAATGCCTACTACCAGGCCGGTCAGTCCGCCCGCGGTCAGGCTGGAGGCGATTACGTCTTTGAGCGGGTCTGCCTGCGCTACGGGTCGGGCAGCCAGCGTGCCGTTCCATAGGCCCAGGAGCGACATGAAGATGACGAAAAACGTCAGGTTGCTCTGCACTGCGGATGGCGGCTGCCCGAGAATGCGCGCTACCAACGCCGCGCCGGTCAGGGTGAAACCGATCAAAGCCAGGAAGACGATAACAACGGAGAAAATGATCCCTGCGTTGATACCATTTCGGATGGATTTGGATTTGGTGATCATTAGATTTTCTCCTCTGAAAGCACCTCGCCCAGGATGCCCGAGGGGCGGAAAATGAGCACCAGAACCAGGATGGAGAATGAGATAACATCCTTAAGCTGGAAATCGATGCCAAGCGCAGCCGGCCCCAAAGATTCGAGGATACCGAGGAATAAGCCGCCGATCATGGCCCCGGGGATATTGCCAATACCGCCCAGAACCGCCGCGGTGAATGCTTTAATGCCTGGAATAAAGCCGATGAAGTAGTACACAATGCCCTGGTGGATGCCCCACATTACGCCAGCGGCACCCGCCAGGATACCGCTGATGATGAATGTGCGGCTGATCACTGCGTCGACATCGATGCCCATCAGCGCGGCGGTTTTCTTGTCCTGCGCCACAGCGCGCATGGAGCGGCCCAGCTTGGTACGCTGCACCAGCAAGTACAGCCCGATCATCAGCAAAACCGACAGGATAAACGAGAACACGCCGGTATAGGTGATGACCACGGTGCTGTCCGCGATGGGGATGTTCCAACCCTGGCCGCGGGTCAGGATTTCAGGGTTGCTGTAGTTGCGGCGCTGCGGACCAAAAAGCAGTTGGGCGGCATTTTCCAGGAAAATGGAGGCGCCAATAGCGCTGATGAGCGGCACCAGGCGCGGCGCGGTGCGCAGCGGGCGGTAAGCAAAGCGCTCCAGAAAATACCCGGAGCCAGAAGCAACCAGCATGCCAACAAGAAAGGCAATGATGACGGAAATGATCGGCTGGGCGTTAATGAAGGTTAATTCTGGATCAGCAGCCGTAGGTGCAGGGATGACTTTCAGCGCTTCAAAAACAAAGTATCCAGCGAAAGCGCCCAACATCATCACATCACCGTGGGCAAAGTTGATCATGAACAAAATACCATAAACCAGGGTGTAACCAATGGCGATCAAGGCATACATACCACCCAGGATTAAACCTGTAATCCCAAACCGTACCCAGGTGTCTAGACCATATACCGGGTTCACGATATTTACCGCATAAAACCTCCAGAAGAAAAGCGCCAAAATGATGGCGCCCAGCACCCAACGAATAATATTGTTCAGGTTTTTGCTGTTCTGAAGGGGGATGGTCAACCGGTTTAGACTCATTTTTTACGTTTTCCGTGGAGATGTATTGTCTTGCACAAAAAAGGGTTGTGGTGGAAAGGATCCACCATGAAGTGGCATCGCCACCCTGGCGTTGATCCTTTCCACCACGAGTTATTTCGCAGATCGCAAGCTTACTTGGCCGCCGACCAGGCGCCGTCCTTTACGATGTAGAAGATCGGGCCGGAGGCGTTGCATTCGCCAACCGCGTCGCAGGTAATGGTGCCGCCCAGACCCTTGTGGTCCTTGGTGGTGCGGACTGCTTCAACCAGCTTGCCGCGCGGGATCGACAGGCTGCCGTCAGCGTTTTTGACGGCTACCTTCTTGACAGCGGCAACCAGAGCCGCAGCGGAGTCGTAGGCGTTCCAGGTGAAGGGGGAGAGTTCTCCCGCTTTTTTACCGAATTTGGCCTGGTACTTGGCATTGAAGGCTTCCACCTCAGGAGAGGCAGCCGGGACCAGCGCCACTGCGTACGATCCTTCGCCATTCGGGCCGGTGCGGTCGATGAAATCCGCGCCATAGGTGCCGTCACAGCCGAAGAAGATGACTCCCTGCAGGCCGGACTGTCCCATCTGATTCACGAGAACAACAGCTTCCTGAACGTAGCCGCCATAATAGATAACTTCCGGTTTCTTTGCGGCGATCGAGGAAAGCGGAGCGGTGTAATCTGTTTCAGCCGGGGTGATGGCAACTTCATCGACAATTGTGCCGCCGAGTTCCTTAAAGCGGGCGGCTACCGTGTCTGCCAGGCCCTTACCGTATGCCTGACCGTCATGCATGGTGGCGATGTTCTTCTTGCCGAGCGTGTTGAAAATGTATTCCGCGGCGAACTTGCCCTGGGCCGCATCGGTGAAGGCTACACGGTTGAAGACCTTGGAGCCCTGCTGGGTGAGGGGAGGGTTGGTGGCGGAAGGCGACATCATGGGGATGCCGATTTTTTCGTAGATGGGCATCGCGGATGCCGTGGCGCCGGAGAAAATGTGACCGGCAACAGCTACGATGGTGGGATCAGCAACGAGTTTATTGGCAACTGCCGCGCCACCCTCGGGGGTGCCGCCATCATCCTCAGCAACCAGTTCGAACTTGAAACCTTCCAGTTCACCAGCATCTTCAATGGCGATTTGCGCGCCCTGAGAGATATCGATACCGAACTGGGCATTGTCACCGGTCATGGGGGCGCCCATGCCGATTTTGATCGTCTGGCCAGCGGGGATTTTCGCGCAGCCAAAAGCATCTCCCGCGCAGGCATCAGCAGCCGGTTGGGCCGCTGGCTGGCAGCTGGCCAAAACCATGGACAGCAGCACAAAAACCGTCAAAACGATATAGCGAGCTTTCATCTTCTGTTCTCCTTCTTTCTTTGTGAATGTATTCCGATACCAACAATGAAAAACACTTGAAATTTTGGGCATTGTTGTGTTTGTGCATCTGGTTTCTCAATGGGAAAAAAGCGATACCCCGGAGATGTACCTTCAGCGGTTCCCTCCTTTCAAAGCATTCGACCTCTTCGCCTCGCATCAGATTTGGCGTAGATCTTCAATGGATTGTGGTATTGAAAGGACTTCTCGCAGTTCCTGGTCAATGCGTGCGGTCTTGACTGGGAAACCAGGGCCAGTGTGCGTATTTCGGCGTGTACACTAAAGGTGCGAGATATTTTGCCGATGATATATATAATTGAAAGATTTGTCAATAGGTAGACAAAACTTTTTCCTATTCGGAAAAGGTTGCCGCCGAAATTGCCGATTCTTTCAGTCTTTTCCGGAAAGTCAATCAGGATTCTTTTGCGTCAACGGCAGCTGCACCGTAAAGGTTGTACCTACGTTGAGCGTGCTTTCTACCTCGATCGTTCCATTATGCATTTCGATAATCCGCCGGCTGATCGACAAGCCCAGCCCCGTTCCGGCGATCGAGCGTTCTACGTTGCTGGCTCGGAAGAAGCGTGTGAACAGCTTCGATACCTGATCAGGAGGAATGCCGACTCCTGTATCCTGAACGGAAAAGAATAATTGATCCTCGGCTGCCCAGGCGCGGAGATAAACTTTTCCATTTGCGCAGTTGTATTTCACTGCGTTATTTAGCAGGTTCAACAGCGCCTGCTTGAGCTTATCCCGATCGGCTTCCAGGGCAGGCAGGGTATCCGGCGCTTCGATGTACGTTTCAATACCTCGTTCAGCGGCCTTGATTTTGGCCACTTGCATGCACTCTTCCATGAATGCGCGAAAATCAAAGGCTGTGGGATTAATGCTGGCTCTGCCAGACTGCAGGCTGGCCAGGTCCAGGAAGATGGATGACAGTTCGTTCAGGCGCTGGGTCTCCTGGTGGATGGTCTGCGCCAGGCGCAGGCGCTGCTCGGCAGCCAGCTCAGGCCGCTGGAGCAGGTAGGAGGCAGTAAAGAGGGATGACATGGGCGTGCGCAGCTCGTGGACAAACTCCGCGATCAAATCGGACTGCTGGAAAAGGCGGCTGTTTTCAATGGCAACAGCAGCCTGAGCCGCAAGCGCCAGCAGAATTTCCTGGTCATCATCATTGAAGCCGCCGCTGCGTTTATTTAATACTTCCAGCACGCCGATCAGTTTCTGCTTGGCAATCAGCGGCACGGCGATAATGGAGCGGCTGTCAAAGTTTACTTTCTGGTCGATGTCATCAAAATGGCGTTTGTCCGCGTTGACGTTGTTGACAATTTGTGGAACGCGGTTTACCGCAACCCACCCGGCAATACTTTCTTCAGGGATGAACAGCTTTTGCAGCATGGGCGAACTTTCAACGTTGGTCGCCGTTTCAAAATACAGGCGGTGCGTGTGCGGGTCGTGGAGGATGATGGAGGCTTCTTCGGCGTCCACCAGGTCAACTGCCACATCCATGATGCTTTTGAGGAGGGATTCGAGGTCCAGGTTGGAAGTCAGGTTGTGGGATACTTGCACGACCCGCTGGTATTGTTTCAACAAATGAGAAGTAGAGGCATCTTTCATAAGATCATCCTCGCAATTTGGGGCAGCGCTTCGGCGACATTATACGGCAGCAGAACCTCTGCATACTCGTCCAGAAACGTTGGGGTTAAATTGTTGATGATCAGGTGCGCGCCGTGTTCCACGCCGAGTTCTGGCAGGGATGCCGCGGGCCAGACCTGGAGCGAAGACCCGGCAACAAGCACAACATCAGCGCGTTTGCAATGTTCTTCGGCCCCCTGCCAGGTATCAAAAGGCAGCATCTCTCCGAATAGAACAATATCGGGCTTCAACACCTGGGCGCAGTCCGAACAGCGGGGGAGATGGTCGGAGACCAAATCCTCGCTGCCCTGTAGGGCACCTTCGATTTCCGCGCGAAAATTTTCTGCTTCCCAGGTTCGGTGGCATTTTGGGCAGGTGACTGTGCGAAGCGATCCATGAACTTCGTAAATATTCTTAGATCCTGCCCGCTGGTGCAGATTATCGATGTTCTGGGTGATGAGAGCTTTGATTATGCCGGCTTCTTCAAGCTGCGCCAGGGCAATGTGGGCGGGGTTGGGCTGGGCGGCCCAGATATTTTTCAGCAGCGGGCGAAGCCAGTTGTAGAAGCGTTCCGGGTGAGATTGGAATACGCCCAGCGAGGAAACATCCATGGGGTTTGATTTTTCCCACAGACCGGTTCCTCGCGAGCGGAAATCGGGGATGCCCGAGGGGGTGGAAATGCCGGCGCCGGTGAACACCACGGCATGGCGCGCTGAGCGCAGCAGCCGGGCAGCGTCTTTCAGGGCGGATTCGTCTGACGGTGTACTGCCGGGACTGCTCATACCGGTACCCGTTGAATCAGCCGCTCAGCCAGGCTGCTGTACTGCTGGCCGAGCACTCCTCCTATCTGTACCTGGATTAATGGTATATTGCGGTTCGCGGCCTGGAAGGCAATTTCAGGCGCGGGCGGGATGACTTGAGCTACCGGAACGCCGAGGGTCTCTTGCATTTGCGCCAGGGAGAGTTGAACATCGGCGCGAATGCGATTGATGCTGACGACCGACATGAGCTTGGACCGTCCAAAGCCTTTGCTGCCTAAATCATCGATCAGGAAACGCGTGCGCTGAACGTTGGCCGGGAACGGAGCGGTGACAACGATCACTTCGTTGCACTGGTTCAACAGCATATCATAACCGGGGATATAGTTCGTGCCGATATCCAGCAGAACCAGTTTTGCCAGCAGCGGCAGGTTTTCCACTACCGATTCGAGCTGGTCGGTGGCGCCCATCAGTTCAGAGTCTTTTGCCTTGGGGGAAGCCATGAGCAGCCGGATGCCCGAAGGCATGCGTGCAAGTTCGTTTTCGATGGCAGCCGCGGTGATATCTTGAGCGCGCATCTGCATTAAATGCGACAGGCCGTCGGTAAGGTTATTTCCCAATTCAATACCCCAGGTACCCTGACCAGGGCGCACTTCGGCGGCGATGACTTCCGCTTTTGTTTTTTGGTGAAAAGCGATTGCCAGGTTCAATGCTAACGTTGAGACGCCTTCACCGCCCTTGGCGGCCAGAACGCCAATCACATACCCCCGTTCTCGAGAGGTGGCCGTGCGGGTTTTGCTGCGCTGGAGCAGCGCGCGCATGTGGGCCGTCAGCTCGGCAGGGTGGATGGGCTTGGTCAGGTAATCATCTACGCCAGCTTCATACCCGGAGATCTTATCATCCACCTGGGTCTTGGCGGTAAACATCAGAATGGGAATATTGGCTGTTTCGGAATCCCGGCGCAAGCGGCGGGTGACTTCGTAGCCATCGAGATCAGGCATCATCACATCCAGGAGGATGACATCTGGGTGCTCAGAGTGGGCCATTTGCAGCGCCTGCGCGCCGTTATTGGCAGCCAGAATCTTATAACCCTGGCGTTCCAACATCAGGCCAACCAGCCGCAGGGTTTGAACGTCGTCATCTACGATCAATACTTTGTCTGCCATAGCGTGATTTCCCTTCTCGATGGATGGACTCTCACTATATTGTACAACAGAAATCAAGAGCAGTAGGTTAGTAAAGACCTGGGTCCGGCTGTGGGTTCATTTTTTGCTGCACCGTGTACAGCCGGTGGTAAAGTCCGTTTTTCGACACCAGCTCTTCATGGGTGCCAACCTCGGCAATGCGCCGGCCCTCCAGAACCACGATTTTGTGCGCGCTGCGGATGGTTGACAGCCGGTGGGCAATGATGATGGTGGTGCGCCCAACCATCAGGCGCTCCAGGGCCTGCTGGATGAGCATTTCGGTTTCAGTATCTACGGAGGAAGTGGCTTCATCCAGGATCAGGATAGGGGAATCTTTCAACACCGCGCGGGCGATGGAAAGGCGCTGTTTCTGGCCTCCAGAGAGCTTGACCCCGCGTTCGCCGACCAGCGTATCGTAGCCATCAGGCAGTGACATAATAAAATCGTGAGCGTTGGCGATTTTGGATGCTTCAATCATCTGCGCTTCGGTGGCATTGGGACGGCCAAACATGATGTTATCGCGCACGCTGCCATGGAACAGGAATACATCCTGTAGGACGATGCTGATTTGCTGGCGCAGCGTGTCCAGGGTAATATCGCGCAGGTCGCGACCGTCGAGGGTGATGGAGCCGCTGCAAACATCGTAAAAGCGCGGGATGAGGCTGACGGTGGTGGTCTTACCAACCCCGGTAGGCCCAACCAGGGCAACAACCTGGTGGGCGGGGATTTTCAGCGAGACGTGCTCGAGAACTGGATCGCCCTGGCTGTACTGGAAGCTGACATCGTGGAATTCAATCTCGCCATTGGCGCGCTCTTTGAGGTCCACAGCGCCAGGACGGTTGCGCAACTCGGGCTCTTCGTCCAGCAGATCGGCCACCCGGTCGGCGCCAGCCAGCGACTGCTGGACCGATTCCCAGGCATTGCCCAGGTTGCGGACGGGCTCGTAGAACATTTCGAGATAGAGGAAGAAGGCCACCAGTTCGGCTACTGAGAGCACGCCCTGGTAGGCCAGCCGCCCGCCGAAGAAGATCACCACCAGGTAGCCCAGCGATGAGGTGAATTCGATGAAGGGCTGGTAGATGGCCATCAGGCGTAGGGCGGCTAGCATGGAGAGGCGGTAGCGGTGGATGCTCTGGCCCACCCGCTCGGCTTCTACATCTTCACGGGTGAAGGCTTTGATCTCGCGGATGCCCGAGATGGCATCGTTGAGCACGGCGTTAAATTCGCCCAATTCTTTCTGGCGGTTGCGAAAGGCTGGCCGCACGTAGCGCGCATACACGCGCAGCGACAAGATGACCAGCGGAATGGGGATCAGGGTGAGCAGGGCCAGGCGCCAGTTCATGACAAAAAGCATGATGCTGATGGCGACAAAGGTGATAATGTTGACCAGCACATCCGGGATGGCGTGGGCGATCAGGCTTTCGAACATGTCGGTATCGTTAATTACCCGCGACATCATCTGGCCGGTTTGTTTGTCTTCAAAGAAGCGCAGGCTCAAGCGCTGGAGGTGTTCGTAAACGTGCTTGCGCAGGTCGGCGACGACGCCCCAGCCAGCCACATGTGCCATGTAGCTGCGCACAAACGACGCGCCGCCGCGGACGATGTAAACGGCCAGGCCGATCAGCGCCAGGGTGGTAATTAGCTGCCAGGTGGATTCAGAAATAGGCCGGGCCGTTACCGATTCGATTAGTGTTTTGACGATCCAGGGAAGAACGAGTTTGACCCCGGTGAGCAGCAGCATGGCGGCGACAGTCGCGGTGAGCGGGCCAACGTAGCTGCGGGCATAATTGAGAACCAGCCAGGTGGGGCTGCGCCGTTTTTTATCGGGTTGCGCACTGGCCTGGTTCGGTACAGATAATGTTGCCACTTTTAAGGGACCTCTGGTTTCATGGGTTAATTTCTCGAATTTAATGACATTATATCATCGAGGAAAACCCTCCCTTTGAACGGCGGCCTTACCTTTTTGTAAGCTAGTACCCGGCGGCATAAATACCTCTATGGTTAGCGCGCAGCGCCGGGTACTTGCGCCAGGAGGCCTGGCGAAAACAGTTGGGCGGAACCGGCGAATAACAACATAGTTATTTACGCCCGACTGTACTATTCGCGCTCGCTCGCATGCGGCCCGCGCAGGCGCTTGATTTCTCCGCGACGCCGCTTTTCGTCCAGGCGGCGCGCTTTGGCGGCAACGCTGGGCCGTGTCTTTTTGCGCGGTTTCGGCTGGTGGGACGCCTGGCGGAGCAGATCGGACAGGCGCAGCAGGGCATCGGCGCGGTTTTGTTCCTGGGTGCGGTACTGTTTCGCTTCGATAATCAGGATGCCCTCTTCGGTAATGCGATTTCGGGCAAGGATGTGCAGGCGCTGTTTTACTTCATCCGGTAATGTGGTGGAAGCATCCATGTTATAACGAAGTTGAACACCAGACGCAACCTTGTTTACGTTCTGCCCTCCAGGGCCAGAAGAACGGATGAAATCGAGCGATATATCACTCTCATTTACCCAGATGTCCGGTGCTATTTCGATCATACGGTATTGGTCTTTTTCCCCACGATCATGATATGTTCTTCAGGGAAGTCCATGCCGGGCGTCAGGATTTTTACAGTGCGGCGCCATTTTTCATCGTCTACGGTCAGTGTGCGCAGATCGAGAATTTCCAGCCCTTCCCGGGCAAAGGCGGCCTGAAATTCCTGCATGGTATAGTATTGGTAGCTTTCGTACCGTTCGGTTAGCCAGAGGCGCTTGCCCAGGAAGATGGACTTGGTGATGTAGCGGGTGAAATCGCGCAGCGACAATTCCACAGTGCGGGGGCTGCCCAGGGTGCGGTAAAGAATTCGGAAAGGGCGGTATTCCTGGGCAAAGGTGACGAAGTGCTCGCGGGCCTGATCCGTCAAAAAGCGCAGGCGCACTTTTTGGGTGGTATCCCCGGTGGGCTCCAGGCCGTCGAACAGCACCAGGCAGCCGCCCGGCAGCACCCGGCTGGCGGCGAGTGAGAAGGTTTGCTGTACGCGCTCCTTTGCGGCAGGTCTGTCCACTTCGCCCAGGGCTTCGGAGTACCCGGCGGAGAACACCTCGTGCAGGGCGTTCACTAACAGAACGAGGTCAAACTGCCCCAACCCTTCCAGCAGGCGGGCATCGGTAAAATCGCCTTCCACGAAGGTCATAAATGGGAAGGCGCGCCGCGCGGTCTGCAGCGAAGACGGCAGATAATCGATGCCAACGCACGCCCGGCTTTCGCAAACCTGCGCGTGCCCTTCAACCAGCGCGCCGATGATCTGGCCTTCTCCACAGCCCAATTCAAGCAGCCGTAAGGGGCGCGCGAGCTGGGCAGACACCCGCCGGATGAGGGCGGAAATGGCCAGGATGGCCTGTTTTTTCCCCAGGTTTTGCAGCTCCTGCAAACGGACTTCCCAATATAAATCCCAGAATGCGCTGCTCTCTTCAAGTGGCATTACTTTTTATCCCCCCAGCGGGCGGAAATCACGCTGGCTGGTTCCGCGTCGTCCGCCTCAATGGAATATACCTCACTCGTGGAGGCTAAGTGCACTGGCGGCGGCTGTTTTTGGAGCAGGCGGATGGTAACCATGCCGACTAAGAATGGCATCCAGAAACTAAAGCCGCGGTAGATGAGGGTGACCACCGTCGCCTGGCCCAGGGGCACGCCCAACGATCCCAGTGCGACCGCCAGGACGCCTTCAACGATGCCAACCCCAGCCGGGGTAGGCGAGACGAAGAGGAATAGATCGGCAATCCCCAGCCCTGCGACCAGTGTTGCGGGGTCCGTTGGAACCGTGAAAGCCTGGAATGACAAAAACAATACGATGAGCAGCAGGGCTTTGCCTAACAGGGTGAAGAGCAGGGGCCATGCTGCCCAGCGCGGGTTGCCGCGCAGGGCGGCGATGCCTTCGGAAATTTCCGCGGAGAAAGAGTAAGCCCTGGCTACGTGCAGGTAGTCGCGGTGGATGAATGGGCGCAGCATGGCATTGACTGCCCGCATCAACCAGGCAAGGATCTTACCGAGCGCCTGGGTGGACTGCATGCCCAGGTACAGCAGTACGCCAATTGCCAGGGCGCCAGCCAGCAGGATGAGCGATGCGGTAATTTCCGCCCAATGCAGGGTGTTGCGCCGGGCAAGTTCGGCTAACCCGGCAGTAGTGATCACCAGTGTGCCGATATATTCGAACCAGATGTACAGCACGGCAGCAACCGTCACTTTCGCGGTGGAGCGCCCGCTGCGCTTGGCTTCCGCGATGTAAACGGCCATCGCACTCAGCCCGGCTGAAGGGGCTGCTACCGTCATAAAATTGGCAGCCGTTACGAGCTTCAGCATGTAGAGACGTTCTTCTTTCATGCCCAGCACCCGGTAGATGGACTGGTAGAAAGCGCTCAGGTTGTAAATCCAGGCGCACTGCACCAGGAAGGCTAACCCCAGGTAAATTGGTTTTCCACGCTGAAATGCATTCAGGATTTCACTCAGTTCCGCTACCCGGGCGAGGATAAATAAGACGCCCAGCAGCAGCACCAGTGCGATGATCAATTTCCGCATTTGTCCATTATAGCGGAAAAAAACGGCAGGTTGGAGGCCTGCCGTTTCATTCCGTTTTACTTTTCCTGATGGAGTATCTCGATCGCTTTATCGAGCTGCGGGTCCCGCTTGGCTTCGATGTCCTCATCCGACAGTTTGACCTCTACATCAGGCGATAGACCCACTTGGTGGATCTGGCGTTCTTTAGGCGTCAGCCAGCGCGCGATGGTCACGCGCACGGCGCCTTGTTTGTTCTTCAACTCGATCCAGTTTTGCACGGAACCTTTCCCGTAAGTGGTGACGCCCACCAGCGTACCGCGCTCGTAATCCTGGATAGCCCCGGCGGTGATTTCAGATGCGGAGGCGGTGCCTTCATTCACCAGCACTACCAGCGGGATCTCCGTAGCCATCCCGCCAGACATGGCGTTGTAGGTATCTTTCGTTCCATCACCATATTCTTCATACATCACAACGCCTTTCGGAACGAACTGCGATACCACTTCAATGGCCGTTTTTAAGTACCCGCCGCCGTTGTTGCGCAGGTCGAGGATGAGGCCTTTGGGTTTCTTCGCCATCAGGTCTTTCAACGCGGCTTTGAGATCGCCGGTGGTGTCCTCGCCAAAGGATGTCATTTGAATGTAGGCGATGTTGTCCTCGAGCATCTTGTACTCGACGCTCTTCAGGGTGATTTTTGCGCGGGTGATAGTGACATCGAAGGGCTGATCAACACCCTCCCGTACGACAGTAAGGATAACCTTTGTCCCGGCAGGGCCGAGGATGCGGCGCAGCACCAGGTTACCATCCACGCCGGTCATGTCCTCACCGTCCACCTTGATGATCGTGTCACCTGACTTTAACCCGGCCTCTTCTGCCGGCGACCCGGGCATGGGGCTGGTGATGGTCAGGTATTCTCCGGTGGTATCCACATACGCGCCAATGCCTTCGTACTCGCCATCCATAGGCATATTGGCCTGTTGAAACTCATCCGGGTCCATATACGAGCTGTGCTGATCTCCCAGCGCTTCCATCATGCCGCGGATCGCGCCGCGCATCAGGGCTGTATCATCAACGGGCTGGTCGACATATTGTTCGTGAACGATATCCCAGGCCTCCCAGAATGGAGCAAACAATGTATCTGGGATGGAAGACGAAGCGCCGGGTGACGTTTGCCCGGCTGCCGGAGCCTGTTCGGGAGCAGGAAGGACGTTTGACACCGGGTTATTTCCGGGCAGTAACCAGCCAACAATTAAACCGCCGGAAAAAGCACCCAGCAGTAAAAGAATTGATACACAACCTACGAGCAGAAAGCGAGAGGCTTTCGACATAATTTATCTCCTGATTCTTACGAATACCTTTATTGCTTACCGCAATCCAAGGTTATCATAAATTGGTTAAAGTTGGATGAAAAAGAACAAATACTTTATACAAAACCATATACGTGGTGGATTTCCTGCGTTACCGGGACTCATTTCGCCGGTTGGGGCTGCTTGAAGGTGTATCTTCGGGTTTTTCCAATCCTTCCACCAGCCTGGAAAGCTCATTCAACTGGCGGCGTTCTCCGGCGAAGGGGTCGCGCATTACCTCCCCAATCTTGGCCAGGTCCTGCGCGGTTCCGATGATGCCGCCGCTGCGCGACTGGCGCATGGACATGCGCGGCGGCGTTTTGGCGCGCAGCATCGCAACCAGGCTCACGTTGATAATGATAGTGATGATGACGATGATGGCAATCCCAACCCATGCCCAGAAAGGGATTCTCTCCATTTTCGATCCTGTTACTGCCCGGGGGTGAGTACTTCTGGCAGGTCGACCAGCCGGGCAATTTGCCAGCCGCCGGACGGAGGATGGTGGAAACCAGGTTTCGGCTGGCCTACCTGTACCGTAAAAAAGCCCTGGTCGCGCGCGCCCGCCAGGTTGCGCGGGCTGTCATCAATGAAGATGCACCGCTCAGGGCGGGTTTCACCGCACAGGCGCAGGGCAATCTGGAAAGCCTCAGGCATCGGTTTGCAGTAGGGGGCGATATCGTAGATATCGATAATCCCGTCAAAACAATCTTCCAGTCCAAGCCGCCCGATCACCCGGCCCGCGTGTTTGCGGTCGGCATTGGTGAAGATTACCTTGCGCTGCGGGTAGCGAAGAAGCACCTCACGCAGGGTAGGGTCAGGTGAAATTAACTGGTCTACGGGTACATCATGCACGAAATCAATGTATTCTTGTTCGTTGACTTGCCGTGTCATTTGCAAGCCGCGCAGCGTGGTGCCGTAGGTTTGATACAGCGTCTTGCGCATCGCGGGGATTTCATCCCTGGCGATATGCAGACGCTCGTACATGTACTGCTCCATGCGATCCGAAATGGCTTCCCATATGCCGCAGGAAGGGGGATAGACGGTTTCGTCCAGGTCGATCAGCAACGTGGTGTACTGCATGGCCCTTAGTATACCTGAAACGGGCGCAGCCACAGGTGTGGAAATTCACCGGGCGATTATGTATAATCAATCATTCGAAGAGGTAGCATGCCGATCCAAATTCTGAACGATGAAGTCGCTTCTCAAATCGCTGCGGGTGAGGTGGTAGAACGCCCGGCATCGGTGGTAAAGGAACTGGCTGAGAACGCCCTGGACGCAAAAGCCAGCCAGATCACGATCCAGATTGCCGACGCTGGACGGCGGTTGATCGAGGTATCGGATGATGGTGTTGGGATACCAATGGCGGAGATGGAACTGGCAGTGGCGCGGCATGCCACCAGCAAGCTGCACAGCGCTGACGATCTTTTCCGTATCCAGACGCTGGGGTTCCGCGGAGAGGCGCTGGCCTCAATTGCCTCTGTATCACGGTTTACATTGGTATCCCGCGCGAAGGATGCGGAGGTTGGCGCCCAACTGCGGGTTGAAGGGGGCCGGCCAGTGCCCGTTGAGGCGGTGGGTGCGCCGGTTGGTACCGTGGTGCGGGTTGAAGAATTGTTTTATAACGTCCCGGCCCGGTTGAAGTTTTTAAAGCGCGACCTGACCGAACGCCAACAAATCGACGCCCTGGTGACACGCTACGCGCTGGCGTATGCGAATGTGCGCTTTCATTTATTCCAGGATGGGCGCCCGGTCTTGCAGACCACCGGGCGCGGAGACCGGCGTGAAGTGCTGGCCGGGTTGTACGGCGTCACCATCGCCAAACAAATGCTGGAAGTATCCTTTGAGGACGAACGCCTGCGGGTGACCGGTTTTATCAGCCCGGTGGCGCTGACCCGCTCGAACCGCAAAGAGATCACCTTCTTTATCAATGGTCGCTGGGTGCAGGATATTTCGCTGTCTACGGCGCTGCTGCAGGCTTACCATACGCTCTTGATGGTTGGGCGGTACCCGATGGCGGCGCTGTTTGTTGAGCTGGACCCGGAAGATGTGGATGTAAACGTGCACCCGGCCAAAGCGGAAGTACGCTTCCGCAACCCCGACCAGATCTTCAGCGGGGTGCAGCGGGCTGCGCGCCGGGCGCTGCTGGCCTATTCGCCGATCCCGCCGGTTTCGCCCGCAGCCTGGCAGAGTACGCTGCCCACGCGGGGTATGGACCCGGCCTGGGAGATGCCGCGCGAACTGGAGGGCAGCCGCCCGCCCGGGTGGGGCATGCCGATTTCGCCGGAGGAATGGCCGGACGAAATCGCGGATGATTCGCAGCCGGAACCCGGGCAGCCTGGCGCCGGAGGAACTCAGCCGGTCCCAGACCAGAGCGCCGTGGAGCCAGATGCCAACCCTACGGCTGCCAGCCAGGGTGCCTTCCAGACCAGCGGGCTGCCGCTGCTGCGGTTGATTGGACAGGTGGGGCTGACTTACCTGATCGCGGAAGGCCCGGATGGGCTGTACCTGATCGACCAGCACGCCGCGCACGAGCGGGTGTTGTTCGAGCGGTTTATGCGCCAGCGCGGCAAGCAGGTGCCCTCCCAGGCCCTGCTCGAGCCCGTGACCATCCATTTGCCGCCCGCCAGCGCGAACCTGCTCCAGGCGCAGATGGATGTGCTGGGCGAACTGGGCTTTGCTATTGAACCGTTTGGACCGAACACGTTCCGGGTGCGGGCCATCCCGGCGCTGCTGGGCGGTTCGGATCCACAGGCAGCGGTGCGCGTGGTGGTGGAAGATTTCGAAGAAGATGAAACGCCGCTTCAGGCTGAAATCGAAGCGAAGATCATCGCGCGGGTGTGCAAGCGGTCGGCAGTTAAAGCAGGGCAGGCGCTGTCGGTTGAAGAGCAGCGGGCATTGCTGAACGAACTGGAAGCGTGCCGCTCGCCCCGTACCTGCCCGCATGGCCGCCCTACGATGATCCACCTTTCGGTCGATTTGCTGGAACGCCAGTTTGGCCGGCGCGGCGGGCGCTGAGCAAGCACAGCGGACTAAACACAACCCTTCGGGTGATAAAAATACACCATGCTTTGGGCGGTCAAGGACAGCATGGATTGTGAAGCGTTTAAGAATATGACCTGCCTATCACCAGAATATGACCTGGCTCACATCCAAAGCATAGTCTATTGCCTGATAATAAATTGAGTTTTTCCCTGCTCTGCAGGAGCTTTTATTATTAGGAGTGTTATATGCAGATTGTGACGGACCGGGGTTGCGACGTATCGCCATCTCAGCTTGCAGGCCTGGATATTCATTTTGCGCCAATGCGATTAACGCTGGATGGAAAAACGTATTCGAGTGGGGATGAACTGAGCCCGGAAGCATTTTACGACATGGTCCAGCAGACGGATAGCTTTCCCACTACATCGCAAGCAGCAGCAGGTGATTTTGCGCAGATTTACCGCACACTTGCCAAAACGGACCCAGATATTCTCTCGATCCATATTTCCTCCGGTTTAAGCGGGACTCTGGATTCGGCACGCGCAGGGGCAGAGATGGTTCCGGAAGCCAGGGTGACCTTTTGGGATACGAAAACGCTTTCTTGCCCAGAGGGCTGGCAGGTGGAAGCCGCCGCGCGGGCGCTGAAGGCCGGCTGGTCGCTGGATCAAATCTTTAAACTACTGGAAGTTATCCGCCAGAAGTGCGAAGGGATATATACGCTGGATACGCTGAAGTACCTGATCCACGGCGGAAGGATCAGCCACCTGAAAGGCCTGCTGGCCTCGATGCTGCATATCCGCCCGGTGATTGGAGTGGATAAAGTGAGCGGCAAGTACATCACCCTGGGCCAGGAACGGCTGATGAAGAAAGCCTTGCAGCGTCTCACCACGGTAATTGCCGGGCTGTACCCGGAAGGCACGCCGCTGCGGGTGCAGCTTTTGCACGGCAAGAACCCAGACGCGCTTGAAACGCTCCGCGAACTGATGGCCAGCCGGTTTGACTGCCATTGGACGCCCACGATGAATGTGGCGCCGATCCTGGGGGCGCATACTGGTGAAACCCTGATTGGCTTGAGTGTTGGTCCGGCGGATATTTTCCGCGAGGTGCCCGGCATTGTGATGGAATAGAGGCATAAAAAATCCGCGCTCGCCGCGCGGATTTTTTTGTTAAGGCTATTTGTCCGGGTTCTCGAACTTCAACAGGAAGTTGTTTGTGCCGTCGCTGATCCAGACGCTCCCGTCTGGCGCCACGGCAACCCCGGAAGCCAGGCCAAACCCTTCTGAGCTGGCGCTGTACTCGCCCCACCCACGGATGAATGTACCCTGCGGATCGAATTCCAATACGCGCGGGTTCTCCGGGTCGGTGATGAAGATGTTCCCGCTGGCGGGTGATACGGCAATAAACGGCTTGTTGTCGAGGGATTGGCCTTCCCAGGCGGAAACGTCCCACATGCGCTGGGCGGTAAAGGCCGTGCCAGTGCTGTCAGGAACCATCACCTGGATGCGCTGGTTCCAGGTATCGGTGATGTAGACGCTGCCATCCTCGGCGACGGCGATGCCTACCGGCTCATCGAACTGGCCTTTATCGAACCCCGGCGTGCCGAACTGGGCGATAAAGTTGCCATCCGGGTCGAAGATCACCACGCGTTTGTTGCCGGTATCCATCACATAGACGCGCCCAGCCTTGTCGACTGCCAGACCGCGGGGCCCCCAGAAGGCTTCTGGCGCTTCCGCCTGGCCAAAGTATCCCCACATTTTGACGAACTGACCATCCGCGGTGAACTTTTGAACGCGGTGATTCCAGGTATCGGAAACATAGATAGAGCCGTCGCTGCCAATGGCCACATCCCAGGGCTCATTGAAGGTGCCGCCTGGCGCGTTTGCATTTGGCGCGGTGGCGTCGGCAAAGGAGCCCCAAACGTTGATGGCGCTGCCATCCGGAGCGATGTGCTGGATGCGGTGGTTGCGCGAGTCGGCCACGTACAGCGAGCCGTCTGGCGCAACCTTCAGGCCGCGCGGCGCCTGGAACTGCCCGGGCTGTGAGCCCGTATCGCCAGCAACCTGGATTGGGGAAAGCTTGACTATCTTTCCAGCATAAGGATCGGTGATTTCCGGGCTGGTTACCACGGGGCTGGCGCCGTAATTCCAGATCTTTGCCACAATATCTTTGCGAATATACAGGCGCATGCGCGCTCCCGGGCTCCACTCTTCCAACGTAAGCGCCTTGGCCTGGTTCTCGCCTGGCATCAACGCGGCAAACTCGGTGTAATCGCGGTTCAACCAGATGTTGAAGATGGCCTGGCGCATCTTAGGGTCAGCAATGGCTCCCCAGACCCGCTCATGGGTCAGATAGTAATATTCCTGGTTGGGCCACCACAGGCGCATATAGTCGTAGCGGTAGAAATTCTGACCGAGCAGCTGGTCGATTTTGTCAAACACATCTTCGCCAGCAATGACCACTGGAAACTCCCGCAGGTCACGGGTGGGAGTGGTCTGGTACCAGCGCTTATTGGGATAATCACGCAGGTACCACCAGTAAGGGTAAAGCGCATCGCTGGAATAGGCTACCTGGATATTCTTTCCGCCAACCGTCCGGCGGGAAATTTCCTCCACTTGCGCCAGTACCTGTTTGGGGTCAGGGGCGGCGTGGGCGTACACCAGGTATTCCGTGGCCAGGTCGTAGTTGATGAAAGAGGCCATGTAGGCGGCCCGGGCTGTTAAAACAGATGCCAGGGCAAAAAAGACGATCGTCGCCAGGCGCAGAATCTGGGAGGTTTGCCATCCACGCAGCAGGCGAACAATGCCGTACAGGCTGGCGCCGGCTGCAATCAGGGAGATGATGAACTTATTGGTAGCCTGAAGCTGTTCGAGGGTATTGCCCTGGAAAGGCATATTGGCGCCCAGCAGCGAGCCCAGCACGCTGGAGAAGCTGGTGTAGAGCACCGGCAGGAGCAGCAAGGCCAGCAGGCCGTTGGTGCGGGTAACCTGCTTCCAGTCAGTGGTGTCGAGCAGGTAACCTAATCCCCAGGCAGCCGCCAGGAGGAAGCCCATGGTGATGTGCACCGTCAACCAGGGCATGCGCTCTCCAGCGAACGAAAAGGCTGCCAGACTAGTGATGCCCCAATAAAGGAATAGTGCCAGCACCGGGAGCGGGCGCGGCAGGCGGTAGAATTCCGCGGTAGCGGCCTCGGCGGCGAGATCGTCAGCTTGCCCCGTAGTGAGGTTGTTTTCTTCGGCAAGGATGATCCCCTCTACCGGGGGTAAATCATTCATGGCGTAACCCGTGGGGGTTGGTTGATCTTCAGGCAGAACTTCAAAGTCATCCAGTTCCGGAACATTCTCCGGAGAATGGGTATCTTCGGGTAAACCGGTGGACGGGATCTCGATGACGTCTTCGGGGTCGACAAATTTCGGTGCGAGCGCCGGGGCGTGCCCGGGCAGCGTGGCAAAGCGCGCGTGGCGGATACCAAAATAGGTGGCCAGGGCCGCGCCCAGCACTCCAAGGTATTCATATATGGGCATTTGAATGAGGGCATAATAGTAAAGCGGCTGGCTGCCTCGTTCCACGCCCTGCTGTTCCGTCCAGTATCCCAGCGAGCCAACCAGGCCGGTGAGGAAACCATCTACGTTGGTGAAGAAGGTGGTGTAAAAGACGGTGAAAATGGCGTAGAAAAGGAAGGCGTTTTGCAGCCAGAGCATGGGATTCCACCAGATCCCGATGGCTACACTGACAGCAAAGAATAAGAAAATGAATAGAAAGTCGCGCAGCCTACCAATGCTGGTCGTATATTCCAGCGGATTCCAGCCCAGCATGCTGACGGGCAGCGGCGCCAGCATCGGCAGGATGAGGGTGCCAAGCAGGAGGATGAGGCTGAACGAGCGCAACTGGCGGATGCGCTTCCAGCCCAGGTCTTTGGCCAGCATGAACATACCAAGTATCCCGGCAACCGCCGCGCCGGCAACCGATGCCAGTTGAATGTACATGCGGATATGTGCATTGTCGAAGGGCGTACCGCCATCGTCGGGGACCTGCGGACCGGCGGCTGTTGTTGGAGTAGCCGTTGCCGCCGCGGCTTCTGGTTTAATCAGCATTCCAGCGCCCAGGGCCACAAATACCAGCAGCATGGCGATGGACATTAAGATCAGGAAACGATCGTACAACTCCGGGTTACTGCGCTCGGCCCGGCGCACCTCGACCAGGAAGATGACAAATAAGAAGATCAGCGCCTGCGCTGTGTAGATGAAAGCCGTTTCCTTCACGGTGAAATGCAGGATGGTGGACAGGGTAACCAGGAACATGCCGGCCCGGTCGCCTTTTTCCATGTAGCGCAGGATGCCGTATAAGAAGACCACGCCGATCAGTTCGATGAACGCTTCGTTGCGCGTATAACGACCGTAAAACAGGATGTATGGCGAAATTAGATACAACACCCCAGCGATCAGCGCGCCCGCACGCCCCAGGTAGCGGCGGTAGCCAAAGATCAGGAAAGCAACCGCGGCGACACTGAAGGTAGCTGCCGGGACGCGGGAAGTGAAATCGTTATCGCCGAACAGGAAATAACTCAGCGCTACAACGTGGAACTGGAACGGACCATGCGTCACCGGATCGTGGCGGTAAACGCGACCCTGGTAAAGATCATAAGACGGAACCACGTGGTTCACTTCATCATGGCTCATTACCCGGTCGCCAAGCGCGGTGAAGCGGCTGAGGACCGCCAGAATCAGGATGGCAGCAATGAGGAGGTTTTCGATTGTGAGGATTTTCGCGGTATCTTTGAAGACAGGACGTTCTAGCCAGGCTGGTGATGTGCTTGAATATGCCATACGTATTGGTTTATCGCCTCTCACAGGGATGGTTCACAAGCGTGAGGAATCTGAACAATTAATCAGGGTGACTATACTAGAATCGGGCTATTCTTGCAAGGTCCTTCGCCGCTGGCGGAAAATAAGAACGATTGACCATGGTACAATTCAGGCGGAGCAGCATGTGAGAAATCGAGGCTTATTCGTTAACCTTCGCTGGGTATCATTTTTGATGATCGCTATGGCGGTGGGCTTAACGGTTCTTCAACTGGTGTCATACAGCCGGATCCGGAACAGCTTTCCGCCCGGTATGGTCATTGCTGGGGTTCCGGTAGGCGGATCCACCCAAGCCGCAGCAGCAGAGCGGCTGATGCAGATCTATACTGCTATCCCAGTCGAGGTGCGCTACCGGGATGCCGCTATCCAGATTCGCCCGTCGGTGATCGGTTTTGAGATGGACATTCCGGCGATGATGCAGGCGGCTGACCAGGGCCGCCTCCAGCAGCCATTCTGGGAAGGTTTCTGGGATTATTTATGGAACCGTTTTCCCACGCCGCAGGAGATTCCGCTGCGGGCATCTTACTCAGAAGAGCGCCTGCGCGCCTATTTACGGGATGAAATCGCGGCGCGGTATGATCAGGAAGCATCCGAGGCCATATTACTGCCGGGCAACACCGGCTTTCAATCTGGAAAAACAGGGACCGTGCTGGATATTGACCGGGCAGTGACGCTCATCGACACAGCACTGCGCTCACCAACCTCTCGCACAGTCAACCTGTCTTTTAACAAGATTAACCCATCCCGGCCTTCGTTCCAGAATCTGCAAATCCTAATTGAACGGATGGTGGAAACCTCGGAGTACGATGGGATCATCGAGGTCTATCTTAATAATCTACAAACCGGGCAGGAAATCCATTTTGCATATAACGGCGGCCAGCCGGCCAGCGCGGATATTGCTTTCACGGCTGCCAGCACGATGAAGATTCCGATTATGGTTTCGACCATGCGGCGCACATCCGAACCGGTTTCGCCCGAAGTCCAGGATTTATTGACCAGGATGATTGAGCAGTCAGGGAACGATGAAGCCGATCAGTTGATGGAGAGGGCGATGGATGGAGCGCTGGCTCCCCTGGAAGTGACCAGAGACCTCCAGGCGCTGGGTCTGCAGAACAGCTTCCTGGCCGGATTTTTCTATCCCGGCGCCCCGCTGCTGCAGCGGATCAATACGCCCGCAAACCAGCGGAACGATGTTCTGGCGGGCCCAGACCCATACAACCAGACGACGCCCACCGAAATGGGGATGCTGCTGGAGGATATTTATTACTGCTCAGAGACGGGTGGGGGCACGTTTGCCGCGGCTTTTCCGGGAGAAATCACGCAGAGCGAATGCCGCCAGATGATCTCTTACCTAGTGATGAACCGCATTGCTGTTCTGCTGCAGGCCGGGCTGCCAGAGGGCACGCGGATTGCGCACAAGCACGGCTGGATCATCGAGAATGATGGCCTCATGCACACCATCTCCGATGCAGGGCTGGTCTACACGCCGGGCGGAAATTATGTAATTACCGTCTTCATGTACCACCCGGTGCAGATGCTGTTTGACCAGGCCAACCGCATGGTGGCAGAAATATCTCAGGTTGTTTATAACTACTTCAACCTGCCTGGAGAGTAGATTACACCCCGGCTGCTTTGCGAAGCTGCTGGATTAGATCGCTGGGGGTCAGGTCAAGCCGGTCGCAGATTTCTTGCTGCAGCGCCTCCAACAGCGGCCAGCTCTGGTTCAGGTCCTGTTCCGCGGCTGGGTAGCGCAGCTTCAATGCCCGCAGGCGCTCCTCGATGAAAACAATACTTCCGCCTTCGACCAGCTTGTCGGCATAATGCACCAATTTCTCTTCCCAGGCGCGCGGGCGGCGCGGGTCGGCTGGATCTTGATAGGGCATGTGGCGGTTAGCAATTTCGGCCAGATCGGGCTGGTCACGTTCCAGGAGCAGTTGGTAGGCCATCGCGGCGTGGTCGCCCTGGCGCTGCGGATCATAAGTGGGCTGTATGGAATCGACTTTTGCCAGGTCATGCAGCAGCGCGCCGCGGTGAGTGAGGATGGGATCCACAGGCTCGCCGGCTGCTCTCAACCAGCAGGCTAACTGGTAAGCAGCGGCTGCCACCAGTTGAACGTGCGCCAGGATATTGTGCGGAGCGCCGCGTTCCACCAGCCAGGCCAGGCTGGTAGGCACGTCTGGCAGGTGCAGGTGGTGTACAGCTCCAGGCAGATCGCGCAGGCTGGCGATCTCCGCATCGTGCAGGGGCATCAGGCCGGGGGCGGCGTCGTGGTTGGGGTTGTACCAGATGGCCTTCCATCCGGCGGCTTTAGCGCCTAATATATCCGCGTGGTAACCGTCGCCGACCATCACCAGGTTGTATGGGGCGCGGGCCAGTACGCTTTCCAGGTGGCGGAAGAAAGGCAGCTCTGGCTTGCGGCTGCCCAGTTCTTTGGAGGTAAAAACCGCTTTGAAGTATTCTGCCAGGCCTACCCGCCGGAGCGCCCTCCACACCAGTTCGGTGGTCGAATCCCCGGCGTTGGTGGCGACAACCATGGTAAAGCGACCAAGAAGCGCCTCGAGCGCCTCAACCACCCCGTCCACTTCCGCGACCTGCGGCCATTCGGCCATTGGGCCGCTGTATTCAGGGAAAACTTTCATCAACGTGTCGCCCCAATCAAAGACCAGGGCTGGATTGGCGGCGGTGCTCCGACTATTCATTGCAATCATTCCTTTCTATTAATGCCCTTTGAAGCGGCAGCAGGTTGGTTGGAAGTTGATCTGGGGGAAAGAAGCGCGCCTCGAGCACTTCCTGTTTCTGAATGCGCATCACCTGTGGTTGGGGGCTCTCTGCAAGCTGCGCCCGGAAGTAGACCTCCATGCGGAATCGGTAGCCGCTGACGCAGCGAACCAGCTCAATGTGTGTAATGGTGAGCCCGGTTTCTTCGAAAACCTCGCGGGCCAGGGCATCCTCCAGCGTCTCGCCGCTCTGCACAATGCCGCCGGGCAGCCCCCAGACATCCGGGACCCAGTGACGGTGGCGCTGTAGAAGCACGTTCCCGTTCTGATCGAAAACTGCGCCAGTTACGCTGACCATAAACTTGCTGCTGATCAGCCACAACATGCGCCACTGCAGGGGGCCGCTGAACCTGCGCCAGATCTGGAAGAGGAAATCGAGGAACATCAAATACTTGCCCCAATTCTATCTGCGAACCCGCCCAGGGCTGGGTTTACAAATGCCCTGCGTTATTTTGCTTCGCGCGATAGGCCTGTAAAATATCTACCAGGGTGTCTTCCACTCCGCTGGTTTGCCGTTCTGCCTCCGCGATCCCCATGCGAGACAGGACGGAGTCCGCGAGCTGGCGGGCCAGTGCTTTACGGTTGTTCAGCCCTTCACGCCGCGCCAGGAAGGATTCAATCATCTGGATATCCTGCTGCGTGAGGCGTTCCAGGGCATATTTCTGGCTGGCGGCATCCAGGGTAGGGGCCGCATTGTTTGATGATGCGGGCAGATGCAGATCTACCACGCCCAGGCTTTTGAGGGTGAGTTTTTCCGCGCTCTCGCGGATCACCAGCGTGCCCGCCGCCAGGTCTCCCAGGCGGCGCGACTGGTTGTTGATGAACATGCTGACCACACCGATACCGTAATAGATGGGTAGAAAATCGATGAGTCGAACCAGGTTGCGAACGATCGATTCGGTCAGGGTGATGGGGGTGCCATCGGCGCGAATGACGCGCAGCTTGGCCAGCGATTTGCCCGGAGACTGGCCGTTCCAGAGCATTTCAAAGAAGATGTAATAGCCCCAAAAGAAGAAGAACGAAATGAGACCCATCAATGCAATCACCCAACTGGCCGATGAAGTCAGAAAATCCCCGGAAGAGAGCATTCCCTTTAAATCCGCACCCTTGGCGAGCACCATAATGAGAACCATATTCACCAGAATTTGCAGCAGGAGGATGATGGTCGTATCGACCAGCGCGGCCAGAAATCGAGAACCAATTCCGGCGATTTCGTAGCCAAAGGTGATGTTTTCAGGGGTATCAACAAATAAATTTTCTTCGGATTGGTTCATTCGGTAAGTTCCTGCGTGATATTGTTCAGGCGTTCAGGTTATAATTCATCCATCAACGATTTACTGATAAGTCCATGGACCCCAATCAACTATACCAAACCCACCAGTCAGATTGGAAAGCCCTTTCTGCGTTAATTGAAAGTGCAGAGCGTGAAGTCAGCCGGCTTTCACCCGCCGAAGTCAGCAGCCTGGGCCGGCTGTACCGCGTTGCTACTTCGGACCTGGCCCTGGCTCAGCGCGATTTCCCCCGTCACCCAGTGGCGACCTACCTGAACCAGCTGGTTGCCCGGGGACATGCCGTGATCTACCGTTCTGAGCCTCTGGTGACCAACCGCATCAAGGAGTTTATCGTTGCGGGTTTCCCTCGAGTATATCGCGAAATGCTGCCATTTACATTAACAGCAACCCTTCTATTTTGGGTTCCAGCGCTGTTGGCTATGGCTGCCATCTGGATTCAGCCGGATGCATCGCGCTGGCTGCTGCCAACGGAGACGCAGAAACTGCGGGAGACGATCGAGGAGGGTAAGCTGTGGGTCGATATCCCGGTGGAAGAGCGCCCTTACACATCCTCCTTTATCATGCGGAACAACATCCAGGTCGCGTTCATGGCCTTTGCGGGCGGGGTATCTGCCGGGCTGTACACTGTGTACATTATGGCGATGAACGGGCTGATGTTAGGCGGCCTGACCGGGCTGACCGCGCATTATGGCCTGGGCTGGGACCTGTGGAATTTTGTGATCGGGCACGGGGTGATCGAATTGAGCGTCATCATGATGGCTGGTGGGGCAGGGCTGATGATTGGGTGGGCGATGATTCACCCCGGGCTGCTGCGGCGCCTGGATGCGCTGAAAATTGCCGCCAACCGGGCGGTGCGCCTGGTGATCGGCTGCGTGCCCCTGCTGATGATTGCCGGCACCATCGAAGGTTTTATTTCACCGGCGGAGAATATCGCCGCGCCGGTCAAGTGGCTGGTTGGGTTGGGCAGCGGCGTGCTGCTGTACCTGTACCTGTTGCGGGGCGGGCGGGTGGTAAAGAGGAAGAAAACCGGGATTCACTGGTCGCCCGCGGGGTAATTACAGGCGGGTTTGCCCTTTCAGTTCCAGGTAGCGGTTAATGACATCCGTTGACAGGCGGTTGGCGGGCGCGTCTAATACCAGCGCGCCCTGCTGGCGCAGGCGGTCCAGGGCAAGCTGGCGGTCTTCGAGGATCTGCCTGGCAACGGCGCGCTGATAGGCGTTCACGCTGTTCTGCGGCTGCTGTTGAGCAGCGGCAATCACATCCGGATCGGAGATGGTCACGACCAGAACCAGGTGGGTGCGCTGCAGCACCGCGGCATGGTTTACCAGGTCGGTCATGCTGCGCCCGCCGCTGAAATCGGTGAACAGCACCACCAGCGCCCGCTTGCGCTGTTTGAGCGCCAGGTAGCTGAGCCCGGTGCGGTAATCGGGTTCAACGGGCTGCGGGCGAACGGCGTAGAGCAGCTCCAGCGCTTTATAAAACTGGCCTTTGCCCTGCCCGGCGGATAGAAAAGCGCCTACCTGGTCAGCAAAGGTCAGCAGGCCTACTTTATCGCCTTTGCCGATGGCAACGTATGCCAGCAGCAGCGCCGAATTGATTACGTAATCCAGTTTGGCGATGTGCTCGACCGGGCTTTGCATCATGCGCCCGGTATCGATGGCGAGGAAGATATTCTGGCTGCGCTCGGTCTCGTATTCAACGGTGATCGGGCGGTTGCGGCGGGCGGTTGCTTTCCAGTCGATGCGCCGGAAGTCATCATCTGGCAGGTATTCGCGCAGGCGTTCATACTCCGTGCCTTCGCCGCGCTGCCGGCTGTGGCGCAGCCCCATTTCCTGCAGCCGGTTGCGGCGCAAAAGCAGGTCATACCGCTGCACATCCAGCAGGTTCGGGTAGACCTTGACGCTGGCGCCTGCCGGGATGCGCGCCTGGCGCACTAGCAGCCCCAGCGGGCCGAGCCAGCGCAGGGTTAGATCGCCAAAGCGGTAATTGCCCCGCTGGCGCGGGACAACCATATAGCGGCCCTGCCAGTTCTGGCGCGGCTGTGCCTGCCCATCGAGAATGCGCGTTTCGATTTTAAATTCATCGGGCGGCTCATCGCGCAGCCAAAAAGTCACCGCGCGCCGCCCGCGGTTGTGCATGGTGAGGGTGATGGGGTTTTCAACGCCCAGGTTCAGCTTCTGCTGGTGCGTCCGGGAGATATCCAGCCGGGCCAGCGGCTCTGCCAGGCGATAGTCAAAGATTAAGAGGCCTACACAAACGAGAAAATAACCCAGCGCCACCCAACCCAGTACCGGCGCCCAGGTGGATGCCGCGATCAGAGGGGCGGTGATGAGTAACAGCAAAACCGCGCGTTTGGTAATCTGCATGGTTAGCGTGGAACTTCCACCTGGCCTAAGACCCGCTGGATGACCGCATCGGCGTCCAGCCCTTCGATCTCGGCTTCGGGTTTAAGGATCAGGCGGTGGCGCAGTACGGGCAGGGCGACGAATTTGACATCGTCTGGTGTAACATACTCGCGGCCCTGCAGGCTGGCGCAGGTTTTTGCCGACAACAGAATGTGAATGGCGGCGCGCGTGCTGGCGCCCAGGACCACATCGGGCGACTGGCGCGTTGCCGCTACAACCCGGGCGATATAGTCCAGCACACCCGTTTCGACGATGATGGTATTGATCTCCGCGCGGATGGCGTCGAACGCTTCGGCTTTTAGAACGGCGCGCAAGCCAGCGGCCTGCAGGTTGTGGGCGTCAAACCCCTGGTGATAGCGGCGCAGCACTTCAATTTCAACCGCGGCTGGCGAGATAGGGACCAGGATTTTAAACATAAACCGGTCGAGCTGCGCTTCAGGAAGGGGATAGGTACCCTCATATTCGATAGGGTTCTGCGTGGCAACTACCATGAATGGGCGGCCCAAGATATGCTGTTCGCCGTCCAGGTTCACCTGACGTTCTTCCATCGCTTCCAGGAGCGCCGATTGGGTCTTGGCTGGGGCGCGGTTGATTTCATCGGCCAGCAGGATCTGGGTGAAAATGGGGCCCTTGCGCAGGTGAAAGGCGTTGTTCGTCAGGTCATACACATTGGTCCCCAGGATATCGGATGGCATGAGGTCTGGGGTAAACTGGACACGGCTAAAGCGAGCCTGCACCAGGTGGGCCAGGGTTTTCGCCATGAGGGTTTTGGCAGTGCCCGGCACGCCTTCGAGCAGAACGTGCCCTCCGCTCAACAGGGCAATCACCAGTTGTTCGAAGGGCTCTTCCAGCCCAACGATCACTTTATCGGCTTCGTTGCGTAACGCTTTATATAATTCAGCAAGATGTGTCTGGGTCATTCCGGCTCCTGTGTATCCATGAGTTTGGGTACGTATTTTTGAAAATGATGTAGGTCACGTGCCTAATGCTCCACCTGTTTCATCCATTCCGCGGCTTCTCTGGCCAGTTGAACCATCTGCGCCTCGGTGAACTTGCGGCGGTTGAGCCGCTTGAGCAGGTTGAGCAGCGCGGTAGAGTCGAGCTTGGGGTTGTAGCTGGCCAGGCGCGCGACATACTGCTCATCCGGTAGTTCGGGGTCGAGGCGGTAGCGCCTGCCAAAGGCGCGCTTGAGGCTGGCGCGGTAATCGCGCATTAAGGCGCCGCGGTGCCCGGCTCGCCGGTTGAGGTTTGCCAGGGCGGTAACGTGTTCAATGGGGGCGCGCCGCGCCTGCTCATTGGGTAGGGGAACGGGGCGTCCAAACCGGCGGCCCGCCAGCAGCAGAGCAATAAAGATTACCGCGGCAGAGAACAATACCGCGCGGCCCGCCGGTGTATTTTGCAGCCAGGCCTGCGGGCCAGAAGCTGTTACGCCAACCGTGCGCTCGCCGTGATGCCATTCGTCAAACCAGATCGAGCCGCCGGGGGGCAGAGAAGAGAACAGGTTGAGCGCCAGCGCGGCAGAGATTGGGTCTTTCAACCCCGCATTGGTGAGAAAACTGGTATCGCCCACCAGGATCATTTTCCCCTGCCCCAGTTCAACCTCTATCGCGGCGGACCCTTTATCCGAGGAGAGCAGGGAGATCTGGCCTTCTTCTCCACCTTCGAATAATGCCCAGCTTCTCATCGTTACCGGGGTGCGGAGGGGCGGGTATCGCAACAGGGGCGCGGCGGGGGAGAAATCGACCGGCCCCCTCAGAGTCTGGATCATTTTGAAATCAATCGAACTGCCCGTTACCACCGCGCTGATATTTTGAGACGCCAGGAATAGTACCCCGCCGCCGGATACCCAATCCTCGATCGATTTCCACTCATCGGTTGTGATCGGATACAGCGAGAGAGGTTCCAGGATGAAAACGACCTGAACATTGGGCGGTATCGAAAAGCTTTCACCGGCCTGGATGCTCACCGAGTGGTCCAGCGCCTCCATCCATAACCGCAGTGCCCGGGCGCCATCCGGGGTGTTCGAACTGCTGGAAAGGGGCGGCACCAGGTCCTGCCTGGACTGGAACAGGCCAATACCCACCACGATCAGCACCAGGATCAGCAGCAGGCCCACGGTCAGAAAAAGATCACGGCGGGCCTTCATTCTTTTGTCTCCTGCAGGGCCGCTACCTGCTCAGTGTACTGCGCATAGCTATCCTGGTCGACCGTCTGGTAGCCGTACCAGACGCGGTCGAAGGTCTCAATGACCGGGCGCAAATGACTGGTTAGATCCGGATGGCTCGCAACCTGACGCAGATACTCGCGGTTGGTCTGTGAGCGGTTATAACGGAGCAGGCCGCGTTCATCCAGCAGGAGCAGTGCGGAGAGGTACATGTAACGGACAGCCTGGCGGTATTCGCCAGTGCTGGAAAGCTGCAAGGCGCGTTGTGATGCCTGGCTGGCGGATAGGATTTCGCTGTCGCCAGGGTTTTCCGCATCCATCTCCGTCTCCGGCAGGATGCTGCGCCAAACATCCCGAAAGACGAAGGCCAGTATCCCCACCAGGATGAGGACGGCCAGCGCAATAACCAGTTCAGCCGGCAGCGGGATTTCCAGACTGCCGGAATCCGGAAACAATTTGTCCAGCAGCTTCAGGAAGAAATCCAATACTTTTTGGTAAAGACGCTGGAAGAAATTACCGCTCTCCCCTTGAAATTCGGGACGTGCGAGAATTTTCTGCAGGTCAGCCAGTTCGCTGGCGCCATCGCCGCTCTTCGACCAGCGCTCGCGCCCCTGCTGAAGCCCGGACAGGTAATTGTTCAATCGATTCAGGTCGGGCTGTTTCGATTGGAGCATCTGGACGATCTCAGCCGTATTGACCGGTATAACGGCACCATCCGCCAGTTCAACTTTTTTGATCTGGCTCCAGCGCTCCGCCTGGGCTGCCCAGGAATCCGGGGTAGGGCCGTTTCGCAGCCAGGACTGGGTATCTGTGACCAACTGCCAATAGGCTTCTTCCGAGATGGGGTTAGACTGAGCACTGATTGTAGAAAAAATCATCCACAACAGGAAGACGATTAACCCAGCAATGAGACCCAGCCGGGCGAGGGTGATTTTTTCCTTATGTTGAAGAAGCATGGACATGCGCGATAATCGTTACTTTTTCTTAAATCACAAACTATAAACCGCTTGTGAGCATGAAAAGCATCGCAAAGCCGAAAACCAACAGGAAATACAGTAAAACACCCGCCAGTGAGAATAGTGTAAAGTAACCCATTTCTTGCCAGGTGACCAGTGAGGTGGCCTCCGCGGCAGGGGCCAGGCTGGCAACCTCGCGCGCCTCCAGCGGGCTTTCCGCCGACTGGTTGGCCATCATGGCCAGGTCAAACCCTTCCAGGCGCACGCGCAGGTCAAAGTAAGCCATAATGGCGCAGGCGCTTTGTAATGGCTGGTACAACAGGCTCAGCGCCAGAGCGGTCAGGGTCTGAATGATCATCTGGTAGGTGTATATTTTGGTTGGGTCAAGGCTCGCCTGAACCTGGCTGGTGAAAACCATGTTGATGATGGCGACTGGCCCTTGAATGATGAGGAGGCTGAAAAGGGACAGCAGCAGGGCGTAACCGGTCATCCACCAGAACCGCTTGCGGGCCAGGTCCCAGGCGCGGCGAATGGCCTGGCTGCCGGGGCGCTTTTCAATGACCACAATAGGCGCGATCAGCAGGGTCAGAACCATGCTGGTAAAGATGAGCATTCCCGCTCCGCTGAGCCAGCCTATGCAGGGAACCATGGTCCAGATGACCAAACCGATGTTGAGCAGCGCCAGGAGAATGTAAGCAATTAACAGTGGTTTCCAGCCGCCGCCAATCTTTCGGTACGATTTTTCAATGCCAATTTCTTCGCCAAGAAAACTGTCTGTGATGGCATGGGTCAGCGCAGCCACAGCGAAACCCTGAACCAGGAAAAAGTTCAGGATCGAAACGATGAGGGTGCCGGCCATTCCAGGGCCTGCTTGGTTGATGGCCCACGGGAACTCCTGCCCAGAAGGCGCCGAAGCGCCGAGTAAACCTTCCATCATGCTGCCGTAGGTCAAAACGCTGATGAGGAGGTTAATCGACTGAATAGGGATCTGAACAACGGCGATAATCCCAATAAATTTCAAGAAGTTATTGCGGTATAACCGTATTGCCTGGTCGAATAACTCGCCAATTCCGCGCGGTTTCATGATTGGTGCGTTTTGAGCAAGCATACCTTCCCCTCCCAATACGGTTATTCTAGCAATGAATAAATATGAAACAGGGTTATTATACCGGAATCGGCAGATGAAATTGCATTTCTGTAGATTTGTGAGTGCTTCATTTATGAAATAATTGACAGTGCAAACTGCGGTTGTTATACTTTCGGATATCAATATAACGACATTTATTTATAAAGGTTCTGTAGATGAAAGCATTAATCACTGGTATTACCGGCCAGGATGGTTCTTACCTGGCTGAACTTCTTCTTTCAAAAGGTTATGAGGTTCATGGCATGATCCGGCGGGCCAGCACGTTCAATACCCGCCGTATTGATCACATCTATCACGATCCGCACGGTAACGGCGACCCGGTTCGCCTTTACCTGCGTTACGGCGACCTGACCGCTGCCGGGACACTCCTGGATGTAGTGTACGATGTTCGCCCGGACGAAATTTACAATTTGGCGGCGCAGAGCCATGTGCGGGTGAGTTTTGATATGCCCGAATACACCGGCGACGTGACTGGTATGGGCACCATCCGTATCCTGGACGCGGTGCGGCGCAGCGGCATCAAAGCTCGGTTTTACCAGGCTTCTTCCAGCGAGATGTACGGAGGTTCTAAACCACCCCAGAATGAGAGAACCCCCTTTGAACCGCGCAGCCCGTACGCCGCCGCGAAGGCGTATGCGTACTGGGTGACGCGCAATTACCGCGAGGCTTACGAACTGTTTGCCTGCAACGGTATCTTATTCAACCATGAAAGCCCACGACGGGGTGAAACCTTTGTGACGCGCAAGATTACCCGCGCGCTGGCGGCCATCCTGGCCGGGCGGCAGAAACACCTGTACATGGGCAACCTCGATTCGCTGCGCGATTGGGGATACGCGCCGGAGTATGTAGAAGCCATGTGGCTGATACTGCAGCAAGAAAAAGCCGAAGATTACGTGATCGGCACCGGTGAAGCCCATTCGGTCAGGGAATTTCTCGATGAAGCATTTGGGTATGTCGGTTTAGACTGGAATGACTACGTGCGCATCGATCCACGCTACTTCCGGCCAACCGAGGTGAACTACCTGCTGGCAGACAGTACCACGGCGGTAGAAAAGCTGGGATGGAAACCGAAGGTCTGCTTCCGCGACCTGGTGCGGATTATGGTGGACGCGGATATGGAAAAAATGGGACTGCAATCTCCTGGAGATGGGCGTAAAATTCTCGAGGCAAACTTCAGCGGCTGGCATTTCTGGGAGCACCAGGTAATCAGCATGGATGAGCATTAATGCGGTGAAGACCCCCTCCGTTCTGTTTGTATGCACAGCCAATGTCTGCCGTTCGCCGATGGCAGCCGCCCTGCTGCGCGCCCGCTTGCGAAAAGAACAGAAAGATTGGGAAGATTGGCGTGTCGATTCTGCTGGTACATGGGCGCCGGATGGTCAGTCGGCTGCGAAAAATTCTTGCCTGGTGATGGCCGAACGCGGGTTGGATATCAACTCGCATCGGTCGCAGGCGGTAACGGCGGGTATGCTCCACCGTTATCACCTCATCCTGACTATGGAGGCAGGCCATAAGGAAGCCCTGCAGGTTGAATTTCCCAGGATTGCCGACCGGGTTTTTCTGCTGAGCGAAATGGTGGGCGAGCAGGGGGAAATAGACGATCCGTATGGTGGGCCAATTGAAGCCTATCGAGCAACGGCTGAAAAGGTTGACCAGATTCTGGCAAATGGTATGGCAAAAATCATTGAACTTGCCAGGCCAAAAGAGCCAAAAAGTAGTTGAAATTGTAGAACGCATGTGCTATTATTGTGCTTGCAAAGCTGTTATGTGAAGAGAGGTGTGCATGAGCGTTCAGAAGGCCATCTTGCCCGGGCTAATATTCGGCATCGTTTGCCTGATTGGGATGACCAACCTGCTCGCCACAGCGCCGGGCGTGCGGCAGCAAATCCAGGCAGGCTCAGCGGTCAATCAGCCAGCTATAAGTGAGATCTATTCGGGCTGCTCGATCAGCGCATCCTACCCACAGTCGGTTCAACAATGGTGCGATATGGTCGAGCGGTATGCGTCCGAGAACGGGTTAGATCCCAACCTGGTTTCCGCAGTGATGCTCGAAGAAAGCGCGGGCCAGCCAGATGCATATTCCAGGAGTGGGGCGGTTGGGTTGATGCAGGTGATGCCGCGCGATGGGAAGGCGTCGTCGTTTATGTGCAAAAATGGGCCGTGTTTTTCGGACCGGCCATCCATGCAGGAGTTGTTTGACCCAGAATTTAATATATCGTATGGCACCCGCATGCTGGCCGGGCTGATCTCTCATTACGGTGATTTGCGAGAAGCATTGAAAGCGTATGGCCCAAAAGATGTTGGCTATTATTACGCTGACCTGGTGATCGGGACGATGGACCGGCACCGCTAATAAATGGCGCAGACAGGCAAACAAGCAAAAAAGTTGTTGATTTTTGAAAGAAAAGCTGTATAATAAAAATTCCCGGGACGAAAAATTATCTAAACCTCGGGGAAACACTAATTTATATAAGTGAAACCAAAAACGAAGGTCAAATGCTTGACCTTCGTACTTCTTTCTGCTATAATTACAATTTGCGTAAACTGCGCTATTGTTGTTTTTTTGTCGTTCTGACAGTAGATATAAGAATTTAGTTCGTTTTCCAGGAGAAAAGCATGGCTTCTGATAACGCGACAACGAAGTCGTACGCTCGAATCCCTGATGTATTTGAGTTGCCGAACCTGATCGAAGTTCAGGCTGAATCGTTCCAGCGTCTCAAGGTCGAGGGACTGAGTGATCTGTTTGATGAAATTTCCCCGATCGAGTCGTACAACAAAGGAATGAAGCTGTACTTCCCAGGCCGGACGCCCGAAGCGCAGCAGTGGGGACTACGGTACTGGTTTGGTGAGCCCAAACATAACATTGATGAGTGTGTTGAAAAGGACTTAACGTTTGCTTCGCCGCTGTACGTTTCGGTCCTTTTGGCCGGGCCTGAAGTCCCTGAGCCCATCAAGCAGGAAATTTTCCTGGGTGACTTTCCAGAGATGTCTGAGAAGGGCACTTTTATTGTTAATGGCACCGAGCGCGTTGTTGTTTCGCAGTTGATCCGTTCGCCTGGCGTGTACTTCGAAGCACCTGTTGATCGCGCCACTGGCCGCCGGCTGGCAATGGCCAAGCTGATTCCGGATCGCGGCGCCTGGATGGAATTCGAGACTCGTAAGAATGATTACCTGATCCTCAAATTCAACCGCAAGCGCACCGTCCCGATCACGATTTTCCTGCGCGCGCTGGCGGCGGTAAGCGATGGAATGAGCGAATCGCCGATTAAGGATGGTACGGACGAAGAACTGCTGGCTTTATTCCAGGATGTTGATAACAACCCGGACCGCCTTTTCATCCCCTCTACCATGCGCCAGGAACCCGTCTGGGATCTGACCGGTCACCAGACCATTGCTGAAGCCGCGCTGCTGGAGTTCTTCAAGCGCATGCGCCCGGGAGACCCGGCCACGCTGGATAATGCTCGCCAGTTCCTGGAAGAGCAGTTGTTTGACCAGCGCCATTATGACCTGGAACGCGTGGGCCGCTACAAGCTCAACCAGAAACTCGACCTGCAAGAGCGCATTCCGGTACAACACCGCACCATCACCAAGTGGGATGTCGTCTACCTGATCCGCCGCATGATTATGATTAATAATGAGGTGGAGGACAAGGATGATATCGATCACCTTGGCAATCGTAGAGTTAAGACTGTAGGCGAATTAATTCAGAACAAACTGCGCATCGGCCTGCGGCGCATGGAGCGCGTTATTAAAGAGCGCATGTCCATCCGCGACCAGGACCAGGTGACCCCGGTAGGGCTGGTCAATATCCGCCCGGTGGTGGCAGCGCTGCGCGAGTTCTTCGGCTCCAGCCAGTTGTCGCAGTTCATGGACCAGACCAACCCGCTGGCCGAACTCCGCCACAAGCGCACTCTCTCGGCCCTGGGCCCTGGCGGCCTGCGCCGCGAGCGCGCTGGCTTTGATGTGCGCGATGTGCACCACTCACATTACGGCCGCATTTGCCCAATTGAGACGCCAGAAGGCCCCAACATTGGTCTGATTGGCCGCCTAGCCTCCTTCGCGCGGGTGAACGAATATGGCTTCATCGAGACCCCGTACCGCCGTGTGGTCAAAGCGCTTTCGAGCAGCGACCCGCGCCTGGAAGGGCGCACGCTGCGCGAAACACTGACCGACCCGGATACCGGCGAAGTGATTGCCCGCGATGGTGAGCGCGTGGTTGAGGGCATTTTGCCCGCCATCCGCAAGCTCAACCGCGCCACGGTATTTGTCGTTCCATTTGTTTCCACGGATGTTGAATATCTCTCGGCGGATGCGGAAGATAAATTCGTGATCGCGCAGGCGAACTCGGTGCTGAACGAGCACAATGAATTCGCCATGGATCGCATCTCCTGCCGCTATCACTCCGATTTCATCATCTCTAACCCTGACAGCATCAACTACATGGATGTGGCCCCGAACCAGGTTGTAGGCATCAGCGCCGCGCTGATCCCCTTCCTGGAGCACGACGATGCTAACCGCGCGTTGATGGGCTCGAACATGCAGGCACAGGCGGTCCCGCTGATTAATCCAGAAGTGCCGACGATTTCGACCGGCATGGAAGCCTACGCCGCGATCGATTCAGGGCAGGTGCTGGTGGCAGAAGAAGATGGCGATGTGGTTTCGGTAACCGGTCGCCAGGTGCTGCTGCGCACCGCCAATGGCCTGCGCACCTATACCCTGCGCAAGTACCAGCGCTCGAACCAGAGCACCTGCATCGACCAGCGCCCGGCAGTCATTAAGGGCCAGCGCGTGCATAAGGGTGATGTGCTGGCAGACTCTTCTTCCACAATCAACGGCAACCTGGCCCTGGGTCAGAACGTTGTGGTTGCCTTCCTTTCCTGGGAAGGCGGGAACTTCGAAGACGCGATTTTGATTTCTGAGCGGCTGGTTCAGGAAGACCGCTTCACCTCTGTTCATATCGAAAAGTACGAGGTTGAAGCGCGCGATACCAAGCTAGGCCCTGAGGAGATCACTCGTGATATCCCCAACGTTGGCGAAGATGCCATCAAAGATTTGGATGAACACGGCATTATCCGCATTGGGGCAGAAGTGGGCCCGAACGATATCCTGGTAGGCAAGATTACGCCCAAGGGCGAAAAAGAACTCACCCCTGAGGAACGCCTGCTGCGCGCTATCTTTGGCGAAAAGTCACGTGATGTGAAGGATACATCGCTGCGCATGCCGCACGGCGAGCGCGGTATGGTGGTAGACGTCAAGGTCTTCACCCGCGAAGATAACTCGGACCTGGCCGCCGGCGTCGACATGATGGTGCGCGTCTCCGTGGCACAGCGCCGCAAGATTACCGCCGGGGATAAGATGGCTGGACGCCATGGCAATAAGGGCGTCGTGTCGCGCGTCGTCCCGGTGGAAGATATGCCTTTCCTCGATGATGGCACTTCCGTTGATATCATCCTGAACCCTCTGGGTGTTCCTGGCCGTATGAATATTGGACAGGTTCTTGAAACGCACCTGGGCTGGGCAGCGCACCGCCTGGGATACCGCGCGGTGACCCCGGTCTTTGACGGAGCCAGCGAGGTTGAGATTGAGGCTGAGCTGTCCCGCGCCTGGCTGATGGACCTGGCCTGGAAAGAGACTGCTGTAACCGCCTGGGAATGGCTGAACTCGCAGGAGTACACTCCAGAGTCGATCAAGGACGATGATGAAGTTCGCTTGCTGTACATGGAGCAGTGGCTGGGGTCGCAGGGATATGATGTATATCGCTTAACCTCCGATCTTGACTATGCCCGCCGGGCGAACCTGGAAGGTTGGCTGCGCGAGAAGGGCTACAACCCCGACGATTTACTCGACTTCAAGAATGTTGGCGCGAACGCGCCCGCCGTTTCATCCAAAGACAAGCTCGCCATTCTGGTTGGGCTGCGCATGTGGCTGGAACAAGAGGGCGAAGATGTCAGCCAGTTCTCTGATGAGCAGATCCGCGAAGCCGCTGAAATGTACGTCTCGCGCACAGGCAAACCGATGCCGGTGATTGGCAAGCAGGTGCTCCGGGATGGCAAGACGGGCTCCGCTTACGATCAACCGGTAACCATTGGCGTAATGTCCATGATGAAGCTTCACCACCTGGTTGAGGATAAGGTGCACGCCCGCTCTACCGGCCCATACAGCCTGGTTACCCAGCAGCCACTGGGTGGTAAGGCGCAGTTCGGCGGCCAGCGCTTCGGCGAGATGGAAGTGTGGGCGCTGGAAGCCTACGGTGCGGCATACACGCTGCAGGAGATGCTCACGGTCAAATCTGACGATGTTCAGGGCCGCGTAGCTACTTACGAAGCGATTGTTAAGGGTGAGCCGATTGAAGAACCGAGCATCCCGGCTTCCTTCCGCGTGCTGGTGAAAGAGCTGCAAAGCCTGGGCGTAGCCGTTGAAGCAGTGATGGATAACGGAGAAGTGATTCGCTTTGGTAAGGACGAGGAGCGAGTGCGCCCGCCCAAGATTGAAACCGGCCTGCTGGGGCTTGGCGAAGATCTGGACGACCTTGCGTAGAAAAAATGGGCGTTCCTTGACGATCTGGAACGCCCATGATATAATCTCAGCCCGTTGCCATCTTCCTAGCTGGTAATTATAGGTGAGGCCATCTTTCGTAATCGATGGCCTTCCTTTATGAAGAACAGATTGAACCATTGATTTTCTAGTTATTTTGGAGGCAAAAAACGTGCCAACAATCAATCAGTTGATCCGCAAGGGTCGCGTAACGAAGAGAGCCAAAAGCAAGTCGCCCGCGCTGCAGTATATCCTCAACACATATAAGCAGCGCCGCATCCGCCAGTCTGACGGCTCGCCGCAGAAGCGGGGTGTGTGCACCGTGGTGCGCACGATGACCCCCAAGAAACCCAATTCCGCGCTGCGCAAGATTGCCCGTGTTCGCCTGACGAACGGCATCGAAGTAACTGCGTACATCCCGGGTGAGGGTCACCAGTTGCAGGAGCACTCGGTGGTGCTCGTTCGCGGCGGCCGCGTGAAAGATCTGCCGGGCGTCCGCTACCACATTGTCCGTGGCACGCTGGACACGACTGGTGTCGGAAAGCGCCGCCAGGGTCGTTCGAAGTACGGCGCCAAGCGCCCGAAATAAAGCTGTTTTTTTTGATACGGAGTTAGCAAGAGATGCGTCGAACGAAACCAGAAGAACGGGAAGTAATACCCGATGCCCGCTACAACAGTGTGATTGTGGAAACGATTATTCACCACATTATGTACCGCGGCAAGAAGAGCGTAGCTCGTACCCTGGTGTACGAAGCGCTGGAAATGGCCGAACAGCGCGCCAACCGGCCCGCGCTGGATGTGTTGGAACAGGCGTTGAAAAATGTCGGCCCGATCATGGAAGTCCGCCCGCGCCGCGTGGGTGGTGCGACTTACCAGGTGCCCATGGAAGTTCCCACGGAGCGCCGTTTAGCCCTGGCCATGCGCTGGATGATCAGCGCGGCCCGTGCTCGTACCGGGAGATCTTTCTCGGAAAAACTTTCTGCTGAAATTTTGGATGCTGCAAGCAATCAGGGTTCCGCAGTTCGCAAGCGTGAAGAAACGCACAAGATGGCTGAAGCCAACCGCGCTTTCTCGCACTATCGGATGTAGTTCATAAACTGCATTCGTAGGCAGCAAGTACGGTCACTTCAATAACAATAGGTGTTTGATGGCTCGTAATTTTCCGTTGGAACGGTGCCGAAATATTGGGATTATCGCTCATATAGATGCCGGTAAAACGACAACTACCGAGCGGATCCTCTTCTATACTGGTAAGACGTACCGCATTGGATCCGTAGATGATGGCACCACTGTGACGGATTGGATGGCTCAGGAGCGTGAACGAGGAATCACCATCGTTTCCGCGGCGGTTACGGCTGAGTGGAAAGATTACCAGATCAACGTAATCGACACTCCGGGGCACATCGACTTTACCGCTGAAGTGCAGCGCTCGTTGCGCGTGCTGGATGGCGGTGTCGTCGTTTTTGATGCCACCCAGGGTGTCGAACCGCAGAGCGAGACCGTCTGGCGGCAGGCGGATCGTTACAACGTTCCGCGGATCTGCTTTATCAACAAGATGGATCGAGTGGGGGCCTCATACGATTACTCGATCGCCTCTATTCGCCAGCGGCTGGGCGCCAACCCCATTGCTATGCAGATCCCCATCGGCAGTGAAGCAAACTTCACTGGTGTCGTGGACTTACTCACCATGCAGGCCATTTATTGGAATGATGAGCAGGGCCGCGAGCCGGTACTTGAAGAAATTCCCCCAGAGTTAAAACAAGAAGCAGAAGAAAAGCGTGCGCTGCTGGTTGAGCGCATCGCTGAGCTTGATGATGACCTGACCGTAAAATTCCTGGAAGGCGATGAAATTACCGTTGATGATCTGAAAGCGGGGCTCCGCAAGGCAGTCATCAAGGGCAGCGCCGCACCGGTTTTTTGCGGCAGTTCGCTGCGCAATAAGGGCGTTCAGCCGGTATTAGATGCCGTCATCGATTACCTGCCCTCTCCGCTGGATATTCCCCCGGTAAAAGGCACCGATATTAATACCGGTGAACTGGTGGAATGCTTGCCAGAAGATGATGCCCCGTTGAGCGCGCTTGTCTTTAAGATCGTTACGGACCCCTACGTTGGCCGCCTGGCGTACTTCCGGGTGTATTCAGGCAAGATGGTCACCGGCTCAGGCGTGCTGAACTCAGGGAAGAGCAAGCGCGAGCGAGTTGGCCGCATGGTGCGCATGTATGCTGACCGGCGCGAGGATATCACCGAAGTTTTCGCTGGCGATATTGGCGCGGTGCTGGGGCTGAAAGACAGCTTCACCGGCGATACACTGTGCGATCTGCAGAATCCGGTTCTGCTGGAGAGCATCTCCTTCCCGGAGCCAGTGATCTCGGTTGCCATTGAGCCGAAAACGACGATCGACCAGGATAAGATGTCTGAGGCGCTGCGCAAGCTTTCTGAGGAAGATCCCACCTTCCGGGTGCGATCAGATGAGACCACAGGTCAGACGATTATCTCCGGCATGGGCGAGCTGCACCTGGATGTGCTGGTAGACCGCATGCTGCGAGAGTTCCGCGTGCAGGCGAACGTAGGTCGCCCGCGCGTTGCCTATCGCGAGACCATTACCCGCGCGGTTCCAAAGATCAATTACAAATACGCCAAACAAACTGGCGGTCGGGGTATGTATGGTCATGTCGTATTCAATATGGAACCGATCGAGCGCGGGAACGGGATTGTTTTTGAAAACAAAACGTTTGGCGGCTCCGTTCCGCTTGAATACATTCCGGCGGTAGAGAAAGGCGTCAAAGAAGCCGCGGAAGCTGGTATCCTGGCGGGTTACCCGGTAACGGATATCAAGGTTCAACTCATCGATGGCTCGTTCCACGAAGTGGACTCCAATGAAATGGCATTCCGCATGGCGGCTATCTTGGCGTTCAAAGAGGGCATGCAAAAGGGCGGACCCGTTCTGCTGGAGCCCGTTATGAAGGTCGAAGTGGTGATGCCGGAGGAATTCTTGGGCGAGGTATTAGGGCAAGTTAATGCGCGCCGGGGTGAAATTCAGGGCATGGAAATTCGCCCAGGGAATGCACAGGCCGCGCGGGCGCTCGTCCCCATGGCTGAAATGTTTGGGTATGCGACCAGTCTCCGCTCGGCCACGCAGGGCCGCGGGGTCTTCTCAATGGAATTTGACCACTACGCTCCGCTCAGTGAGTCAGTGGCGCAAAAAGTTTTGAATTCGTAACCATATAAGCAAAGCGATGTAAGCGAAGCGACATTATCTCAAGGAGATATTTTTAGAATGGCGAAGCAGAAGTTTGACCGAAGCAAACCGCATTTGAATGTGGGAACGATGG
>CAYTHO010000005.1:0-94558 GCA_964437595.1 uncultured Anaerolineaceae bacterium
TCAGGCCCAGCGGATGCTGGGCCTGACTCATCATATCTTTTATCGCTTCACCTTATAAATGGCCGTCATTCCCTCTTCATACACCTTATCCCACAGCACGCCGTTATATTGTTCGAACTTATCTAGGCCGGGGCCAGGGTACCAGGCTTTCTCCACCTGGCCGAAGAGGATGTACTGGACGTTGTACTTGTCCAGGAACGCACGGGCCAGGTCGGGGTCGGTGGTCTGGTAGAAGGCGGTGATCTCGTCGATGCGGTCGAAGACCCAGTAGTCCGGGGTGACGGCGCGCTGCTGGCGCTCGTGCCAGTTCCAGCCAACCACGCCCGGCAGCCCGGTATAAATGGTGACGCGCGTGCCCCAGTGGCGGTATTCGGGCGTGTTGGCCTCCACGATCACCGGCGAGCCGGGCACATTTTGCTGCATCCAGCGGATAGCGCGGTAATCCTGGCTCAGGTCCATGTCGATGCTGGACTGGTCGTCCTGCCCGTCCAGCAGGCGGGCATACTGCATATACGCCATCCCGTCCAGCGTATGGGGCGCATCGGGCGCCATGCGGTCGTTGATCTTGCCCTGCGCGGCAGTCAGCGGGTATAAGGCCGCGCCAGCCACCAGCAGGCCCAAAACCACCAGCCAGCCCATGCTCCAGGCATAGTGCCAGCCGCGCAGCTTGCCCCACAGCCAGGCCAGCGCGGCGGCGGCGCTCAACGAAAGCATGGCCCAGGCCTGGTAATAGAACTTGAATACCGTGTTCATGCGGCCAATATCGCCCTTCACTGCCACCAGCTCGACCGCCAGGGTCAGCAGCAGGGCCGTGCCGGTGAGGAACAGCACAAAGCGTTTGGCATCCGGCAGGTCCGGGCGGAACAGCAGCGCCACCACCCACAGGCCCAGCGGTACGACGATTAGCGCCACCCATACCTTCAGCACCAGCAGCGCCAGCAGGGCAATCAACGCCAGCAGGAGGAAGATCGCCCCCAGCAGGCCGTACTTGCTCAGTTTTCGCAGCGCCGAAACCGGCGTGGCTGCCATCCAATCCACCGCTTCATCGAACAGCCAGGTGGCGATGACGAACAGGAACAGTCCCCAATGCACCAGGTACGAGCCCAGCCCGGTGCGCTGGTTTTTCCAAATTTCCAGCGCGTTATAGCCCTGCCCAAACCAGGTATCGAAGGGGGCATAGAGCAGGAGAGCCAGCCCCACCAGCACAGCCGTCGGAGCCAGGGCGTTCAGCCAGCGCGCGCCGAACAGCCGGTCGTCCTCTTTTGCGGTCCACTGGCTGTACGCCAGCAGCAGCGCCGCGAGGGTGAGATAGGTGTACTGGTCCCAGGTGTTGGCCGGGCGCAGCGCGCCCGCCGCCAGCGCGCCCCGCAGCAGGGCCAGCGCCAGCGAACATTTCCTCCAGCGCCCATCCGCCAGCCCCCAACGGCCCTTGCCCAACACCATGCCCAGCGCCCAGGCCACCACCAGCAGGGTCACCGGCAGGGCCATCAGGTGCGCGTGCAGGTCAGCGTAGAGGAAGGTGAAGAAGGGGAACTCGGTGATCTCGTTACCCGCCTCGGGCTGGATGGCGCGGCTGGGTTTCCAGTACCAGTCGGCCTCCGAATACGGCAGAGCGGTCCCCTGCGCGGTGAACAGCTTGCCGATGCCCTGCGCCGCCCAGCCGATCTGCTGGAAGACGTTGCCGGCTTCGCGTTCTTCGGTGGAGACGACGATATTCTGGAAACCCTGCCAGAACATGCGCACCGTGCCCAGGTTGCCAAGCAGCAGGAGGGCCGTAACCGCGGCTAACCCGGCGAGGAAAGGTGCCTGAGGGCGCCGCTGGCGAGGAGGACGCGAATCCGCGCTGTCCTCTGACTCCGGCTCTGCGCTGCCGCCTTCGGAAACTCCATCTTCCGCGGGCAGAACCGCGGGCGCCGTTTTGCGGGTCGCTTCCAGCAGATTCCAGCCCACGCTGAAGGCCCCCAGCCCAACCATGCTGAACAGCGCCGGGAGGATCAGGTTATAGGCCACGGAGGGGGTAATCCCCAGCAGCTTGACCGGCATGCCGACGATCACGTAGCCATAATAATAGTAGTTGATATATCCGCCCGCGAACCACGGATCGTAGGGTGGGAATACCGTGCTCTTCAAGACCGCATTGAAGAAAGAGAAATCCATGGGCTTTTCGCCGCCGTAGTACAGGTGCCACAGGTCGGGGTTGCCCAGGCGGATCAGCAGGTCGATGGCAAACAAAACCAGCGCCACCAGCTCCACGGAGAGGAAATACCCGCGCTTTCCGCGCCATTCTTCACGCAGTTCCGCGCGCTGCAGAAAGCCCAGCCCGATCCCCACCAGCGCCAGCACGGCGAAAATCGCCGCCAGCAGGCCGCGGGTGACGGGCACGCCCAGCGAGCCCAAAATCCAGGCCAGGTAGCCAAAGATCACCAGCCCGGCGATGCGCGCCAGCGGGTAGCCTTTATCGGCCAGGCCGGGCAGCGCCAGGCGCACCAGCGGGTAGGTCAGCACGCCCAGCAGCAGCAGGAACAGGTAGAACACCCCCAGCCCCACCGCCGGGTAGCGGTTGTGCAGGCCTTCGGGCGGGAACAAGGCTGACCACGTGCCGCCCGCTTGCTGCACCGCCCACAGGGTCGAGGGCAGCATCAGGTCTTTCCAGTCGCCGGCCTTTTTGGGGGTCACGTGGATCACTTTGCTCAGGTCCACCCGGCCCAGCGCGGCCTGCGCCTGGGCGGGGTTGTAATCCGCGCGTTTCTGGAAAATCATCACCTTGGCGTGGTCATATACGGTGAAGGCTTCTTCGGCGAACTGGTCGTTGATGCGCAGCGGGCCGAGGTTGGGGTACGAAGTTTCTACCCTTACCAGGTCGAAGCCCAACTCGCCCTGGAACATGCCCACCTCAGCCACGCGGTAGCACCATTCCACTTCTTTATCCGCCGGGCAGCCCAGCAGGCGTCGGTAGAACTCGGTGGTGAGTGGGTGGCGCATGGGCAGGCGGGTGGTGGTGCCCCACTGGCGGTTGGAAGACATAAAGATGTAATCGGCCTGGTCGAGGATGTTGAGAAAGCGGTCGCGCTTCTCGGCTTTATCGTCCCAGTACATCTCGAAGTTCAAATCGCCGCGGTAGATGCCGCCGTACGGATCGTAGTTATCCTGGCGGAAGGGCAGGCCCATATCCCAGGTCGATTCGTTGGCGGTCGCCACGCCGCGCACCGCCAACGCGCCGCGATCCGGGGCCAGGGTGAGCGAATAGATCTCGTTTTTCACCAGGCTCACCGGCGCGTCCAGTTCGAAGATCAGGGCTTGCCCGCGCGCGTCCCCGGCGGGGGTCAGGTCGGCGGAGCGCTGCACCTGCTGGAGGGGGCTGCCAACGCTCGCGCCGCCGAAGAAGGAAAGGGTCAGCCCGGTGGCAGCGCCGGAGAATTCCAGTTGGGCCGCGCGCGGCAGGGTGATGCGGGATACCTGCGCGTCCTGGTGGGCGGTAAAGGTAAAGACCAGCGGGGCATCCGGGCGGGCCAGCGCCGCCAGGTCGGGGAGCAGGGTGGTGAAAGGCCGGTCGAAGAAGTTCAGCTCCAGCGCCTGCCCGGGTTCGACCGGTACGCTGGAGGTGATCGCGACCAGGTAATTGACCCCTGGCTCAAATTTCACCGGCGGCTCGAAGCGCACCAGCAGTTCCGGACTGCCTTCCTCGCTTACGCCGGTCGCCACCTGCTGCTCGCCAGACAGGGGTTCTTTGACGATCACAGTGGCAAGCGCCTGTTCATTTGCGCCCAGCTGCGTGCCCGCCGGGAAGCGCATCTGCCGCAGCATGCCGCCTTTGGGCAGCATGAGGTTCGCCATGCCCTCGCCGGGGTCCTGGTAGGCAGTGGTATCCACCCGTTCGTACAAATTGAGCTTCACCGCGCCGTTCAGGTACAGGCTGATGTCGCTCTCGGGCACTGGCTCGCCCGTTTCCGCCTGGATCACGTCCAACAGCAGGCCGTAGCGGCGGCTGGCGTCCAGGCCCGGCAGGGCCTTTACGGCCAGTTCCAGCCGCTCCACCTTGCCGGGGGCCGGGAAGGGCGCGATCACTTGGGCGGCCTCTCCGGCGGTGCGCGGGTCCACCAGCCGGGCGCGCAGTCGCAGGGCATCCAGGCTCAGGCGCCCGGTGGTAATCACCTGCATATTCTCGATGGTGATCGAGGAGAGAACCCCCGCGCGGGTATTGTCGAAGAGGAGCGTGTACGCCTGCCCGCCCTGGATATTCGCATTCGCATTGATGGCGAGAAGCTGGCGCCAGGACGCACCATCCGCGGACTGGCCTTCCAGGTTGACCGGGCCGGGAATGTTCTCGAAGATCCAGCGGCTGGCAGCCACGCGCGACTCGGGACGAGTGTAGATGCGGGTGAAAGCGAAGGCCCAGGACAGCGTGAGAAGGACAACGAGAACGCCCGCCGCGCTGACTGCCACGCGCCACAGCCCTACTCGCGAGCGGCGCGGGCGCAGACGGAAAATTTCCAGGCGGGGCTGGGCCCACAGGTTCCCAAGCCCCCAGGCAGCCAGGACCACCAGCGTGGGGTACACCGGGAGCTGGTAGCGCATGGTGGGATTCCAGGCCATCGACTGCCAGGTGAAGTAGGCCGCCGTCCACAGCCACACCAGCAGGACGCCCGGCCACGGCCCCTGCAGCAGCGCGGAGCTGAGGGCGCCCCACAGCCCGCCCTGCCATGGAGCTGCCCCCCGTCCATCCTCGCCGGGCGGGACCACAGTCGCCTCGGAAGGGGTATCCGTGACAGTAATGAAGGACCCACCAGCGACGGGATACGCTTCTGACCGAAGCGTGCCGCCAGCCAGAACAGGCGAGGCCTGGGCCGCGATCCGCAGCGGTTCGCCGTTCAGTTCAACCGCCGCCGCTTTGTGCCTCGCCGCGCGCAGGCGCTCGAAGGCCCGCACGGCAAACAGGAAAAACCCGGCCCAGGCGACGATGCCCAGCGGCAGGCCCAGCCCCCACAGCACCATATTTTTCAGCGAGAACAGGTGGTTGCGGTCGGCCCACTGCAGCGCGGGCGGAAAATCCACATCCCCGGCAGACTGGGTCGCCAGCTCGCGGATAGAGTCTATCCAGCCGTCGTCGATGCTGATATCGAAAAAGCCCGGCCCGCTGAAGGCATACGGCTGGCCCAGGCGGAAGACCAGCAGGGCCACCCCACCCGCGGCGAAGGCATACATCAGCAGGCGCGGCCACCAGGATTCTAGCTCCCGCCGGGGCAGGCGCGCCAGGCGCAGGATCAGCGCGGCGGGCAGCAGGAAGGCGACCAGCGCGGTGTTGATCTTACAGGACATGGCTAACCCTACCGCCAGCCCGTACCACAGGCACAGCTTGAGAATATCGTTGGGCCTGGCGCCGTCTGGCTCGGAGACCAGCAGCACGCCGATATAGATAGCCAGGGTGGTGAAAAAGGTCGAGAAGGTGTCGCTGGTGAAGAAATGTGACTGCTGGATGGGCAGCACGGAGGCCGCCGACAGCAGCCCGCCCACCGCCGCCACCTTCCAGCCTGCCAGCCGTTCCAGGATCAGGAAAACCAGCATCACGGTCAGCAGGTCCAGCAGGGCAGACAGGCCGCGCCCGGTCTTTAGGATATTATCCCAACCGGTATCTTCGAAGAACCAGCCGGTGGCGTAACGAGTGAGGATGACCGGCAAGTCGCCGTAAACGAAAAAGACATGCCCGCGGTTGGCTGGGTTGAGGGTGGAATTGGCCGTGTCGAAATAATCCCCCGCATCCTCGACTGGGGCAATATCGGCCACCACCCAGACCAGGAAGCGCTCGTCCGGGTGGGGATAGGCATAATCGCCCCACATAAGGCCGACGAAGCGGAAGTACGCGCCGGCGAGCAATACCACAGCCAGCGCCAGAACAGGCAGCAGCCGCCCGAGGGTCAATGCGGGCGCAGGCGCGGCGACAGGCGCCATTTCTTCTCTATGCGACAAAGCCATGAACACCTTCTAAAGTACAGGGTTGGGTGTAATGCCAATCATCTCATTCTCCGCGCGGGCGGAACCATTCAGGTTCAGGCCTGTTCTGGCACAACAACGCGAACAATTGTACCCTTTCCTGGGCTAGAAATCACGCGCATTTCCCCGCCCAATGACTCGGCCCGTTCCACGCCGCCCAACAGGCCCAGGTGGCCCTGGCGCGCCATCTCGACCCAGCGCTCCGGAACCTGAAAGCCGATACCGTTATCCTCGACCTCCAGGACAACGTCCCCGCCCTGCTTTTTCAAGCGAATGATGACCTGGGTAGCGCGCGCGTGGCGGATCACGTTAGTCACCGCCACCTGGTAAATGCGGAACAGCCCCAGGCGAGCGCGTTCAGAAAGGGCGCGGTCCGAGAATACGCTCTCTGCCAGCGGATGTTCGCCTTGCGCGGCATTGCCCTCCTTGCGGTCCGCTGCGTGCTGCATCTCCTCCGGCAGGTCCAGGATGATCTTCAGCGCGGGCTGGCTCCGGCGGAACTGCTCGCAGTGCGAGCGAATGGCCGCGCCCAGGCCAAAACGGGTCAGCACCGGAGGGCGCAGTTCCATCGAGGTGGCCCGCAGGGTATCAATGACGCGCTGGATCGCGCCCTGCAGCGCAGCCAGCGATTCATCGTCTTTGCCGCCTGGGAAGGCCCCGTCCATCAGGCGGAGCTGGAGCGACAACGCGTACAAATCCTGAATAGGCCCATCGTGCAGTTCGCGCGCCAGGTTGAGCCGCTGCGCCTCCGCGCCATCCGCCAGGCGGCGCTGGATTTCGTTCAGGTCGGCTTCCATGCGCTTGCGCTCCGCCAGCTCAGTCTGTGCTTTTTCATACAGGGCGGCGTTATTCAACAACAGCGCCGCGCGGCCCGCCAGGGCTTCGAGGAAAACCTGGTCTTCATTCGAATAGGAATGGCCGGGGCAGTCGCGCGTGACGCTCAGCGTGCCAAACAGGTAATCTTGAACGATCAGCGGCGCGATGATGATGCTGTGAACGCTGAAGCGCTCCAGGACCGGCCATACATCCGGATCGAACTGGGCCCGCACTTCTTCTTGCGATACAACGGGGATCAACACCGGCGCGGTTTGCACGGCAGCCTCGCTCCCCATCTGAACCGCGATTTTGTGAACCATGCTTTTATGGATCTCCGCCACCACGCGGTAGCCGCCAGGGTCGGGGTGGTAAAAGGCGACTGGAATCAAGTCCTCGCGGTCTTCTGAGAAGACTGCCACCTGGCAGGCATCGCCGATCAATTCCGCCACGCGGCGGGTGAGGATGTCCAGTGTTTTCTGGTAGTCGAGGCCGGCCCCGGCCATCAGGCGGGTCAGCTCGGCCTGGGCGGATAAGCGGGTATAGGCCTCGCGCGCCTGCTCTTCAGCATTGCGCCGCAGGGTGATATCGCTCTGGATGCATACATAGCCGGTGACGTTATCCTCATCATCCCACAGTGAGGTGATCTTGATTTCCACCGGAATGCGGCGGCCATTTTTGCACGTCTGCACCACTTCGCCCGTAAACTGCCCGGTCTTCGCCAGGTTGTCCAGGAAGGAGTCGCGGTCGCCCTCTTGAAATTCCGTGCGCAGGAGATCGCCAAACTTGCGCCCGATGACGTCCTCGCGCTTCCAGCCGAAAATATACTCGGCGGCGTGGTTCCAGGTGGTGTAGCAAAAATTCTGATCGAGCGCCACCACCGCATCGGTAATGTGCTCCAGCAGGTAGCCCTGGTATTCCAACACCTTGCGGGAGCGCTCCCGCTCGGTTACATCCAGCAGGTTGAGAATCACGCCCGACACGGTGCCATCTGGCTCTTTCACCGGCTGGAGATTCCAGTCCCAAAAGCTGACCCCGCGCTCGGGATGGGCCGAGAACTCAAACGGTTTGGCAAAGGCCGTGAACGGCTCGCCGGTCTCGATCACCCAACGGAAGATGGCCTCGGCCTCGTCATTGGGATACAGGTCGAAGTGATTCTTCCCGGGAAAGAAATCCTCGGTTTTACCATCGGATTCGGCGTAGCGCCGGTTGACGCGGATGAAATTGAAATCGCGGTCGAGATAAGCGATTGCCACGTGCAGCATGGAGAACACCCGCTCAAACAGCTCGTAGGTTTCGGCCAGCGTGCGCGTGCGCTCGATGACCCGCGCTTCCAGCACTTCATTCATCTCCTCCAGCCGCGCCTGAATCTGCTGGCGCTCGATCGCGTAGCGGATGGTGCGCTCGAGCAGCGGGGCGGTGATCTGCGACTTTTCCAGGTAATCGGATACCCCGGCTTTCATCGCCTCCAAGTCCAGGGCATAACTGGAGTGGCCGGTCAGCAGGATGACCGGCGCTCGGCAGCCGCTTTCGCGCGCGGCGCGCAGAAAATCCAGCCCGTTGCGCGAGCCCAGGTCGAAGTCGATCAGGACCACATCTGGGCGGTTCTCCGCGAGGTTCAACAAGGCGGCTTCGAAGCTGGCGGCCCAGACCAGGGTGAACTGGCCCTGCCTGGATTCCTTCAAAAAATTCCGGGTCAGGATGTAATCATCCTCGTCATCCTCGACCAGAAGAATATTCCACATGGTATTCAGGTTCATCGATGGTATCCTCCGGGGCGGGCTGCCAGCCTACCCGCGCTGGCTGGCAATTTCCTGGCGGGCGATGCGCGTCCAGGCATCAAAGCGTTCGGGGTGATTCTCGCAGGTATGGGTGTCTTTCAAGATCATTTCCAGCACGCAGCCGTTCGCCCGGCAGACATCCAGGGTGTGGCGAATATACGCGCGAATCAAGTCTTCATCGAACATGCCCGCCAGGTGCGCGGGCTGGGGCTTCCACGAATAGATGGCGCGGTCCCGCAGCTTTTCGGCGGAGCGGTCCACATCGGCGAAAGGCGAAATAGAGACGCGGCGCATGCGCGGCAAAGCCAGCACATCTTCCAGCTTGCGCGACAGGTCTTCGCAGCAGCCGTAGCCGGTGAGACCAAAGGGTTCGAGCAGCTCGCGCTCGTAGCGCATGGCAAAATCGCGGTGCATGCGCGGCGATACCCCTGCCAGTTCCTGCGACTCGGCGCTGGCCCACATATCAATGGGGCGCACGCGCTGGGGGTCGAAACCAGGCGCGGGCAGTTGGTCGGTGTAGCCGTTGCCGCCCGAGCTGTGGTAGGTATTGTCGTTGTTGAGGCTGAGCAGGTTGAGGTCGATCATCTGCTGGAGCAGGCGCTTGTGGCCCTCAGTAAAGAAGGACATGGCTTCGTGGATCATGTCAGGCGCGTCGAGAAAGTCGGTGAGGAATTCAGTCTCGCCGCGCAGGTAAATGTACTGCTGCCAGAGGTGGTAAGAGATATGCGCCACGCCTTTGCGCTTCACCGCCAGGATATCGCCGAACAGCGCCTGGGCCTCTTCCAACCGGCGCTGGTGACCGGCGGCATCGTAGACTAAATCCGGGTAACGCAGTTTTTTCAGGTCGGCGGGCTCGCGCAGCACCGGCACGATGCGGTACGCCCCGCGCGACTCCGAACTGGGCGCGCGCAGCGGCTCCAATCCCCAGCCGGTGTCTTTCAGGTCCGCGCCCACCACCCACTCGGCCTCGATAACGCTATCATCCTGGAAATGCTCGAAGGTGTAAATGCGCTGGCGCAGGTCGTTCTCCAAGGCGCGGGCGGAATCGCTCTGGCAGGTCAGGCGGGCGGGCGGCAGCAACTCTTCCCAGGCGCCTTCGGGGAAAACGAGCATCATTGGCGCTGTGGAACGCAGACTGTTGTGCTCCACCCAGCGCCTGCGGCGGTCCGCAATTTCCGGGCGGGCGGCAATTTCCGCGACGCGCATGGCCAGTTCACGCAGGATGGTTCGGTCGGAAGGGGAAATGGACATGGATCACCTCATCAGCGCCAGGTGTTAATACAATTCACTATTTCATCAAACAATTGGTTCGAATATATCCTATTTTACATCAACGCGATGGCAATGCCGAGCATGGCAAACAGCAGGCTGATCAGCCAAAAGCGCTGCACCACCTGGGTTTCGCTCCAGCCGAGCAGTTCGAAGTGATGGTGGATGGGCGCCATCTTGAACAGGCGCTTGCCTTTGGTCCATTTAAAGTAAAATATCTGCAGCGAAGAGCTGAGCGCCTCGCACAGCGGGATAAAGGCCAGCAGGGGCAGCAGCAGCCACTGGCCCGTCATCAGCGCCACCACGCCCAGGGTACCGCCCAGCGCCAGCGCACCCAGGTCGCCCATGATCATGCTGGCGGGGTGTACGTTGAACCATAGGAAGCCAAACAAGGCGCCCACCAGGCAGAAGCAGAAGCGCCCCAGAAACGGCAGCCCGGTGGTGAGCGCGATGGCGCCATAGGCCACAAAAGCCGTCACCGAGATCAGCCCGGCCAGCCCATCCACGCCGTCGGTGATATTGATGGCGTTGGATTCGGCCACGATCACGAACATGGCAATGGGGATATAAAACAGGCCCAGGTCGATCTCGGCGCCCGTGGCGGGCCAATACAGGTGCGTCACGTCGAACATGTACAGCGTGACCGCCGCGCCCAGGGCGATGATGATCTGGAACAGCAGCTTGGTGCGCGCGCGCATGCCCAACCCGCGCCGCGGCCCGCGGATGCCTTCCCAGTCGTCCACCGCGCCCAACACGGCGTAGGCAATCATCACGCCGATGGGCAGCAGCACTGAACGGCCTAAAACATCCAGGCCAAGCAGGGCCGCGCCGTTCAGCAGGCCGGTCATCATCAGCACCGGCAGGACGAACATCACCCCGCCCATGGTGGGCGTGCCCATTTTTACCATGTGGTGGGCAGGCCCATCCACCCGGATAATTTTCCCGACTTTAAAATGGCGTAGAATTCGCAGCAGCGGGCTGCCCCAGATCACGGTGATCATAAAGCTCAGCCCGCTCAGAGCGAGCGCAATCGAAATTTCGGCCATAAAGAAATATTGCCTTTCAATGCTTGATAAGATGTACCGTGCAAATGAAACCGCAGGAACGAATGATAACCGAAAATACGGGAATTTGACGAATACAAAGTAATGACCCGAAGATACATGCCAAAAAAGTTTATAATATCCCTTCTATGGACCACCTTCGGCAAAAGATTCATCCTGGGCTGCGCGGGGCGCTTTTTTACGCCGCCTATTGGGGGGCGATTGGCATGTTCGAGCCTTTCCTCGTGCTGTATTTCCTCCACCAGGGGATCAGCGCGCCGCAGATCGGCTGGCTGGCGGCGGTGCTGCCGCTGTGCACCATGATCCTGGCCCCGCTGATCGCGCGCCTGGCCGACCACCTGCAGCGCCGGGTGGCGATATTGGCGCTGGCCGGGGCGGGTTTTGGCGCGGCGCTGACTTTACCCGCCCTGCCCGCCTTCCAACCAACCTTTCTGACTCTGCTGGGGTTCGTGGCCCTGATGGCGGTGTTCCGCAGCCCGATGATCGCCCTGTCGGACAGCCTGATCACCCAGATGGCGGTGCGCCGCTCGCTCGACTTTGGCGCGATGCGGCTGTGGGGGTCGATGGGCTTTACCGCCAGCGCCATCGGGTTGGGGCTGGTGTGGGAGCGGACCGGGTTTGCCACCATGTTCCTGGCTGCCGGGCTGGGCTTCCTGGCCGTGGTTATCGCCGCGCTGCTGCTGGATGAAGCGCCGCGGATCAAGATGCCCGTGGAAGCGCAATCAGAGCGCGCTGCGGCAGGAAGCGCGGCAGCGGGCGAGGCAGGCGCTTCGATCCTGGCAAACGCCCAAACTGCGGCGGGCAAACGGCGCCTCCCGCTGGATGCCGGGCTGCTGTTTCTGCTGGGGGCCACCTTCCTGATGGTCGCCGCGCTGTTTATGGCGGGAACGTTCGGGTCGGTGTACATGGACGAACTGGGCGGCAGCCAGGTGATGGTCGGAGCGCTGATGGGCATGGGCGCGCTGGGCGAGGTGCCCGGCATGTTATTTGGCGACCGCTTCGCGCGGCGCTTCGGCGCTACCAACACGCTGATTATCGCTTATATCGCGCTGGCGGTAGGGCTGGCCGCCACCGGGCTGGCGCGCGTACCGTGGCTGCTGCTGGTGTTTGCCCTGCTGCGCGGGTTGGGCTTCGGCCTGGCGCTGGTGGGCACGGTCACCACCATCAACACCCGCGCGCCCGAAGGGTTCAGCTCCACCTACCAGGGCATCCTCAACGCCGCCTGTTGGGGGCTGGCCCCGCTGCTGGGCGGCCCAACCTCCGGCTGGATTTATGAGACGTTCCACGCGCAGGGGTTATTCTTCACCACCGCAGCCATGTGTCTGACCGCCTGTGTGTTGATCGCGCCGACCTACCGGCTGTGGAAAGCGCAACGATCCGGCGCGGCATCGATGGCGGACTAACAGCTCGTCGAACCCCACCGCGGAGGCGATATGAACCGCATCGAACGGCTGGCCGCAATCCTGCTCCTGCTGCAAGAACATCCTTATACATCCGAGGCCATCGCGCGGCGCTTTGAAATATCGCGCCGCACGGTGCTGCGCGATGTTCAGGCCCTGTCTGAAATGGGCGTGCCGGTCATATCGCGCGAGGGGCCGGGCGGAGGTTACAGCCTGCCGGAGGATTACCGCACGCAGCCCCTGCCGCTCACCCGCAACGAAGCTTTTCTGCTGCTGCTGTCGTTGACGGCGGTCGAGAACCTTTCCGACCTGCCCTTCAAGCAGGAAAGGGGTTCGCTGCTGGCCAAACTGCGGGCGATGCTTCCGCAGGGCCAGCTTTCCGGCGCGGAAGGGCTGCTTTCCACCGTGGGCATGGATGTGCCCACCCGCGATCAGCGCGCGCCGTTCCTCGAAACCCTGCTGCAAGCCGCCCAGTCGGGAACCTGGCTGCGAGTCACGTACCAGTCCAGCGGGCGCACCTCCACCCAGCACCTGCTGCCAAAGCAAATTTACACCCAGGCTGGCTTCTGGTACTGCCGGGCGGCTTCCGCCGAACGGGGCGAAGAGCGCACGTACCGCATCGACCGGGTGCGGGCCGTCGATGCTCCGGACCCGGATTTCACTCCCCTGCCGATACGCGAGGCGCTGCCCTACGGCCACGAATCGCACCCGGAAATCCGCGTGCGGCTAACGCCGCGCGGCGCGGACCAGATCGAAAGCGAACCGCACGCCGGGCAGTATGTGCGCCGCTCGCCAGGGGGCGGCGGGGAGCTGGCGCTGCGCTGCCCGCCTTCCGAACTGGACTGGTACGCGCGCCTGTTCGCCAGCCTGGGCGCGGAAGGGGAAGTGCTCGCTCCGCCCGAGCTGCGCGAGAAGATGCTGGAATTGGGGAAGAAACTGGTGGAGCGGTATGCGAAATAGTGACATACAGGTGTCACCGTTGGGGTGGTAGGATGAGAGAAAAGATGAACGAAAGGAAACGGTGATTTCAATGTTTTCGGAAACTCTCTCTCGCGCGGAAGTATTTATGTGGAAAAGCGCTCGCCTGCTGGAGCGGAAGTTGTTTACTTATCTCTTTCACCGTGATGGCGGACAGCAAGATGCCAGGCCGGTGATCGCGGCGCTGAAGGCCTACCAGAACCCGGATGGGGGCCTGGGCCATGCGCTGGAACCCGATAACCGCTGCCCTGACAGCCAGCCGATCTTTGTCGAGTTCGGGTTGTACGTGTTGGAGATGGTGAACGCGCTGGGCGACCCGCGCGTACAGGCGGAAATTCTGCTGCCCGCCTGCGATTGGCTCCAGTCGGTGACCACCACTGAGGGCGGCGTGCCCTTTACCTTACCGACTGCCCAGCGCTACCCGAGCACACCGTGGATGGAAGCGCCGCAGAACCCACCTGCCGCGCTCAACCCAACGGCGTCCATCGCCGGGCTGATGCTGAAGGCCGGCGTGCGGCACGCGTGGGTGGAACGGGCCAGCGCATTCTGCTGGCGCGAGATCCCCAAAAACCAAAAACAGGGCTACCACGACATCACCCCGCTGGTCACCTTCCTGCTCAACACCCCCGACCGGGAGCGCGCCGCGGCGGAGCTGGCGCGGATAAAAGAAATCGTGCGCCAGCCGGGCGTGGTGGAGATGGACCCGCACGCGGGTGGGTATACCCAGATGCCGCTGGATTGGGCGCCCGCGCCGGACAGTTTCTTCCGCCCCCTGTTCGATGACGCGACCATCCAACTGCACCTGACGGAACTGGCCAAACGTCAGCAGCCGGACGGCGCCTGGCCAATCACCTGGGACGCGGTGAGCGCGTTCTCCGCGTCGGAATGGCGCGCGCGCTTTGCCATCGATAACCTGCTGCGGCTGCGGGCATACGAGAAAGCGGGGTTTACGGTTTAAATCAGGCGTGGTTCGTGGTAATCCGCGAACCACGCCTGTATTATTCCTTCTGAACCAGGATCAAAAAGCCGCTCAACAGGCGCAGGATGCCGAAAATGATCAGGGCCAGGGCCGCGCCGGTCCACCCGGCCAGGGCCGGGCCTGCCAGCGCGCCTAACAGCAGGGCCGCGTTGCCCAGCAGGAAGTTGAAGGACAGCCAGGTAGAACGCTCGTGGTCGGGGATGTTATCGAGGTGGTAGTTGTACTGCGCGGTGAGCAGAATACCCGAGCCAATCCCGCCGATCAGCACGGAGAGCAGGTAGAGGAACGGCCCGCGGGCGACCGCCAGGAGGATGACCTGCGCGGCTTGAAGCGCCAGGCCGATGGTGGTGCTGGAGCGATTTCCGGCGCGGCGGGTGAGGCGGGCGATAAAGAGGGAGACGAAAAAGATGATCAGGCTGTTGGCCGCCGTCCCCAGGCTGATCCATTCGTCCGAAAGCGCCAGGGTGTTCACCAGCACGCCCGGCACCAGCGGGTTGGCCATGTTGGTGGTGAAGTTGACCAGGAACAGCAGGCCAATCACGCGCAGGTAGCGGCGGCTCTGGGCGTTGATGGGCGGCAGGAAGCGCAGCGACAGCCGGGCGGCCTGCTCGACGGCAGGCGCGGGTACGCTGGCGGCGGCCAGCGGGCGGACCCTGTACAGGTGGTACGAAGTGGCGATGCCGCCCACAAACCCAATGAAGAACACCACCTGGTAGCCCACGGGGAAGGCCATGCGGCTGAGAATCTGGCCGGAGAGCATCGTCACAAGGAAGGTGATGATCGAGAAGAAAGCGTTGCGCACGCTTACCACCGTTCCGCGCCATTCGGGCAGCACGGCTTCCATGAGGAGCTGGCTGAAACCAACGTTCACCAGGATAGTCGGGACGGCCATGACCACCGCCATCACCAGGATGGCGGTCACCTGCTGGGGTTCGGGGAAGAACGAAGGCAGCAGCGCGTACGGCAGGAGCAGCAGCCGCGATAGAAACGCGCCGATCCAGGTGGCTTTATGCGCGCCCATGCGCTTGATGATGACCGAAAACGGCAGGGAAAGCACCAGCGAAATGGCCGCCGGGAGCGCGGTGAGCAGCCCAATTTGGGCCGCGCTGGCGCCGATGCGCGTGGCATAAATGGAGAGGAACGAAGCAGTGGCGCCGGCGTACAGGCCCCACCAGCTAATGTCGAAGTAATAATGGATAATGTTATGACGCTGCTCAGCAGGCAGATCGGCAGGCAGGCGAAAGAATTGGGCTATGCGCATCGCTGACGGGCTTCTCGGTTCTTTGACATGCAAGAATAGAAATCACCGCTGGCAGTACGGTGCCTGATATTTTACCAGGATATGAGGAAGTGATTAACGCCATATTATCTGGTGAGATTTTTCACAACAGCCTGTTATAATCCCATCATGTGGTGCGTATTAAAGCATCACAGATAATCATTAACATGGCTCAACAAGCCATTGAACAATCTCGGAGACCATTACAATGAAGTACAACGTTCGAATCCTATTATTTCTTTCACTGATCTTTACCCTGCTCACGGCAGGCTGCGCCCAGGCAAACGGCCAGGGCGGAAATACGGGAAATTTCCCGCTGGTTGCCAGCGTGCAGGGCCAGCGCATCGAGAAAACCAGCGCGGGCGAAGACCTGATGTTCCAGGTCCCCATCGACCAGGCTTTTGTGGATGCGGGCCAGACCATTGCCATCAATGCCGGCGGAAAGGTCGAAAAAGGCTGGCTGCGGGTGGTATTCCGCGCTCCAGATGGCAGCGTGGCCTGGGACCCAGGGGAGTTTGGCGGCGACTTTACCGTCAACACGTTCTACAAACCGACCAGCGCGGGCACCTACCAGCTTGGCGTATCCTGGATTGATAACACCACGGCTACCTTTGATCTCTCGTACCAGGCCGAGAAGGTAACCGCGATGGCGCTGATGCCCGGGCTGGGGATGATGCTGGTGGCAGTGGCCTTCGTCGTTTATGCCCTGCGCCGGGGCGGCACCTGGGCCTACCTGGGCCTGGGCGCGCTGGCCTGGGTGGTGACGGTGGCGATCAAGTTCGTGATCGCTATTCCGGCGAACCCGGTGGTGTACCGGGCGCTCTTCAAGGAAGGCGCATTGTGGGCGCCCGGTAGCATCCTGTTCTATCTCTACGTCGGGCTGCTGACCGGGTTTACGGAAGTGCTGCTCACCTGGCTGCTGCTGCGCTACACCAAACTGGGCCGGGTAAGCTGGAATAAAGTGCTGGCCTTTGGGGCTGGCTTCGGGGCGTTTGAGGCGCTGCTGCTGGGGTTCAGCAGTTTTATGGGCATGCTGGCGGGGATCACCTCGCCGCAAATGCTGGATGCCGGCACGCTGGGCACGCTGATGCAGGCCAATAACCCGCTGTACGGGCTGGCCCCGATCGTCGAGCGCATCGCCACGATTTTGGTGCACATGGTTTGCAACGCGCTGCTGTTCTATGGAGTAGTCAAAAGCCAATCGCGCTGGCTGTGGGTTTCTTTCACCTTTAAATCCCTGCTGGACAGCGTGGCGGGCTTTGCCCAGATGTGGGGCGTGAGCGCCATGGACCGCCTGTGGACGATCGAAGCCGTCATCATCGTGTTCGGCGCCGCCGCGTGGTGGGGCCTGCGCTGGGTGGCCCGGCGCTATCCCGCGCCTACCACGGAGCCGGAACCGGAGCCGGTGGTTCCAGCGGCAGTTTGAACAGGTAATGAAAACATAAAAAATGGTGGTGGGGCAAAGCCCACCACCATTTTTTAATACGATCGTGCTTCGTGCTAAAGATTAGTAGGTGATATCCACCGTGGCGACATCACCAAGCGCGTCGTCTTCCAAGACGGCGATCGCGCTGATAACGGTACCCTTGGGTGTTTCAGGGTTAATCTTGAACATCACCGAGCCGCTCAATACGGCGCCTTTCCAGAGCGTACCTTCGAATACGAGCATGCCGTCTTCCACAACATAACCATCCGGGGCCTTCACCAGGGTGGTGTTCTCTGGGATCGGCATGGTCAGTTTGGCATTCTGCGACATCGGGGTAGTGTTGGTCACATTGATCTTATAGGTGACGTAGGTGGCCTTGTTCTTCACCTTGGTGGAAGCCGTCATGTCCATATCAAGCAGGGCGGGCGAGTTCCAGGTGAGGACCTTGGCATAGGTGCCGTTGCGGGCGTTGTTGACAATGGCGATGTGCAGGCCGTATTGAACGCCATCATCGCCGGGGTTGCCGGAGCCCAGAACCAGCCCACCACCTAAGTCAAGCCCGTACAGGTCGGTGAGCGGCGAGCGATCCGCCCAGGTGATGCGCGTGGTGTACCCGCCGGTGGCCGGAACAACCATGGAAGCAGGCCGGTCCCAGTAATACAGGCGGCCATTATCCGGGTTGTAGAGCAGGCCTGGGTAGTAACCCAGCGAATCATGGAAGGCGGAGATGCCAGGCAGCGGGCCGAAGGTCTTGGTTTGGACAGGCTCATCTTGATACTCGCCGGTGTACGGGTCAGCACCCAGGTTGAGGGTGAAGGGGATCGTATCCTGGAGCGAGAAGGAGGCGTTGCCAGGCTGGACGCGGCTGTTGGCGCGCAGGTAGGCGCCGGAAGCGTACTGGTATTCGTCCCATTCGTACGGCCAGAAGTGGCTGTCGACCAGGCTCAGGGCGTGTTTGGGGCCCATGCTTGGGGGGTCGTCTTCAGAATCGAGCAGGGTGTAATCAAGAGCGTACGAGGAGTCGCGCAGGTAAACGAGCATACCAGGCACGTTATAGGGAGCGCGGTCCACCTGCCACTCATCTTCATCAGAGTACGAAGTGGAGTAGGCATACTGCAGGCCGTGATCGAAGCCCTGATTGTTGCGCCATTCGACCAGGTAGTAGCGCGGGTAAACATTGGTCAGCGGGACCAGGGTCCAACCTTCGGCAGCCCAGTCGCCAGCGCCGGCTTCCAAGTCATCGCTCCACAGGGTGGCATCGCCATCCACCACAGCGAAGTCATCGGCGAACCAACCATTTTCCTGCACCGCGGCATCCGTGGAGTAGAGCATGCGGACGAGAACCACCTGCCCGGCATACGCGGACAGGTCGAAGCTCAGCGCGCCTTCGCCTTCGCCAGTGAGGCCGATGCCCAGGCTGTTGCCATTGGCATTGGCGGTGGTGAACACATCGCCCATGTCGTCCAGGAAGGCCCAGGTAGCGCCGTCATCGACGGAAACCTGAACGTAGGCATAATCCCATTCCTCTTCGATGCTCCAGTAGGAGTTGAAGGAGAATACGGGGGCGGTCGCGCCGGTCAGGTCGATGCTGCGGGTCAGGGTATAGCTGACGCCGTCGGCGAGATTTGACCACCACGCCTGGCCAGTGCCCAGCGGGTTTTCGGTCACAACTTCTTTGTCAGGCAGATTGATCTTGAGACCAGGAGCCAGGCCTTTCGGCGTGCGCTGAAGCTGGCCGATCTTGGTGACCGTGGCGGGTGAGTCATAATCCACTTCGGGGATATCGACCCAGCCCAACAGGTACTTGAACCACAGCGTGAAGGGCGCAGGTTCCATACCGCCCAGGATGCCGTTCCACGAACCGGATTCCATGATGGACCAGTTGGAAATCGAAGCCTGAGCGTCGGTGGTGTAGAGGTCGGGGAGGCCGAAGGCCGCATGGCCGAATTCCTCAGCAATCACGCCGAGATCGATATTCTCGGGGTCCATGCTGTATTCTTTGACGCGGATGTCGCGGTCAGGGCAGCCAGCCGAGCCGGCTTCGCAGACGACCACGCCGTCAGGCCAGCCGATCATCGAAGCGTGCGACCAGATGGCGAAATCGCCCTGTGCGCCGCCGCCAGCTTCCTGGCCCGCTCCGGCATGGATAACGGTGAAGTTATCCACAATGCCGTCTTCGTTGCCATCGAAAGCCTGCCAGTCGAAATCAGCATTGTCACCCTCGACAGCATCAATCGCTTCCAGCACCAGGTCTTGCGCGCGGACGTTGTGGGAGCCACCGCACCCATCCTCGCCGTACCAACCTTCGCTGTGAGCGGCCTGGAACCACTTGGGGTAAATCTCGCCAGCCGGCGCGAATTTGCCGTTAGACATTTCCAGGTAATAATTGACCATGGTCTTGCCGCGCAGATCCACCGTGCCAATGCCCGGGTGCTCAATGATGACGCCAGCATCGGGGCCTTCGCCAAAGTAGATCTCTTCGTACAGTTCGGGGGTGGTGTCTTCGTACCAGATGGTGTTGTTGTCGCGCGGGCCGGGAGGCGCAATCTCATTGTGCAGCGGTCCCGCCATCGTCACTTCAGCCTCAACGCAGTTGTCGTCCGCGTCGAGCTGCTGCGCGGTCCAGGTTTCTTCCGCCGGGTTGAACTCCATCAAAACCACGAGGGATTTGATCGAGCGATCAACCCCGGCCAGGGCGCGTTCCTGGCTCTTGGCCGCGATGGACTGGGACGATTGTTCTTTTTTCAGCAGTTCGCGCAGTTTTTCCGGGTTCGGCGTATCCGGATTCTTGGCGTTGAAGTCATCTTGATAGGTCTTTACAGCGGCAGCGCGCTGGCTGGCGTTCAAACCGGACAGTGAAAAGCCCTCCTGTTCCAGAAGCATTGGGATGGCGGCTTCGTTGGGAACGCGGTAGTGGGCATCGAACTTGGTGACGGCTGCCATGGGCTGAGCATCCTTCTGCTGCCGCGCCACGACCACGGCTGAGCCCGCGGTGGTCGCAACCAGCACCAGCAGCATGAGGATACTACCGACTGTGATTAACGTTTTTCTCATTAGTCATTCCCCTTTACGGAATTTTTCTCCCTAAAAATTGGATAAAGTCTCTCCCCTCAATGAAATAGCCAAAACTTGCTGTATGCGTCTTCGCGTGTAGACACCTCCTTCGTAGAATTGGGAAATTCCCTATATTTTTCGGTTAAACAAAAAAACCCACCTTGCTAATAAATTCGAGTTTAGACAAATTGACATTTTTCGCTATATGTACTAGTTCAGCATACCCATTAACCGGCATATATACGGGATTTTTCGATTTTGTCTAAACTCGAATAATAAAGGGATATTGTTATTATAGTAATATAAATTTACCTTTCAATACGAGGCGAAGTAGATATATCCGTTATAAATTGATGGAATAATGGTATTAATAAAGTAACCCGGCGAATGTCCCCGCCGGGTACTTGACCTAATCGCAGCCTGAAACCCACATGGTTCCCGGCAGGCTGGTATGTAGAATTCACTTTACGATTTGTTTCGTAATCTATGAGCGCCTACGCGCCTGCGCGGCCTGAAGCGCCAAAGACATCGAACATCTTCGCGCACCATTCTCGGTAAGCCGAACTGACGCCAGCCAGCATATCGAACATGCCGGCCTTGGGGTCGGCCCCCGCCGCGCGCATATTGGCCCCTGCCGCGTTAAGGATGGTGGTGGCGAAGTTCACCTTGCTGATGCCCGCTGCGATGGCGGCGCGGAACTGCTCGTCGGAGACCCCGGAGCCGCCGTGCATCACCAGGGGTATGGGCACCCTGCGGCGAATCTCGGCCACCAGGTCCAGGTCGAGGCAGGGCTCGCCCTGGTAAATGCCATGGGCGTTGCCGAAGGCAATCGCCAGGAAATCAACGCCCGTCTGCTGCACAAAATATTCAACCACCGCCGGGTCGGTGAACCCGGCGCGCTGCGCGCCAAAACTCTGGTACTGGTCGCCGCTGCCCACGTGGCCCAGCTCGGCTTCCACCCCTGCCCCCACAGCGCGCGCGGCGGCAACCACGATTTTCGTATTGGCAATGTTTTCTTCCAAAGGCAGCTTCGAGCCGTCATACATCACATCGGTGAAACCTAAGGAGAGCGCCAGCAGGCAGGTTTCCACGCTGGCGCCGTGATCGAGCATCATAGAAACTGGCGCACCTGTCTCTTCGGCGCGGCAGCGCACGTAAGCCGCCAGCGCGCGGCTGTTGGGCTTCTCGACAAACGGCGAATAGATGCCGGCGATGACTGGGGCGCGTTTTTCGACCAGCGCGTCCATTAAACCATCCATACCCTGGGTTTCAAATACATTGAACAGCGGCACCGCGTAATGGTCCTGGCGCGCCTGAGTCAGTTGCTGCTTAATGGAAACAAGAGACATGATTTCCCTTTCCTGTGATGGCATAAAGGATGCCGTTATTTTGCGATGCCATTTATAATAATACTTTATATGCAAAAAAGAAATCCTCTGCTCGATTTTCACCCGCGGGTCGGCTCGCCAGAATCGATCTGGATCATTCCCTTTTTCTATATCCTGCTCGCTCTCGCGCTGGGGTATCTTGTACCCAGGATGGATGCGCTGGTGGTTCACCAGCAGTCCTTTTTCCGCCCTGGCGCCGCCTCCAGCCTGCTTTCTTCAATTGCATCCGGGATGATCACCTTTACCGGTTTTGTCTTTTCGATGCTGTTTGTGATGGTTCAGTTCGGCAGCAGCGCCTATACGCCTCGCCTTGCACGCTATTTTCTTCAAGACCCCATCATTGCCCACTCGCTGGGAATCTTTACCGCCACCTTCGTCTACTCGATCCTGGCCCTATCGCAAGTTGACTATGCGCAGACTGGTGTCGCGCCCGATTACACCGTTGCCGTGGCGATGGCATTCGTGCTGTCCAGCACGGTGATTTTCTTGCTGCTGATCCGCCGGACCACGACCCTGCAAATCAACAGTGTTTTACATATGCTGGGCGTGCAAAGCGCGCGGGGCATCCAGGCCCTGTACCCGCTCCTGCCGGGGTTTACCAAACCCGGCGCCCCCATTTCATCTGACGCGCAACTTTCTACCTCGCCAGCCCAGGAACCTGCCGACCCGGAAAGCCTGCCGCCCATCCATAAATACATTCTCTATACGGGCCGCCCGCAGCGGGTAGTTGAATTTCGCCTGCGAGAACTGGTAAACCATGCCCATAAAGCAGATGTTATGCTGCAGGTACTGCCCGCCGTGGGAGACATGGTGGACGATAACCAGCCCATTATTATCATCCGCGGGCAGCCGCGCCGAAAAATCAACGAGAACCAACTGCGAAAGTCGATCAAGATGGGCCCGCAGCGCACTATGGAACAGGACCCAAAATTCGCCATTCGCATGATCGCCGACATCGCCATCCGCGCCCTTTCTCCAGCAGTCAACGACCCGACCACGGCGGTACAGGCGCTCGACGAGATCGATGACCTGCTGCGCCGCATTGCCATCCGAGACCTGAACATCGGCAGCGTATTCGATGAAGCCGGCGTGCTGCGCGTGATCTACCCCACGCCCGACTGGGATGACTTTCTCAACCTGTCGATTAATGAAATCCGCCACTACGGCGCAAGCTCGATTCAGGTGATGCGCCGCCTGCGGGCGCTGCTCTCCGACCTACGCCAGTTCGCGCCGCAAGAACGCGTGCCCGCCATCGAGCACCAGTTGGGCCGGGTAAACGCGACCATCACCCGCTCGTTTGAGGACCCGGACGATCAGGAGATTGCCCGGGAGCCCGACCGGCAGGGAATCAGCATCGTCAAATAGCAGCTATAACTGCGTCACCTTGCCCCGGTCGAGGTCCAGGTACACGGCGCAGGGCGAGCCATCCGGGGTTTCGTACAGGCATGCGCCGCCCGGCGCAAAGACGTAGCCACCGCCGGGGAAATCTTCATCCATGGTGCGCCCGGCCTGGGTCGCCACCGGGATCCAGATTTGATATTTGGCGGCATAGGCGCTTAGATACTTGTGGCACTCGCCGCGCCACCAATCATAGCCCGACTGCCAGTTGCGGGTGGCCTGGTCGCCGTATAGGCCGGGAGCAGCCAGTTCGAACACGATGTTGGCCCCCTGCCGGGCGCACTCGGCGAAAACTGCCTCATTACTGATGTCGGCGCAGATGGCAATACCATACGTCAGCCAGCCCTGTTTGAAAACGGGGATCTGTTTGCCGGGCGAGAACCACTCCACCTCTTCGTCTTTGATAGTCACCTTGCGGTAAGTACCCAGGAGCTGGCCGTTGCGCGCCACAATCTGGGTGATGAAGGGCTTGCCTGCGGGCTGCCCGGCGGCATTCAGGTTGGCCTCGATCAACCCGGCCAGCACGGTGGTTTCTGGGGCTCGCAGCGTGCTCTCCAGAAAGCGACTCACCTCTGGCCCGTCGATGCGCAGCACCGCCGCGGGGCAGCGGACGGGGTCGGCATAGCCGGTGATGCACATTTCCGGCAGGCCGAGGATATCGATCTTCAGCTCCGCGGCGGCATCCAGGGTTTCCGAAATGCTGGCCAGGTTTTCATCGATGGCGGCCTTCTCGCAGCGCATCTGAATCAATCCGATTCGAACCATTTGCTCTCCTCCACTTCCGCGTATGTTGGGATTCCGGCCCTGCCGCCCAGGCGCGTGCACTTGATCGCCGCCACCGCCGTGGCAAAGCGGGCCGTCTTGCGCAAGTCCCAGCCTTTCAACAGCCCCACCAGGTACGCGCCGTGGAACACGTCGCCCGCGCCGGTGGTATCCACCACCTCGACCGGGCAGGCCGGGGTGTGGAAGCGTTCATCCACCGTCAGGGTATAGCAGCCGTCCTCGCCCTCGGTCTGTACCACAATGCGCGGGCCAAGGGCCAGCATGGCATTCAGCGCATCCCAACGCTCGGACGCGCCGCTCAGCACCTGGGCGAAGCCGCCCCCGCATACCAGCACATTACAGGCCCGCACCAACGCGGACATGCGCTGGCGTGTTTCTTCATCCATCTCACCGGTGTGTTTGGCGGCGTCCAGCAGCACCGGCTTGCCCGCCGCGCGCATCCAGCCCGCCGCAGCCAGCGCCGCCTCGGGATGGAAGCTGTCCAGGTGCAGCGCGTCCGCGGCGGTGATGTATGCGCGGTCCAGTTCCTCCGGCGCGAGCGGCTGCTGGCGGAATCCGCCGAAAGCAAACATGCGCTCGCCGGTCTGCTCGTGCACGTACACCAGCACGATCTGGTCTTCGGGCGCTTCACGGCGCACCACGCGGCTGACGTCTACGCCGTAGCGGGTGAGGAACCTGAGCTTCAACCCGGCCACCTCGTCATTCCCGCAGGTGCCAACATAGCTGGTTCGCGCGCCCAGGCGGGCCGCCGCCACCAGGCCGGTCCCCACCGGGCCGCCGCCGTCCATACCCAGGTCGCGCATGCGCGCGCCACTTTCCCAGGTGGGCATCTCGCCCAGGCGCGCCAGAATATCGACGGTGGTCAGGCCAACGCCCACAATATGCGGCGTCTCCATAATCAATCCACCACTACCGGGTCGATATCGAGGAACTTGCAGGCCAGCTTAAGCACCTCCACCTGGTCGCCGTGGATCATGCTGGCGTGGTGGACAAAGCCCTCCTCCACCAGCGTGCGGTACAGGCGGCGGTGGTCGCGAACCTCCACCCAGGCCCAAGTTCCGGCCTGGGTCTCTTCGGAGGGGATGATCTCGCCGGGGGCGATCAGCATCTTCCAGCGGTTATCATATTCAGCCAGGCGGCAGAAGGTCACTTTCCCGGGGCGCACCTGGAACTGGTACAGGCCAGCCATGGCGGCGTCCGCGCCCGCTACGGCCAGGCCTTCCATATCCCCGCGCGAGCGGATGGCCGCCCGGCGGTTATCCGCTGCCAGGCAGGCTGGGGCGTTGCCGCAGTGCCAGGCCAGCAGGCGGTTCTCGATCTCGCGGTGCTGGATGGTCCAGTCGATGAAGTGCGGCACGGTCTCGCGCAGCGCGGCGGCATAGCTGACCAGCATCGACAGCGCGCCCAGGATATCCGCCTCGCAGGCGGTGAGCAGGCCCTGTTCCGTCAGCCGCCCGAACAGCGCGCAGGTCGAGAAGCCCCACTGGCCCTGGATAGAAGGCCAGCACTGCATCGCCAGGGCCGAGACGCGGTTGCCCTTACAGAACTCCACCACGGCCTGCTCCATCTTGGCCGCCTTGAGCAGCCAGGCCGAAGATACGCTCATCTCGCCCACCCCGCCGCGGATGGCAGCCGCCCGCTCGATCACGCGCGGGTCGTCGTCGGCCATGGCCTGCGCGCGGGTCACGAGGTCGGCAATTTCGCTGTAAATGACGTTCTGCCCGAACTTGGCGATCATGGCCGCTTCATCGTAGCCGACCGTCTCAAAAGTGGTAGGGCGCACGCCCACCTGGGCCAGCCGCGCGCCCTTGAGGGCCTTGACCACGGCCACGGCGCGGGCGAACTTCTCGGCTTCCTGGCAGAACTCGGCCTCGCCGGCATAGAAAATGCCCGCGTAGTGGAAAGGCAGCTTGCGGCGGTACAGCGCGGAGGCGATGGACAGCGTGCCGCAGTACGAATCGGACACGCGCGCCATGTCCGCCCCGGCGGGGACGGGCGGCTCTTTGGTGGCATACAGCAGCACCGGCACGCCCAGCTTCTCGGCCACCTTGGCCGCCGAGCGCTCGTCGCCAAAGTTGAGCGCGGCGATCACCAGGCCGTCCACTTTTTCACGGGCAAAGTACTCGGCAGCGGCTTCGGCCTGGTCCAGGCTCCAGATAGCGCCGTCTGGCAGCCAGCCCTTTTCAGCGTCGATGCGCTGGGGGTCGTCCGGGCAGGGTTCTGGCGCAATCACGGACATTCCGCGTATGCCGCGCAGGGCTTCCAAGCCTTCTTTGCGCATGCGGGCGCACCACTCTGGGAACGGCCCAAAGTGCCGGTAGGAGGGGACAAAACCTATTTTTACAACGGGGTCCATGGGGGAAGGCTCCTTTGTGAGGTGCCTTTAAGTATACACCCGCCCCAGGCAGGGGATCATGAAGCACGCGGCGCAGGTGAGGCAAATCCTCATCCCCTCGTTCACCTTCTCCCGTTTCGCACGAGCAGCGAAACCGGAGAAGGGGATGCCTTTGCAACTCGTCGGTCACGCCAGCCATTTCACGTTTTCATGGAGGTAAGGATTGTTGTATAGAATACCAAACCCGGTAATGCAATTGCCCTGGGCGCAATGGAAACAATGAATAAAACCGGGCAGGTGTTCTGCCAACCTGCCCGGTTTTATTTTAGTTCAATGGATTACGAAAGGCCTGTACCGGTGAGGGTTCAGCACCGGGGTTTTCCGAAGCTACCTTCCGCCCTTGAGCCGGTCCTGCAGGGCCTGCAGCGCGGTCATGTCGCCGGAGGCGGCCAGGCGAGCCTGTTCGGGCCAGCTTCCGGGGTCGGCCAGGCGCAGGTTGGCCGCCAGCAGGATCTCTCGAATGCTGTCAGGGGCCATGTCTGCCAGTTGGGCAAAGGAGGTGACGCCCGCCGCCTTCAAGACGCTGGCGATCTTCGGCCCAATGCCCTCGATAATCTCCAGGTCATCGACTGCCGGGGCAAGCGGGATTTCGACCGCCCGCGCCGCCGGGTTGGGGATTTCCACTGGCCGAACCGGTTCCGCTTCGACCTTTGCCATGGGGCTTTCCAGGACTTCTTCTTTCATTGGCTGTGGGGCGGGCTCGCTCACGGGTTTTTCACGAAGCGGAGTCTCGCGCAGTTCGGGCTCGCTGCGCTTTCCGCGCTCTCGCCACAAAAGCCAGAAGATCAGGACGATCAATAGAATGACGATGATCCAGATGATGATCGGAGAAATTCCCCGGTTGTTCTGGAACAGGGGGATTACAGGATGGGTGGCTAAATCAGCATACATCTTCGTCTCCTTTTATGAACCTGGTATCTCATGAGGCGCGGGTTACAATGTTGAGAGATATGCTTCATTATAGAGCAGGTTGGTAGGGACGCAATCAAAAACAGGCCCCTTTCCGCATTTTTTCCTTGATATAATCTTTGGATAGTCTTTATCCAAGCTGCTTCCATGACGACAAAACCACCTCTTCCCCCGGCCCCCTCTCCATTGTCACGCCTTTTGTGACAATGGAGAGGGGGAGTCATTAACACCCCTCCTCTTATGCGCAAACGACTTCTCGTAATTCTTCCATTGGCCGCCGCCCTGCTGGCTGTATATCTGCTGGCGGCCTGGGGCGCCCGCCAATACGCCATCCGCCCGCTGGTGGGAACCCTCTCCGTAAGCGACCCGGCCCTGGCGAGCAGCGACCTGCACGCCTACCCGGTAGGCCACTTCCGCCTGACGCTTTCGACCATCGGGCAGGAGGCCGCCGGAGGTTACCGCGGGCCGCGCCTGCTGATCACCCACCAGGCCGACCCGGGGCGCTGGCTGTGGTACACAAACCGCGGGCAGGCTTTCCTGGGCGCGGCGCGCGGGGAAGAAACCGTCACGGAAGCGCGCGGCTCGTTCTTTATCTCGGACCGGCTGACGCGCACCTGCACGCGCCAGACCATCGAGGCGATCACGGCCCAGGGAGCGGCAAGCTCGCAGGAAGAAGCTGTAATCCTGTCCGGCAGGCTGGAATGCGGCGGCGGGCAGGCGGTGGGGTATCAACTGATCTTTCGCCCGGCGGGCGACAACCAGCTCGCCTTTGAGACCCGCTTCGACGATGCGGGGATCAACCGCGCTTACCTCACCTACGCCTCCGACTCGGACGAGCACTTTTTTGGTTTCGGCGAGCAGTTCTCGCGCTTCGACCAGAAAGGCCAGCGCGTGCCCATCTGGGTTTCGGAGCAGGGCATCGGGCGCGGGCAGCAGCCGGTTACGTTTCTGGTGAACCTGGCGGCGAAGTCCGGCGGCAGCGATATGACCACCTATGCCGCCGCGCCGCACTATATCACTTCGCGCATGCGCTCGGTGTTCCTCGAAAACCGCGAGTACAGCGTGTTCGACCTGCGCCAGCCCGACCGGGTGCAGGTCTCTGTTTTCTCGCCCGTCCTCCAGGGTCGCATTTTGTACGGGGGCGACCCTTCCGCGCTGATCGGGGAATACACCCGCTATGCCGGGCGGATGCGGCCCCTGCCAGATTGGATTTTGTCGGGCGCGGTGGTGGGCATGCAGGGCGGCACGGAGCGCGTCCGCGACATATATGAACAGCTCAAGCAGCGCGGCACGCCGGTGGCGGCCTTCTGGCTGCAAGATTGGGTGGGGCAGCGCACCACCAGCTTCGGCAAGCAGCTTTGGTGGAACTGGGAGTTGGACGCGGAGCGCTACCCCGGCTGGGACGCCCTGCGCGCGGACCTGGCGAACGACGACGTGCGCCTGATGGTGTACGCCAGCCCCTTCCTGGCCGACCTGACCGGGCTCAAACCCAACCTGAAGCGCAACCTCTTCCAGGAGGCCAAAGACCTCGGTTACCTGGTGCGGCGGGCAGACGGCTCGCCCTACCTGATCCAGAACACCGACTTCTCCGCCGGAATGGTGGACCTGGCGAACCCGGCGGCGCGAGACTGGTACAAAGGCGTGCTGGCGGAACAGCTTACCGGCGTGGGGGCGGCGGGCTGGATGGCCGATTTCGGCGAAGCCCTGCCGTACGACGCATATCTATACGACGGGAGCGTTACCGGCAGCTCGTACCACAACACTTACCCGGAGGCCTGGGCGCAACTCAACCGCGAATTGGTCGACTCGCTGCCGGAGGGCGACCAGTACGTCTTCTTTACCCGCTCGGCCTTCACCCAGTCGCCCGCCTCCACCACGCTGATGTGGACCGGCGACCAGTTGGTCTCCTGGGACGCGCGGGATGGAATCAAATCGGCGGTCACGGGCATGCTCTCGGGGGGCATCTCGGGGTTCAGCCTCAACCACAGCGATATCGGCGGGTACACGGGCATCAACAATCCGCTGCTGCACATCCAGCGCGACAAAGAGCTGCTGATGCGCTGGATGGAACTGGCGGCCTTCACCACCGTCTACCGCACGCACGAGGGCAACACGCCCGACCAGAACGCGCAGTTCTACACCGATGAAGAAACCCTGGCGCACTTCGACCGCTTTGCCAGGGTGTACGCCGGGTGGGGATTCCTGCGCAAACGGCTGGTGAAGAACGCATCGGAAACAGGCGTGCCGGTGGTTCGCCCGCTCTTTATCGAATATCCCGCCGACCCGCAGGTGTACAACATTTCGTACCAGGAATTTCTGGTAGGCCCCGACCTGCTGGTTGCCCCGGTGCTGGACCCCGGGCAGGATGCGGTGCGCGTGTACCTGCCCGCCGGGCAGTGGGTGCACGTGTGGAGCGGAAAGGCGTACCGCTCGCCGTTTCAGGGCCAGTGGGTCAGTGTGGACGCGCCCATGGGAGAGCCCGCCGTCTTCGTCAAAGAGAGCATTGAGGATGGAGAAATCTTTATCCAGAACCTGCGCGATGCAGGGCTGGTGAAGTAAAAAGCTGCCAATTGGCAAAAGAAACGGGTGGACGAAACGGCAATTGAGACTACAGTTGCCGTATTATTCTTCTATTGTATAGCGACTGTAAACTGAGATCAGAATGACGTGTGCCATAATATAAACAGTTTTGTCCCTGTCTTTTAAGAACAAAAGCACTATGTATTGGGAGATTTGCCCAATCTCCTGGTGGATCTCCCCCGCATCATCATATTCTTATCTAACGGAGTAATATTCTATGAAGTCGAAAGCTCTCCATACGAAGCGGTTTGCAAGATTGTTTTTGTTTACCGCGCTGATCCTGGCGCTGATCGCGACGCCGGCGCTTGCCGACTACGACGATGTGCCATGGTTCGAGCAGGCAGTCGTTACTGCTTCAGGGGCTGGGCATGCTGGCATCGATGTGATCGGTGCGGGCAGCAGCCTGCGCATCTTCGTCTCAGCGACGAACACAAACCTCGTCCAGATTTATGGCTATGATGCAGGATCAGCCTACGAACTCAAAGATGATTCTGACGGATGGCTTGCCCCTGGCAACGGATTTAGCGGGCCGCGCGGGCTGGCCGTTACAGCCGACGCATCGAGCATTAAGTCGCTCTTTGTAGCAGATACAGGAAACCATCGGATCTTGAAGTTTACCGAAACCGGTGCCCTGACTGACGCGTTCACTTATACCGCCCAGGCCGGCTCCGGGACCAGTGGTTCGGACTGCGCCAGCACCGCAACGCTTCAGTTGAGCAACCCTTACGATATTGCGATCTATAACGCTACCGACCCGGCCGACAGCAGGCTTTATGTAGCGGACACGTATAATAACCGCATTGTCGTCCTCGACCTGAATTTGAATCTGCAAAGCTGCTGGGACAGCAGCACCGGGCTGAACATCAACAAACCGAGAGGCATCGCGTATGGAGTATTCTCATCCTCGGTTTACGTTTCAGATACCTTTAACCACCGCGTGCTTGAGCTGAGCACCTCGGGCGTGCAAACCGATTCTTTGGGTTCTTCCGCGACCCTTCAAAACCCCTCTGGATTGGCAGTGGACAGCTCCGGTTTTGTATATGTGGCGGATACAGACAACAGCCGGATGTACAAGATTGACTTTGTCAATGACCCGGCAAGAATGGGAAGAGCCTGGACAACCACGCCAGGTATGCCTGATCCGAATACATTCCTGACGCCAATGGATGTAGCGGCGCAGACTGAAAACCGGATATTTGTTGCGGATACCGGAAGGCACCGCGTGCTGGCCTTCGAGATCGAAGTGCCACCCGATGCCGCATTCCTGAACGGCAGCGATGTTGGCGTTTCCATTGAGGAAACTGGAATTCCAAATACCATCGTTGGTGTTTTATCAGCCACGGACTCTAATGCAAGACAGACCTCCTTCTCGTATGCATTGAACGATGACCAGCCTCTTGATGTCTGCGACAGCACACACAACAGTAAATTTAATATCTCGGGGTCTAACTTAAGAGTACAAAGTTTCCTGGACTACGAGACCGACTTCGAGGCAGCCGAACCCCATGACTACCGCATCTGCGTGCGGGTGAATGATGGGGTAGCGGGCACGTATGGCGGACCGGGGTATCTATACAAGCCCTTCCTGATTACGCTGACGGATAAAGCCACTGACAGCCCAGAGGTTGTGAGCAACGGATCTACCTCTCCTGGCATTTTCAATTTCTACGAGTTCACAACGGATACTCGCTACGATTACGAGGCAGGAACCATATTGGGATCGGCGCCCACCCTGCGGGTGTACGATAACGATCCAGCCGACACCATCACGGGCTATGCGATCACTGGCGGAACCTTTAAAGACGCCTTTGAAATCGTACCGGTAGGAACAAAGACCGATCCGAACGAATATACCATTCAAACGGTCGGCGAAGCTTACAAAACACTGCTGAATTATGAAGCCTATATCCCTCCAACCGGCACGCTCATTGTCCAGTTTACCGACAGCAGCGGAGCCATCACCAACTACACCATAACCATAAATTTACAAGACCGAAACGATCTGCCAGATTTTACGATACCGGCCACTCCTTATACGATTGCCGAGAATACAGCAACAGCCACAAACGTTGGCGACCCGATCACCCTCACCGATGAAGATCCAAGCGGGACCAACGGCACGGTATACCTGCATGTGATGGGTGAGTACGTTGACGCCGCGATGACCGTCGATCCGACAGGGAGCTACTTCGCGCTTTACCGGCCCAATACGAGCACGAGGACCTACAACGTCCGCACCACGACCACCACGCTCGACTATGAAAAATACAACGAGTACTGGCTCTTGCTGCGCGCTTGCAGCCAATCAAATTCGACCTGCTCCTATGGTTACACAGAAGAGGTGCTCCACATCACCGTAACCGATCTTGCGGAAGCGCCTGTTCTGGTAACTACCTATAATCTCTACGATACCACTACCGTCGGCAGCGCGCTAAATCTTACAACCGCTCCCCCTGATGTGGGTGATTCTCACACCTTCACCATCAACAGTGGTAACAACGATGGGTTTTTCACCGATGCTGACGGCCAGATACGGCTTGCAAAAGCGGTTACATTTGACCCAGAACAGCCGCAGGTCTTCACTCTCAATGTGACTGTGGTTGATGAACAGGGCAATGAGGATACAGAAACGATCGTTATCACAGTCGTTGCGGGCAACCGCCCGCCGGTCTTCGTGACCAGCCCGGCTCCGGTTCTGACCATTCCGGAAAACACTACCAGCGGGACGATCGAAGTTGGACGTATTTCCGCGAGCGACCCGGATGGCAATGATATTACCATTACCACTGACGCCACCGATCCGAACAACCCCTTCACCATCACCACAACCACCGAGGCGCCCTGGCAGGGCATCGTGTACGTTGACCCCGCCAAAGCCGCCCTGCTCAACTACGAAGACACCGCCCGGTTCCCGAACCACAAGTACACGTTAACCGCAACCGTCAGCGATGGCGAATTCGATGTCGACGGGGATTTCCAGGTCAGCATCACGAACATCAACGAAGCGATCAGCATCACCAACAAAGACTTGACCATCACGCGCGGGGACCGCACCCCGGTAGGCACCGTGATCGGCACGATCCAATGGGACGATGTGGATGGCAAACCCGCCACTACGCCCACCTTTGCCCTATCCGGTGACGGCGCGAACCAGTTTGGAATTAACTCCAGTGGTCAAATTTATATCCTGCCCACGGCAAGCCTGCACTACTACCTCGACTTCAGCTACACGCCGACCATCACCATCACAGACAAGGTGGGCGGCGACGCAACGACCGACACGGATACCGTGCCGATCACGCTCACCGATGACAACGATCCGCCGACCTTCATAGCAAAGAACTTTAGCATTGCGGAAAACAGCATAAACGGCACAGCCGTTGGCTCCTTCCAGGCGTTTGACGAAAACGGGCAGGATTTCAACGTTGTGGTGAATGACCCCGCCAGCGCCTTCAACATCACCGCCGGCACACAAAGCACTTCAACCCAGAATGGCGTTGTCATCATCACCCGGAACTACAATGTGACGGTAAAAGACTCCACCAAACTGAATTATGAGATCCTGAACCACACCTTACCACTGGTGCTGCGCGGCACGGAAGCCGGTGTGACAACGCCGCTGAGCCGGGATTACACCTACAACATCGCCCTGACCAACGTGAACGAGCCGCCGAGCATCGCGAACCAATCGCTGATGACGTACCAAAACGTGCCCGGCCTGACGATCATCGGCAAACTGGTTGCCAACGACCCCGATGAAGGCACTGTCTTCACCTTCCTCCCGATTGCTGGCGGCACGGGCGATGCGCTTTTCGAGATCCTGTCGAACGGTGATGTGCGCGTCAAGTCCGTCGCAAAACCGCAGGAAGGCACCTATACACTGTTCTCGAAAGTGAGGGATAACGGAACGCCGCAGCTAACCTCCGCCGCGCAGGCCACCATCACCATTACAGTGACAAAGCTGGCCGACCCCGCGCTGGAATCGGTTACTCTGCCCGCCGCCGAGCTCCTCACCGGCACGACCACGCAGTACAAGGTTACGGTCAAGAACAAAGATGTGGGTAAGTCTTCACCGTACTCAGTGAACCTGAAGCTGCCGGGCAATATGAACTTCGTCACCGGGGGCTCTTCTGCCGGGTGTAAATATATCACTGCGGATACCGTAGGCTGCCCCGCCCCCGCGGCGCTCAACCCCATGGGGACCTCAGGCGACACGGCGAGTTTCGTCATCAACGCCGCGATCCTTGCCGACATGCCTAACGGCGCCACGCGCACCGCCACAGCTAGCCTGGCCCTGGACGACCCGTTGAACGACAACGTAGCCACAAATAATTCAAAGACGGTCACGTTCACCGCGCGCAGGGCTATTGTTCTGACGAACCAGACTTTTGAAACCGGCGTGCCAGTGGCCCTGACCAAGAACGGTACCCCCATAACAACCGTGACGCAAACCCCCACCTGCGCGACTACCCCACGGAAGTTCCTGGGCCTGTTCTCGAACGATGAGGTAAAATACCTCAAGCAGAACCTCATCAACCACAACTATGTGGAAGTGTCGTTTGATCTGTACCTGGCCTACTCCTGGGAAGGCCTGAACAACACCTATGGGCCCGACCGCTGGAAGTTCACTTTGGACAACCGGGCGGCGACTGTAGATACGACCTTCTCGAACATCAGCGCGCTGGACAGCAATAAACTGCCGGTCTACCCGCAATCTTTCCCGGACACGTTTGCCAGCGGGCTGCGGAACCCGGCCTTCACCGGCGCGTCTCAGGTTGGCACGCTCGGGTACTACACGAAAGTGAACTGCGGTGGCGAAAAACAGGATTCGGTGTACAGCTTCCGCTTCATATTCGACCATACCGATCCGCAAGTGCTGCTCGACTTCATCGCCCAGGGCCTTACGAAGGACGCAAGGGATTGGCAGCCAGAACAGTGGGGTCTGGATAACCTTAAGGTAACCATTTCGGGCGTCAAGACGTTCAACGTCTTCCTGCCCTCGCTTACCAGGCCTTAGCCCTAAACATCCATGAAACAAGATGGGGTTCGCGTTGAATGCCGCGAACCCCATCTTTATTTAACTGCCCAACCTGCGCAGCCGAATGCGGAAGACGGTGCCTTTTTGCCCGGCCTGGCGCGAGCGCACCAGAATATCCCCGCCGTGCCGGTCGATGATCCGCCGCACCAGTGATAGGCCCAGGCCTGAGCCTTCACAGCCGCGCGCATTGGCGCCGCGGTACAGTTCTTCAAAAATGCGGGGCAGGTCTTCACTGGCGATCCCCGGCCCGGCATCTGCTACCTCCACAATTACCCAGCGGCCATCCTCCACCGCGCGCACCTCGACCAGGTCCGCGGCACCGCTGTATTTTAGGGCATTCTCCACCAGGTTGTAGAAGGCCAGCCCCAGCAGGTCGCGGTCGCCGTTGACCTGGGGCAGCGGCCAGGGAACGCGGGGAATAACCAGGCCGACCGGGCGGCGGGCGTACTGGGGCAGCGCGCACACCGCCGCGATCACTTCTTCCAGCACCTCGGCCAGGTCCACCGGGGCCAGCTCCAGCGGGCGGTCCTCCAGCTCAGACAGCTTGCGCAGGTCGGCGATCAGGCGCGAGAGGCGCTCCGTCTGCCGCTCGGCATCCACCAGCGACTGGGACGCGTTCTGTACGGGGCAGGCGTCACCTGCCTGCGGCAGCATCAAACGGCTGTTGAGCGACGGCGCGGTTTCGTCGAGCGAGCGGCCCAATTCCGTTTGAGCGATCGGGTCTTCCGCGCCCAGGTTGGCAAGCGCAGCGCGCAGGCCCGTGAGCGGGTTCTTCAACTCGTGATCTAACCGGCGAATGAAGCGGCGGCGGACCTCCTCCTGTGAGCGCCGCAGCGCCGCGATGCGTTCCATCCAGCGCCGGCCCGCCAGCTCCCACCCCAACAGCCCCACCAGCAGCATAACGCTGATCGCCCCGCCAGTCACAATTAACAGCGCGCCAATATCAAGCCTGAAAACAAACTGCGGCATGGCTGGTTGGCGCGCGCGCAGAACCAGGGCAACCGCGCCCCCCAGCAGCAGCGGCACAAAGGCCAGGAGCAGGTAGCGGATGCTGCCTTTCATACCATTACCCGGCCCGCACCTGGGCCGCGAAGCGGTAGCCTTCACCGGCCATGGTTTCAATATAGCGCGGGCTGGCGGGGTCGTCCCCCAGCGCGTGGCGCAGTTCGGCCATGCGCGTGTCCACCGTACGCGCGCCGGTGGGATAGTCCCAACCCCACACGGCATCCAAAAGGCGCTCGCGCGTCAGCAGCTCGTTGGGGTGAGTCATCATGTATTCCAGAACGGACAGCGCCTTGGGGGTCAGCGAGATGGGCGCACCAGCCAGGGTGACCCGCCGCGCGCGGCGGTCGAGGGTGAGGTCGCCTGCTATCAGCATCCATGCCGAAGCCAGCGCGGGCTGGCCCGAGCGCACCCGCCGCAGTACGGCGCGCATGCGCGCCAGCAGCTCGTAGGGGTCGAAGGGCTTGTTCAGGTAATCGTCGGCGCCCTCCTCTAAGGCCAGCGCCCGTTCGGTGGCCTCCCCCACCTGGGTCAGCAAGATGACCGGCAGCCCGGCAAATGGTTCGCCAGAACGGCGCAAGCGCCGCAGCACTTCGCGCCCATCCAGGCGCGGCATCAGCACATCCAGCACCACCAGGTCCACCGGCGGCAAACTCCGCGAAACGCCTGCCTCGATGCGCTCCAGCGCGGATTGGCCGTCGGCGGCGATGGAAACGTGGAAGCCGGCCCGCTCCAGAAATGGGGCCAGGTTCGCGGTAATGGCTGGTTCATCGTCCACCAGAAGGATATGAGGGCGATTTTCGTCGGTCATATCACCGCCTCCCTACCAGTTTGCCATCAGCGTATTTTCGATGCGGGGCGCAAGGTCACTGATGCGCTTCTCGATCTCCGCATCCAGGTTCAGGTCGGGATTGGCGAACAGGTCTTTCCATAACTGGTCGCATAAAACATTCAGGCGCGCCTCGATGCCCGCCCACAACCGCGCGGAGCGAAACCCGCGCCCGCGTTTGATGCAGTCGATCACCATGCGATAATCCGGGTCTACCGAAAATACCGCGGACTCAAGCGCTGTGCAGCGGGCCGGGAAATTGGAGGAAATGGTAAATAATTTTTCGAGCACCGGCAGGCTGGTCAGGTGATCGATCAGGCGCAGGCAGTCATAATCGTGGAGCGAGTGCCGCCAGATGACGAGATGGGTGGAACCCACATAGGGAACCCCCGGCGGCGGCGCGTAGCCGGTATTTTCAGAAATGTCTGGAATCACCCATTCTTTGCGGGCCTTGATCTCCGGCATGGCCCACTGCCCGCTCAACATCACGGCGTTGTTTCCAGAGAAAAACGCGTTGTTGGTTTGTGTATAGTTCATGCCCTGCGCCGCTGGGTCCATAAACTGGTGCAGGCTGAAGAAATCGGCCATGCCTTTGCGCCCCTCCGGTTCGATCAGGCTGATTTTGCGATAGTCGGGCGACCGGAAAGATCCGCCGCGGCCCCAAATCCAGCTTGCCATGTTGTGAATCACCAGGCCGCCAGTCGCCATCCCAAATGGATAGCGAATACCAATGGCCCGCAAGCGATGCAGCGTCTCAATCATAGCTTCGGGGGTCTGAAAGGCCTCTGCCTCAAGAATCCCCGCCTTTGCCAGCAAATCTTTTCGATAATAAATGAGGCGCGTATCGAGCGACCAGGGAATGCTGTTCACCCCCGGCGGTTCTACCCGACCATTGCGCAGCGGTATGTCATTGTCAGGCGGCCAGCCGCTTTCCACAAAAGCCGCTCGGTCTCCCAGGGCATTCAGTTCGGCCAGGCTGATGAGCCGCAGCGCGCGCAGGTTTTTTAGATTATCCAGCCAGGTGGAGCCAACCTGAGACATATCCGGCCCGCGCTGCTGCATGCCAATCTGTAAAATATTATTCCAACTGGATGCCCAACTAAATAACTGGTGCTTTGTGTGAACGCTCGAACGTTGCTCAAAAGCGTTCAGATCGAGAACGCTTTCCTGGACCATTGTCGATAACTCGATCTCTTTCACGTGTCTCCCAGATTGGAGAAAGACGCTGGGGGCTACCAGCTAGACAGCAAGGTTCTCTCCAGGCGAGTGGCAAGCTCGCGGGTACGGCGTTCGATCTCGCTTTCCAGGTTCAGGTCTGGATTGGCAAAAAGATCTTCCCAAAGTTGATCCAGCATGGCGCTCAGGCGCATCTCCACCCCGGCCCACAGGTGGGCAGTGCGGAAACCACGCCCCGCGCGGATGCATTCGATCACCTTCTGGTAGTCGGGGTCGGTGCTGAACGGGGCGGTAGCCAGAACGGAATTGCGGGATGGGAAATTCCCGGTATTGCGGAATATATTTCGCAGTACCTGCGGGCCGGTGAGGTGATCAATCAGCTTGAGCGTATCTTGATCGTGGAGGGAGTGACGCCAGATGACCAGGTGCGTACCGCCAACGTAAGGAATGCCGGGCGGCATGGCGCAACCATAATTCTCATATACCTGCATATTGCGTTCTGGATAAACCTTGATCGATTCACCCACCCACTGACCGCTGAGCAGAACAGCGGAGTAACCATCATAAAAGGATAAATCCGAACCGAAATATCCCTGGCGGCGCGCATCTGGGTGAATAAAGCGGTGCAGGGAGAAATAATCCACCATGCCGCGCCTGGATTCAGGCTCGGTGATCGCCATCTTGCGGTAATCGGCGGAGCGAAAAGCTCCCCCGCGCCCCCAGATAAAGCCGGCGATGTTGTGCAGCGAGAGCCCGCCAGTCGCCATCGACAGCGGATATTCAACCCCGGCAGCCTGCAGGCGTTCGAGAGTCTCAATCATGGCCTCAGGAGTGGAAAAGGCCCCTTCCTCGCGAACCCCGGCTTTGGCCAGGATATCGCGCCGGAAATGGATGAGGCGGGTATCTACCACCCAGGGGATGCTGGCAATACTGCGCCGGGCGGTTACCTCCTGGTTGGGTCTCTGCAGAGGCGAGGGCAGCATGCGCTCGCGGGGCCACGCCGAAGTTATAAACGCCTCCTCGCCCCCCAGGGCATTGATTTCTGACGTGCTGAACGGGCGCAGGGCACGCATTTCATTCAAGTTTTCTAACCAGGTGGAACCCACTTCTGAAACATCGGGCCCTTTTTGATACAGCCCGATTTGCAAAATGCTGTTCCAGCCGGTGCTCCAGTCGAACTGCTTATGCCGTACCTGGAGGAAAACCTTTTCACTAAATTTCGCCAGATCAAGGTTATCCGCCGTGATCATCGACGATAATTCAATTTCTCTCAATGTGCCCTCTCCACATGATGTTCCATTCGCTGTCCTTTTATTATATCCCAGTTCTGGTTTTTTTCCCGTGCGTTATTTGGTTTTATAATTGCAACGGGCGTAAAAAAACAGCACCTGCCATAACAAATTTGCAAAGCGAAGGCAGAACGAGCTGAAGGTAAAACCAGACTGAAATCACAAAGACAATGTTCAGGAGGATTCAGAATGGCATTTCAACTGTCTATCCATGACAATGTTCTTTTCTGGCGCTTCAACGGCGAAATCCTCAGCCTCGCGCCGTGGGGACCTGACGGCGCGAGGGTGCAGGCAACCAACCTGGCGGAGCTCCCAGAGATGCCCGGGGCGTTAATCGAAACCCCGAGCGCGCCGGAAGCGCAAGCGACCGCCGCGGAAGGCAAAGGGGTGCTGACCAACGGCAAGCTGCGCGCGGAAATCTGGCCGGACGGCACGCTGCATTTCTATAACGCGCGAACGGGCGCCGTGCTGCTGGAAGAGCCGGAGCCCATTTTCAACAAGCCGCCCGCGCGCTGGTACCGCCCGCAGCAGGGCAGCAATCTGTCCAGGATTGACACGCACTTCCGCGCCAACCCGGGCGAGCGCATCTACGGCCTGGGCCAGCACCAGCACGGCCTGCTGGATAACAAAGGCTGCGTGATCGACCTGGAACAGCGCAACACGGAAGTGTGCATTCCCTTTTATATTTCCAGCCTGGGCTATGGGTTCTTGTGGAACAACCCCGGCGTGGGGCGCGTGGAGTTGGGCAACAACCTCACCCGCTGGGTGATGGAAGCCACCCGCGGCATCGATTACTACATTGTCGCTGGCGACACGCCAGCCGAAATCCTGGCGAAGTACATCGACGCCACCGGGCACCCGCCGCTGCTGCCCGATTTTGCGCTGGGCTTCTGGCAGTGCAAGCTGCGCTACCGCACCCAGCAAGAGCTGCTGGACGTGGTGCGCGAGTATAAAAAGCGCGGCCTGCCGCTGGCGGTGATCGTCTCAGATTACTTCCACTGGCGCATGATGGGCGATTGGGCCATGGACCCGCGCGACTGGCCCGACCCCGCCGCGATGATGAAAGAGCTGAAAGACCTGGGCGTTGAGCTGATGGTATCCGTCTGGCCGACGGTGAACGCCAACAACCCGGTTTATACGGAGATGAACGAGCGTGGGCTGCTGGCCCGCACGGTGCACGGCGTGCAGGCGCACATCCCCATTTGGGATACGGAACCCGAGGGCGTAGCCATGGCGGCCTATTACGACGCCACCAACCCGGAGGCGCGCAAGTTCGTTTGGGAACGGGTCAAGAAGGGCTACCTGGATTACGGCGTGCGGGTGTTCTGGCTGGACGCCGACGAGCCCGAGCTGATGCCGATGCACGCGGAAAACATCCGCTACGCGCTGGGCACCGGGCTGGAAGTGACCAACATCTACCCGCTGCTGCACCAGAAGGGCTTTTACGAAGGCATGCTCGCCGAAGGTCAGAACGAGGTCATCAACCTCTCCCGCTCGGCCTGGGCGGGGACGCAGCGCTACGGGGCGGCGGTGTGGTCGGGCGACATCCGCTCGCGGTTCGATATCCTGCGGGCGCAGATCCCGGCAGGGCTGAACATCGCTATGAGCGGCATCCCCTGGTGGACGACCGACATCGGCGGGTTCATGGACGGCGACACCCGCACCGACTACTTCAAAGAGCTGATCGTGCGCTGGTTCCAGTACGGCGTGTTCTGCCCGCTGTTCCGCCTGCACGGCGTGCGCCAGCCGCTGAACGGGCTGTACGGCGCGCAGTCGTCCGGGGCGGATAACGAGGTGTGGAGCTTTGGCGAGCAGGCCTACGAGATCATCCGCGGGCTGCTGTTCCTGCGCGAGAAGCTCAAGCCCTACCTGCGCGCGCTCAACCAGGCCGCGCACCAGCACGGCGCGCCGCCCATGCGCCCGCTGGTGTACGACTTCCCCGCCGACCCCGCCGCCGCCAACCTGGCGGATCAGTTCATGCTCGGGCCAGACCTGCTGGTGGCCCCGGTGGTTGAGCAGGGCGCGCTTTCACGGGACGTATACCTTCCGGCGGGCGCGGACTGGCTGGACGCCTGGACGATGAAGGAAGTGAGAGGCGGTCAGCGCATCACAGCGGATGCTCCGCTGGAGCGCATTCCCGTGTATTGGAGGAAAGGCAGCGGGTTTGTGTTTCGGTTCTGATTTAGAATTAAAACACATCGCCGAGATTTTATGGATCTTTCGAGGAGTGCACATGACTATCTCGAAACAATTGATTTCCCTTATGTTGTTCTTTTGCCTTCTAACCGTAGGGTGCTCGCCAAAGGTGGAAACCCCAATTGCTGGTTTCTTGCCAAAAACCAGCAGTTCAACATTGCCGGTGCGTGAGATCTGGTGTCAGAATGCCGCCAGTCCTGTCTCGTATCCAACGGTATCTAATGGGCTCATCTATACCATCCAGGAAGTAACCGATGCGCATGAAGTATTGATTGTTGTGTATGATCCGGATGGGGATGTGGTCTGGCAACAAAAGGCTGAGGGCTATGGATTACCAGGGTATTGGTTTAACCAGGATGGCTTTTTGGTGACTGGAACAAGCACCTCACAAACCGTGTTAAATGCCCAGACGGGAGAGGTAATCTGGCATAATAATTTCATGATAAGCGGAGGGATGGCTGTTGGTGATCATAAAGTCTTTATAACCACCTACGACTTAATCCGGGCACTCGATATTGAAAATGGGAAGGTTATCTGGGAAATTTCCGGGCAAGGACGAGCTGGGGCAACGGCGCCCTATTTCATGCCGGGCGACAACCTTCTTCTATTAGATCAGGCCACCTATCGCGTTGTCGATGCTACGTCTGGCAAACTCCGCTATGAAACCGAGAGAACGTTTGACTTCCAGGAACCACCGAGCACGAACCAGGGGGTCATACATCAGGGCAGGTATCTTCGCATTACTCCAAAAGGGCTTGAAGTACTGGATCCAATGACCGCCAAGCTTCTTCACCGGTTTGAGGGGGCGTACGAGCCTCTTTTCCAATACCCATTCGTCAATAATGGTCTGGTATATCTGAACGGCTATTGGGCGGTTGTGGTCCTGGACATCGATCGGTTGGAAACGGTTTGGACACATGCCTTCAGCCGCGATTTTAAAGCTGAGGGGCCAAAGATTGAAGGCGGGCCAGTGTTGTTTCAGGATGCCGTTTATGTCATCCTTTCAGATGCCAGCATTCGAGCGCTTGATGTTCGTTCGGGAGAGGAAATTGGTAAATGGCAGGGACGGCAGGTGGAACGCCGTTGGGGAATTGGAACGCCAATATCCCCCGGCTTTGCCGTTGATGGTGACCGATTTTATGTCTCATTTGGAACCAATGAAATTTGTGCCTTTGGGAAATAAAAATCAGGGCCGTTACTCATTCTTCAATTGAGAGGTCGGCAAGATAATCTGCTTCGAACCCCAGGGGATCGTTTTCAACCCAACGCCGATCTTAAGCCGGTCCATCTGCTGGCGGGCAAATACCTTTGCCGTTATCCCTTTGGGCAGGTTCTTCGTGCCCATTTTGCAGGCCAGGTTGATGAAGGATGCAGCCACGCTGTGTTCATCCGCGTGCGGTCGGCTTCCTCGTTAATCAGGACATGCCAGACTGTTACCAGCAGCTTGCGAGTAATCGCTACAATCGCATTCAAGCTACCGAGACGAGGTTCCGGTCGGGCTAGCTCCTTTTTCTAGAACGGGTGGTCCTGTACGGCCTTATTGGCGGCATCGACCATTGCGATCCGAGATGGGTCGTTTTCTCCCGGGGTCGGCAAAGTGCGATAAAATACCTTTGCATTATCCGCAATTATCCGCCTTATCCTGGAGCAGATCCGATGTCCAAGCGAAATACCAAGCAAGCCATGTACCAGCCGCGCCCCTTAGCGTACCCCGACCGGAAAAAGCCAATCGGAAAGGGCGCTGCTAAGACTGCGGCGAAGCCCAGCCGCGCAGCCAGCACCCGCCCTGCCAGTAAAGCCGCGCAGGCGGCGGCAGCGCGCAGCAGCACGGCGGACCCGTTTGTTCTGCGGGTGCGCATGATTGCGATTGTTGTGGTCCTGACCATCTTCTTCGGCGGCGTCGCCTGGGCGGTCGAATTGAACGGGGTGCTTGGAGTCCCAGAAGCGATTGCCTTCATCGCGATGGGTTTTGTGGGCGGGCTGGCTGTCTACGTGGCTATACGCACAGCAGCCGTCATTGAGAAAGTAAACGAGTTCAAGCGCCGGCGCGGGCTGTAGAACCGCGGTTAGAAAAAACGATCCCTCACCCGCCGCTCGCATTCAGCGGAACGGCGGGTGAGGGATGACTACGTAAGATCTGGATGCCGCAGAACCGGTTCAGCGCGGGAGGCAGCGCATGGCTGCCGCACTCAAGAGCCCTACGCTTCTGCCACAGCGAACGGCAGGCGCACATCATCAATCGAGGCGCCCGCAACGTAGATATCCCCCAGCGGGAACGTGCCCAGGCCTAACTCCCCGGCCATGCGCAGGTAATTCTCGCTGCGCACGAAGGGCGCGGTGCGGTCGGCGGCGGTCGGGTCGAAGCCCATCACGGCGGTGCACACCACATCGGTCGCCAGCGGATCTTTGCCCGCCAGCATCATGTTGGCTTTGCGGGCGCGCATGGTTTTATTCCAGGGGCCCTCGCCGCCCTCGCAGGTGTAGATGCCATCGACGATAGAAAGCGTCACCGGGCGGGTGCGGTTCAAATCGAGGATGTTGCCGATCAGCCTGTGGTCTACGCCGTCCTGGAAGCCGCCGTGGATCATCGTGCGATTGTTATCTTTGGGACTCTTCTGGTATTTACCCATGGGGGTGATCCCGACCAGGTTCTTCATCGCCATGGTAACGCCGGCGGTGTAGTGGCACTTCAGCTTGGGCACCGAAATGAAGGCGTCAATCTCTCCCAGGATGGGATTGAGGGTGAAATCCTCGTAGACGAAGGGATTGATGCCTGGAGACATGGTCGTGAAGCCTGGGTAAGGCTCGGGCTTATTGAGATCGACCAGCTCAGCGTTTACGGCTTTTGCCACTTCATCGTAACCCCATACTCCCCAGGTGTCCGGCTCGAACAGGCCCTCGACGATGCTGATCTTGCTGGCCCCCGCGTCGCGCAGCAGCTCGCACAGCGAACGGACCACCTGCGGGTGGGTCAGGTAGATTTCGGTCGTCGGTTGGGTAAACTTGCTCGGCCACCAGGACCCGCCGGTGAGGTTGATTTTGACCGCCACGCGCGCCCCCGGGCGGATGACGTCGCCCAGGCCGCCGATGCCGTCCAGCAGGGTCTCCAGCGACTGGCGCACAGCCTGGGGATCATAGCTGCTGATTTTGTCGATCGCCACGGTGGCTTTGGCTGCCGAGGCGGAAGGCGCGGTGGGCAGGGTGAGTGGGGCGGCGGCGGTAGGAGCCGCCGGGCTGGCGGCAGGCGGGCTCAGCGGCGCGCGCGGCTGGCAGGCGGATACCGCCAGGCCGGCGCAGCCCAGGCCAAGGGTACGTAAGAATCGGCGGCGTGTGTGTTTCATCAATAATCTCCCTTTCTAAAAAAAGTTGATGGGGAGGGCCGTGTCATCGGGCAGGAAGCAGACTCCTCCTTTAAGATCAAACCTGGAATTCCTATCATTATAAGGTTTTATCTGGTAATTTAACCTTTCACTTATTACAACTTGCTATAATACGACTGAATGAACCCGAATAACTCCCCAACCGCCCCCTCACCCATCCGCGTTCTACTGGCGGACGATCACGCGGTCGTCCGCGCCGGAATCCGCCAGTTTTTGGAATACGCGGGGGGCATCCAGGTGATCGCCGAGGCCGGAGACGGCGCCGCCGCCGCCCGCCTGGTTGAGGAGCGCCATCCAGACGTTGCCGTTCTGGATATCCAGATGCCGGGGCTGTCGGGGATCGAGGTGACCCAGGCCATCCGGGCGAAGAACCTTTCCTGCGGTATCCTCATCCTGACCGCTTACGATGACGAGCCTTACGTGCAGGCGGTGCTGCGCGCCGGGGCCAACGGCTACGTGCTCAAGACCGCCGAACCGCTGGAAATTGCCCAGGCGGTGCGCGATGTGTACGCCGGGAAATCGGTGCTGGATGCCGCCCTGGCTGTACGGTTGATCGGCGGGAAGAAACAGAACGGTGCGCCGTTTCACGGCGCGCCTTCCCACCCGGCGGACCTGGCGGAGCCGTTGACCAGCCGGGAAGTGGAAATCCTGGCGCTGACCGCGCGGGGGCTGACCAATAAAGCAATCGCCGTGCAGTTGTCCATCTCCGACCGCACCGTGCAGAACCACCTGGCGCATATTTTTAGCAAGCTCAACGCCGCTTCGCGCACTGAAGCGGTGATGCGCGCCGTCACATTGGGCGTGATCGACCCGCCGGGAGCATAGATGACCGCGCCGCAGGGCAGCAGCACGAACGGCGGGAACCCGCCCGACCGCGGCATCTCCCTGCCGCTGGTGCGCTGGCGGGGTTTTACCCTGCAGTTATTCCTTTACCTGTTCTTACCACTGACGGCGCTGCTGCTGATCATCGTCGTCGCCAGCCAATCGCTGCACCACAATGAAATGCGCGCGCTGGTCGGCGAACGCAACCTGCGCGCCGTGCGGGCCGCGGCGGGGGTGATTTCAGGCACGGTGCGCCAGCGGGCAGCCAGCCTGTCGGCGCTGGCGCAGCGGCCCGGCAGCGACCCCGCCAGCCCGCGCGCGCTGGAAGAATCCGCACGCGCCAACGGTTTCGACGGCGGCCTGGCAGTTTTCGACAGCCAGGGCACCCTGCTCGGCAGCTCGCCCAACACCATCCCGGAGATTCTCGACCTGCAACGCCTGCAGTCCGGCGAGATGAGCGCGTACGGTGCGAAATACACTGCGGGCGAGCCTACCGCGCGGCTGTCTGGACCCGTACAAACCGCGGACGGGCGCTGGTTCCTGCTGGGGCTGGCTGAAGCGGAAGGCGCAACCTGGCTGGCCGGGGCGTTTTCGCCCGCCGCATTGGCGCAAGAGGCCCTGGCGGGCGCTGCCAGCCAACAGAGCGCGCTGATGCTCGTGTCTCCCGGCGGCGAGGTGCTTTATGCATCGGGCGATATGCAGCACAGCGGGCCGATGGAGCAGCAGCCAGGGGTAGCCGAAGCGCTGCGCGGCGAGAGCGGGATAAGCTACACCCACAGCGGCGGGGTGATGATGCAGGATCACGCCGGCGAGCACGTGCTGGCATACAGCCCGGTGCTGCCCTTTGGCTGGGGCCTGGTACTGGAAGAGCCGTGGGAGCAGAACGCCGGGCCGCTGCTCAGCATTACCCAATCCGCGCCGCTGATCCTCGCGCCGGTGCTGATTATCGCGGTGCTGGCGCTGGGGTTTGGCATCCGCCAGATTATCCAGCCGCTCCAGGCGCTGGAAACACGCGCCAGGCGGCTGGCCGCGGGCGATTTCGATGCCATCCGCAGCCCAGTGGGCGGCATCAACGAGATCCACAGCCTGCAGGACCAACTGGTAGACATGGCCGGGGCGCTCCGGTCGGCCCAGGATGCCCTGCACGGCTACATCGGCGCACTGACCTCCGGGCTGGAAACCGAGCGCCGCTGGCTGGCGCGCGAGCTGCACGATGATACCCTCCAGGCGTTGATCGCGCTCAACCAGCACGTGCAGCTTACCCTACTGCGCACCAGCGACCCCCAGCAGCGGCAGTCGCTTGCCGAACTGCAGGCCCGGGTGAACGATACCATCGCCAACCTGCGGCGGGCCATCGGCGGCCTGCGCCCGATCTACCTGGAAGACCTGGGGTTGGCAGCGGCGCTGGGCATGCTGGCCAGAGGCGACTCTGAAGGAAAAGAACCGGGCGAGAAAACCTCCCTGCCAGCCGGTCAGGCAATGGCGGTAGAATTCCATACCAGCGGGCCAGAACGCCGCTTGAGCGCAGACGCCGAGCTGGCCCTGTATCGCATCGCCCAGGAAGCGCTCAATAATGCCCGCCGCCACGCCCAGGCCACCCTGGTGCGGGTTGAGTTGGCATTTTACGAAACGAGCACCTCCCTTTCCATTCAGGATAACGGGGAAGGCTTTGCGCTGCCCACCGAACCAGGCGCCTTTGCCCACCACGGCCATTACGGCTTGCTAGGCATGCGCGAGCGCGCCGACCTGCTGGGCGCGGATCTGCACATCGAAAGCGCCCCCGGCCAAGGCACGCGCATCACCGTTAAGCTGGACGCGCCAGAAGCGTAAAACCGCACTGTAAGGTTTCGGCAAAAAGGACGGGCGTCCGGCAGCTGCTCAGCGCCACATCGCGTTGAGCAGGATGCCAACCCCGGCCAGGATCAGCAAGGCCGGCCAGAAGAAGACGGCCTGGATATTGAACAGAAAGGCCGCGGCGACCAGGGTCAGCAGGATGCCGGTGAACAGAGAACCGCGCACCGCAGAATCGACCAAGCCTGTGTCGCGGTAGCGCGTCCAGGCCGAGGATAGAGCTCCCAGGGCCGGGATGAGAATAAACAGCGCCCACCAGTTTTGGAAAGCGAGCAGGCCCGCGTTTTGCAGCAGGAAAATCGTCCCCAGCAGAATCAGGATGATCCCGATAATCCAACCGTCGCCGCGCCGCGCCACGCGCCGCTGGCGGCGCAGCTCTCGCCAATCTTCCTGGGGCTGGCTGGCCTCTGCCGGGTTGTCTGTATTCATTTGTGGCTCATGCAATGGGGAGTCATCGCTCATGGCAACCGTCCTTTACACATTTGAGATCTGAAGGATACATTATAGCTCACGAATAACGGTTGATATTAAGTATAATGGGAACTGGATTTAAACATGGAAAAAACAGAAGCGAACACCAAGAATCACAATGTACGAAATTTAATCATTGTTTTGATCATTATCGTTGTATTGGTGGTAGTCGTATCCAATAAGATGGACGGAGTGCGCAATTTCATCGCCAGCAGCGGGTGGGTAGGAATGCTGGTGAGCCTGGGGCTGTATACCCTGTTGGGCGCGTCTCCGATCCCATCCGAGCCGCTGACCGTGCTGCTCAGCACCATCTTCGGCCCGCTGCCAGCCACCTTTCTGGCGGGCACCGGCAATCTGCTGGCGGCACTGCTGGAATACTACATCGGCGAGCGCATCGGCAACGTGGCCAGCTTCGAACAGCGGCGGGAGAAACTGCCGTTTGGCATCGGGCGCTTCCCGGTCAATTCGGCTATCTTTATGATCGCCGCGCGCATGCTGCCCGGCTACGGGCCAAAGTTCGTCAGCCTGATCTGCGGCATGTACCGCGTGCCGCTCTGGCGCTACACCTGGACGGCGGCGATCCCCACCTACCTGGGCGCGGCCATCTTCGCCTACGGCGGCTTCGGTCTGCTCCACCTGGGCGACCTGCTGCCCAAATAGCCGCGCGCATGATAAAAAGAACACACAAAACCACAGATAAAAAAAAACGGACAAACAACCATGACAACCCTGCCAGAATTTGACGGACCCCGATTGATCCGCCCGGAAGAGCGGCCTGCTTCGCGGCGGCTGTCGCGCATATGCTTCAGCGACCTGCCCGATACCGATTCGCCTGAGGAAGATTTCTCCCTGCCGGGCGAGTCGGGTCAGGATGAGACCTATCTGTTCGCCCACCAGGGCAAACCCGTGGCGCAGATCAGCATCTTTTATTCCCACCTGCTCGTCTACGGCAGCGTCCTGCGCATCGGCAGCATCGGCGGGGTGTGCACGCACCCCGATTACCGCGGTTACCGGCTGGCTTCGCGCCTGATGCACCACTGCACCCAGCAGCTCGTACAGGGCGGCGCGGGGCTGATGCTCATTTCCGGCGGGCGAGGGCTGTACACGCGCTTGGGCAACGTCCCCAGCGGAAAGTACGCCTGCTTCACCCTGCGGGCGGGCGAGCATCGGGCGCCGGAGAACATCCGCCTGCGCCCGGTCCAGCCGGGCGACGCCGCGCTGTGCAGCCGCATGTACCAGGCCGAAGCGGTGCGCTTCCCGCGCCGCGTCAGCGTCTTTGAAGAAGCCTTCCACCCGCACCCGATTGGCTTTCACGCCGAAGAATGGGTGGTAGAGATGGACGGGCAGCCCGCCGCGTACCTGATGCTCAGCGTGCCGTGGGACAGCATGGACCAGCCGGAGGCCGGAGAGCGCACGATAAACGAGTTCGCCGGCAGCCGCGTGGCACTGGCGGAGGCAGCGGCGGCGGTAGTTCAGCCGGCGGCGATAACCCAGCCGGCATCGGTCGCTCAGCCCGGCATCCGCGAGCTGCGCGTCCCGGTGCCCTGGCAGGATGCGGACCTGATCGCGCTGCTGCGGCAGACCGGCGCCCGCTCCGAATGGACGCCCCTGCAGGACCATACCATGCGCATCATTAACTTTCCTGTGCTGATGCGCGGGCTGCAGCCTTATATGCGGGCCGCTGTGCCGCCCGCCCTGCTGCGCGGGCTGCGCTTTGAACAGTCCGGGCCGCTGCTGGTGGGGGATGGCGAAGGGCAGTGCGACATTGTACGGGGGCGCGACCGCCTGGAGCTGACCACCGCCGCCATGACCAATCTGGTGATGGGCGACCCGCGCGGCACGCTCGGGGACCTGCAAGCGCCCGGAGCGCTGGCGGAGATCCTTCCGGCCCTGTTCCCCCTACCGTCCTTCCACCCCGGGCTGGATTACCATTAAATGATCAGGGCCAGCATGTCTTGTCCCAAAGCGCATGCTGGCCCGATCTCTACCAGTAAGGATTCTCAGGTTTTACTGCCCAGAAGAAGCGGGTAAGGCTCCCAGGGTCACTTCGACGGCCTGCTCTTGACCCTGGCGGAGGAGTGTCAGGGTAACCGCCTGTCCAACCTGCGTGCTGTTCATCAAGTACGAGGTCAGGTCTTCCATTTTGGTAACGGCCTGCCCATCGATGGCGGTGATGACATCGCCGCCCACGGGAACCGCCTGCCCTGAAACGTTGACCTGGGTCGAGCTGCCGCGCAGGCCAGCCCTTTCCGCGGGGGTTCCGGAAGAGACATCGATGACCAGCACCCCGCGCTGCGATTCGCTCAGGTTCATGGCGGCTGCCAGGTCACTGGTAAGGGTCAGGCCGCTGATGCCCATGTAGGGGTGCTCGTACGTGCCGGTGGAGACGATCGAAGGCACCACCCGCTGCACGATGGCCGAGGGGACCACGAAGCCAATCCCCGAGTTCGACTGGGTGGTCGACTGGATGGCGGTGGTCACGCCGATCACATGGCCGTTTTCATCGACCAGCACGCCGCCCGAGTTGCCCGGGTTGATCGCCGCGTCGGTCTGGATGATATCAGGGATGGTGTAGACGGCGCCGGTCTGCTCGCCAAATGCGTTCTGCTGTTCCACCGGCAGCGAGCGCGAAAGCGCGCTGATGATGCCGTAGGTCATGGTGCCGGAAAGCCCGTAGGGGTTGCCGATGGCAATCGCCAGCTCACCCACGCGGATTTTGGTCGAATCCGCCAGCGTGACCGGGTGCAGCACATCGGCGGGGGCGTCAATCTTGATGACAGCCAGGTCGGCATTGGGGTCCGCGCCCACCGGCTCCGCGCTGTAGGTGGTTCCATCGGCAAATGTGACCGTTACGCGCGAAGCGCCTTCCACCACATGGTAATTGGTGACGATGTGCCCCTCGGTATCCCACACGAAGCCCGAACCCAGCGACTGCTGGATGCCCTGTCCCTGGCCAAAGCCCCTCCCAAACGAAGCGCCGGAAGCGGTCGATTCCACCTGAATGTTGACCACGGACGGGTTCACCTGTTCGTAGACCTGCGCCAGGGTGCCTTCAAAAGCGGCGAGCAGGGTATTGGCCTGAACAGGCGTGGATTCTTCCGCCAGCGCGCCGGCATCGGTGACGGGGATTTCGGCGGCAGCCGCATCGGTGGGCTGTTGAGCCGCCGCCGGGATGACCGGCGCGGCGGAACTGGATGGGTCAGACGCGGATGCAGCCTGCGCGGTATTGGCCAGCGCGGTCAGCCGGTCGACGATGCTTGCCGTCCCGGCTGAACTACAAGCGGTCAGCAGCAGGATGGTGATTAAGAGAATTACTGGAAAGAGTCTTGTGTGCTTCATTCTTACCTCGTTACCAGGCAGTATAACTGCCGAAAATGACACGAGGATGAAGCCAGGATGACAGTTGGATGAAAAGAGTGGGGAGTAGAGAATAGGGATTGGGGATCAGTCAATCAGTCGATTCGCGAGCAGGGGGAGAGCAAACAATAGCCCCGCAGGGATTCCTCCTGGGGGCATTGGATGGATCGGATAGATCCAAATCTTCGTTATGGCCGGGCTTACCCGGCCTGGGCATTGGATGGCGATATCACTGGGCGGGGCGCAGGGTGATATCAACCTCGAGGGTGATGGTGTCGGCGATGCTCAGCACGCTGGGCACGCGCGGCTGGGTAAGGTTGAAGTCGGCAAAGGTGAAGCTGGTGACGGCAGCGCCGGTGGCCTGACCGGTCTGGCTGTCTTGAATCTCACCGGTAACTTCCCAGGTGACCGGCTTGGTCACATCGCGGATGGTCAGGTCACCGGTTAGCTGGAAGGTGACCGGGCCGGACTGCGGAAGGGGCCAGGCCAGGCCGGATACCTGGGTGGGCACAAAGGTTACATTGGGGAACTGGCTGGTTTGCAGAACGTTGCGCTTGACAAAGTTGTCGCGCATGGAGGCGTCGCTCTGCAGGTTCGACACATCAACGGTGAACTGGCTGCTGGCGGTGTCGATGGTACCATCCGCTTTGATGGTCACCGACCCGGAAATGGCATTGGTGCGGCCAATGGCATCGTTTGGCAGGTCGCGGTTGGCAAGCTGCTCGCGCACCCGGTAGCGCGCCTCACTGGTCGCGGGGTCAATAGTAACCACCAGCCCGCCGGACTCGGGGCCGGTTTGCGGCACGGATGGACTGGAGGGTTCGGTCGCGGTAGGCTCGGCTGGCATCGCCGCTTCTGTAGGGGCGGCGGTGGGCGCGGGGGGCAGGGTCGGCTGCGGAGCCGCCGCGGGGGCACAGCCGGCAGCGAATATCGTCACTGCCAGGATAATTGTTAGTAGATGTAGTTTTTGTACTCTCATGTTGTATTTCCTCTCATACATGGATTCTATACGGATAATATAAACCGTAATAGTGAATGTATCAGGTTTAGATGAACATGAGATGAATAGAAAGGGGATTATTTCTTGCGGTTGCGCTCGTACACCAGGCGCAGGCCGATGAGGGGCAGGTTGGGCTCGACCCGTTCGATCACCTTCGTTTCGGGGGCGATAACGTGCGCCAGCCCGCCGGTGGCGACCACTCGCGCGCCGCCGCCCAATTCGGACTGCATGCGCTCCACCAGCCCCTCGGCCAGCCCGGCGAAGCCGTAGACCATGCCGGCCTGCAGCGAGGCCACGGTGTTCTTACCCAGGGTGACGGCGGGGCGGGTCAGCGCTACCTGCGGCAGTGTGGCGGTGGCATGGAAGAGCGAATTGCCGCTGGAGACGATGCCGGGCGCAATGGCTACCCCTTCCAGGTCGCCCGCGCGCGAGACGCCCACGAAGGTGGTGGCCGTGCCAAACCCGACGATAATCACCGGCGCGCCCACCAGGTGCCGCGCGCCGACGGCGTTCATCACCAGGTCGGGGCCAACCTCGGCGGGGTGATCGGTGCAGACGCGCATGCCAGTATCGGTATCCGCACCGACGACCAGCGGGGTGTGCTTGAAGTAATGCGGGACCAGTTCACCGAACACCTGGGTCAGCGCGGGCACCACCGATGAAATGGCGCACCCGCTGATTTTTTCCGCCGGAATGCCGTCGGAGGCCAGCAGGTTGAGCAGCAGCATGGCATATTCATCCGCCATGCGGGCCGGGTCGGTGGAAATGCGCCAGTGGCTGAGAATTTTCTCGCCTTCCAGCAGGCCCAGCTTGATGTTGGTATTGCCAATATCGATGCAGAGGAGCATGGTTTCCCCCCTTTAGCTCATATCCTGCCTTCCCGCCAGCGCGCGCAGCAGGGTGTTCTGGTCGGCGTATTCCAGGTCGCCGCCCACGGGCAGGCCGCGCGCCAGGCGGGTGATGCGCGGGCCGAGCGGCATGAGCTGCTGGCGCAGGTACAGGGCCGTGGCGTCGCCTTCCATGCTGGGGTTGGTCGCCAGGATTACCTCTTTGACATTGCCGCGGCGCACGCGTTCGATCAGCGGGCGGATTTTCAGATCGTCGGGCACCACGCCCTCGATGGGCGACAGCACGCCGTGCAGCACATGGTAGCGCCCCTGGAAGCCCTCGGTGCGTTCCAACACCAGCACATCCAGCGGCTCTTCCACCACGCAGATCATCGACTCGTCGCGGCGGGGGCTGGCGCAGATTTCGCACAGCGCCTGCCCGGCCAGGGTGATGTTAAAGCAGTTCTGGCACAGCGAAGTGGCCGATTTCAGCGCCAGCAGCGCGTCGGCGAGCTGTTTCGAGATATCCTCCGGCGCGCGCAGCAGGTAAAAGGCCAGCCGCGAGGCCGTCTTCGGGCCAACGCCCGGCAGGCGCTCGAAGGCCAGGATCAAGTTTTGGATGGGAGCAGGCAGGCTGGCCACTAAAACGGCAGTCCCATGCCGCCCAGGCCGCCAGCCAGCGGACCCATGCGGTCTTCCTGAAGTTTGCGCGACTGGTCTAAGGCCATATTGATGCCGGAAAGCAGCATATCTTGCAGCATCTCAGCATCTGCGTCTTTGAGCAGGTCGGGGTCGATCTCGATGCCCTTGCAGCGCTGGTCGCCGGTCATGGTAATTTTAATCGCCCCGCCGCCCACGGTAGCCGTGACGGTTTCTTCGGCAAGCTGGGCCTGGGTCTGTTCCATCTGCTCCTGCAGCTTCTTCAACTGCGACATCATCCCACCACCGCCGCCGCCTGGTCCGCCCATTCCCTTGGGCCGGTTAAAGCCTTTCGCCATAATGATTTCTCCTGTTATTCTTCGTAAACAATCTTTCCGCCCAGATCCAGGGCGGTGCCAACCATGCCGTCGCCGTCGATGTCAAGATCGGCGGGCGAAGCAGATTTGTTGCCGACCACCGTGCAGCGCACCGCCAGCGCGGCGCCCAATACGGATTGAAGGGCCTGGCGGAGCAGGTCGATATTCTCAACCGTCTCCATTTTTGATTTTACCACCTCGCTCTGGAAACCCAGCACGAGCGTATCGCCTTTGAGCACAATCGAGCGGGCCGAGTTGAGAAGGCCTTCGGTCATGGGGCTGCGCTTTTTCACCAGCTGCTTGATCTTGGCCCAACCCTGCTGAACATCCTGCTGCGACACGGCTTTTCCACCCGCCCCCGCCGGGGCTGCCTGGGCGGGCTGCGCTGCGGGCTGTGATTTTTCCGCCGCCGCCTGTGGTCTATCTGCCGCCGCCTGCGATCCATCTGGCGCTGGTTGGGATTTCTGGGGCGCGGATGGGTAAAAATCCTCCGGTTCTTCGGGTGGTTCGGGGGCGCGCTCCGCTCCCCCTGCCCGCTTCGGCTGGGGGGCCGGGGCGGCAGGCCGCTCTTCGCGCGGCGCGCGGGCGGGCGCGGTTTCCACCACTTCCACCGCGATAGCCGCCGCCAGGGCCAGCTCCAACGCCAGCCCGACGTGCCACGAGCTGCGCGCATCGGTGGCGGCGCTGTTGAACAGGCGGATGATTTCCAGCAGGCGGGGCGTTTCCAGGCTCTGGGCGTGCTCCACCATGCGCGCGCGCATCTCGGGGGTGGCGTCCACCTGGTCGGCGTTGCCCAGGCGCACCAGCAGCAGGCCGCGCAGGTAGTCGACCACCTGGCGAGCGAACTGGCGGGCATCGGTACCGCCGTCGAGCGCGGCCTGGATCAGCTTCAGCCCGCTGGCGGCGTCTCCGGCGGTGATGGCCTGCACCAGGTCGAGCACCATACTGCTGGTGGCAGTGCCCAGCACCATCTGCGCCTCGGCCAGGGTGACGCGCTGCCCGGTAGAGGCGAGCTGGTCGAGCAGGGAGATGGCGTCGCGCATGGCGCCGGTGGCCTGGCGGGCGATCAGCAGCAGCGCGTCATCGTCCACCACCAGGTTTTCTTCACCGGCCATCTTGCGCAGGTATTTGACGATCTCATTGACCGGGATGCGCTTGAACTCGTAGCGCTGGCAGCGAGAGAGGATGGTGGCGGGGATTTTGTGGATTTCAGTGGTCGCCAGGATGAATACGGCGTGCGGCGGGGGCTCTTCCAGGGTCTTGAGCAGGGCATTGAAGGCTGCCGTGGAGAGCATGTGCACTTCGTCGATGATATAGACCTTGTACTGGCCCTGGGTGGGGCGGTAGTTGATCTTATCGCGCAGATCGCGCACATCCTCGACGGAGGTATTAGAGGCCGCATCGATCTCGATTAAATCCAGGAAGCGTCCTTCGTTGAGGGCCTGGCAGTGAGCACAGGCATCGCACGGGCGCTTGGCGGGGTCGGGGTCGAGGCAGTTGAGGGCTTTGGCCAGCAGGCGGGCAGTGGTGGTTTTGCCCGTGCCGCGCGGCCCGGCCAGCAGGTAGGCGTGACCGGTGCGGCCCGTGCGCACCGCGTTGCGCAGCGTCTGCACCACATGCTCCTGGGCTACCACCTCATCCCAGGTTTGGGGCCGCCATTTTCGATAAAATGCCTGTGACATGCTTTACATCCTTGTCTTTTGGTCAAATCCCAGCTCGACTAATCCACCGCTTCCACCTGGTAGGGCCGCCGCTGAAGCGACTTGTGCGGCACGCGCAAATTGTACCCGATTAATCGATTCATCTTACGGAATGGTATAGGCGGCGCGCTCGTTGTCCTGCGGGTCGAGCAGGCGCAGGGTATCGCCCGAGCGCCAGGCGGCTTCGGTGCGGTTCCAGTACACTTCGGTGACCGTGTCGGTGCCGGAGCGGGTGTACACCTGCACTGCGCCGTCCTTGTACAGGGTCAGCTCGGGCTGTTCCGGGAAGGTGTAGGTGTTGTTCTCGCCCATCAGCTTCCAGCCCACCATGCGCAGGTTGCCCTCGCCCACCCGCTTGAGCAGCACAAACTCCTGCTGAATATCGCCAGCCCCTACCACGCTGGATATTTCGATCAGCAGCGCATCGGCGGGCAGGGGTGTTTCGGTGGGGGCGGGAGGTTCCTGCGCAGCCGCGGCAGGGGCCGTTTGGCTCGGCGCGGGATTTTCGAGCATGACCCCGGGCAGCGCAACGGTGTTGCCCGGCTGGGCGGTGTTTTCCGCCACTGCCGCCGGGGGCGCGCTGGTTTTCGGGCCGCCGCCCCACAGGTTATCCCAGGCCCACAGGACCCCTAACGTGGTAGCCGCTGAAACGATGATATTGAGCAGGAGGTAAAAAAGCAGGTTGGGGCGTTTTTTCATAATCGTCCTATTTGCTCCGGTGTGGTGCAGCGCGGGTTTGGTGGGTTTTGATTTATGAATCATAGCACATAATTCCTGCAAAGGCGAACGATCGGTTAGAATAGAACCATGCTCATCATTGACGGACACAACCTCATCCCCAAAGTCCCCGGCATGTCATTGGAAGATATCGACGATGAGGAGAAGCTGGCGGCCCTCCTGCAGGCATACGCCCGGGTGAAGCGTAAAGAGGTGGTTGTCTTTTTCGACGGCGCGCCGCTGGGGTATGCCGGTTTGCGCATGTTCGGCACGGTGCGCGCTTACTTCGTGCCCGCCCACCGCACCGCCGACGACGCCATCCGCCAGTACCTGAGCACGATGGGCAAAGCCGCCCGCGCGGCGACGGTGGTATCGTCGGACCGGGTGGTGCAGGCCAACGCGCGCGAGCTGCACGCCAGGGTGCGCCCATCCGAGGACTTTGCCGCCGAGCTTGCCGCCCTGCACGCCAGCCCGGCGGCGCCAGGATCGAGCCAGGCGGCGCGCGCCAAACCACCCGCCGCGGACGCCGCCAAACTGCCTGAGGACAAGGTGGCCGAATGGGCCGACCTGTTTGGGCTGGACCCTGAGCATATCGACCGGCCTATCGACCTCTCGAAGCGGCCCGCGAAGAAACGGCCCAGCAAGACAGCGCCCGGGAACGCGGTGGAGAGCGAGCAAGCCACGCAGAAAAAGCGCAAATACCACGGGTTCCAGAAGAAATCGTAAGGTGATTTGCGAGTTGTTCTCGTAGCCATGCTCCAGCGTGGGTACGTTCTTTTTTAAACGCTGCACGCCCCTGATCACACGGGACGCAGAGCGTCCAAGAGAAGGCTCACACGCTGGAGCGTGGGAGCCAGACAACAAACGACCCATGCATGATGTTTCTGGCTGCGTTTTTTTGCCTGGCGGCCTCTGGCCCCAGGACCCCAAATTTCCCGTCCATTTGACCAGTATAATTCGCAGATCATTTGTTCTATAATCAAACTACCGATTTACGAATCAAAACATTCCGTGCTATATTGAAATGGAGGGAATACAAATGGAAATGACGATGATTGCTGTCTGCGGGCTCAACTGCGCCGAGTGCGAGGCCTACAAGGCCACCCAGGCCAACGATGAGGTCTGGAAAGAGCGCCTTGCCGCGCAGTGGCGCGAGCAGTTCAACTCGCCAGATATCGACACCGTCGCCGTCACCTGCGACGGCTGCCTGGCAGTAAATGGGCGGTTGGGTGCTTACTGCGGGCAGTGCGGCATCCGCGCCTGCGGTATCGAGCGGGGATATGCCAACTGCGCGGCCTGCCCGGATTATGCAAGCTGTGAAAAGATCACCGGGTTTTTCCAGATGGCTCCGCAGGCCAAAGCAACGCTGGATGCGCTGCGGGGAGGCTGATTTTGGACACCATCTTGATCCCGATGCGATCGGCGCTGGAAGGCGTGGAGCGCATCCACTTCTACGAAGGGGGCGGGCGCTGCCCGGAAGATATTACCTTCCCCTCGGTGATGCGCACGGTGATGGAGTACCTGGGTGAAAACCTGGGCTGCAAGCATCACCGCCCGCTGGAGAAGAGCTGGGGGCTGGGCTGTTCCTACTCCTACTTCATAGGTGTTTCCGGGCTGGCTTTTGCGCTCAACTGGGAACCGGGCTGGGGCGAGGGCCCCTACAATCTAATGGGCAACCTGCCGGGCGGGCGCCCGGAGATGTTCCGCCGCACATTCCAGGCGGTGGGGTACGACTGCCAATATCTCCCTGCCAGCGATGGCGAGGCCGCCCTGCGCGAGGCAATCAAAGCCAGCATATCCCTGCGCAAGCGCCCGGTGATCAGCTTTGGCATCGTTGGCCCGCCGGAGGCAGTGATCATCACCGGATATGACGAAGACGGCGATGTGCTGCTGGGCTGGAGCTTCTTCCAGGACATGCCGGAGTTCAGCCAGGGCCTGGAATTCGAGCCGAACGGGTACTTCCGCAAGCGCGGCTGGTTCCCTGATACCCCCGGTGTGCTGCTGGTGGGCGATAAGGGGCCGGTCCCCGACCAGGGCGAGATCTTCCTGGACGCGCTGCGCTGGGGCATCGCCATCGCGCGCACGGGTGGGTCAGGCACGGTGGCGACCGGGCTGGCCGCTTATGACGCCTGGGCCGAGGCGCTCCAGCAGGATGAATATTTCCCGGCTGGAAACGAGGCAGTGCTGCGCGAGCGCCACGGGATGCACGAAATGGCGGTGGGCCAGGTAGCCGAGGCACGCTGGTATGGCTCACAGTGGCTGATCCATACCTTTGAGAAGGTCGCCGAGCAGTCCATGACGCGCACTGCTGAACCGCTGCTCAAGGCCGCTGGGTGCTTGGCCGGGGAGCATGAGCTAATGTGGCGGGTGTGGGACCTGGCCGGGGGCATTGGTAACCCGGATGGCTGGCGCAAATTCGCGGAACCCGAGGTACGGGCTCAGATGGCGCCGGTGATCCAGGCCAGCCGCGCGCGCTGCGCCGAGGCGATTGCGCTGATCGAGGAAGCGTTGAAGAAGGCGTAATCCTCTAGAAATACAGACCTCAAGGGCTTCCTTTGCTTTCGATCACCGTTCCGGGCCAGACATCATTGCAAGAAAATATCCTGAACGGGCCAGGAAGCCCTTGAGGTCTTTTTAATCGTAAGGCTTTATAATTCCCGGCATGGATGCTCGCGTGGTTACACAGGTAGATATCGAAGCCGGGCTGCGGGCGCTGGGGCTTGGCCCCGGCGCGGGCGTGATGGTGCACTCGTCGCTGTCCAGCTTTGGGCGGGTGGAGGGCGGCGCGGACGCAGTGATCGCCGCGCTGATGGCGGTGCTGACTCCCGAAGGCACGCTGGTGATGCCTTCCTTCAACCACGGCGCGCCTTTCCGCGATGGCGGCGCGGGTTATTATTCGCCGTTGGAGACGCCTACCAGCAACGGGGCCATCCCGGAGCGGTTCTGGCGCATGCCCGGCGTGCGGCGCAGCCTGGACCCCACGCACCCGGTGGCGGCGTGGGGCCGGCACAGTCAGCGCTACACCGCCTTCCACCACCGCACGCTGACCATGGGCCCGCAGTCGCCGCTGGGGCTGCTGGGCGCGGAGGGCGGCTTTGGCCTGCTGCTGGGGGTGGATTACCGCTCGAACACCTACCACCACGTGGTCGAAACCACCACAAGCGCGCCCTGCCTGGGTGCGCGCACGGAGGCCTACCCGGTGCTGCTGCCGGACGGCAGGCGCGTGCTCGGGCGTGCCTGGAGCTACCGCGAGCGCATGTGCCCAATCAATGACTTTGGCCGCTACGCGGAGGAAATGGCCGCGCGGGGGGCGCACAGGCAGGCGCAGATCGGCGGCTGCACGGCCACCCTGTACCGGCTGGAGGAAGGCTTCGCGGTGATCGCCGGCGTGCTGGCACGCGGGAAAGATGGCTTCCCGCCCTGCATCCGCTGCCCCATCCGCCCCAAACAGACCGCGCATACGGTGGAGCCGGATTGGAATGGGGAGAGGCAGGAACTGGTGGCAGGGTCAGAAGCGTGGGGGTATTAGGTTCGTTTTCAAACGTATCCGCTCAATCCCTGACCTCTACTAACCACCCCAGAGTAAAGATCTGCGGATCATCACTTACCATAGCCGCAATGCCCTTTTCAATATCCACCAACAGTCCAGGCATCTGATACCGCTGGTAAATCAACTTTTTGCTATTTGGGGACCAGGTAATGGATCCAGTCGAATCGCCTGGGTTTGGCTGGATACAAAAATCAACCAATTGGCGCTTCTTCAGGTCAAGCACGTACAGGCTCTTTCCATAGAAAGCAATATAGCGGCCATCAGGCGACCACTGCGTACCTTTTTTGTCGAAAGCAATGCTGCTTGGGATATCGACCCATTGGGTAGCGTGGCCCTGCGGATCAACCGTGAAAATCTGGAAGCGGCTGATATTATCCTGCGGGTCACCCGATGCTATAACGGCCAGTTGTTTCCCATCGGGTGACCATACGGGTGGGTCGCCCAGGCCGATCGATCCGCGATCCCACTCCCAGAGAGTTGTATTGTTTTCCAGATCCACCAGGGTAAATACCGGGCCATTCGCGTCACGCATATAACCAACCCGCGTCAAGGTCGGGTCAACTACCAGTTTCCAAACGCGCCATCCCGATGCTTCAAAGTCATAGAACCAGAAATCCTTGAAATCGGGCTCCACGGTTTGCAGTTCTCCCGTAAAGGGATCAAAAATATCCAGCCCAATTGGTTTTTGTTTCGTTCTAAGGAAAACAATGCGATGATTGTCTAACCATCCAAGTGAACCAAACCAATAATCCTTCACAGGTTGTGAAGTGTGAATTTCACCACTCGACGAAATAACATGTAGTTGCTTATCCTCGCCTCTATAATAAATCCAACGATGATCCGGTGAGACAGTTCCACTCCCATAAATTACGGGAAGTTTCAGTAAACGCGGCGAATCATGCGGCTTCATTATCATCATATCCCAAAATCCGCCAACTGGCCTTTGATACCTGGCAAGCACCAGAATCTCATCCGAAAGAAATTCCGAAGCCGGATTAGGTACCATGACTGCGCAGCGTTCCACGATCGATCGAACCGGCAGTTGCATAGGGGTTGGGGTATGAGTGGCGGTTCCCGTTGGTGTGTTTGTAACGGTTTGGGTGGGTGGAGCGGGTGTTTGTGTCACCGTCTCCGTGGATCTTACTGCTGTACCAGAAGAGGCAAGCGTACCAACCGGGATCGCTTCAGTAGGATCTCTCGCGGTGCAACCAGCCCATAGAATACACAGCGAAACAACCCAAACAGATAATTGTCTCATTTCCTATCTTCTACAACGCAAAACATCGATGGGTGAGGCCACAATAATTTCTCGATCGCCTTTATCAGAGCCCCATATTTAGCTCATCCTCTTCCATCTTTTGCAACAGGTAGGCGCGGAAGATGGCGACCAGGGCGTTCTCGTCGATGCCGGTGCCGTTGACGCGCTCGCCGAAGAGGGTGATGCCGTACAACTGCTCACCGGATTTCGCGCGCTGGAAATTGAAGTAGGCGTCTTCCAGGATCATACCGGCAGCCGGCCAATCGCCGGGCCAATCCGCCAGCCCCAGCCGCGCCTGAACCAGCGGGCGCAGGCCGTCAATGTTCATCCGGATTACATCCCTGCGTGTCGGTCCAATGGGTTCCATGCTCACCTCTGCCTGCCGAAAGTCTTCTACCATATTATATACAGGAAGCGAAATGCGGCGCATTTTCGCGCCGCATTCCGATCCATGTACGATCTAAAGTCAGTCGATATTGACGCTGCCCGTGCCGATGTCGAGGTTCATCTTGATCGGGGTTTTCGAGGTTTTGAAGGCCGCGTTTTCCCACACGCCTTCATCTTCACCGGCTTCGCCGCGCACTTTGGTGAAGCCCTCCGGCAGGTTCAGGCTGCCCGTGCCGCCATCGCGCACTTCCACCTGCACGCCCGCCCCGGCAGGCAGGGTAATGTTCAGGCTGCCCGTGCCGCCATCCATGCGCATGTCGACCGGGGTGTTGGCCGGGAACTGCATGGTGAAGCTGCCCGTGCCGACATCAATCGTGAGTGGGAGATTCGCCGACCCGGCGGGCAGAACAATGTTAGCGCTGCCGGTGCCGCCGTCGATCTTCAGGCCTTCCAGCTTGAGCCCTTGCAGGTCCAGCCGGGCGCTGCCCGTGCCAATATCAACCATCAGGTCCAGCGGAATCTTGTCGGTCAGGGCGATATCCCAGGTGCGCTGCGCCGAATCCAGCCACGTGCCGATGGGCGGGTTGAAGAAAGCGTTGTTGGGGCCCGGGATGCTGCGCAGTTGAATGTTCTTCCGCTCGCCGCCGGACGCATCCAGCAGCATGCCGTTGAAGGAATAGACGTCGGCGACGATCAGGTCGGAGGCGCCGGCCTGGGCGCGGACGGTGGCGGAGTAGACCGAAAGGTCCAGGTTGACCGCGGCGGATTTTGCCTGGCCCACTTCGGCGCGCAGGGTTTCGTGCTTCAGCTCAGAAGCCGGTAGTTTCGGCAGAAAAGCCGAACCGGCGGTAAGCAGCCAGATCACCAGCACTGCCGCCGCGCCCCACATCAACGCGTTCAGCGGCCACCACATGCGCCGGAACAGCAGGCTGACCCCGGCCATAATCAGCAGGACCGGCCAGAAAGGCAGCAGCCGGAGCATGTTTTCGGCCTGGATAGCGCCGCTGTTGACCAGCAGCCAGATGACCCCAGCAGTGATCAGCGCGATGGGGAAAAACAAAGAAGGTTGTCGGTGTCGATATTCTCTTTCCATTTCTATCCCTTTCTCTCTTGATCGATGGCTTTACTCGGCTTCCTTCTCTAGGAAAGTCACCGAGGCCGTCATATTCCAGTGAAGCTGCGCTTCGGTCGGGTCGAGCTGCAGGGTGACGGTGTAGACGATATCACCCTGGCGGTTTTCGCCCAACGATTTGATCCTGGTTACCCTGCCGATCACATCCACGCCGGGCTGGGCGTCGAAGCGCACCACGGCGGGCTGGCCCATCTTCACCCGGGCGATGTTCAGCTCGGTCAGGTCGGTCGTTTCTACTGTCCACACGGAAAAATCGGCCATCTGCACTACCACCACGCCGGGGGAGGCGAACTCGCCCTGGCCGATATCGATGGCGGTGACGGTTCCGGCGAACGGCGCGCGCAGTTCCAGGTCTTGCAGGCTGGCAGCGGCGGCTTCTTTGCTGAGGCGGGCGTTCTTCAGGCGCGCCTCAGCCAGCGCCACCTGGTTGGCATCCGGCCCATCTTTGAGCAGGTTCAGGCGGCGGATGGCTTCATTGACGTTGGCCTGGGCCACGGAGAGGTTGGCGTTGGCTTCGTTGACGTCCAGTTCATTGGGCTTATCCAGCAGGTAGTTGAGGTTGGCCAGCGCTTTATCGCGGAGCTGTTTGGCGGCGGCAAGCTGGCTGAAAAGCTCGGCGCGGATGGGGTCGTCCTGCTCGCGGTCGTCCACCTGGTCATAAATCTTCTCGGCTTCCTTCACCCCGTTCTCAGCGATGATGTAGTTGGCACGGGCAATATCCACCTGCGACTGGCTGCCGCGCTGCCAATCTTTGCTGTACATGCGCTTGGTGGCCTTATCCAGCTCTTTTTGGGCCTGCGCCAGGGTCAGCTCGGCCTGCGAGCGCTGCACTTCGTAGCTGTTCTTGAGATCATCCAGGGCCTGCTGCGCCGACAGCACTTCCAGCTCGGCAGCCGATACGGCGGCCTGCAGGCGCTCGTCGCCCACCAGGTGGATCAGCGGCTGGCCTTCAGCGACCGTCTCGCCTTCTGCCACCAGCACCTGCCCCACTACCCCACCGGTGGTAAAGCTCAAAGAGGCATCCCGCGCGGGCGCCACGCGGCCCTCGGCGATCAGGCTGTTCTCGGCCTTGACCGCCGGGATTTCTCCGCCAGGCGCCTGGGTAGCCGCCGAGGGGGCCTGCCCGCCGCAGCCGGTCATTACCAGGGCTGTAATCAGTACCCATAACAAACCAGTAACACGAAGTGAATGAAGTTTCATTGCTATGCTCCTAAAATATACGATACCTATCCACAATCTACATTATTGCACAATTTGCAAGATCGCGCCCCATTACTCGTACGCCAAAATATCCCGCACCGTTAACCGCACGGCGTTGCGCGCCGGCAGCATGCTGGCCAATGCCGAGAGGATGATGACAACGATCACCCAGGTAATTAACCCGGTGGGTGAAAATGAATACGGCATGGGCACATCGAGCAGTGACAGCCCCAGGATATAGTTCAGCCCGTAGGTGATAGGCACCGAAAACAGCGCGCCCAGCGCCCAGCTCACCAACCCGATAATCATGCCTTCGATGACGACGAGCTGCATGATCGACGTATCCACCGCGCCGAGCGAGCGCATCACGCCGATTTCACGGGTGCGCTCCATCACGTTCATGCTCATGGTGCCCATCAGGCCCAGGCCGCCCACCACCGCGATCAGCACGGCCATGAACAACAAGATGTAGATCATGATGTTAATACCGAACGAGGACTGCTGGGCCACTTCCGTCCCAGTCTGGACGCTGCTGACGAATATCCCGGCGCTTTCTAAACGGGCTTTCAGCATTTCGGCCATCTTCTGCTGAGCCGCCGGGGTGTGGTCAGCGGTCATCACGCGCCCATAATAGATCATCGGCGGGCCGCCCTGGATTTTGGACAGGTATTCGGCGTTGGTGTACAGCAGGGGCGGAATCACCTGCCCGGCCATCTGATACACCCCCACCACAGTAAAGGGATGGTCTTCGTTGTTGATGCGAATGGTGATGGTATCGCCCACCCGCACATCCGGGCGGACTTTCATAAAGTGGTTGCCGACCACGATGGCGTTGTCATCTTCCTTGACCAGCCAGCGGCCCGCGGTTAGGGTAGGTTTAATCAACTGCGAGCCCGCCGGAGGCGCCACCACCTGGATTTCATCGCCGGTCTTGCCGTCCTCGCGCATCACCTGCGCGGTCGCGCCGCCCCATGACTCGATCGAAACCAGCCCGGGCAGGTCTGCCACCACATCTTTCACCCGGTCGATGCGGTAGCCGTGGTTGAAGCTCACATTGACGTCCGAAAGGATATAGCCAAAGGTCTTTTCCACCTCAACCAGCATCGCTTTCTGCAGGTTGAAGACGCCGATGAAGATCGCCCCGCCCAGCGCCAGGGTCGAAAGGGTCAGCGCCAGGCGGCCCTTACGGCGGAAGGTGTTGCGCAGGGAGATCAGCAGCGGACGCGGCAGGCCGCGCACGCTTTCCAGGATGCGGTCGAACAGGCTGCGCGCACCGAGGGTGTTCAGGCCGTAATCGCTGATGGCCTCACGCACGGTCTTGCGCACGCCGCCCAGCACCGGTACGATACCGGCGAACAAGGGCACCGCCAGCCCCACCGCGATCATGATGATCAGCGCGGGTATGGGAATGCGGAAGCCGGTCAGCAGCGAGTTGAACAACTGGCTGGCGAGAAATTCAGAGGATACGTACGCCAAATAGCCCGCCAGGGGGATCGAGATGAGCTCCGCGACCACCCCAAACAGGATCACCAGCACCAGGTACATCACCGTTACCTGGCCGGTGGTGCCGCCGATGGCTTTCATCACGCCGATCTGGCGCACCTGCTGGTTGAGCAGCGCGGAGATGGTGTTGATGACCAGGAAGGTGCTCAGGCACAGGGCCAGCACAGCCATGCCGCCCAGCAGCGCCATGGAAGAATCCAGGGTGGACTGCCCGGGGTGCTCGCCGGGCTTGAAAATGATGGTCACGTACACTTCCGCGCCGCTCTTGCGGATGCGGTCGCTGACCCGATTGGACACTTCGCGGATGTACTCCTCAGTGCGTGGCCCGCCGTCCGCGTTGAACAGCAGGCGGTCGTAGTAGCGCGAGCCGTACAGCCAGACGAGGGTATCCATATTCACGTAGGCAGAGACCGTGCGAGAGGTGCCGAAAGCATTGGCGTACACATCATGGACTACACCGGCTACACGCAAATCGCGCTTTTTCCCATCGTGCAGTTCTACGGTAAGCGTGTCGCCCTCTTTGACCCCCAGCGCGGCAATCGAGCCGTAGTCGATATACACTTCGTGGTCCTGCAGGGCTGGGCTGCCGCTGATCAGGCGCAGCTGGTCGATCTTGACGTCTTCCAGCGAGCGCATGCCTTCAAAGGTAATATCTACCTGCTGCCCGCCCAGAATGGTGGTCTTACCGTATGCGGAAGACCGCCCTTCGGCCAGCGCGACCCCTGGCACATGCCGCACCGCGGCCAGCAGGTCGTCATCGAAGTACGAGGTATAAATTAGCGAGTCGTGCGGGTTGGCCGCAAGAAAGTCGGCCTTGACGTCCTCGCTCATGACAAAATAGGTGGAGGCAATAGCGCCCACGGCAAACACACCCACCGCGATGGACAGCACCACCAGCAGGGTGCGGCTGCGGTTGCTCCACAGGTCATTCAATATTTTCCGCCAGCGTGGGGAAATCATAACCCCTACCTCCCGGCGCTCGCGCTGCCGTTGGCGTTTTTCATAGCGGCCTGGTTTTGCTCCAGGCGCGCCTGGTTCTGTTCCAGGCGCGTTTGCACCACGCTCTTGATCGTATCCTGGAAGGCCTGCGACTCGTCCAGCAGACCCTGGAAGGTTTCGCGGTCCAGCGCCAGCACTTCAACAGGCGCTTCGGGAATGGCGCGCACGGTCGCCACGGTATGGGTGTTCTTGAACAGCGAAATCTCGCCGAAATACTGGCCGGGCGTCATGTGCGCGGCAATCACATCCGCGCCGTCTTCGCTCTTGAGGGCCACTTCCGCCGTGCCCTTGGTGATGATGAAGAAATGGTCGCCGGGCGCGTTCTGCTGGATAATGGTGGCCCCCGCCGGGTAGGTGACCGGCTTTGCTTTGCGACTGGCCTCCAGCATCTGCTGGGGGGTCAGCGAAGGCAGGGCGCTGGCCAGGTATTCATTGACCACTTCGCCGTCGGCGATGATGATGGTCTTCGAAACGCGCCGGGCCAGCGAGCTGTCATGCGTTACCATGAGCACGGTTTTACCCTCGGCGACCAGGGTTTCAAACATTTTGAACACCGAATCGGCGGTTTTCGAGTCCAGGTTGCCGGTCGGCTCGTCAGCCACGATGACGGGCGGATCGTTGGCCAGCGCGCGGGCAATCGCCACACGCTGCTGCTGCCCACCGGAAACGGCGGAAGGCAGCTTGTAGGCGTGCTTTTCCATCTCCACCATTTCCAGAAGCTGCAGGGCGCGCTTCTTGCGCTCGCGCAGCGGGTACGTGTTGCAGAAATCCATCGGCAGCATGATGTTTTCAATCACCGATAAGGTTGGCAGCAGTTGGAAGAACTGGAACACGATGCCCATGTTGCGCCCGCGCCAGCGGGCCATCTGGTTTTCGGTAAGGGTGTGCACCGCGGTATCCCCCACCAGCACTTCGCCCGAGGTAGGGCGGTCGATGCCGGCGATCATATTGATCAGCGTCGACTTGCCGCTGCCCGATTTACCGATAACCCCCACGAACTCGCCGCGGTCGATCTGCAGGTCGATGCCGTTCAGCGCGGTAAAACCGCCCGCGGCGGTTTTATACGTTTTCACCACCTGGCGCAGCTCGATCAGGCGGCTGTTGCCGTTGCGGTACTGCCCGTTTGTGGAACTATTTTTGTCTTTCCGTTGAAAAATTGAAAAGCCCACCTTGTTCTCCTTTTCTGTCCTGGCAGGCGGCCTTTCAACTGCGCGTCAAGAAGCCCTGGCAATCCAGAACACAGAATGAAACCTGTAATATTTACGCGGAAAGGCGGAAGAAGTTGCGCGGGAAGTGGAAATTCAGGAAAAGTAAATTTTGAATAACCAATTTCTAAAAGGTGTGTAACATTTTTGAAAGAGCTTCGTTTTCTATTGTAGAACGGCCACTCAACAGGAGTGACAACCTTAATAAGCAAGACCATGAAATCGATAATCCAACGGCCAGGTTAACGCACCGGCCGATTATAAGGGGATGGGGAGCCCTTTATAGTGACACCCCGCTGGTCCCACCAGCGGGGTGTTTCCATTAATTACATATTCGCCAACAGGTCCTGCGCGTTGATCCTAATGTCCCCGGTTTACATTACTGCGCGGATGTCTTCTTTAACACACGAAATGGGATGGTGTGCACAACGGTGTCATTGATCAGGAACTCAATAGAATAGATGCCAAGCGCGCCAAAAACCAGCCCGATATACCCGTTGATCTGCTTGACGCTGGCGTCGTCTTTGTGGAAGGCGATCTCCACCGGCGGGGCTGACTGCACAACTTTGCCCGCCGGGTCGGCCATGCGGGTGGAAAAGGAGAAATTTTCGCCGCGCTGCCCGGACAGGCTGGTGATAACGTGCATGAAGGGGAAATTCACCGGGACATCTGGCACGTGGATGGTGTCGAAAATGCCGATGATAGACACGCTGCCGCTAGGGTCGATGCGGGCGTATTCGCAGATGTGGGCATAGGTGATGTATGGCATAGCGCTGTCCTTGTGATTTGGTTAATGCATCTCGCGCTCGATGGCTTCAACCAGGGCGGGAAGCTCGCGCAGGCTGGCAATCTCGAAGAATTTCGAGCGGTCGGGCGGCAGGTCGGCGGCGGATTCGTGCGCCCAGGCAATGGGGTACGGAACGTACACGGCATAGCCGCCCAATGCCAGCACCGGGGCGATATCCGAGCGCAGCGAGTTGCCCACCATCAGGAAGCGCTGCGGGGAGATGGAATACTTCTCGAGCAAGATGGAATAGGCCTGCTGGGTCTTATCGCTGATGATTTCCACCATCGGGAAATAGCCGCCGATGCCCGAGCGGTGAATCTTGCTCTCCTGGTCCAGCACGTCGCCTTTGGTGATCAGCAGCAGGCGGCGCCCGGCCAGCCGCGCCAGGGCCTCCTCCACCCCGTCCAGCAGGCGGATGGCGTGGCTGGTCATGCCGCGCCCGATGTCTACGATGGACTGGATATCCGCGCCGCGCACCTGACCCTTGGTGGACTGGACGGCGGCTTCGATCATCGAGATCAAGAAGCCGCGGATACCGTAGCCAAAGTAGGCCAGGTTATCGATCTCGATGCGGTGGAAGGCGGATAGGATGACTTCCTCCGCCACCCCGTAAGGCGCCAGCAGGTTCAGGAAGGCGCGTTCGGCCTCGCGGTAATAATATTCCGTGTGCCACAGGGTATCATCGGCGTCGAATGCGATATATTCCAGCATGATCCTATTATAGAGGTTTTGCCCAGCGATGCGGGGCAAAACCTCTATAGATTAATGTATTTCCCGTTCTATTTGGGCCAGGCGCGCTCGTACGCGGCGAGGATGGTATCCCAGGTTTCGTTCATGCTGCCATCGATGGTCTGGCGGGCGGGGTCGGCCTCAAACCAGGCCAGCGCGCGGCGCACGCCCTCCGCCCAGGTCACCTCGCAGGTAAAATCGGGCACCAGGCGCTTGATCTTGGTATTGTCGAACACCGAGCTGTTGACCTTATCGCCGATCAGGTCGCCCAGCGCACCGGGATTGTAGGCCGCGATCAGCTCCGAGGGGACGTGCACGATGCGCGGTTCCACCCCGGCGGCCCGGGCGGCTTCCCGGTAGATCTGGTTCCAGGTCAGCACTTCATCCGAGGTGATGTGGAAGGCTTCGCCGACCGCCGCCGGGTTGCCCAGCAGCCCGACAAAGCCTTTGGCGAAGTCGCCGTTCCAGGTCAGCACCCACAGCGAGGTGCCGTCGCCCGGCACGATGATCTTCTGCCCGCGCTTCATGCGGTCGATGGCGGTGTACGGGTGCTGCCAGCTCGCCCCGCACAGCGGGATCTGCGACGGCCCGTAGGTGAGGGATGGGCGCACGATGGTGACCGGGAAACCGCGCGTGTAATGCTCCTGCATCAGGCGCTGCTCGCAGGCAATCTTATTGCGCGAGTACTCCCAATAGGGATTTTCCAGCGGTGTGGCTTCGTCGATGATGTAGTGCGCGGGGGGCTTCTGATAGGCGCTGGCTGAGCTAATGAAGACGAACTGCCCTGTATTTCCACCGAACAGGCGTATATCGCGTTCGACATCTTCTGGGCGGAAGGCGATCCAGTCCACCACCACATCGAAGTGCTGCCCGCGCAGGGCCTTTTTCAGCGCCGCCGGGTCGCAGTGAACATCGCCCACGATCTGGTGGGCGCCTTCGGGCAGCGCATATTTGGTCGACTGCGAACGGTTGAGCAGGTACAGTTCCATGCCGCGCTGCACCGCCAGCTCGGAACAGGCTGAACTGATCAGCCCGGTGCCGCCGATAAAGAGAATCTTCATGGCCCGGCCCTCTTATGCCACCGCCCGCAGCACCCGATAGGAATGCGGCTTGACGGTGAGCGGGTAGCTCTTCTTCCCCAGGGAGCGCTTGCGCCAGTCGAACAGCTCCTCGCCCGTGAATTCTTCGCCGGTGAGAATGTCCTGGACTTTTACAAAGCGGTTGTCGATGACGATGCGCGCGTCGGCGCTTTCATCGAGGAAAGATTCGACGATGAAGGTATCGTTATCGTACACGAACAGCGAAACCTTGGCCGGCGCGTCGACCCGCACGTACAGGTCACGGGTGGCAACCTCTTTGATGCGGTTGAGCGCCATGGGCGGCAGAGCATACAGGTCGCCGAAGTTATCCGGGATGGTCAGCACGTACAGCACGCCCCGCCCGTACTCGGCGGAATGCAGCAGCGGGCCGCCCACCACCCCGGCCTGGCAGGAGATTTCCTCCCAAGAGTCGTTGGTCATGTAAGCGATCTGCGGCACGGTCACCGGGCGGGAAGCCGTGAAGACCTGGCGCCAGTTCATCAGGAACTGGTCGGTGGTCAGCTTGCGGTCGGTGTATTCCAGCTCAGCGATATCGGTGAGGCGGTGACCCGGCGCGCCCTGGCCCTGCAGCGCGCGCAGCAGCCCGGAAGTGATGACCACGTTCTTGCCAGCCATCAACTGGCGCTGGATTTTATCCACGATGCGGGCATCGAATTTGGCCGATTCGGTCAGCAGAATGGTCTGCGCGTCGGCGGGGAACTCAGGGCGCAGGTCGATGGGGATGCCGATCATGCCCAGGTAGCTGTGCAGGAAATCTTCGCCGGTGGAATGGTACGGGCGGTAGCAGGCCACGCCCAGCGGCTTGCCCAACTGGTCGATGAAGCTGTCTACCTGATCGAAGGCCGCCCCAGCGCCCAGCGCCACCACCGCCGCCGGTGACAGCTCGCCGCCCGGCTCGCGCACGGGCGCCACGGAGGAGTCAAAGTCGAAGCTGGTGCCTTCTCCCTGCCACGGTCCGCGGTCGGTTTCTTTGACGCGGGTCAGGATGGTGCTGAAGTTGAACATGGTCACTTCGGGAGCCTTAGCGAACAGGGTTACCCAGAACTGCTCGGCGTAGCGGTCGAGGCTGAAGATGCCAAACGGATCGACCCAGCCGCCAGCGTTGCCGCCCGGCTTAATGTTCTCGAAGTAGCGGAAAATGGAGTAACCGTGGTACTCCTGGAAGTGCTGGGTACCGATCACCGGGTCGCGGGTTTCGTTGCCGGTGTAGATCATGTCGAAGTCCGGCGGCTGCGCCTCCAGGTTGAAGCCCAGGCCCTGGAAGTGCTCGTACCAGTTGGGGTACTTGATAATGACCTTGACATTGGGATTGGCGGCGCGGGCCGGGGCAATCACCAGGTCGCGGGCAGCGTCGGCCATAAGCCCCAGGCGAAATTCGGTCCAGCTTTTATCGCCCTTGGCCTGGACGCAGGAGGGGCATTTGCAGTTGGTGAAGAAGAAATCGTCCAGGATCAGCTCATCGTTCATGCTGGCGGTGTAAGTCACAATATCCTTCAGCTTCTGGCGCTGCTCGGGGTTGGTGTAGCAGTAGGTCTGGAAGCGGTTGCGTTCGTTCACGGTGATGGTGATGCCACCGGAAACCTGGATGCCGCGGCTCTTCAAGAACTGCTGCGCCTGGCGGTAGGTGCCCTCATCGGCGATGACCGTATCGCGGTGGGTCTCCAGGTACACTTTATTGACCCTGACGTGGCGCTGAATGAGATCGAAGCTCTCCTTCAACCAGTTCAGGTCCTGCATTTTCTGGACGTCATATACGGTGGAATAGATGGCAACCTTGATATTCCGGTAATAAGGTTGGTCTGGCGAGCTTTGCGGGTTTTTCATGGATTCTCCTGAAACATGGGTAGGGATAAGATGGGATTGGGTGGGATTGGGACAGTCGGGAGGTCAGGTTTCTTCACAGCCGCACGAGCGGCGAATTACCAGCGTGGATGCAATGGGGATCACCTTAGGCGGCAGGTCCGGGTCGACGATGCGCTCTAAGAGCAGCTCCACGGCGCGGGCGCCCTGCTCGTAAATCGACAGGTTCACCGTGGTCAGGGATGGCTGCAGGTAGCGGGCGCTGGGGATATCGTCGAAGCCAGCCACCGCCAGGTCGTGGGGGATGCGCAGCCCGCGCTCGGCGGCGGCGGCCATCGCGCCAATGGCCATCTGGTCGTTGGCGGCGATCAAGGCATCTGGCAGAACAGGCAGGCTGAGAAGCTGCCGGGCGGCGGCATACCCGCTGGCTTCGTCGAAGTTGCCGGGGACCACCAGCTCTGGCAGCCAGGGGACGCCGTGCGCTTCCACCCCCAGGCGGCAGCCGCGCAGGCGCTCGCCGCTGTGCGACCGGTCGTCCGGGCCGGAAATAAAGGCGATGCGCCGGCAGCGGTGTTTTTCGATGAGGTGATCGACCAGCTCGCGCGCGCCGCGCTCGTTCTCCGGATGCAGGCCGCTGATCGCCAGGCCGGGGATCGATTCTCCGAGCAGCAGGAAGGGGAACCTGCGCCGGTGAAGCTGGTGGACAAAATCCGTACTGTGCAGGCGCGTGCCCAGGATCATGCCGTCCGTGCGGGTGGAAAGCAGGGGCAGCAGCGGGTCGTCCTCGCCGGCGACGGAACTGCTGTACACCAGCAGGTGATACTGGTGCTGGCGGGCCACATTCTCCGCGCCGCGGATGAACTCTGAGAAATACGGCCCGGACACCTGCGGAAAGACCAGCGCCAGGGTCTGGGTGGCGTTCAGGGCCAGGCTGCGGGCTGAAGCGTTTGGCTGAAAGCCAACTTCCCTGGCGATGCGCAGGATGCGCTCGCGGGTGGCTTCATTGATGCGCGGGCTGTTGTTGAACGCCCGCGATACGGTGGCAATGGAAACGCCAGCAGCTTCTGCGACGGTGTAAATGGTTGGTTTCATAGTGAGCCTGTGCGTAAGCGCTTACGCAGTATTGATTATAATGCTTTTTCACCAGTCATCAAGCCTGTTTCTCCCGCTTAGCACTTCTGAAAGGTGCACCCCCCGGCGCGGCGCGCTGCACGCTTGAGGGGTTGGCGAAGGGGAAACACATTCTTAAAAGCCGCGGCGCGCCTCCCCATCTCCGGGACCTTCACAGGCGCGCCGCATCCAGCTTTTTATTTTTCACGTGCAGACTGGCACGCGCAGCGTTCGGCCCAAAGCTCCCCGGTTACTTTTGAAGCCGTGGAAGATAGACATGATGGATCACCGCCGCGGGCACCTGCATTTCATATACACCGCAGGTCCATGTGCCCGCGTACAGGTTAACGCTGCCCTGTGGGGTGATTGCCAGGGAATTGATATACATGCACCCGTAGTTGGAAGGTAGGCCGGAGTTGAACACAGCCCAACTGCCGCCGCCGTTGGCGCTCTTGTAGATGCCGGCGAAACCCGTTCCTACATAGATATTCTGGGGGCTGCGCGGGTCAATCACCAGGGCCTGTATGTTCTGGCTCTCATCGCTGTCCAGCCCGGTGCTGGCCGCTTTCCAAACCGCGCCGCCGTTGGTGCTCTTGAATACCCCGCCGCTCGTCCCGGCATAGAGCGTGGCGGGCGTTTGCGGATCAACGGCCAGGCTGGAGATGTACATGCTGTCCAGGTCGTGGCTGGCGAGGGTCCAGTTCCCCGCGCCGTTGGTCGACTTGAACAGTCCGCCGCCAAGGGTCCCCGCGTAGAGGGTGGCAGGCGCCTTGGGATCGATCGCCAGGGACAGGATAGAGGCGTTATTCAAGCCGGTAGTGGCCGGGGCCCAACTGCCGCCCCCGTTGGCGCTTTTGAAGACTCCGGAGAGGGTCGCCGCATAGAGGGTGGATGGCGTTTGCGGATCGATGACCAGGTCTTCAATGTTTGTATCCGTCAGCCCGGTGCTGGCGATTGCCCAACTGCCGCCGCCGTTGGTGCTCTTGTACACTCCATTATCACGGGTCCCCGCGTACAGGGTGGCGGGCGTTTTGGGGTCGATCACCAGCGCGCGCGCATTCAAATCCGCCAGGCCGTTGTTGACCAGCGCCCAGCTCGCGCCGCCGTTGGTACTCTTATACACCCCGTTTTGACGGGTCCCCGCATACAGAGTGGCGGGCGTTTTGGGGTCGACCGCCAGGGCGGTGACGAACGTGTTCGCCAGGCGGGTATTGGACGCGCTCCAACTGCCGCCGTTGTTGGTGCTCTTGAACACCCCGGCGCCGCCCGTCCCCGCGTAGAGGGTGGCAGGGGTGCCTGGATGGATGGCCAGGGCCTGGACCTGGGTGCTGCCCAGGCCAGTGCTGGCCGCCGTCCAGCCCGCGCCGCCGTTAGTACTCTTGAATACCCCGCCGTCCTCCGTCCCTATGTAAAGGTTGGCCGGGGCCTGCGGGTCGATAGCCACGCTGCGGACGTTGGTATTGGTCAGGCCGCTGCTGGCCGCGGCCCAGTTCCCGCCGCTGTTGGTGCTCTTGTACACCCCGCCGCCCGTCAGAGCGTACAGGGTGGTAGATGTTTTGGGGTCGACCGCCAGCGTGTACACGCGCTGACCTGGCAGGCCCACATCACTCGAAGACCAGTTTCCACCGCTGTTGGTGCTTTTGAAAACCTCGCCGCTGTACGTGCCTACATAAAGCGTCGCGGGCGCCAGCGGATCGACCGCCAGCACGAACGAGGAGCCAGACAGGCCGGTGGTGATGAGGCTAAAGTGCGCGCCGCCGTCCGTGCTGCGCAGCACAGAAGAATAGGTTGCGATGTAAACATTCGCGGGCGTTACAGGATCGACGGTTATGGTGTACACATCGACCAGGCCCGAGAGCTCCGCCCAATGCGCCCCGCCATCCGTGCTTTTATACACTCCGCCAGACATGGCCGAGTAACCCGTGGTAGCCACGTAGAGGGTAGCCGGCGTTTTGGGGTCGATGGCCATGGCCTCAACGGCGTACGTTTTCAGGCCTGTGTTCATCATATTCCAGGTCGCGCCACCATCCGTACTTTTGTGCACCCCGCCGGTGCTGCCCGCGTAGAGCGTGGTGGGCTTCTCCGGATCGATCACCAGGGCGCTGATGTCGCCGCCGTCCGGGCCCAGGCTGGTCCAGGTGTTAGCCGCGGCCTGAACCGCGCCGGGCTGGCTGGCGCCGAGCGCCGTTACCAGCATAACAATGAAAATGAACGTATAAAGCATCGTTTTACAGCGGATCATGTTTTCCTCGATATCATCTTGAATCACTGCGCAGTTGAACATTACGTGGTTGGTCCAGAGGCTTACCTGCTCAATGCGGGCAGGTACACAGCCTGCATGCCCGGGACGAATTCGTACGCGCCGGCATCACAGACGGCATCTCCATCCTCATCGCCATCCACCGGCCTCACCCAGCCGCGCTGATCGGTTGCAAGGCAGGTGCTGTTATCTCCCGCGTCGATCGCCAGGCTGCCAGCGCCAATGGTCAAGCCGGATTTCTTCCAACCCAGTACCAGCGCCTCCGGGCTGACATCGGTGAAGCCAGCCGCGGCAGGGCCAAACAAATCTGTCACCAGGTTGTTGGTGGAGCCTGAGGGGAAGTCGGCATAGCGCATGTAATGCTCGCCGTTATCCAGGTAAGCCAGGATGTTATTCTCGTATTTCACATACGTCCCCCGCGAACCGTCCACGTTGGTAGGCGCGTTATCGACCAGGCTGCTGTTTTGAACGTTGACCGTGGTCCAACTGCTATATTCTCCGCATAACCCGCCGCCGAAACGGGCAGTGTTTTTGTAAATGGACGTGTTCTGGATGGTTACGGTAGTGGCTTCGTATCCAACCGAATGAATGCCGCCGCCGTAGCCATCGCCATCCAGCTCGGGATCAGCGGTGTTCTCATAAACGGAACTGCCGGTGATCAGCGCGTTGTATTCGTAATGGATCGCCCCGCCGTCGGCGGCGCGGTTGTGGTCAAACCGGCTGTTGTGGACGGTCAGGAGGGTTTCATTATCCACAAAGACGGCCCCGCCCTGTTCGTCGGCCTGGTTACCGGAGAAGCGGGAATTTTTCACGATCAGATGCGTGCCCTTTTCCAGCCTGCCCTGCGCGGCAACCGCGCCGCCGTCCATGCCGGAGGCCGTATTGCCGATAAAAGTGCTGTTTTCAATCTCCGGCGCTACCACGAAGGCATAAATGGCCCCACCATTGTATTTGGCCGAGTTATTAAGAAAGGTGGAATTTTTGACGAGCAGGGTGGTGGTGCTGTAGATCGCGCCCCCATCCGTTGAGCTGATATTATTCTCAAAGCGGCAGTTATCTATTGTGAGTTTCTGCTTGCGCATGGTATGGTTTCCAATGGCGGTATCGATGTTCGTAAAGGACAGGCCGGATATGAGAATATCCCCGCCATCCGCCTCGACATCCACGGAAAAGCCGCCCTTGCCCGCCGAACCGTTGAGGGTGAGGGCACCCGGCCCAGGGCCGATGATCGAAATGTACTGGTCAATCTCTATATAATCCAGGGTCTGAGTGATCGTACCGGTGACGCTGAAGGTGATGGTATCACCCGAAGATGCAAGCGCCACCGCATCGCGCAGCGAACAGTCGCCGTCGGTGCAGCTCCCGTCCGTCTCATCCGCGAGGGTATTGACCACCAGGGCGGCAGCCGCCGCGCGGCCTACCTGCCCTTGAAGCAGTGATACCATGACCAATGAAACGACCACCCAACCCATGAATAACCTTTTGAACCTTGCGGATTTCATTCTTTCTCTCCCCCCTTATTGGATCTGTCTATAGACGAACGCGCGGCCTCCTGTTCTTCTGCCAGGCGTTTCAGCAGGGCCCACAGTTCCGCTTCACTGCGAAAGGACTGCCGTTCCTGCCCCTGGCGGGCGGCTTGCAGCGTGCCGCGCACCGCTTCAGGGTGATCGGTGTCGAATAACAAACGCAATATGTAAGTCCGGATGTTTCGCATGGCCCTTTATAACCGGGCCAACTGCCGCAGGACTTACAAAAATGGGGGGTAAATTAGCGTTTCAGCAGGGAATGGTAGAGGTTTTGGAGCTCCGGCTGCGGCGCGATGTCCAGCTCGTCGCGCAGGCCTTTTTCCAGCTTCTTATACATGCGGATTGCCCCGGAACGATCGTTGAGGCCCAGGCAGGCCTGCATCCCCAGCAGCACCGCCGGTTCGTGCCAGGGTTCCGCCGCCAGGATGGCGCGGCTGGCGCCCAGCGCTTCGACCCAGCAGCCCTCCGCCAGCCACAGCCGGCCCCTTTCCAGCAGGGCGCGCTGGTAATCCTGGGCCAGCCACTGGCGGTGCGGCAGGGCCCAATCGGCATAGCGGTAGTACGGCAGGAACTCCCCGCCGTAGCAGGCCATTGCTTCGGCCCACTGCCCCCGGCGGTAATGGTCCGCAAAGACTTCATAATCCACCGTGGAAGCGGGCGGCAGGCGCAGGGTCACCTGTCCGTCGCGGACTTCCAGGTAGCGGGAGGGGAATTTTTCGGGCAGGTCGGGCTCCAGCGCGCGGCGCAGGGTGGAGGTGGCGTGGTGGAAAAGGGTCTGGGCTGTGTCGGGTTCTTTTTCGGCCCACAAAGCGTCGATAAGCTGTTCCACCGGCATCGAATGGGATGGGGAGATCAGCAGCAGCCCCAACAGCTCGCCGGCCTTACGCTGGCGCAGCGCCTGTGAATCGACCAGGCGACCGCCCACCCGCACCTGCAGGCTCCCCAGGGTGATGATCTTCAGCGGGGGCGGCGGGACGCGCTGCAGGTGCTCCAGCAGCGCCGCGCTGACCACGGCGGTGGCCGGGTCCGGGCTGGCGATGCCCGCCGCAATCAGTGGGAACGAGAGCGCCCGCTCGTGTTCCACCAGGCTGGCGAAACCACCCTGCACCAGGCGTGCCGCGGCTTCCTGCCAGGCAGCGGGCGCGCCGGGGTGGTTGTGCTTGCGCAGCAGCGCCGCCAGCAGCAGCCAGGCGGCAGCCAAATCGAAGTCCAGCTTCTGCGGGGCCAGCAGGCCGACAGCGGCGCGCAGGTCGGCCTCGGCAGATGGCAGGTCGCCCAGGGCCCAGGCGGCGCGCCCGCGCTCGATGCGCGCCTGGCCTTGTAAATGCTGGTACCCGGCGCGCTCCGCGATGGCGAGGGCTTCGCTGGCCCAGGCCAGGGCGGCGGGGGCATCGCCCGCCGCGCGGCTCAGGCGGCTCAACCCCAGGCGGGCCAGGAATAAATTTTCGGCGATGCCGTTGGCCTCGGCGATGGACAGCGTGCTGGTGAACAGCTCTTTGGCGCGCGTCAGCTCGCCCGCTTCCAATGCCAGGCTGGCATGGATGAAATGCCAGTAACCGTCGCCCAACGAGCCGGGCGCCGCCAGCGGGTGCAGCTCGGCCAGGCGGGCTTCGGCCAGGCAGCGCTGGCCCATCAGCCAGTGCACCCAGCTCATGGTCAGCAGCGGCCCCCAGGCCATTTCCTGCAGCCCGCGGGCGCGGGCAATGTTCAGCGCTTCTTCATCGACTGCCAGCGAGAGCGAAAACTGGCCGCGCGGCATATACACCATGCAGGAGAGGGTGTGCAGGCCGCGCACCAGGGCGCGGTCATAACCGATCTGGCGGCTCAAATCCACCGCCTGGCGGGCGCATTCCTCCAGCGTGTTCAGGTCATCCGTCTCCCCGGCGCAGATGCCGAGGTTGAGCAGGGCATCGGCCCGGGACGGCGCCTCCGAATCGACAAGCGCCAGGGCCTGCTGGCAAAATGCCCGCGCTTCGGCATAACTGCCCAGGCGGATGTAGGCATAGGACAGGGTAATGAGCGCGAACGCTTCGCCCTCCGCGTCGCCGCACTCCTGGGCCAATTTGCTCGCCCTGCGCGCCTGACGAATAGCGGCGGCAATATTCCCGCTGCGCTCAAACGCGCGGCTCTCCTCGATTAGCCTGCTGATCTCTGCGGGTGTGCTCATGGCTGACAATTTATCTTACCGCAAAAATTCAGAACCGGTAACTGCAGGCGGCCTGTGATATTTGCTAACATATAACAAAAAACCGCCTTTGCGGGCGGTTCTCGTGTGCCTCCACAGAGATTCGAACTCTGGTTTTAGCCTTGAAAGGGCTGCGTCCTGGTCCCCTAGACGATGGAGGCTTGCTACAACGGGGCGAATTTTACCAGAGCCCCCGCTGCTGGTCAAGGGTTGGAGAAAAAAAGATTGGGGATTGGAGATTAGTCAATCCGTGAACAGTCAATCAGGAAGAAAAAGACGAGAGACAATTACAAAACCCGAAACCACCATTCCCTGATTGACTAATCACTATTCACTGATCACTGAACTTCCACCCTGTGGACCAGCTCCGGCGAGTCGACTTCGGGACGGTTGACCAGCGGGGCGACCGGGTAGCTGTGCATTTTCTGCGGCGGATAGGGCTTCAGCATAGCCTGCAGGTCTGCGGCGGAAGTGCCCTCCATCCAGGCCCACAGCGCGTCGCCGGTGAGCATGACGGGCATGCGCTCGTGCACCGGGCGGACAATGTCATTCGCCGGGCAGGTGATGATGGTGCAGGAGCGGATGGCTTCGCCCTGGGGTGACTTCCAGAACTCCCACAGCCCGGCAAAGGCAAAGGGCTGACCATCTTCCAGCTTGAAATAATACGGCTGCGAGCGCCCCCGCGGCCCGCCGCCCTTCTGCCATTCATAGAACCCATCCGCCAGCACCAGGCAGCGGCGCTTCATAAACGCGTTGCGGAAGGATGGTTTCTCGGTAATCGTCTCCGAGCGGGCGTTAATCAGCTTGCTGCCGATCTCGATATCTTTCGCCCAGGAGGGGATCAACCCCCAGCGCATCATCTCGGCGCGCCGCCCTTCGGCGTCCGCCACCACCGCCACCGGCTGGGTGGGAGCCACATTATAGCGGGGCTGGAAGTCGGCTGGCATGGAGGCCAGGCCCAGCTCTTGCTGTACAGTCTCAGGATTCACGGTTATCGTGTAACGGCCACACATCATACGATCCTTTCATTTTAGAACCTATGTACTATTATGGTCGATTTTGGGGAAAAAGTCAACTGGTCATAAGAACAATTACCCGCTTTCCCCTCCCCTTTCACTGATATAATTCTGAAAACTTCATTTTGAGGCGTATACATGCCCAATCCCCTGGTTGAATGTATCCCTAATTTTTCTGAAGCGCGGCGGCCCGAAGTGGTCGAGGCCATTATTGCCGCGATCAAGGCGGTGCCCGGCGTGACCGTGCTGGACCGCCACTCCGATATGGATCACAACCGCACAGTGGTGACCTACGTTGGCCCGCCCGCCGCGGTGGAAGAAGCCGCTTTCCAGGCCGCGGCCACCGCCGCCCGGCGGATCGACCTGGACAAGCATCACGGCGAGCACCCGCGCCTGGGCGCAACGGACGTGGTGCCGTTTGTGCCCATCCGCGATGTGACCATGCCGGAGTGCGTGGAAATGGCCCGCCGGGTAGGCAAGCGCGTGGGCAGCGAGCTGGGTATCCCTGTATATCTATACGAAGAGGCGGCTACCCGCCCTGAGCGGAAGAACCTGGAAGACGTGCGCCGGGGCGAGTACGAGGCGCTGAAAGAAGAAATCGGCGTGCGCCCCGAGCGCGACCCCGATTTCGGCCCATCCCAGGTTGGCCCGGCGGGCGGGACGATTATCGGCGCGCGCCAGCCGCTGATTGCCTTCAACGTGTACCTGACCACCAGCGACGCCAGCATCGCCCAGAATATCGCCAAAGCCTTGCGCAACTCGACGGGCGGGCTGCGCTATGTGAAGGCACTGGGACTGCTGGTGGAAGGCCGCGCGCAGGTGTCGATGAACCTGACCAACTACCGCCAGACGCCCATCGCCCGGGTGGTGGAAATGGTGCGGCGCGAGGCCGAGCGCTACGGCGTGGGCATCCGCAACTGCGAGATGGTGGGCCTGGTGCCGCAGGAGGCGCTGGTCGATGCGGCGGTGTGGTACACCCAGTTAGATATGTTCGACCCCAATGAGCAGATCCTCGAAACGCGCGTGCACACGGCCCTGGCGGAAAACGCGGCTGGCGGGGAGGGCGCGCGGACCGAGCCGGTTGAAATGCGCTTCCTCGACGCGCTGGCCAAGGGCACGCCCTCGCCGGGCGGCGGGTCGGCCTCGGCCCACGCCGGGGCATCCGGCGCGGCGCTGGTGGCCATGGTAGCGCGGCTGACGGTGGGCAAGAAGAAGTACGCCGCGGTCGAGGGCGAAATGTGGCCGGTGATCGAACAGGCCGAGGAACTGCGCGCGAAGCTGTCGGCGGCGGTGAAAGACGATGCAGCCGCCTTCGAAAGCTATTTAACCGCCGTACGCCTGCCCAAGGAGACCCCCGAGCAGCAGTCCGCGCGCGCCGAAGCGCTAGAAACAGCCACCCTGCAAACCATCCGCGTGCCGTTGAGCGTTTCGCGCATGGCGGTAGAGGTGATGAAGCTGGCGGCGGCGGTAGCGCGGCTGGGGAACGTCAACGCTATCTCCGACGCGGCCAGCGGCATGGCCATGGCGCGCGCTGCGCTGACCGGCTCTAGCCTGAACGTGCGCATCAACTGCCCCAATTTGCAGGACCAGGCCGCCGCCGGTGAATTTGTGGCCGAAATCAACCGGCTCGACGAACAGGCCCAGGCGCTGGAAGCCGAGCTGCGCCAGTCGCTGGACGAGCGCGGCAAGCTGGCCTGGTAAGCGCGGCCTGAGGGAGACATGACATTTTTACCGGTATCTCGTTTTCGTGGCTGCCTGGCCGGGCTGCTGATGGTATTGGGCCTGGCAGCCTGCCAGCCCGCGTCCGCCGCGACCCGGGTGGCCTTCACGCCCATTGTAACCAATGGGGCGCAGACCGCTGCCCCGGCTCCGGATGCCACCCCGGCAGCAGCGCCAACCGCCACGGTCCTGCCGCCGCATTCGCTGTGGATCGATGACAGTGCTCCCCAACGGCTGCGCGAGTCGGTTGTTTTAACCGAAGGTTGGGAGATGGCCGAAAACGCGGAAGAAGCGGGTGTGCGCCTGGACGTGCTTACCGCCCCGGCGGAGGATGGAGAAAACATCCCCTGGGTCTACGCACTCGCGGCCCCGTTCCCCACCGTTACGGATGAGATCACCCTGGCGGAAGTTCAGAATGCCTGGAAAGGCACATCCACCAGAGATCTGCCGTTCACCAGCCTGCTGGTAGAGCCCGATACAACCAGAGTCTTCAATGTATGGTGGGGCCCGGCTTCTGCTATGGTAAAAACCCTCCCGGCAGGCCAGATGCTCGACGCGGCCTGGGAGCAGAAAACTGCCTGGGCCATCCTGCCCTTCGAGCAGTTGGAGCCACGCTGGAAGGTTATCGCCGTGGATGGGCAGTCGCCGGTGCGCAAGGATTTTGACCCGTCCCGCTACGGGCTGGCGGTGAACTTCGCCCTGCAGGGCGACCCCGCCGCGCTGGAGCAGTTCCTGGCGGATACGCCCGTGCTGGATAGCAACCGCCTCGCCGAGCGCCTGACCACGGTGATGGTCACGGGCGTCACCGCGCTGGTGCGCGGCACCGCCAGCTACATGGAGACGCGCGGCATCACCTACCCGGCCCAGGATATCGGCGGCTGGCTGCGCGAGGCGGATATCCTGCACATCAGCAACGAAGTGGCCTTCTGGAAGACCTGCCCGCTGCCGCACGACTGGAAGGGACTGGCCTTCTGCAGCCGGCCCAAATACATTGAGCTGCTGGAAGACGTGGGCGCGGACGTAATCGAGCTGACCGGCGACCACCTGAACGACTGGGGCCCGGAGGCGATTCGCTATACACTGGAGTTGTATCAGAAGGAAGGCTGGAAGACCTATGGCGGGGGCGCGAATATTGAAGAAGCGCGCCAGCCAGCCCTCTTCGAGCACAACGGCAACAAGATCGCCTTCATTGGGTGCAATGCCAAGCCCAAAGGCTACTCCTCCGCCAGCGAAACAGAACCCGGCGCCGTCCACTGCGATATGGAGCAGTTAGCCGGTGAAGTGCGCAAACTGCGCGCGGACGGCTACCAGCCCATCGTCACCTTCCAGCATTTGGAATACTACAGCTACACCGCCCACCCCCTTTTGCAGGCCGATTTCCGCCAGATGGCGGAGGCGGGCGCGGTGATCGTCAGTGGCAGCCAGGCCCACCAGCCCCACCCGCTGGAGTTCAAGGACGGCGCGCTGCTGCACTACGGGCTGGGCAACCTGTTCTTCGACCAGACCAACCAGGGCGACGCGCCGATGGATGCCTTCATCGACCGGCACGTGTTTTACGACAACCGCCTGATCAGCACCGAACTGCTGACCATCCACCTGGTGGATTTGGCCCGCTCGCGCCCGATGACACCCGAGGAGCGGCAGGCGCTGCTGGCAACCATTTTCGAAGCCAGCGGCTGGTAAAGGATCTCCCCCATGAATCCCGGCAGCATCACCCTCCGCCGCCTGAACGCCCATGACGAACCCATCTTGTGGGTGATGCTGTACCTGGCGATCCACGTACCGCCGGGCGATCCGCCGCCCCCACTGAACATCATCTTCCTGCCCGAGATCGCCTGCTACGCGCAGGGTTGGGGCCAGCCGGGAGACTGTGGTTTCGCCGCGTTCGACGCGCAGAACCTGCCCGTCGGCGCGGCCTGGCTGCGCCTGCTCACCGGCGAAAAGCGCGGCTTCGGCTGGGTCAGCGACCAGGCGCCGGAGCTGTCCATCGCGGTGATGCCCGAATACCGGGGGAAAGGCCTGGGCAGCCGTCTGCTGGGCAGCACCCTCGCGCTGGCGGACCAGCAGTTCCCGGCGGTATCGCTGAGCGTGTCCGCCGGTAACCCGGCAGCAAACCTGTACCGCCGCTTTGGCTTCGTCGAAGTGCGCCACAGCAGCGGCTCGCTGGTGATGGTCAGAGAAAGGCCGGCCTGAGCGGAAGGTCCATTTTCATGGGACTTCTTGCACCCCGGCCTGCGAAAATCGCATTATCATAAAAGCAATTCTTACGGAATACGGATTACTTAACCAAGGAGCTTACGATGGGATTGAAGCATGATAATTGGATCCGCAAGATGGCGAAAGAGCACGGCATGATCGAGCCATTCGTCGATCACCAGGTGCGCGAGGGCGTGATTTCGTACGGGGTATCTTCTTACGGGTACGACATCCGTGTGGCGAACGAGTTTAAGATCTTCACCAACGTCTACTCGGCCATTGTTGACCCCAAGCAGTTCGACACGCGCTCGATGGTCGATTTTGTTGGGGACGTGTGCATCATCCCGCCTAACTCGTTTGCCCTGGCAAAAACGGTGGAGTATTTCCGCATTCCGAGGAAGGTGTTAACGGTGTGTTTAGGCAAATCCACGTACGCGCGCTGCGGACTGATCGTGAATGTGACGCCGTTCGAGCCGGAATGGGAGGGCTACGTGACCCTGGAAATCTCCAACACCACCCCGCTCCCGGCGCGTATCTACGCCAACGAAGGCATCGCCCAGGTGCTGTTCTTCGAAGCCGATGAGGAATGCGAGATGTCGTACGCGGATAAGAAGGGCAAGTACCAGCACCAACAGTCGATTATTCTGCCGAAGATATAACAAAAAGGGATTAGGGAATAGTGACCAGTCGATCAGGGAAGATGGATCGAGGATTGGTCAATCCGTAAGCAGGTGGTCGAGATGGAGGAAATATTGACACCAAAATGGTTGGAATGGGGACGCACGCTGCAGATCATGGCGCAGGACGGGCTGGCGTACTGCAAGAACCCCTTTGATATCGAGCGCTATGAGGCCATGCGCGCGCTGGCGGCGGAGATCCTGGCGGAATACACCCTGGCGGAGCCCGACGAGCTGTTGGAACTATTCAAGAACGAGACGGGCTACGCCACCCCAAAGATCGACGTGCGCGGCGCGGTGATCCAGGGCGACCGCCTCCTGCTGGTGCAGGAGCTGCTCGACAACGGGCGCTGGACGCTGCCCGGTGGCTGGGCCGACCCCGGCGATACCCCCCGCCAGGCGGTCGAGCGCGAGATGCGCGAAGAGTCGGGCTACGAGACGCGGGCTACCAAGCTGGCGCTGGTGTACGACCGCACAACACGCGGTCATAACCCGGGCTATTTTTCATGCTACAAGCTGTTCTTCCTGTGCGAGATCACCGGCGGCGAGGCAGCGAAGAGCATCGAAACCGGCGAGGCGCGTTTCTTCCGCGAGGACGACCTGCCCGAGCTGTCTACCGGGCGGGTGACGCCGCAGGAAATCCACGCCCTATTCGAGCATGCCCGCCGCCCGGAGCTGCCGACGGAGTTTGATTAGGCCTTCCTGCGCACCTTTCCCTCGTTACAGCGCTCCGCGCTGTAACGCCCTCCAGGACGCTCCAGCGTCCTGTCAGGATTTCGGTTCGTAAGATGATGGGACGCCGGAGCGTCCAGGTAGGGTTCCCGCGGAGACCGTGGGAACCAGAAGAAGAAAAGATAGAGGAGAAAACGCAATGAAACCCACGAAAGACACCTTGAACCGCATACTGATGGTCTCCCTGATCATCAGCACCCTTATGCTGGCCGTACTGACCTTCGCCAACCGCGCGCCGCGGGCGGTATCCGCGGCGGCGCTGCAAACCGCCACCGCCACCACTGGCGCCGCTACTGGCGATGCCACAGTGGCGGCGACGGACACCACCGAGTCCCCGGCGCAGGCGACCATCACGCCGGTTACGGTTGCGCCCGCCCTGGACGAAACCCCAGCGGTAGAGACCGCTGCCCAGGTTCCGGCAAGGCTGGTGGAGCCGGGCAGCATCACCGTATCGGGCAGCGCGCAGGTGCTGGTGGCCCCGGATGAGGTGATCCTCACCCTGGGCGTCGAGACATCGGACATGGAGATGTCCGCCGCCAAGCGCAAGAACGACGAGATCATCCAGAAGGTGCTGGAGATTGCCACGAAGTACGAAGTCGACCCCAAGCACGTGCAGACCGATTTCATCAACATCGAGCCGCGCTACAGCTCCACCACCATCGCGGCCAACTTCATCGGCTACTTCGTGCGCAAGACTGTTGAGATACGGCTGAACGACATCAGCAAGTTCGAGAGCCTGTACAGCGACATGCTGGAGGCCGGGGTCAATTATGTGCACGGGGTGGAGTTCCGCACTACCGAGCTGCGCAAGTACCGCGACCAGGCCCGCGCGCTGGCGATCCAGGCCGCCCAGGAAAAGGCCGCCGCGCTGGCCTCAGGCGTGAACCAGGCCACCGGGCGGGTGAAGATGATCCACGAAGACAGCAGCGGCTGGTACGGCTCGTATAACTCGTGGTGGCGCGGCAGCAGCTACGGCTTCCAGAACGTTATCCAGAACGCGGGCGGCGGGCAGTTCGTGGAAGAAGGCACGCTGGCGCCGGGGCAGATCTCGGTATCCGCCAGCGTGACGGTGGAGTTCGAACTGGTCCCCAACGCGGCGCCGTAAACGAAACGAAGCGCACAGTATTAGGCCTGGCGGTGAAAAACCTGCCAGGCCCTTTTGGCGCAACCATTCTTTGCGATGTTCGTATAAATTAAAGAGCCTTTCTGTCAGGCGTGTTTCGCCGTGCTTTACCAATTCATTTTGGAAAAGGTCAACTTCGGCCAGGCGGGAGACAGGTTCCGAAAGTCACGACGTGAACGACATCATCTATTTCGTAAAGGTATTCGTATGAAAAAATCGCTCCCCCCTATCTTCCTGGCATGGTTCTTAGCCGCTTCGCTGGCCCTGGGCAGCGTGTTCCCCGCCGCGGCCCAGTCCGCCGGGCCCAATGACCCCGCCGAAATGGAAGTCTTCCTCGACGGCGTCCTGACCGCCTCAATGGACGCAAACCATGTGCCCGGCGCGGTGATCAGCGTGGTCAAAGACGGGCAGGTGTTCTTTGCCAAAGGCTACGGCTACGCCGACCTGGATAACAAGACCCCGGTAGACCCGGCTGCCACGTTATTCCGCCCCGGGTCTGTTTCCAAGCTGTTCATCTGGACGGCGGTCATGCAGTTGGTCGAGCAGGGCAAGCTGGACCTGGAGGCGGATGTCAACACCTACCTGGATTTTGAAATCCCGGCCACCTACCCCCAGCCAATCACCCTCAAGCATTTGATGACCCACACGCCGGGATTTGAAGACAAGGGGCAAGGCCTGTTTGTGTTCGACCCGGCTAAGATGATGTCGCTGGGGTCCCACCTCAAGGAAAACATCCCCGCTCGCGTGTTCGCGCCGGGCGAGATGCCCGCCTATTCCAACTACGGCAGCGCGCTGGCCGGCTATATCGTCGAGCGCGTATCTGGCGTGCCTTTTATGGAATACGTCGAGCAGCACATCTTCGCGCCGCTGGATATGCAGCACGCCACCTTCCGCCAGCCGCTGCCGGCTAACATGGCCGCGGACATGTCGAAGGGCTACAGTTACAGCAGCAACAAATACTACCAGGGCGAGTTTGAGTTAATCCCGGCTTACCCGGCTGGCGCGCTGAGCGCCACGGGGTTGGATATGGCGCATTTCATGATCGCCCATCTGCAGAACGGGCGCTACGGCGAATCGCGCATCCTGCAGGAAGAGACCGCCACGCGCATGCACAGCCCACTGAACTCACCCGACCCACGCCTTCACGGCATGGCTTACGGTTTTTTTGAAAACGAGATTAATGGTCTGTACACTATTTCGCACGGCGGCGCCACCATCCTGTTCCACTCGATGCTCCTGCTGCTGCCGGATACCAACACCGGCCTGTTCGTCTCCACCAACGGCGCCAGCGGCGACCAGACCGTGGACGCGGTAGTCAATGCCTTCATGGACCGTTATTACCCCGCTCAAGAACCCGCGCTGGCGCCTGCCGCCGGTTTCTCCAGCCGCGCGGCGGCTTATTCCGGCGAGTACTACCTGGCGCGTAGCAACTACACCGCCTTTGAAAAGCTCATATCGGTCTTTACCCCGATCAACGTCACGGTGGACGAAGACCAGCAGCAGGTCGTGGTGGATATGATGGGCAACATCACGCGCTTTGTCGAAACCGAGCCGGGCCTGCTGGTGGGTGTTATCGATCCCAGCGTGCAGGCAGCGCTCAAGGAGCAGGACGGGCAGGTGATCCTATACACCATCAATCCGATGACAATGGTGAAATCACCGTGGTACCGCAGCACGCCAGTGACCCTGCTGATCTTCATGGGTGGGGTGCTGGTGTTTGCAATCACCATCCTATGCTGGCTGATCGCTTTCTTGCGTGGTATCCGCCGGGGTGAAAAGCGCCCCGCGGGCGCGGTCCTGGCCAGATGGGCCGCCGGGCTGTTTGGGGTGGTGTTCATCGCCATCATCGGCGCGCTGGGGGTGGCCCTCGCGGATATCGACCCCGCTTACGGCGGAATACCGAAAATTGCTTTCGAAACCCCGGCCTGGCTGCTGCCCTTTTTCAAAGCGCCCGTGGCGATGGCTGTTTTGGGCGCGGCAATGGCCGTCTTCGCCGTGCTGGCCTGGGTGAAGCGCTGGTGGAACGCCCCGGCGCGGCTCTACTACAGCCTGCTGACCGTCTTCGCCTGCGCGATTGTCTGGGCAATGATATACTGGCATTTGTGGGGATAGAACCAAAGGTACAGGTTCGTGGAACTTTTCCTGCTGTTGAGCGTTATAAAAACAGCAGGATTTACCATTTAAATTCATACTGGAGCCTCCTATGAATGCGCCACTTGCCCGCCGTTTCATCCTGATCATTTGCGTATTATTCCTCCTCTCCGCGGCCTGCGCCATGCCGTCGAACACCCAGCCGACCAGGCAACCGGATTCGGTCAACACTCTGGCCGCGCAAACCATCGACGCGCTGATGACGCAGAGCGCCGGTGGCGCGACCCAGACTCCCGCCGCGCCCACCCAGGCCCAGTCGGAGCCAACCCTGCGCCCGTCCGCCACGCCCCAGCCGACCAACACCCAGGCCGTGCTGCCCACGGCGACGGCGACCCGCTCGCCGGTGTGCGACATGGCCGGTTTCATGCAAGATGTGACCATCGCCGACGGCACGACCATCGCGGCGGGCATGCAGTTCGTGAAAACCTGGCGGCTGCGCAATGAAGGCACCTGCACCTGGACGCCCGACTACGCCATCGTGTTCGACAAAGGCGAATCGATGGGCGCGCCGGCCTCGCAGAAGCTGGACGTTTCCGTGCCGCCCGGGCAGACGGTGGATATCTCGGTTACCCTGCGCGCGCCCGGCTCGCCCGGCGAATACCGCGGCGATTGGAAGCTGCGCAATGCGTCCGGCGTGCTGTTCGGCCTGGGGTCCGGCGGTACGGGGCACTTCTACGTGGTAATCAAGGTCGTTACGCCCAGCAATACCGGCAGCGGGTACGATTTTGCCGCCAATTACTGCATGGCCGAATGGACCGGCAACGGCAAAGCAATCCCCTGCACCGGCGCGGAAGGCAGCGCGGATGGGTTCGTGCTGTACCGGGCGCGGCCCATCCTGGAAAGCGGCTACGTGGACGACGAACCGGCCCTGCTGACCAACCCGCCGCGCGTCAACGACGGCGTGATCCGCGGCAAGTTCCCGGCCTATACCGTCAAGGATAAGGACCATTTCAGCGCGCTGTTGAGCTGCGAGAGCAACAGCAAGAACTGCTCCGTGCGCTTCCAGCTCGACTACCAGATCGACGACGGCGGGCTGCAGACCCTGAACGCCTGGACGGAGACCTTCGATGAGCAGTACCAGCAGGTCGACGTGGACCTGAGCAGCCTGGCGGGCAAGAACGTCAAGTTCATCCTCACCGTGCTGGCCAACGGCGCGTCCGATAACGACCGGGCGCTGTGGCTGGCGCCAAGGATTGCCAACAGGCCGTAGACTGGCTGTGAGTTAAATGAAAAGGCGGGGCGCCGGTGGATCACCAGCGCCCCGCCTTTCTTATCGCTAAAAGAGGCTGCGGATCATCAGCAGCCCGCCGAACAGCGCCAGGGGTATACCGACAATCGCGCCGACGATGGTCAGGCTGACAATGACGCCTACCAGGATAAAGACCATGCCCAGGATCAGGCCGACCAGCCGCCCGGTCATCTCAATAATAAAGGCCACCAGCCGCCAGATAGCCCAGAACGGCCACAACAACCAGTGCACGTGTTTTTCTTCTTGTCTCATCATTTCCTCCATTTTGTTTCCTCATAAAGATATACGCGGAATCCGGTGAAACGTTGCACGTGGAGCGACTGTATAATGAGAGATAACGAAACCCTGGTTATGAACGTATCGACGAGTGAAAAGGAGGCATCATGTTCCGCTGGCTGCGCCTGTTCCCCATTCTCGTTTTATTCTTCTCGCTTGGTTCGCCGGCAGCGCCCCAGCCCGCCGCGGCCACCACTGCTGCCCCCCGGCTGGTGGTGTTCGAGGGCTTCTACAACCCTGCTTGACCTTACTGCATGGCCGCCGGTCTGGAGGTCGATCAACTTGCTTATGATTATCGGTCAAAGCCCGTCGTTTTTATCGAACACGGTCTCACTGGTCCCCGCCGCAGCCGCTATGACGCGGCCAGGGGCAGCGGAACGAACCTTTACCCGATGGTGATCGCGGACAGCGGTCACCAGTACGCCGAACGGGCCAAATCCGGCACGGATTATTATGAATATTACCAGGGCATGGTGGATGCCGAACTGCTCAGGCCGCCGGGGGCGGAAGTCACGGCGCAGTACACTATCGACAGCGGGCGTTATACCGTGAAGGTGAATGTCAAGAATCTCAGCGGGACGGCGCTTTCATCCAGCAACAGCGCCACCGTTGGCCTGATCGTTTACGAGGATGCCATCATCGGCGTGACCAGCCGCTATGCCCAGGCGGTTGTCCAGCAGAGCATTTCCACCCCGCTGGCCAACAACGAAACGCGCGAATTCACCCTGCAAACCGCAGACCTGACTGGGTTTATATTCGATTATCTGCACATCATCGCCTTTGTCGACTATCGACCGGGCGGCTCCGGGGCATATGATATGCTCCAGGCGGCGGTCGCCACCTCCGGCGAGCCGCTGGTCATCAGCCCCGAATCGATGCTGTTTATGATCGACAACGCCAGCCCGGCCAACCAAAGCATACCGCTCAGCATCAGCGGGGGCGAGGCCGGGCTGACCTGGGAAGTGGCCTCCAAACCGGCCTGGATCACCGTCACACCCGCCACGGGCGACACCGGTGATCCCGTGCAAGTCACCGCGCTGGCGAGCAGCCTGGCGCCGGGTACGGTGGAGGGAACGGTCACCCTGCGCTTCCACGCCTCGGCTGGCAGCGAGGACCGGACCATCGCGGTCAAGGCCTACCGGGGCGCGATCTGGAAACAGTACCTGCCCACGCTGCTGCGGTAAAAACAACGGCTGATTTTTAACTATAAAAATGGACTATAATAGTCTCCTTATCTCCTATAATCATTATTTGCCAATGGGGGAAGGAGACTGTTCATTCTTATGACCAAAGTAAACGCCAGTGCAGACTGCGGCAACTCGCCGAAAAATATCTTTTTACAAAACCTGACCATCGCTTTCGCCAAGGGCGATCGAGCGTACCTGCTGGAAAGCGTGACCGGTGATATCCGCTGGAACATCGCCGGTCAGCGGATCATTCTGGGGAAGGATGCGTTTTCCACGGCGCTGGCAGAAATGCGCCAGGCCGCGGAAATTACCATCCAACACGTGGTATCGCACGGCAAAGCCGGCGCGGTGAACGGCACGCTGGTGCTGGAAAACGGGAAAACGTATGCTTTCTGCGATGTGTACGAGTTCAGCAGCGCGAAGGCAGCCAGCGTAAAGGAAATCACTTCTTATGTGATTGAGGCGGGCTGAAGGGGAATGCTACCCGAAAAACCAGCGCGCGATTTGTACATAACCAATCGCAGCCTGAAACCTGCATGTTTCCCGGCAGACGCATATGTAGAATTCACCTTGCGATTTGTTTAGCTCTCGCTGGCGCGAGCGTCGGCGAGGGATCGCCGACCTACCTGAAGCGTGACTGCTGCACAAAGGAGCGGGGCAAGATATGAGAACACCTTGTCGTTGGCGGTGGGGCCAGATGACATCACCGCCAGCGGCAGGCCCAAGCACGCGCCGATGTGGGCCGCGTATTCGGCGGGCTGCTGGGGGCAGGCGCGGTAAACCGGCTGCATTTCCATTAGCATGCGGGTGCGCTGCTCCATCCGCGGCAGGTCGGTGGGGTCAGCGGGAAGGCGGATATCGGTGCACAGCGACCCCTGGCAGTCGAAGAAATCCGCCGCATCGGATGGGTTTGGGCCGGGGAACTGGTAGGCGTCGCACACCTGCCACTCGGGAATCTCAGCCATGCGGTCCAGGTTGGTGACCGCTAGCCCATCCACCCGCCCGACCACCCGCAGCGCGTAGCGCAGGGCCACCAGGTCCAGGTAGCCCACGCGGAACTGGCGCTGCCAGGCGTTGTTCTGATTGTGCCGGTCGGGGATGGCCTGGGTGAGGCGGGCATCTTCGCTGACGAACGGCCCCGCGCCGTGGCGGGTGGCGTAAGCGCGGATCAGCCCCAGTTTATGGGCCTCGCCTTCAAAATGGTTCTCTTCCAGCAGCCGGTCGGCATTGCGGAAGGTGAGCGTGCTCCAACTGTTATAGGGGAAAAAGCCCCACCATTCGTCCAGCAGCACGCCCTGCGCGCCCTCGAAGATCACCACGCCGGGCCGGTTGAGCAGCAACCCCAGGTAACCGGGCTCGACCAGTTGGACCTGCGCGGCGAAGTGCTGGTAGACATCGGCGGTGGCGGCGATGATGCCAGGGTCGAACAGCACCCCGCGCTCGGCCTCCACCTCCGGCGTGCTCGGCAGGCCGCCCAGCAGGCCTTCAAGCTGGGCGATTTTCGCATCGCGCAACCAGGCCAGCTTGCGGATCACCACATCGCGGTCGGCCAGGTCGCCGGCAAAGAGCGCGTTCTCGCCGTTTGCCAGGCTGTCGGCCATGGTCTCGCCGATGCCCATGCCGCAGCTTCCGTGGCGGGCGTCGCCGCGCGCCATCTCGCGCAGGCGGTTGGCTGCCTGCTGAAAGGGCGTCACCACCAGCGCCCCGCGCTCGATGCTGGTGCGCGCGAAGGCATCCCGCACGCCCAGGGAGCGCAGGTGGCGCTCTTCGGACAGCATCGCCAGCGGGTGCAGCAGCATATAGCGCGACAGGTGGGTGCGGACGCCGGGAATGAAAGCCGCGCTGCCAAACTGGGCAAAGGTGTGATGGCGGCCCTCCGGGGTGACCACGTTGTGGGCGGCCTGCGCGCCGCCGTTGTAGCGCACCACGGTGTGGGCCTGGGTACTGCGGGCCAGCGCATCCACGATGCTGCCTTTGCCCGCGTCGCCGTAACCGAGGTCGGCGATGAGGATGGCGTGCGAAGTGTGGTTTTGCATAAGAGACCTCTCTCCCGGCATGGAGTTTAGCCTTTTGCCTAAAATATAGTTATGGCTCCGTAAATATGGCGGTACCAGCAACCCAGGAACCGCCATATTTACGGAAAGGCTAAACTCGAGGTGCCTTCTGTTGGAACGATTTTTCTGGTTCCGTCGCTCCGCGACGGAACCACGGTTACACAGCAACCGCTTCTTATGCGCTCCGCACATTTTTCTGGCCTGTCGCGAATGAGCGACCAGAAGGCGCGGAGCGCCCGGAAGGGGGTACCACCGCTGGAGCGGTGGTACCAGGGAAACTAGAAAAGTTATACTCTCCGCACCCTGCTTGCCAGGAGCGGCTTGGCGGCCATGGCGGGCAGCGACCCGGCAATGGAGCGCGCCAGCGGCACGGCGGCGGGCAGGCAAGCCAGCGCGGTGGTCACTGTATGGATGGTGGCGTTGGGGACATCATATTCTTCCAGGTCGGCGATGCCCGCCGAAAGGTCAATCGTGCCTTCGGTCATGCCGACCGTCAGGGCGATCAGCTCCGAGACCGCTTCGGGATCATCCAGCTCCAGCACGTTCTGGCCGAGCAGGTCGCGCCAGAAACCGAGGATCTCGCGGTCGCCGCCGTAGCTGGCCGCCTTAGGCAGGATGTAATAGACGTGGTAGCGGCGGGCAAGCTCTTTGACGATGGCTTTGGTGGGGATATCCACCTCCAGCCCGTCGCCGATAATGGCCTGCACCTCGCGCTTCTTTACCTGCGGGTAGGCCATCTCGTCGCCGATGATGAACAGGTGGCCCTTGCGCCCGTGCTTATTCCAGCAGTCCAGGTCGGTGTGGCGGGCCATAAAGTACATCGCCAGTTCATAGGACTCGGTGCGCTGACCGCCCCCGCCGCCTTCCAGGAACATATTCTCCAGGTTCTCGTCCATGCGGTTATCCGACTCGAACTGCCCAATCTGCAGAGGCACCCGATCGCAGGTGGCGTCGCCGATGGCGCCAAACAGGATCTGCGGGTCGGCGGCGTAGCCTTTGCGCAGCAGCAGCCCCAAGAGCTGCGGCAGCTTGGTTTGCAGTACCACCGGCACGTGGCCCATCGACCCGGTGACGTCGAACAGCACCGCGATGGATGTCGAATTGGGGTGCTCGTCGCTGTCGCGGCTCTCGCGGAACTTGACTCCCAGCGGATCGAGGGTAGCGTGCGCGCACCAGGTCGCCGGACCCGAGGCCCGCAGCTTATCGCTGTAGTCGAACGTGCTTTTCCCGGCGGCGGCTTTATAGCGCCGCTGTTCATCATATACATTGGTTGACCAACTTCCACTGCCCAT
>CAYTHO010000005.1:94658-108276 GCA_964437595.1 uncultured Anaerolineaceae bacterium
CTTTATAGCGCCGCTGTTCATCATATACATTGGTTGACCAACTTCCACTGCCCATTTTTACCTCCGATTGGTTATTTGGGTTTTGAATACATTGAAAACGGGTGAAATTTACGCTCGCCCCACAGTCTTTGGAGCAGTTCATCGAACTCCTCCTTCAAGCCCCAGGCTTCCTGCGGGCGCGCCCGCTTGCCGGGCAAAATACAGCTCTTCAAGAACATCTGCACAGCGGCAGGCACGCGCGGCGGCATCGCGCCGCACAGCGGGTCGCCGCCCAGCAGGTAGATCATGCAGCGGGCCGACATGGCAATATCAGTGGCGGCGGCGGGCGGCTCGCTGTTGCGCACTTCGTCGGGGTACCAGTCCTCGTAATCCGCGTCCACCGCGGGGATGATCTCGCCGCTGGACTGCGGGTTGAGCACGGCAAAGGCCCAGTTCTCCAGCCGCAGGCCGTGCTGGTCTGGCAGGATGCAGACGTTACCGGGCAGCACCGCGCCTTGAATGACGCCGTTGATGTGGGCAAAGCCCAGCGCCACCAGTAGGCGCCGCCACATCCAGGCCATATCCTTGGGGTCGATGCCGCCGGGGTAGGCCGCGCGCACCTCGTGCAGCGAGTACCAGCCGGAGGAGCGCTCGAACACGTTCACCTGGCGGGTCACGCCGCCCTCCTCGAACAGGAAAGACTCGACCCACGCAGGCACGTAAGCGGCGAACTTTTTGGCGGCGTTGCCCGCCCGCAGCATCTGCAGGATGCGCGCCTCGTTGTGGGCCAGGTCGTTGTCGCGCGGGTCGCGGGGGACCTTCAGCGTCACCGGCAGCGCAGCGCCCAGCTTACCAACGTATGGCTTACCAGCGCCCGGCAAAACTGCGCCCGGCAACACTGCCGCATCCGGCTCCATGCGGGCGCGGTATAGGATAAACACTCCCGCCTCCTGCCCGTCGGGATTGATGTGATACGCGCCGCGCGGGGTGGTGAGAACGGTTTCCCTGCCGCCCGCGCCGCTGCCGTACAGCCCGGCCCGGATTTTCGCCTCGGCCTGCAGTAGCCATTCCGTCAGCCGGCTGAAGGCGGCCTGGGCCAGCTTCTTGTCGTCCCGGCCCGGGTACATATCCGGGTGGGCCACCTTGGCAAGCTGGCGGAACACGAGCTTGAGGTGCGCCATGCGGTCCGCCGCGGAGCCGTTCAAGTCGCCAAAGACTTCTTCGGGGTCTGTCGCCTGTTCAATGCGCCTGGCTACAAGGATTAAGTTGCCGTCCATGTTCCCTCCGTGATGTAAGTGTGTTTTATAAACTTAGTGATGATAAAAAAATACTGCATATCCTCGTACCTACGCTCCAGCGTGGGTACGGAAGGTGGACGCTCCAGCGTCCAGTGCATTCCAGACTCGACGCCGGAGCGTCGAGAGCGTGGTTACAACGCAGAGCGTTGTAACCAGAACCAGAGCCACACTCAAACCATTGCTACAATAAGTGTACTTTATACACTTACAAGGGGCAAAAAAAACTGCCTGTGTTCGTCCATGATCGTTTTGCTGCCTCATTGTCCGCATCCCCCTCCTGGGGTCAGTCGAAGAACACCACTTCGCGCTGCTTGAACTGGTAGAGCATGGCCGGGCGGTGGGCGCCGAGGCGCTCTTTCTTGCCGGTTTCCTCCAGCAGCCCGGTGGCGAGCATGCGCTTGCGGAAATTGCGCTTGTCCAGCTTTTCGTCGATGATAATCTCGTACATCTTCTGCAAATCCGACAGGCGGAAGGCCTCGGGCAGCAGGCCGTACACGATGCTGCTGTAGCTGACCTTGGCGCGCAGGCGGGTCACCGCGCGGCGCAGGATTTCCATGTGGTCGAAGGCCAGCTCGGGCACGTCATCCACCGAAAACCAGGCCAGGTCGGCGATCTTCTTCGAGCCGGGCTGGTTGAGCCGCATCCAGGGGATCAGCGCGAAGTAGGTGACGGTGATGATGCGGGCGCGCGGGTCGCGGTCCGGGCGGCCAAAGGTGTAGAGCTGCTCCAGGTACACTTCGCGCACGCCGGTCTTCTCCTCCATCACCCGCGAGGCGGCCTCTTCCAGCGATTCGCCTTTCTTCAAGAACCCGCCGGGGATCGACCAGCACCCCTCGAACGGCTCGTTGGCGCGCTTGACCAGCAGGACTTTGAGCTTTTTGTCGTCCACGGTGAAGATGACGAGGTCGACGGTGACGCCGGGCTGTTCGTAAGGAGTGTTAGTGTTCATTGCACACTTAGTATAGCGAAGAAACCGGGGGATGTCAAGAGGGAATTTTAACGGACGCTCCCAATCGCTTTTCCCGAACCCGCTACTCCGCCCCGGCCCCGGACCCTGCCACTTTCACGCGGATGCGGGTGAGCTGAGCGGCCTCTTCCATTGCCTCGGCGCGGATGGTGATGGGGAAGCGCCCGTGCAGCGGGCTGACGCGCGCGCCGAGCGCGGTGCACTTCCAGAACAGCCAGGAGAAGGGGCGCATGAAGCTGCTCAGCGCGGCGGCCTGGCGCAGTTCGTCCAGGGTGGCGTCGTCCCAGCCGCCCGCCAGCCCGTACAGAAAGGCATACAGCGGGAAGGAGAAGAGGATGCCGATCAGGAAGATGAGGATGCTGGTGATCTGGTCGCCCTGCCAGATGTAGCCGGTGACCCAGCGCAGGATGGCGTAGTGCACGGCCCCCGCCAGCAGCGGCGCGCCCAGCGACTGCCAGAAATAGAAGCGCTGCGGGAAGCACAGCTTGTGGTTGACGAAATACGCGCCGATGCCCTTGGCCAGTAGCCCGGCAAAGTAGGCGATGATCAGCGCGTAAATCTGGAATTGGCGGATGAGGATCAGCGCCAGCAGAACGCGCACCACCTGCTCGGAGGCGACCATGATCATTTTGAGATGCGGCTTGCCCGAGCCATTTTGAACGTTGTCGCCCACCCAGGAGGGATACTGGATGGCGCCCCAGATCAGCAGCGGGATGGAGAGCGCCGCCGCGCGGGCAAACTCCGGGCCGGTGGAGCCTAAAATGAAGCGGTCAGTGACCGCCAGCAGCACGGCACCGATAAAGCCGTTGATCAGCCCACCCCATTTATAGGCCATAGCCGAATAGTACGCGCTGAGCTTTTTATACGTATTCGAAATCGCCTCGGAGATGGAAGGCATCAGGTTGTCGTACAGGGTAGCGGTCACGCTGAAGCCGAAGACGAAGTTCTGTGCCATCACCCAGTTGCCCCATACCTCGGTCGAGTTGACCAGGCGGGTCTGGGTGATGAGGATTTCGAAGAACTGCCCGGCGGCCCACGCGCCCGAGGCGAGCATATCGAATGCCCCAAAGCGGAAAGCCGATTTGATCGTGGCCCAGTCAAAATGCGCCATGAAGAGCACGCGGGCGTTATAACCCAGGCGGCGGTAGAGCGCCATGCCCACCAGGAAGTTCAGCGCCTCGGTGGCGTAGGCGGCTAACCCCAACCCCAGCAGCCCGCCCATCGCCGAACCAAACACCGGGTTGCCGCGCCCCCAGGCGGCCATCGCCAGCACAATGATGGGCTGGGTGAGCATGGGGAATATCAAGCTGGTGCCGATTTCCAGCGCGGTGGCGTAATCGAAGCGCTGCCAGCCGCGCAGGGCGGCCTTCATCACCGTGTAAAAGCCGGGGATCTGGATGAGGGTATGGATGATAACGCTCCAGGCATACAGCGCGTAGGCCGTTTCTGGCAGGTAGGAGCTGGCGATCGAGGTCACCAGGGCCACCTGCACCGCGCCGGAGAGCAGCTGCCACCACACGTACACCTGCCCGTACTGCACCGCCTTGCGCGGGTCGCTGACGCGGTACTGCGAGAAAAACTTAACGAAGGCCAGGCTGGTGCCCATGTCGAAGATGGTCCAGGCCAGGTTGAAGGCCTGAGTGACGCGCCCCCAGATGCCCAGCGCCTGGGCGGAGGGCAAAATGTAGGTGGGCAGGATGAGGTTCTGGTAGATGATGAGGGGGATGAACAGGATCAGCCCCATCATAAAAGCCACCATAAAGCCGCCCAGCGGGCGGTGGAAGCCGACCTCTTCCCATTCAGTTTTGGCCTGGCGCTGCTCGTACACCACCGGCCTGTTGACCAGCACATTGAGCGCCTCGGGGTGGGCTTTGCTGTAGCGGCGCACGGCGACGAAGGTACCCGCGGCCATCAGCAGCAGCCCGCCCATAGCGATCAAGATGAACTGCCGGTCGCGCGCGTGGGGCACGGGCGAAGCCGGGTAGGCGGCAAAGGATAGCGGCGTTTGCCCCCCAGCGCGCTTGACCAGGTTGTAGATCAGGTAATTGAAATAGGCCCATTCCTGGATCTGCGGGTTGGCCCCATCCAGAAAGGCGTTGAACACATAAGATTCGCGCCCCGGCGCCGACGGCGGAACGTTCCACAGCAGCCATTCGCCGTTGTCGAAGTTATGCACCAGCGCGCCCCCGCCGGGCACCTGCCCCACCATAAAGCGCTCGCGCACCTGCGGGGCGCTGTTCCACAGCACATCGGTGGTCAGCGGATGCGACACATCCGTTTCAATCAGGCTGGCGGGGTCTTCCGCCGCGGTCAGTGTCACCGGCTGGCCCAACAGGTCCGAGACCTGCGCGGTGGTCAGGTCGGGGCCGAGGATCAGCAGCAGCCCGGCACCCGCGCGGTAGCGGTCGGCAGCCGCCGGTGGGATGGCGCCGTTGAGCACCAGCACATCGGCTTGGGCCGGGTCCTGCACGATCTCGAAATCATCCGCCAGCCCGAGCGCGGTGGCTACCCCACCGTCCGGCCCGGCGTAAAAGACGCGCAGGGAGGTCGAGGTTTGGCCGGAGGCGGGGATAGTGCAGGAGAAGGCCAAAAAAACGGCCAGGATCAGGGCCAGAATTTTTCGCATGAGTCGGCTCCAGTGTGAGGATGATTTATTATACAATGTGATATGAAATTGGATTTGTTACGCCACCCAGTAATACATCACCCACCCGGCGAAATATAAAATTTGCAGGGTAAACCACAGGATGCGCAGCAGGTCGTACGGCTCGCGGCGCTCCAACTTCTGGCCCAGCAGCAGGAAGACGGGGAAAACCACCACGATATAGCGCGTGCCGGAGATGAGCATGCCGGTGAGAGCAGGCGCCACGCTCATGAGGATGGTGTACAGGCCAAGGGCTTTGACGGGCTGTTTCCACAGCAGATAGATACCGCAGCCGAGGAAGAACAGCATCAGCAGCCCGTCGAGTTTGAACACGTCCAGGGCCGGGGCGTTGATCTGCATCCACAGCCCTTCGAGCAGGCCGTACTTGTTGCGCTCCCAGGCCACCTGAGCCTCCAGCGGGGCCAGGAAGCGCCCGGTGAGGGTATATAGATAATAAAGGTGCGCCAGCAGCGCGGCGGGCGCCAGGGCAAACCCCAGCGCGTCCGCGCGGACTTCGCGCAGCCGCCACGCGCGGGCTTCCATATACATCCAGGCCAGCGCGCCTACTACGATCACGCCCTGCACGCGGGTGAGCACCAGCAGCGCGCTGGCGATCCCCACCAGCCACCAGCGCCGCTCGAACGCGGCGGTAAACGCGATCAACGCCAGCAGCAGGAACAGGCTCTCCGTATAGAAGCAGGAGAAGAAGAAGCTGGCCGGGTAGACAAACAAAAGCGCCAGACCCCGGCCTGCCGCCGCCTCGATCAGCCCCAGGTGCCGCACCGCCAGGCGGTGAAGCAGCACTGCCGCCGCCAGGAAGCATAGGTTCGAAAGCAGGATGCCGATGGTCAGGTAGGCCGCGTCTGGCAGGTCGACGCCCAGCCAGCCGATGCTCTTGACCAGATAAGGGTACAGCGGCAGGAAAGCGGTGTTGGAATACTGGTTGGCAAAGTCAGTTGTGGTGAAATAGCCTTCCTTAATAATCGACAGGTAAAAGCGCGCGTCCCAATGGGCGAAGATATCCAGCCAGAAGATGCGGGTGAGCTGCCCGCCCTGCTGGAAGTAATGCAGATAGGTGGGGTTGGGTTGGAACGCCCCGCGCGCGAAGGCCGCCGCCAGCACCCAGGCCAGCCGGGTGAGCAGGAACGGCACCAGCACCACGCTCCACACCCATGAAGCGCGCAGGGCATTCCACCGCACGCCCAGCCAGGCGCGGGCAGCCAAAAAGAAAGGAAGGGATCGCTGCATAGTGATGGAGCGATTTTATCACGCCTGACGCGGGAGCACGTCAGATTGCAGGGAATCTTGCCAGTCGCCGCGCTCCACCGCGATGCGGTCCATGCGCTCCACTTCCAGTCCCAGCCCCAGGCGGGCGAACATATCGCGGGCGCCCTGCCACAGGCGCATGCCCTCCTGGCGGTCGCCGTGCTCCAGCTCGTAGCTGGCCAGATCGCGGGCAGTGCGGGCCTGTTCGTTGGTGGCGCTCATCTCAACAAATATCTGCAGGCTGGCCGCGAAGCAGTCGTGCGCGCCGCACTGTTTCCCATCCACCACCACTTTGAAGCGTCCCGGTTTTTCGAAACCAGCCTGCGGGTCGAAGGCCGCCGCCACACGCCCCAGCACGCGCCATGCGCGGCCTATATGCTCGTTCTGGTTCTGGGCGCGGGCCAGCTCCAGCGCGCGCAGCCCGGCGGAAAGGGCCTCTTCGCAACGGTTCTGCCCCAGGCAGGCCAGCGCCAGGGTGCGGTAGACCTCGCTGAGCAGGAACCAGTCGTTGCCTGCCGTATGATGCAGCACCTCTTGCAGGCAAAGCTCCGCCTGGGCAAATTCACCCAGTTCCACCTGAGCCGCTGCCAAGTTGTTCAGGCATATCATTTTCATTTCTTGAAAGCCCATCTCGTGCGCCAGGTTCAAAGCCCTGGTAAAGTACCCGGCGGCGGCGGCATCATCGCCCCGCAGGTGGGCCAGCCCGCCCAGGCTGTTGAGGGTGGTCATCACGGCGGCCCGGTCGCCGCGCTCGCGCTGCAGGGACAGCACCTGCTGGTAGTCGCTTTCGGCCTGTTGGTAGCGGCCCGCGCGCTGGTTAATCATCGCCAGCAGGTTGAGGATGCGCGCAGTTTCGCGGCTCGACTCCCACGACTCCAGCGCCGGGCCGTCTTTGCCTTTCTGCCCGGCCTCCCGGACCATCTCGCTGGCGCGCCGCAGGTTCTCCTGCGCCACCTGCTCGGCCACCGGCTCGACGCCGTCCGCCCCGGCAAGTTGCCCGGCAGCCTGCCCGCTGGCGCCGCCCTGCCCAAACAAGGACTGGTTGAAAGCCAGCGCCCGCTCGCCTGCTTCCAGCGCGGCGGCGGAATCGCCCAGGCGGTAGAGGGTGACGCCGCGGTTAAAGAGCGCCAGCACCACCTCGCGCGCCGCGCCGCCGGAGCGCGCCAGGCGCTCGGCGCGCTGCACGCTGCGCAGCGCCGCCTGGTAATCGCCCTGGCGGTTCTGCACCGCGGCAATGCGGTTCCACGCGGCAGCCTGCACGGGCAGGTCCCCCCGCGCTTCGGCGGCGGCCAGCAGGGCCTGCCCGGTGGAGAGCGCCTCCGAGAAGCGCGCCTGCCACCACTGCACATCCCAGATACCTTTCAGATACTGCACGCACTGGTTGAAATAACCGGGTTCATCCGGCAGCATTTCCAGCGCGCGCTGGAAGAAGCGCATCGCCGCGCCAGGGGCGGATGTGCGCCGGGCTTGCATCGCCGCCAGAGCGTACCAATCGGAGGCCAGCAGGCGCTTGTCGGCGCGCTCATAGTGCCCGGCAATAACCGCAGCATAGGCTTCCACGCGCTCCCCGCTCTGCGCGGCAAGCCAGCCCGCCACCCGCGCATGATCCTTACGCCGCTCGCGCACTCTCTGGCTTTCGTAGGCGACTTCGTACATCAATGCGTTTTTGAAGGCGTATTCATCGGTATGCTCGAAGGCCGAGGCGTCCCGTTGAATGATCAGCCCGCGCGCCTGCAGCGCCCGCAGCGCGCCGGGCAAGTCGAGCGCGTGCAGCAGGTCTTCTTCGGCAGCACCCGCCGGGGAACCAGCCGCCCCGTCCAGCAGGGCGCGTACTGCCGATTCCCAGAACACCGGGCCTACCACCGCCGCGCGTTGGGCCACGGCCCGCTCGGCAGGAGGCAGCTCATCCAGGCGCGCCTGGAGCACTTCGACCAGGCTGACCGGCAGCACGCCAGCTTCCAGGCGCGCCGCATCCACCTGCCAGGCAGGCTCGAACGGACCGCCGCCAGTGGGCAGGAATACATCATCTTCCAAAAAAGCCTGGGCCAGTTCTTCCAGGAAAAACGGGTTGCCGCCCGCCCGCTCGACGATCTTCTCCACCGGCCAGGCGATCACCTGCGCCAGGGGGTCGCCCAGCGGGCCGGTAGAACCGGGGCGGCGGGGCGTGGTGGGGGCTTCGTGCGACACGGGCCGCTTGACCGGGTAGGCCAGCGCCCCGCGCAGGAGCAGCCCGGAAAGCGCCGCCGCGTCGCTGTTGGACAGGGGTGCCAGATCGAGGCGGGTATGCCCCGGCCAGCGCTCGCCCCAATTGGGCCGGCGGTCAAACAACGCGGGGCGCGCCAGGCCGATCAGCAGCAGTGGGCCGCCCGGGTCGCTGCGCGCCAGAGCATCCAGCCAATCCAGCGAGCCTTCGTCTGCCCACTGCAGGTCGTCGGCTACGATCACCAGCGGCGACTGCCGGGCAGCGGCGGAAATATAGCGGTTCAGGGCCTGGAAGGCTAGCTGGCGCGCGCGGCGAGGGTCGTCCAGCCGGTCGCCGATGTACGGGCTCTGGCTGAATTCCCATCCAGTCAGGTGCCCAATCCAGTGGGCCGTCTCGGCGCCGTCCGCGCCCAGGCAGGCTTCCACACCCCGCAGCAGTTTTTCGCGGGCGGCGGCGGCAGTGTCGCCATCGAGGATTTTCATGTGGAAGGCCAGCAGCTCGCGTAGCAGCGCATAGGGCAGGCGGTTGAGCTGCCAGTCGCCGCGCCCGCGCAGCAGCACATATGGCTGCCCCTGCCGGTCGAGGCGGTGGAGCCATTCGTGCACCAGCCGCGATTTTCCCATCCCGGCCTCGCCGGTGACGAATACGGAGAACAGGCGGTTCTCGTCCTTTGCGGCGGTAAAGATTTCCATCAGGCGGCTCAGCTCCACATCGCGCCCCACCAGCGGGGCGACCAGTCCCGTTCCGCCGGGCACGCCGCTGGCCAGCCGGAACGCGCGCGGGCGCACCCCCCGCACGCGGTAAACACTCACCCCACCCGGCGCGGCTGGCCCGGTTTGCGCGCCTTCCACGCCCGCCGGATCGACTGCTTCCCACTGCTCCACCGTTTCCGGTGGATCTACCGCCCCCGGCTGTTCTACCGCGGCTGGCTGATCCAGTGCCGCTGGCTGATCTATCGCCACAACATCAAAATGCCCGCGCACGGCGCGGAATACCGCCGAGGAGATTAGCACCTCTCCAGGGGCAGCAGTGTTTTGCAGCCGGGCGGCCAGGCTGGCCGTCTCCCCAAGGGAGGCCGCCGCCGGGGCAAGGCCATCCGCGGACAGCAGTACGAGGCCGGTGTGCAGGCCTGCCCGAAGCTGCAGCCGGCCAGAGCGATCTCTTACCACGGCCTGGTGCGTTACTGCCACCATCTCCAGGGCAGCGCGCACCGCTCGCTCGGGATCGTCGAGGTGGGGGGCCTGCGTGCCAAAAATGGCCACCATGCTGCTGGCGCCCTGCCGGCCAAAGATTCCCCCGGCGCGGGTCACGATTAATGCCAACTGCTGCCACAAACCCGTTTCCACCGGGCCCGGGTGTTCTCCAGGCAGGCCGGTGATTTCAGCAGCCAGCATCGTCACCGGACGCTGAAACGCTTCACCCGCGCCAGAAATACCCGCCAGGCCCTCTCCAGAAGACAGCGCGGCCAGCTTTTCGCGCATGGTCGCCAGGGCTGCATTCACCACAGCATCGCCAAGCGTGCTGCGCTGCGCCTCCATCGCTGCCATTGCTCGCTCAAGCTGCTCGCGCATTTCCATCAGTTCGCCCCTGGGCTGCTATTAACAAAATTGGATCACCGGCACTGGAAAAACGGGTCTGGTGTATACCGTGCGTAAAAAAAGCGTAAAAATCTAGTCCCTATTATACAATATCCTCGATAGATCGCTTTACGCTTTGACGGTCAATTTACAGTAAAATAGGCGCATGTCTTCCCCTATTCACTGGCGCCCGCGGCCAGATCATTTATCCGCCGAAGCAGGCTGGGCGCACATATTTCGCCTGCAGTTAGACCTGCCCGCCGCGCGCCTGGCTGAGCTGAACGCACTTCTGGCCAGTGATGAGCGCGAGCGGGCTGAGCGCTTCATGCGCGAGATCGACCAGCAGCGTTTCACCGCCGGGCGCGGGCAGATGCGCGAAATTCTGGCCACCTACCTGGGCGCGGACCCGGCCAGCCTGCGCTTTGACTATAACCCGCAGGGCAAACCCTCGCTGGTGGAGGGCGAGCCGCGCTTCAACCTCAGCCACAGCCAGGGCACCGGCCTGCTGGCGGTGACCTTCGGGCAGGAAGTGGGGGTCGACGTGGAACGGCTGGATCGCGAGGTTGACTATGCGAATATCGCGAGACGCTTCTTCGCCCCAGCCGAGGTCGACGAATTCTTCGCCCTGCCGCCCGCCGTCCGCCCGCGTGCATTTGTCACCGGCTGGACGCGCAAAGAGGCCTATATCAAAGCGCGCGGCATGGGTATGTCTTTTTCACTGGACGGTTTCGTGGTCAGCCTGAACCCCGAGGCCCCCGTGCGCCTCTCCGCCCCCGACAGCGGCTGGTCGCTGTACGGCCTCGACCCCGGCGAAGGCTTCGCTGCCGCCCTGGCAGTAGAGGGAGAGATTGAGGGGATGCGCTGCTGGGATGAAAAAGCGGGATAAAACGCATAAGCGCGAATACGCGTCCGCGCGAAAACGCGTAGGCGCGAAAGCGTGTAAGCGCGAAAACGCGCAGGTGAAATCAACCGCCGTTCTTCTTCGGCTTATACACCCCATTCATATCCGCCACCAGCATGCCGGCTTTGTAGGTCAGGTCGTCCACCAGGGGCAGTTCGGCGGCCATTTCAGGGCTGATCAGCGGGTAACGGCGGCGCGCCAGCAGCGCCTTTTCGATAGCGTCCGCGCCCGCGTCTTGCCATTCCCAGCCCAGCGCATCGAAGCGGGACAGGTTGAGCGGCAGGGTGTGGGTGCGCAGGCTTTTGACCCCATCGATGTTGTAAAACTGGCTGAAGTACGACATCACCAGCTCGCGCAGAGTGCGGTACACCGGGTCGCGGTAGCGCAGGCCGACGAAATTGGATTTGGCCACCGCGCCGTAGTGCCCGCGCACCTTGAAGATCGTCAGCACGTGGTCATCGTCCATGCCGGGGTCGGGGAAGATATCGACCACCAGCGGCGGAAAACCCAACCGGCGCAGCGCCATCGCGCCGAACAGGGCGCCATCCAGGCAGTGCGCCCGCCGGTCCACCAGCACGCGCGCCGGGCAGCGATTATCATATTCGGCGACGTACGCACAGGTATCCAGAAAAGCCTGGATCTTGACCGGCGAATCCAGGGCCGAGAGCAGATCGCGGAGATCGGGGGGCAGGTGATTTTCAATAGCGCTGGGCATGAGGTCCTTTTCCACACGTCGATAATTTAATTGCTGCGGGGCCGCCCAATTTTGGACGGCCCCGAAAGTGTATCATTGATCTCCCGCGGGGGGAAGCTCCGCGATTGAAAAGGTTACTCGGAGGGGGCTGCCATGTAGATCGGTATGAAATGCTGGCTGATCTGACTGGTGGGCGTGACAACGAGGTTGTCCAGGCCCCAGCTTTCGTTATCGGCCGGTTCTAGCCCATACCCGGTGAAATTCAGGGTAGCCAATTCGCCCACGTGCGGAACAAGTACCTGGATGGTATAGGTAGCGTCTTTTTCAAACTCGGCAAACATGTAGCCCAATTGGTTGATTACATTGACCCCGGTCTGGAATGGGTAATCACCCGCCGGGTAATTCTCAGGATACGATTGGCGCGAGTAAGCCTCCCAGGACCAGTTCGAGAAAGTGGTGTCGATGAACGGCGAGGCACGGCCTAAAAGTTCGAACTTCCAGTGATCCGGGCCAACTTCCTTATGATTGCCATCCCACGAACGGATGATGTGCAGGTCAAAGGAAACCAACAGGTGCGTATGGGGCGGCAGGCAGCCAACCGTGATCGAGGCTGTTTCGCTGCTATACTCGCCCAGGAACTTCTGGCCCCGCGGTGCCGTGGTAGCCTTGTAATTGCGGAAACCAATCGGCCCGGGCTGAGCGTTTTCAAAACTGTTGTTATATACGCCGTTGAAGATGTTCATATTCAGGCAGGCCGCCAGGGGAATCTGTACCGAAGCGGTGGCCTGGTTGTCGCCCTGCATCCCCGCGGACTCGTTGGTCGCGGATACCGTGGCTGTGTTGCGCACTTCGCCCGCGGCCGCACTGGTCTGCGAGGTAATGCTTACCGTGCGGGTAGCTCCCGCCGCCAGCGAGCCAAAGTCACAGGCCAGGTTGGTTCCCGTGATGGAGCAGCCCGTCACCGGTGTAACGATGGACCAGGACAGCCCCGCCAGGGTCGGCAGGGGATCGGTCAGCCTGACGCCCGTGGCCGTCTGCGTGCTGTCATTGGTGACCACGATGGTAAAGAACACCGGCTCGCCCTGGTTGATCGACGGTTTTGGCGTGGTCTTGGAGACTTTTACATTCACCCCCACCGGGCAGGGTACCTGGACGCTGGCGCTATCTGTGTTGTCGTAAAGCAGGTTGGAGGGCTCGTTCGCCGCTGAAACCGAAGCGGTATTCGACACCGTGCCGCAGCTACCCGTGCCAGCCGTGGAGGAAATGCTGACACTGCGCGAAGCATTCACATTCAACGTACCAAAGCTGCAGGTCAGCACGCCCGAAGCAATGGCGCAGCCCGGGGCAGAACCGGCAATCGACCAGCTCAACCCGGCGCCGGAAGGCAGGGTATCGGTGAGGGTGACGTTTTGCGCGGCTGCTGGGCCGATATTGCTGACTGTGATGTTGAATTGGATCAGCCCGCCCAACTCTACGGTGGTGTCCTCCGCCAGCTTGCTGAGGGTGACGTTCGAAGTAGTGGGGCAGGCAACTGTGGTGGTAACCGTGCCGGTGGTGATTTCGCCGTGGTTGCCCGCGCTGACGCTGGCGGTATTGGAGATTACCTGGCACAGTTCTGTGTTCGTGGGAGCAGTCACATGGACGCTGTAGCTGGCGCCTGCCACCAGTGAGGGGATGGTGCAGGTCAGCAGGTCGCCGGTGCTGATGGCGCATTCGGCACTGGTCTCGCTCCAGGTGAAGTCCGCATCAAGCTGATCTTCAATGACAACGTTGGTCGCCGCTCCATCGCCGCTGTTTGCAACAGTGATGGTAAAGCCTACCGGCGAACCAGCGTTCACGCTGGCCACGTCGGCGGTCTTGGTGATGCTCAATACCGGGTTCAGCACCGGGCAGGTGACGGTGGTAGTGACGGTTCCAGTGGTGATTTCAGCGTGGTTGCCCGCGCTGACGCTGGCGGTATTGGAGATTACCTGGCACAGTTCTGTGTTCGTGGGAGCAGTCACATGGACGCTGTAGCTGGCGCCTGCCACCAGTGAGGGGATGGTGCAGGTCAGCAGGTCGCCGGTGCTGATGGCGCACTCCGCGCTGG
>CAYTHO010000005.1:108376-109761 GCA_964437595.1 uncultured Anaerolineaceae bacterium
GTCTTGGTGATGCTCAGCACCGGGTTCAACACCGGGCAGGTGATGGTGGTTACCGCGGCAGTGGAGGTGACCGGCTCAACACTATCCGCGCTGGCGCTGGCGGTATTGGAGATTTCACCGCACACCGCGGGCGTGCTGAGGGCAGTCACATGGACGGCGGCGCTCGCGCCCGCCGCCAGGCTGGCAAAGGTGCAGGTCATCAGGCCGCCCTCGAAGTTGCAGTCCGCGCCGGTGGTCTCGCTCCACTCCAGCCCGGGGGCCAGCGCATCTTCGATAACGACATTGCTCGCCGCGCTTCCGCCAATATTGCGGACGGTGATGCTGAAGCCAACTGGCGCGCCAGCAAGCACTTCTTCGGCGTCCGCGGTCTTGACGATATCAAGTACGGGTTCCGCGGGGCATAAAACGGTAGCTTCCGCCACATCCGTGACCAGGCGGTGATTGCCAGCGCGGACCCCGGCGGTATTGGAATACACGCCGCACGCATCACGCGTGGTAGCGGCTTCCACGTGCACGCTGGCGCTCTCCCCGGCGGGGATGCTGGGGATGGTGCAGGTCAACAGGTTCTCATCATCGATGGCGCAGTCCGCGCCGGTGGTTTCGCTCCACTCCAATGCGGCATCCAGCTGGTCTTCGATCACCACGCTGCTGGCCGCGCCGCCGCCGGTGTTGCGCACGGTAATGGTAAAGCCCAGCGGCATACCGGCAATCACTTCTTCCACATCGGCTGTCTTTTCAATCTGCAGAACAGGAGCGGATGGGCAGGTCACCTGGATTTCCGCCGAGTCGCTGTTATTGCCCAACTGCGCATCCGCCTCATTGGTGGCCTGAACCGTGGCAGTGTTGGAAACCAGACCGCAGCTTCCCGGGCCGGTTGGCGAGGTCAGGGTGATGGAGTGCGTGCCGTATGAGACGATATCGGCGGTACAGACCAGCACACCGTCCGTAATCTCGCACGCGGAACCGACCTGCTCCACAATGGACCAGTCGAGCCCGGGGTTGTTGGGCAGAACGTCGCGTAGGACCACATTTGTGGCATTCACCTTGCCCCGGTTGCGAATGGTCAGGGTGAAGCTGATCGGCTCGCCCTGCGGCACCTCGATCGCGGAAGCCGTCTTCTCCAGGATCAGCTCAACATACGGCAGCAGGCTGGGCGCCGCGACTGCCGGCGTCACCGGAGTGACGGCAGAAAAAAGAATCATCAATAGAACAACAATCGTAAACAGCCGATGCAGTTTCATCTAACCCTCTTCTTTGATACCACTGACATGGACCTCATGGTGAACAGGTCTCTCCCCCGTTAGTTAATAACAGTTATTTATTCGTAAATCGTAACTACTCAGGCATAAAGCCAGAAGCACAAAAACATTGTCAAAATCGCGAAA
>CAYTHO010000006.1:0-107689 GCA_964437595.1 uncultured Anaerolineaceae bacterium
TCTGTTTCAGCCTGACCGCAAAGTCAGGTTACTGACGTTTGTCTAAACTCGAATTATAAAAACTGAACCAAAAACGCGAGCGCATTAGAGGTCAGTTTGAGCGAATCATTGGGCCCGGGATGGGAACAAAAGCAACCAGGCGGGTACCACTATCCACCGTACTTTCGATTTCCAGCCGTCCGCCAAGCTCAACCAGGCGAGCGTTCATACTCTCCAGGCCAAACCCCTGACCAGCAGCCTGCCGCGCATCAAAACCGACGCCGTTATCGGCAATTTCCAGGCGCACCAGTTGGGACTGGATTTCAAGCTGCAAGTTTACCGCCGAAGCATGGCTGTGGCGAGCGACATTTGACAGCGCTTCCTGCGCTACCCGGAAAAGGGCCTGCTCCAGCGCCAAAGGCAGGCGGCGGTCACCGAGAACCTGCAGCCTGGCAGGGATGCGAGTATGTTCATACCAGGTCTTTATGTAGCCGTGCAGCGCGCCAGCCAGCCCCTGGTTCTCCAGGGCAGCCGGGCGCAGCTCCGTGATTAACAAACTAAGTTCCTGTTGAGAACTTTTGATCAGGTTCTCAGCTTCTTCCAGGTGCTTGTTCGCGGCGTTTGGGTCGCTGTTCAAGAGGTTGCGAGCCGCGCGGATCTGCATATAGGTGGCAAAACTTTGCTGCTTTACAGTGTCATGCAGGTCGCGGGCCAGGCGGTTGCGCTCTTCCAGGACGGCTAACTGCTGCTGCGTGTGCAGCAGGTTCTGAATCCGTTCTGCCATGTTGCGCAGGCGCATACCTAACATGCCAATTTCATCGCGTGAGCGGTCGGTCGGGAGAAGGCGGAAATCCCCCTCACTCCAGGCATCCGCGGCACGAGCCAGTGCGGTGAGCCGCCGGGTAAGCCCGCGCGACATGATAAAACCGAACAGCGCGCCAAAGGGAGCCACAGCGACCAGCAAGAGCAGGCCTGTTCCCATAATCCAACCTAAGTAAATAGGTAGATCTCTCAGAAACGCGGACGGAGCCGGTTCTATCGTCAGCAGCAGAACGGCAACCACGTCAGACTCGGTGCCTTCCTGGAAAATAGGCACCGCCAGGAGTGTCTTCCCCGCGCCTGTTTTAGTAGAAAGGTTCAGACTATTCGTACCGCCCGACCAGGCATAGTCAAGAATCTCCTGCACTTCCGGCTGCCCGGTAGCGTAAGGCTGGCCAGTTGGGCGGGCTGGATCGATTGGTACCTGAGCCAAAATGGTATCGTCGGGAGAAATAACCACCAGCGGGGCGCCGGGGACAATCGCCGCAGCAGGGCTGTCAAAGGCAAACTGGGGCGGCAGGCTGGCATAACCCGATTTGGACACACCCTCCAGCCAGGCCTGCAGACCGGGCAAATCTTGCTTGCCGGGCTGCAGGTAATTTCTGGCCGCTGGAAAGAGTGTGTAGACCACATCATTCATATAGCTGAGCTGATCCATTTGGGTCAGGCTGGAAAATGACAGAACCAACAGCAGCGCAATGACCTCCAGCGCCATCAAAGCCAGGACGGTAACCAGGGTATAGGTCAGGATGAGCTTGCCACGCAGACTGTTGAAAAAGGATAGCATGGAGTTATATCCGATCGTTTAGAACCACTAGCGGCGAGACCCGGATGGGCTTCCAGGTGGCGGCATAGATAGCGAAGAAGGTCAGGCCGAGGGTGAATAACAAGACTGCGGCGGACGCCGCCGGGGTCATGATTAACAGGTTGGCCGCCAACGGGTTTTGCATGCCAACCACCCATAAAAAGCCGCGCACCAGGAGCAGGCCCGCACCAGCGGCTACTAGAGCGATCAGCGCATATTCTACCATCAACGTAACCAGGATATGCCACTGCGAGTAACCCATCGCCTTGAGGACACCGATTTCGTAGCGCCGGTCGAGAACCGCAAGGCTGACCGAGTTCGCCATTAGCAGCACCCCAGCCAGCAGCGCCAGGCTGGCCATACTGACCGCGAATACAAACAAGTTATGATACTGGCTGGTGAAACGCGCAGCATAAGCTACCAGATTCATTACCGTTGCCTGGGGCAGCTCTTCGCCAAGCGCGCGGGCCGCGGAAGCCAATCGGCCAGCGGGAATTCGAGCAAAGATTTGCACCTGGTCCGGCGGAGTCATGGAAAGGCTCAACTCAGTAGGCAGCAGGATGCCCAATCTGGAGTGAAATGGCTGTTCCAGGTTCATCTGGAAAGCGCCAACGACCGGCAGCCTGTGAACGGTACCATCCCAAAGCGTTACCTCCACGCTGCTGTCAGGTGGAACCTGGGCATACCCAGAGATATACACGCCATCGGGCCGGCTGCCCCAGGGTGCGCCCGAAACGGAATATTCGAATAGATCGGTGCGGGCAGCCAGCAGCGGCGAGAATGTTTCTTCCGGATTGCCGGCCAGGTTGACAGCGCGCACGGTGGTATTGTAACCAACCGACCAGCCTTTTGCCGCATGCGGCTCCAGCATGCGCGTGATCGCCTCCTGTTGATTGGCAGGAGCAAGGATATTGAGGTTATATCCCTGCATATCGATGTCCACGCCACCAACCACACGCTCCGCGTTTTGCACAACAACTGTGGACACCATCAATGCGACAACGCCAATAAACAACGAAACCAGGGCAAAGATGGGAGCCAGCCCGCGGCGGCGCAGGCTGCTGCGCGAGATGGAAAACACAGGAATAAAGTGCCAGGGGATCAAGCGGGTCACCAGCCAGAGCAGAATGCCCAATCCACCGCCCAGGCCAATCAGCCCGGCGCCGGCAGCCAGCAGCACGCCAATCCCATAGATCCAGGAACCCATAATAAAGACCACCAGAGCAGTGAATGGCAATGCCAGCCCAAAGAACAACAGCAGCGATAGAAAAGCGGGAAGCTTTGCAGGGGATGCAGTTTCACCACGCAGCAGCACTACCGGTCTCAACTGACTGGTGGTCACAATTGCCCACAGCGCGAAAATCACCGTGGTCGCGACCCCAACCAGAATGGCCAGCAAAACAGGCTCCGGAGACAGCACCCACTGGACCAGCATGGTAGAGGTGCGGCTGAACAAGTTCACCAGGCCAGCGGAGACTGCGATCCCCAGCCCGGCTCCCAGCAAACTGCCCAGCAGGCCCAACAAGCCAGCCTCCAGCGAGAACATCGTCATCAGGTCGCTGCTGCGGTAGCCAATACTTTTCCAAACGGCCACTTCACGCTGGCGGCGGCGCAGCAGCACTTGCATGGTATTGGCAATTCCCACACCGCTCACAAGCAGGCCCAATACACCGGCCCCATTGAGCAGGCCGACGAAAAAATCGCGGACCTGCGCTTGATCTTCTGCCAGACTGTCGGCCAGGAACACATTCCAACCCAGCTTTTCCAGGCGCTCTTTCAAGGCGGCAGGGTCGGCGGTGGCGACTAACACAGTGTTCAGATGGCGATCACTTCCCGCTAATCGAGAGGCGGTCGCCAGGGAGTAGTACAGCTTGCTGCCGTAATGGTTGGGGGTATCGATGATGATGCCGCGGATACGCGCCTCGAGCGGGGTACCAGCAGCCAGGTCCGAGAGCAGGAGCGTATCACCAACCGAGAGGTGATACTCCAGGGCTAAATCACGGCTGATGAGCACATCGCCCTCCCCCACCAGCAGATCGGGCAGCCTCGCACTGTTCGGGCTTTCAACAGTCAGCGCGCCAATGGGAGGATAGTCTGATGGATTGATGCCAATGCCCGCATTAGGGAAATACAGCTCGCTCGAACCGGGCAAGCGAAAGGTCAATGATGAGGTATAAGCAACCAGGCTGTATTTTTGCAATACTCCTTCCTGGCGCATTTCTTCCAGAGCCTTGATATCCTGAGGCAAAATGGCATCTTCAACCCGGCGGTCCATGCTGATATCCGCGCCGATCAGATCGTGCGGTTCGATCACAAACATTTTTTCAATGGCGCTGGAAAGCAAGGTCATCGCCACCAACGACATCACGCCAAAAGCCACACACAGAAATGCTACCGCAATACGCTGCCCGCCGCGGCGCAGGTTGTTAAAGGCTATGCGCAAAGCCAGTATCGGTGAAATCATCACAGGTCCTCCGGGATGGAAGTTACCACGGCGCCGTTCATGCTCGAAGCAAAAGCCGGCGCAGAGCCATTCATGCTGCGGATGCGGCCATTTCCAGCAGCCTGATCATTGATGAGCTGCCCATCCTTCAAGTAGAGCTGCCGGTCGGCATAACGGGCTACCTGAGGATCGTGGGTCACCATCACAACCGTAAGATCGAACAAGGCTCGCAAATCACGGATCAACGCAAGTACCTGGGCGCTGGTAGCGCTATCGAGGTTACCAGTGGGCTCATCCGCCAGGAGGATGCTGGGGTGGTTGACCAGGGCGCGAGCAATCGCCACGCGCTGCTGCTCCCCACCGGAGAGCTGGTTGGGCAGGTGATCCAGGCGGTTTTCCAGCCCCACCTGAGACAGCATATGGTAGGCTAGCTGATGCGCTTTCCCCCGCAGCGGGCTGATGTAGAGCGGAGCTGCAACGTTTTCCAGCGCGTTCATGCTCTGGATCAGATAAAACGCCTGGAAGATAATACCAATTTGCTGGTTACGAAACCGGGCCAACTGCGCCTCAGGCAGGCTGGAGATCTCAACACCATCGATGCACACCGAACCGCGGGTGGGGCGATCAATGCCAGCAAGCAGGCCTAACAGCGTAGATTTGCCAGACCCAGAGGGGCCAGTGAGCGCCACCCACTCACCTGCCGCGACTTCAAAGGAGATGCCGCGCAGGACGGGTAATTCGCGCCCGCCAGCGGGCGTATTCGGAGCCTGAACGGTTCCACGTCCACCAGCAGGCGTCTTCGGGGTTTTTGCAGGTCCGCGCCCACCCATCGGCAGGCTGCGGTATAAGTCGCTCACGGCGATCATTATTTTTGAGTCCATGATTACCTCGCTAAAAGAATATGTGGTTATGTAAAACGCCATAAATCTTTTTACGAAAAGGATGCAGTACCAGGCGTTTTATGAGCGTTATTCGCCAGGCTAAAGGGTATGGTTTGTAAAGACACTCTCGGCGAATTACGTATCATCATAACTGGCAAGCGAGAAGATGCAATCAGCCTGTAGTCCGGGTGAGTATCGGACCACAGGCTGATTGTTGCGCAAATAGACAGTTATGCTACCGGTCTGGCTTGAAGCGCCAGCTTGCCAGGGCAAAAAAGAGGATGGCATATCCAGCCAGGGCAGCGGCAGGCAAGAGCACGTCCGGCAAGTTCAGGCCGCGCAGGAGAATCCCCTTGAAGCCGTCCATGCCCCATGCAACGGGAGAAAAGTGCCCGATAGCCTGGAAAGTCTTACCGGTGAACTCCAGCGGAACCCAGGCGCCGCCCAGGCCAGCGAGGATAAACATGGGCACAAGCGAGAAGATGATGGCTTGTTCTTCGCTTTTCGATAGAATGCCAATCAGCAGGCCTAGCGCGCCGATGCACAGGGCCGCCGCTACAGCCACCAGCAACGTGGCAAGTGGGGCACGCGCGTAGTCAAGCTTCAGCACAAGCTGGCCAAAGATAATCAGCACCATGAATTGAACCAGAACCAGAGCAAAGATGGCGAGGTAGTGCCCAAGCAGGATCTTCAGCGGATTGACAGGTGTAGTGAGCAGGCGCTGCAAGCAGCGGTTCTTGCGCTCCGAAACGATCACCTGGGCGCAGGTAAGCAGCCCGGCGATGGCAAACTGCAGCATCATACCTGGGGAACTGTGACCGAAATTGTTTACAGCACCAGCATCCTTTTGGGGTTCTTCCACCTTAATGGCGTTGGCCTGTTCGACTGACAGACGCACAGGCGGATTTTGCCAGGCATCCAGGGCGGCCCGCATGTCAGCTTCTTTACCATCAGACACCACCTGGGCGGCCTGGATCGAGCGATTCAGGCGGCTGGCGCCAATGAGAATGGCATGATTAGCGGTCACGCCCGCATTCTCGGCAGGGTCAGCATAAACGATGAGGCGCAACGGGGAGCCGGAGGTGAGGGATTGACCATACCCGGCAGGGATGATCAGCGCGGCGGCCAAATCTTTATCAGCAACCTTTTTCTCCATCCCAGCCGGAGTCTGCTCCGGATTGCGTTCCAGGCGAATTACATCTGATGAATCGAGCAGGTTTTCCAACTCCAGGCTGAGCGGGCTGCCATCTTCATTGACAAGACCTACTGGCAGGCGCGAGTCAACATCGCCAGAAGCCTGCCCGCTGAAGGCAAACCCAAACAATAAGGTAAAAGCGATCGGCATGATCAGCAAAAACAGGTAAGTGTTGCGGTTACGCAGCAGTTGGACAAAATCGTTGAGGGCAATATGCAGGATCGACATGGGAAACTCCTATCAGGCGTAGCGTTTTTGGAACCGCCATACGCCGATGGCGAAGAAAGCAATACTCATGGCAAGCATCGCCAGCAGATTAGGCAGCAGGTCAGGCGCGGCGCCGCCACCCATAGCGGCCAGCATGCTGCGGGCCGACCAGCCCTGGGGGGTGAATAGCGGAACGATGCCGAACCTGGTAGCGCCAGCGTTACCGACAAAGATATCCATCATTCCCACCATGCCCGTGACGGTGAGCAGGCCGCCGAAGATCAAACCGCCTTGCTTTGAGTTTCTGATAAACGCATTCACCAGCACGCCAAACGTTGAGGCAGAGAGTATGGTGCCGATGGCGAAGAGTGCCACCGCGGAAGGTTCTCCCCATTGGATGCCAAATATTAACCGTCCGGCAATCAGCAAGACGATGACCTGCACACATACGGTGAGGCCAACAGCCAGGAATTTACCAGCCAGGACTTCTGCTTGCGTTGTGGGCGTGGTAAAGAGCCGCGGCATGGTGCCCGCTTCTTCCTCGCGCAGGATAGATGAGGCGGTGGAAGTGCCGGTGTAAAAGGCATAAAAGATCATCATACCGCCCATGATCGGGCCAACGATGCGCAGCATCATATTCGCTTCCGGAGCGGCAGCCGGCGAACGCACTTCAACGAGCACGTCAGCAGGGTCACCTTCGAGTTGGGCGGATTTGTGGTAGGCATCGATCAGCGGGGCAATCTGTTCGTAAGAGATTTCGCCTGATTCAGCCCGTTTTAGCGCCAGATTGACGGCAATTTTTACCCCAGCGAGGCTGTCAGTGACCTGGCTGAGCACGGATTGGACGATGGCCGGACCGAGAGTCAGGGTAGGGTCTTGATACACCTGAATCTCAGCGGAAGCGCCCGTATCGGCGAAGGAAGCGGAGAAACCGGGGGGGATGATTACGGCCATGCCGGCCTGCTGCGTATCCACGGCACGCCGGGCAGCGGTTTCATCTACAGCAATCGTCACTTCCATCAAGCCAGCCAGGTCATCGTTTTGCAAGGTTTCAACCACCAGTTCACCAATCTGCCCGGTCTGGAGATGGCCTTCATCGAGGTTGGCAACGATAACCCTGGTGCTCGGCAGGTCAAAGCCGCTATCCGTGTTCATGTTGCCAAACATAAAGTAGAACATACCCGCCATCAGCAGCGGGACGCCAAACATAAACACCAGCGCAAACATGCTGCGGTAAGCACTGAGAAAATCTTTAATGGCAATTGCAAGGATTTTCATACGTCACCCCTTTAATGATCGCGCAGGGCGCGTCCGGTCAGGTGAAGGAAAACGGTTTCGAGGTTGGGCGATTGGATGTCGACCGAGTTGATGCGCACACCGCGTGATGAGGCGATTTCGAACAGGTTGGGAAGAACACGGTTCGAGTCATCGACCAGGAGCTGAAGGGTGCCATCTTCAGCGGTGATGCTGGCTACACCAGGTGCGGCGCGCCAGGGATCAAGAACCTTATCCCCTTCGGCGTTAATATGGAGGGTGATGCGGTCTTTAGACCCAACCAACTGGATCAGCGAGTCATGCGTGCCGCAGGCAATCAGCTTACCGTGGTCCATGATGGCGATATGATTGGAAAGTTCCTGGGCCTCTTCCATGTAATGGGTGGTATAGAGTACGGTCATGCCCTGATCTTTGAGCGCGATCACGCCATCCAGAATGCTGCGGCGGGACTGGGGATCGATGCCGACGGTGGGTTCATCCATGTAGATCACCTTTGGCTTGTGCAGCAGAGCCACCCCAATATTAACGCGCCGTTTCATACCGCCCGAATACTTGCCTACGCGGTCTTTGGCGCGTTCGGTCAGGCCGATCAGTTCGAGAACCTCGTCTACGCGCTTCGCCAATGCAGCCCCGTTCAGACCGTACATCCGTCCCCAGAAGGTCAGGTTTTCGCGCGCTGAGAGATCCTCATATAGAGCTATTTCTTGTGGAACCACGCCCAGCACCTTCTTTACGCCCATCGGATCGCGGCGAACCGAGCTGCCCATAATCAGGGCATCACCGTCATCGGGGCGAAGCAGGCAGGAAAGCATCGAAATGGTGGTCGTTTTTCCGGCGCCATTCGGTCCCAGCAGGCTGAAGATCTCCCCCTGCTGTACATCGAAGGAAACACCTTGCACAGCCTTCAAAGCGCCGAAACTTTTTTGGATATTTTGAACTTGAATAGCAGGAGCCATCTTTCTTACCTCGTGAATGATAAAGTTGGCTACATCATAACAAGGGCAGCAGATACTTACATCCGCCGAGCGACCATATCCGCCTGCCCAATCGTACAATGTACGTTTGTACGCTGGCAAAAACCGGTGGGCAGGATACAATTACATTATGATGAATAATCCCAGGCAGCTGCCGAACGTTCAGAACGATTACCGTGTCTTCATGTGGTTCCTGACAATCACCACCGTTGGGATTTATATCTGGGGCATTGCCACGATACCGAGCTTTCAAAGCGATCCAATAAAAGTGATCATCTGCACGCTGCTGGTCGGGATCTATCTCACACTGCACTGGTTTACGGGCAAGATCTACTATTACTCGCGATTGGTGTGGGCTTACCTCATCGTGCAAGGCGTGCTGGCCTTTTTCATATGCCTATTGGTTGGTGCGGAGTTTATGATCTTCGCCCTCTACCTGGCAATGATCGGCGAGACCATCGGCATGTTCGGCCTTAGCAGGCGGAGCTTTATCGCGTGTGCCTACTACCTGGCGCTGTCACTGGCCAGTTTTGCCATTATGAATGGGCCTGGCAGTGCGATCTGGTGGTTGCTCGGCACTGTGCCAACCGTACTCTTTGTGGGCATATATGTTACCCTGTATAACCGCCAGGCCGAAGCCAACGAACGAGCGCGCGAGCTTTTGAGTGAATTAGAAACGGCCAACCAGCAGCTCAGCGCCTATGCCGCGCAGGTGGAAGACCTGACCATTGCCGCCGAACGCCAGCGCATGGCGCGCGAACTGCATGATACCCTTTCGCAGGGGCTGGCCGGGTTAATTTTACAGTTGGAAGCTGCGGACGCGCACCTGGCACAAAACCATCCCGAAAAGGCGCGCCAGATCGTGCAGCAGACCATGAACCAGGCGCGCGTAACGCTGGGCGAGGCGCGCAGCGCAATCGACGATCTGCGGCGGGCGGGTGCTCCCGCTCTGGAAGCGGCCGTCCACCAGGAATTAAAACGCTTCAGCGATTCGGCAGGTACGGCCTGCACTCTGGAAATCAACCTGCCGGCTGAGGTCGCGGAATGGGTACCGCAGAGGCAGATCGAAGCCATCACGCGGATTATCTCTGAGGCGCTGACAAACATCCAGAAACACGCGCAGGCCAGCCAGGTTTCCGTTCGTCTGGACGGGGATGCTGCCAGCGGCATAAACCTGGAGATTTGCGATAACGGTATTGGGTTCAACCCCAATGCTATCCCGTCCGGACATTATGGGCTGATCGGCATACGCGAGCGCACACGTCTCGCGGGAGGGACACTGGAAATTGAGAGCCAACCGGGTGCGGGCACGCGGTTGATCATAAATTTCCCACCGGTGGAGGAAAAAGCATTATGAGTAACTCCAATAACGGGCAAAGCACTCCGACCCGCATTTTGATTGCTGACGACCACTTGATCATCCGCCAGGGATTGCGCCTGATTCTGGAAACGGAAGACGGATTTGAAGTAGTGGGGGAAGCCACGGACGGCGCCGAGGCAGTGACCTTGTGCCAAGAGATGCACCCCAATGTCGTGTTAATGGACCTGCGCATGCCTGGAATGGACGGGCTGACAGCCATTGAGCGGCTGCAAAACGAACTTCCGGACATCGCTGTGGTCATTCTCACCACATATAATGAAGACGATCTCATGCTGCGCGGCCTGCGCGCCGGCGCCCGTGGTTATTTGCTAAAAGATGTAGACCGCCAGACCCTGTTCAATACAATTCGAGCTGCGGCGCACGGCGAAATGATGTTAAAGCCAGACATGCTGGGACGCCTGCTCTCACACATCAAAACCGTACCAGAAGTTTCTCGTACGCCCACCGATCTGGAGCTTACTGAGCGAGAACACGAGGTGTTGGTGGCCGTGGCGCGAGGTGAGCGCAGCAAAGAGATTGCCCTGCACCTGGGAATCAGCGAGCGAACGGTCAAAGCCCACCTGGCCAGCATTTACAACAAACTAGGGGTGGACTCGCGCGCGGCAGCAATTTCGGCAGCCGTTCAGCGCGGTTGGCTGTCTTCGGGAACACTGTAATATCCAAAAATAAACCGACAATATAATATTTACCGTAAATATCCTTTACAATCATTGGGATTGCTTACCAACAATAAGCTGTTCCAATTTTAACAATTAATAGGTCAAAACGATATTTTCTTGTAATTTTTATGCGATTGGCTCGTTTTAATTAGCGAGGTAGCAAGCAACCCTAAGGAATGCTGCTGAGACCAGAGGGGAAAATGCATGCCCGTTTTGCCGTCAGGAAATGAGAATTGGGTGAACAAAATCCTGCCGTCTGGGTGAACCCGTCCATTATCAAAGTCTTCTTCAACGCTCATGCTGTCTATAGACATCATTGCAGCTTGCATATAGGCTTGACCCAATCTACATAATCCAAATCAGTCCAGGTAATTGTTATGACCAGTCTACGCCGGGCAATCCTCTTGTTAGTAATATTTCTAGCCTTCTTTTTTAACATAGAACGGTTAGATTATGGCGATCAAACCCTGATAGATCTGCACACGTTCGTTTATGTGCTGGTGACTGTCATGATTGTGGCAACACTTTTCTTCCGCCCGCTGCAAAAATTTTCCACGTACATAGGAATGGCAATCTGGTTGGGGATGTACCTGGCACTCAAACTCACCTTCTACAACAGTCGACCGCTGTTTGGAGGCGTTTACACCTATTTGTCGATCACCGAAATGGCGATGATTGTTATTGCCATACTGTTGACGATGAACCTTTCGCGTTCACTAAACAGCATGGAAGGGCTCGCTGCGAAAACGATTCTCCCCAGGAACAATCATCGCATCAAAGATTTGCACGAGGCGGAAGAAGACGTAAAAACCGAATTCATCCGCAGCCGGCGGCACAATCGTCCATTATCGGTAGTGATTATAGAAATGGATCAGGTATCCATGAAGAAGGGCGCCGAACAAAGTTTGATGAATGTGGAACAGATGATGATGAATCGCTTTGTGCTGGCTAACCTCGGTCAGACCCTGATGAAAGTGGTTCGTAGAACAGATGTAATCCTGGAGCCCGATGCCCGAGATGGTTTCATATTACTGTGCCCGGAAACAACAGAAGAGGGAGTAAATGAATTGGCCAATCGCATCCGGGCAATGTCTCAAAAAGACCTTGGCCTGACCGTTCAGTGCGGTACAGCCTCATTCCCAGAGGAAGCGACCACATTCGAGGATTTGATCCAAAAGGCGCGTACCGATTTACTCGAACCAGTGGATGCATCACAAGTAACGTTATCGAAAACATCCGTGGTTGGTTAAGGCAAAAGGGTTGTTTCTATCACGCAAAGATCATCATAAAGGGGCGTCGATTCATTCTCGCTGATGCGAGCAGCAGGTGTAGAAGCTGTAATCCGGCTAAATAGAATCGATCTACCCTACCAGACAATGTAGTCTCGTGAATGGAGTGGGGGATGGCAATCGAAGAAGCATACTTATCAGAATATCAGATGGATTGGATCATGGATTTTGATCCGCAAAAGCGTACCCTGAGGGGAGAAGCGTATTTTTTCTTTAAGCGGCTCATGGACATTAGCATTGTGATCCTGTCCATGCCATTTTGGCTTCCCCTGATGGCGCTGGCCACCCTGGGCGTGCTGATTACCTCGGGCACCCCGATCTTTTTTGTTCAACTTCGAACAGGGAAAGGTGGCAAGCGCTTCAAGATGTATAAATTCCGCACTATGGTAAAAAACGCTGCGGAACTGGCGCGTGAGTTTGCCAGCGTGGATAAAGATGGCAGCTTAAAGGCCCCACTGAAGTTGAAGAATGACCCAAGAATCACACCAGTCGGCAAAATTTTACGTAAAACCAGCCTGGATGAACTGCCGCAGGTTATCAATGTGCTACTTGGAGATATGAGCCTTGTGGGCCCCAGGCCCACATCATGGAGCCTGACTTCCTATAAACTCTGGCATACAGAGCGTTTGGACGTCCTGCCTGGAATTACCGGTTTATGGCAGATATCGGACCGGGGAAATGAAGATTTTGACGAGTGGCTGCGCTGGGATATTCGTTATATTGAGAGGCGCTCCATGTGGTTTGATATTATGATTTTGTTCAGGACATTTACGAACATCTTGAAACAACCGGGAGCGCGGTAATAGCGCCGCTGTAGATCGCATTATTAATAGGGGAAACGGCGATTTACGGGTATTAAGCGTAATCTGAGAGGGGATCTGTTTTCAATGCCAGTTGAGCGAACAAGGGGGATGTCTGGTGGTCTTCAGGTTTTGCTGATAGACCTTTCTAAGCGATACGGCGGAGCAAGCGTCCGAGCGCTCACTTTGGCATTTCATATGCAGCCAGGAGTTGTGATTGCTGGACTGGAAAACAGTCCTGTTGTCAAAATTGCCCAGGATAGAAATATCCCCACCAGGACGGTTGGTAAAAGCCGGTTAGATCCCTTGATCCCTTTCCGCCTGCGAAAAATTATCCGTAAGGAAGGTTTTCAAATCATTGACACCCAAAACATCCAATCAAAGTTTTGGGCAAACCTGGCAGCCGTGATAACAGATGTGGCGTTTGTTTCTACACTCAACAGCGCTTACGAGGAAGAACAGGGGGGATCCTTCAAGGGAAAGTTCTATGCAACACTCGATCGATGGACGAACTCCCGAACCAACCGCTATATCGCAGTATCCAGACCCATTCAAAATGAGCTGTTGAAAACAGGCATCCCAGCCGAAATGATCGATCTAGTTACCAATGCCGTTGATCTCGAAGACATTTCTCGGGCAGAGGAAGCAGCGTCAACCCGCTGGCTGACCCGCAAACAACTTGGCATACCAGGGGACGCTTTCGTTTGCTCGTCCGTTGGGCGCTTGGTATACGCAAAGGGATTTGAAGATTTTATCGATGCCTTTGCAAGATCATCAGAGCAGATGCCTAATCTATATGGACTCATTGCAGGTGAAGGAAGTTTACGTCCGGTTTTGTCTGAACAAATCAAAGCTGCCGGGTTGGAAAGCCGGTTCCAGTTGTTAGGACATCTCGAGCCGAAAGAAGTTAATAACATATTGAAAGCAAGCGATGTGTTTGTAATATCATCTCGGAGTGAAGGCGTACCCTTTGCCCTGCTCGAAGCTGCGGCAGCGGGACTGCCGATCGTTGCTACACGCTGCGGGGGTATCCCGGATGTGCTGGAAGACAACGTTGATGCGCTGCTTGTGCCAGTCGGCGATGTACGTGGAATTGCTTCAGCTATGATGAAAATCGGCATAGACCGGTATATGGCGAAAGGCCTTGGCAGAAAAGCCAGGGAAAAAATTCAACGCGATTACAGCATTCAAAAGCAGATTGAGGGGACGGAAAGAGCATACCGGAGCGCACTTGCAAACAAACAATCTAGACGCAGCGCCAAAGCGATTCATACCTTTCGAGAGGTAGATTCGTAATGCGCGTTCTATGGATGATCGACAGCCTGGGGCCGGGAGGGGCGGAAAGCTTGATGCTGCCCCTGCTCAGGAGTCTCAAAGATCGTGTTGAGGAGCCGCGGGTTTGCGTTCTGTACGTACGGGCTGGAAACCCAACCGCCGTAGAATTAGAAAAACTTGGAATTCGGGTTGACCTGATGCACGTTCGCAATCTGCGCGATCTTGACCACATCTGGCGGGTTTTCAAATACGTCCACTCGCACCAACCGGATATTATCCATACCCAACTAGAAACATCGGATATTCTTGGATCGCTGATTGGGAAAATTCTAAAAATCCCCACCATAGCGACCATGCACACGCTGGATGAAAGACCCTTAGCCAGAAAGATCAAGAAAAATTGGCGTAATTCTTTGCGGTGGCAGTGCCTCAATTCTGCAGCAAGGTATACCATTGCGGTGTCCAACTTTACCCGTCAGCATTATTTGCGACTGGGATTTCGGAGTGCCAAAATGATCACCATGTATAACGGTATTGATTTGAGCAACTTTACGCCGCGCAATGCAGCACATTCCGCCAAATCATCCTTATTTGGCATTCCAGAAGACAGCACGGTTATCACCACAGTTGCCGTACTACGCGAGCCCAAAGGTGTTCAGTATATGCTGCAGGCGTTCGGGCATGTGGCAGCCCTGGTACCCAACGCGTATTACATCATCGCTGGGGATGGCGACCACCGCAAAACGCTGGAAGAGATGGCCCAGTCACTTGGAATTGCCGACCGGGTGATTTTCATGGGATACAGAAAGGATATCCCAGAAATCCTGGCTGCCAGCGATCTGTTTGTTTTCCCAACACTCCAGGATGCCCTTCCAACCGTTCTGCTGGAAGCGATGGCTGCCGGGTTACCCATCATTGCCAGCCAGATTGGCGGTGTGCCAGAAATTATCACGCACGGCGCCAACGGTTTGCTAATTTCGCCCGCCAGTCCATCCAGCCTCTCCGAAGCTTGCCTGCGCATCCTACAGGATGAGCAGCTCGCCGCAAGGCTAACTGCGGCGGGGCTTGATACTGTACAGCGACGCTTTGATGTCCAGCAGCAAGCCAGCAGCCTGTACGATCTTTATCAGAAAGTGGTATCCAACGATGGCAACTAATGTACCGATGAAAATTACCGTTGTCGAGCCGCGTGGCAGCGGCGGCATGGTGCACTATGCTTATCAACTGTGCAATGCATTAAGCCAGGCAGAATGCGAGGTTGACCTGGTCACGGCAAACACTTACGAGCTGGATGCCTACCCGCACGCGTTCAAAGTAACCAAGCTGTTACATCTCTGGACTCACCACAGCGGAAGGCCGGCGGCGCCGATTCATAATCGTGTCAAACAGTGGTGGCGGAGAATGTACCGCAGCGTACGGCGGGTGTTCCGCGGGATACGCCTGTTCTTTGGCTGGATTAAACTGAGCGCATATCTGTTGAGGACCCGACCAGATATTGTCCAGTTCGGTTCAATCGAATTTCCATTTGAGGCGGTTTTTTTGAAATTTTTGAAATCCAGAGGTCTCACGTTAACGCAGATCTGCCACGAGTTTGAACCACGGGAAAGAGCAGCCAGCCTACTGGTAGGGCTGAACAACCGCCTGTTGAAAAATGTATTCGAGGTATTTTCGGCTATTTTCTTTCACAGCCCATCGAATGTGGAACGGTTCCGGGAGCTTTACCCGAACATCCCTGCGGAGCGCTTTCATCTCATCTCGATGGGGAATGGACAGATCTTCCCTGCGGAAGAAGACCAGGCGCATATCGCTGCATCCCTTCGTCAACGGTACACCATTAACAGTACGCATAAAGTGGTACTTTTCTTTGGAAATATCACGCCTAGCAAAGGCGTGCCAGACCTGCTTTGCGCCTTTGAGAAAGTTCACGCAAATAATAGCCAGGCGCGGCTGGTGATCGCCGGAATGCCGCTAAAATACATCGATGTCAATGGCCTTTTTGAACTGGCAGATCGGTTAGGGATCAATACGGTAACCCGGTTTGATATGCGCTACCTTCCAATGGAAGAGGTTGGACCGCTGATCGAACTGGCGACAGTGGTTGTTTTTCCATACATCAGCAGCACGCAGAGCGCTTCAATCCAGGCAGCGTACGCATTTGGAAAGCCTGTTGTTGCCACACGGGTAGGTGGACTGCCCGATATCGTTGTAGATGGTGAAAGCGGCTACCTGGTAGAACCAGGATCGCCCGGCCAACTGTCCTCAGCTATCTTGAAGATTATTGACCATGCCGAACAGGCGGAGAAAATGGGCCGCGCGGCAAAAAACTTATCGGAAACCCGTTTTGCCTGGGGGCCTATTGCCAGGAGTATCGTAACGGTTTATGAAAATATCTTAAAAGAAAAAGTTCAACTGCGGTAACTGCTTTACCTGCAGGGATATTGATGACTGGAAGGGAAACAACATGGAAATTAAGCTATATCTCCACATGATACAACGAAGCTGGTGGGTTGTGGTGCTGACCGCCCTGACCGCTGTTCTGGCCGTTCTGGTGTTAGCATACTATTCCACGCCGATTTTCAGCTCCTCAGCGCGCTATCTGGTGGCGCCAAACCCCAGTCTGCTAGGCGGGGAAGTAGATTACAACCTGATCTACAGCCTGGACACACTGGACAAGCGAACGATTATTACCACCTACGCTGAAGTGTTGAACAGCCCTCGAATCTATGGGGAAACCGTCCAGCAGATGGGGCTGCAGCAGAGCGATCTAAAAGATTACAATCACGTTGCGGTGGTGTTTCCGGAAACAAATATCGTTGACCTGACTGTGACGGGCCCTGACCCCGCACTGGTTGTACGGTTGACCAACGAGATTGGTCAGCACGCAGTATCGTATGTGGAAACACTGTACCCGATCTACGATATGGGCTTGCTAGACCCGGCGACCATTCCAACAGCACCCATTTCACCTCAGCCGCTGCGCGACTCGGGCGTGGCACTGGTGGTTGGTTTGGCGGTCGGCGTTGGCCTGGCCCTGATGCGCGAACTGTTCCGCGCGCCCATCGCTAACTTTATGCAGCAGCGCCGGTACGATGAAATGTCTCAGGCGCTCAAGGGTTCAGCGTTCAAAGAGACACTGGACGAAGTCATCCAAAACCCAACTGAGCACTTCTGCCTGTGCTTTTTACGCATAGAAGGCTTGCGTGATTATATGGATGTGCTGCCCCTCAGCACACTGCAGAATAGCTTTCGCTATGTCACTCATGTGCTGAAGAACCAGCTGCGCGGCAATGATCTGGTTGGGCGTTGGGATAACCTGGACTTTTCCATCCTGCTCTCCAACACTTCCGGACAGGCTGCATGGAATACGATGAGCCGGGTGCAGACTGCTCTATCGGTCCCGATCAAAATCGATATTTCAGGAGAGGAACTGTACCTGAAACCGATTATCGGTATTAGCGAATACTTCCCAGGTGATACTGTAGCTTCGCTTACGGAAGAAACAACCAGGGCGCTGGAGACAGCCAAGAAAAACAGCGGTATTTACCTGCGCAAGCTCGCGCAGTAGCACATAATATTGCCTGTTCAGGAAACAGCCTATCATGAATTCTGAAAAGATTACCTCCGCGATCATTGCGAATCCACAAACAAAACTCGCCCGCGTGCTGAACATATATACACTGCTGGCAGTGGTTTTGGGTGCGCTGGCAGGCGTCGCGGTTGTATATGTAAATAATCCGCTTTACTTTATGCTGGCTCTGGGCGGATTGGTAATCTTTTTGATCTCACTCTATTCCGAGGCTTTTGGCCTGCTGGTATTGGTGTTCATATCGTACATGCGCCTTTCGGATATCCTGACCGAATACCACGGCTTCGTGTCGTTTGCGAAACCCTTCATTGCGGTGCTGATCCTCACGATACTTGTGCGCTGGGGGGTGTTTGGCGAGCGCCCCAAGGGATGGGAGAAACCAGTGCTCCTGTTTGGGCTTTTAAGCCTTACGGGCCTGTTTTCTCTGTTCTATTCACCGGTGCCTGATCGGGTGATGGACCAACTCATTGACGATATTAAAGACATGGCGATCGCAATCATCGTTGTGATCCTCCTTCAACAGGGTCCAATGTACCGGCGCGTGTTATGGACGCTTATACTGGTAGGAGCAATCCTGGGGACGCTGTCAGTTTTTCAGTATGTAACAGGAAACTTTGGCAATAATTATGGTGGGTTTGCCATCAGCGAACAGCACCAGATAATCGGCACGGTGGATGATTATCGAAGCACCGGCCCCCTGGGAGACCCTAACTTCTTCGCACAGATCATGGTGGTGCTGGTACCCATTGCACTTGAGCGGTTCTTCCATGAGAAGAGAAATATCCTGCGCCTGGCAGCGTTGTGGTCATTCGCGGTTTCTGTACTGACTGTTATTTTCACCTATTCACGGGGTGGATTTCTCGCCATGATTGCGGCAATTGTGGTGGTCTTGATCTTCTACCCCCCGAAGCGATTCCAAATCCCCTTCCTGATCTTTGCAATGATTTTGTTTATAACCATGCTGCCTCCAAATTATGTAGAGCGCCTGGCAGAACTGACCGATCTATTACCTCAAGGCAGCACGATGCGCACGGATGAACGGTCACTACAGGGGAGGTTGAGCGAAAACCTGACAGCATTGGAAATGATTAAATCGAACCCGCTCTTTGGAGTTGGATTGAACAGCTTCAACTACCTTTTCCCACAGTATTCCAAGAAATTGGGACTTGCACTGGTAGCGACGGAACGCGAGGCGCACAACCTGTACCTGGAAGCCGCTGCCGAAACGGGCATTATCGGCTTTTCGGTATTGATGTTGGTGCTGTTTTCCTGCTTTCAAACGATCTTCTACGCCAGGAAACGATTTATTAATGCGGGAATGCGCGACTATGGCGGCATGGTGACGGGGTTTATGGCAGGTTTCGTTGGGTACCTGGCAGCGGCATTTTACATCCACAATGCTTTCCCGCGCTATTTCTATCTTCTGATTGGCATTGCTCTGTCGCTCCGGCTGGTGGCGCAAAACACAACAAATTACAGGCCTGGCATGGGCGGTGAGTCATGATCTTCGGTATCCTCTTTTGGGTCAGCGTGGGGCTGGTTGTGTATGTGTACCTGGGGTATCCGCTTCTGGTAGCTCTGCTGGCGCGCCTGCGAAAACCGCGCAGCTATTCTCTAACGGGTCGTCCCGCGGTTACTTTAATTTTCGCTGCGCACAACGAAGAGAAAGTCATTGATCAAAAATTAAAGAATTCGCTCGGGCTAGACTACCCGCGCGAGTATCTTCAAATTCTCGTGGCGGATGATGGTTCAACCGACCGGACCGCCCAAATTGTGCAATCGTACGCACACCAGGGCATTGAACTGGTGCGGTTTGATAAGCGGCGGGGAAAACTCGCGGCTCTGAAAGACGCGCTGCAAAAAGCAATCGGTGAGATCATCCTTTTTTCCGATGCGGACAACCTCTACCCGCCCGACTCGCTGGCGGAGGCGGTCAAGTTCTTTGCCGATCCGACTGTTGGCGCAGTTTCGGGCGGGCGTAATGTCATAGGCGAAAGCTCGCTGGGTGGCGCCGAGAGTCTATACTGGAAGTATGAGGAATTTATCAAGCGCAATGAATCGCGGTTGAGCAGCTGCGTGGGGGTCGCTGGCGATCTGCTCGCTATCCGCAAGTCACTGTTTGCAGCACCGCCCTCGGGTATCATCAATGATGACTTCTTTATGGCGCTGGGCATATTAAAACAAGGATATCGAGTTGTGTATGCTCCACGGGCGCGGTCATATCATCCGGTTGCCAATTCGGAGCAGCAAGAAGTTGAGCGGCGAGCACGCATGGTTGCAGGGCGTTACCAGGCGATCTTTTATGGATGGAAAATGCTCCCGTTCAATAGCCCCGTAACTCTATGGCAAATTATCTCGCACAAGTACCTGCGCCCGCTGGTACCACTGGCAATGATCATCGCATTCCTTGCGAATGGTTTTGCCCTGATGGGATGGAGTAAAGGGAGTGTCCCTGCCTGGCTTGCCCTAAATCATCCCTATAACTGGATCGCTATGATCCTTCAACTCTGTTTTTACCTGGCTGCCGGATTCGGCACGAGGTATAAGCTGCATGGATGGCTTGGAAAGATCCTGTACCTGCCTACATTCCTGGTAAACAGCAACCTGGCCGCTTTACTTGGCCTGTACCGTTTTTTGACTTCGAAACAGACGGTGGTTTGGAACAAAGTCGCGCGATAGCAAATATGAAAGGAGCAGCGCCAACCTGGCGCGAAGAACAAGAAAATGAAAAATCTTATCCTATCCCTCATCGCAATTGTGGTTCTGATGACAGCGGTTATTCCCACGCCGGCAGCCGCGGCATCTACGCTTCAGCAAACACAGGCAGTACTTACCTTTGCCGATTTGGGTTTGAATGAAGAAATGGTGCTGCGCGGTGCGTATGACTCGCGCGATATTCGGTTTGACCTCCCAGCAACTTGGGCCTTGCAAGCTGGAGCAGAGCTGGAAATCATCGCTTCCACCTACGCAACTGGCAGTGAAGTCCAGGCGAATGTGGAAGGGGCCGTGCTGGAAGTCTCATTCAACGAGAAACTTCAGAAAAGCATCCCGATGACGATCGGAGAGAAAGTGGTCTACCGGGTGCCGATTTCTGCCGATGCATTGATCTCACCATACGAGACAGGCGGGCACAAAATCTCCTTTTTCCTGGATGCAGCTATAGACTGCGATTTCGATTTCCATGACACCACTGTAACCATCGACGTAAATTCGAAAGCCAGCTTCCCTCACGGAGAAGCCTCGTTAAAATTGGATTTACAGCGGCTGCCCTGGCCAATCTTCTTAGATCGAGGTAAAGTCATTGATCCGGTTACAGTGGTTCTTCCGGCATCGCCCACAGCAGAAGAACTGCAGGCGAGCTTTACCGTCATGGGTGCCTTTGGACGAATGACGAACGGTCGCCTTCCACTCAACAGCATTACGGTCGACCAGCTAACGGATGATATTCGGGCAAATTCACACCTGCTGTTAGTGGGCAAGGCATCTGGTTTCCCCATGTTTGCGGATATCAAACTGCCGATTGCATTGGGCGGCGGATCGTTTAGCGCGCCGGAATTAAAACCCGACGATGGGGTTTTACAGATCATCACCTCGCCCTGGAATACTAACCGGGTGATCTTGATGGTGGGCGGCAACAGTGACTCATCTGTGGTCAAGGCTTCTCAGGCCCTATCCACCTCCAATATTCAGACTGGGAAAACACCGGATTACTCCGTTATTGCTCAAGTGAATCCTTACCCTGCCGAAGGTGCAGTTGGCGCTGCAGCAACAGTCTCAGCGTTCGAGGATATGAAATTCTCAGACCTTGGATACGCATTCGTCCAGGTAGCCGGGATTGGTTCGCATTGGGTCAGCTTCGAATTCAAAGTTCCAGCCGGGCAGATGCCTTCAGGGGACGTATACCTTGACCTGAACGTCAGCACTTCCAGCCTGGTAGATACAGACCGTTCAGAGGGTGTTGTTTATGTTAACGATGTACAGACCGGAAGTGTAAAGTTGGCGGATGAAGAATCGAACCTGGTTACATCCAGAGTATACATTCCAGCCATTTTAATCAAAACAGGCGTAAACAAGATCGATGTGGTCTTCAACTTGCTCCCTCGCGACGCCTGTACTTTAACCACGTTCACAGGAATGTGGGTCACTATCTTCCCTGACTCGGTGCTGCATCTGCCCCTAACGGCAGCTCCAACTGCAGCATCCTCATTCAACCTGCGCGATTTAAAATCATACCCGGTGCCATTCACCAGTGATCCTTCATTGAGCACAACCACGTTTGTTATGTCACAGAAGGACCCCAATGCATGGATCACGGCAGGAAAGATCGCGTACGACCTTGGCCGCCAGGCCTCCAATCCCGTGATCGGGTTCCATGTGGCTTTTGATGGGCAAATACCGGATGAGCTAAAATCTAATCACCTGGTCGTGATTGGCCAGCCGAAAGACCTGGAAATTTTGGCTGAATTCAAGGACGCTATGCCGGCGTATTTTGAAAGCGGGAGCAATGCCGCGGTGCTTGAATCAATGCAGGTGATCTACCGCCTGGCAGAAGATAAAAGCCTGGGTTACCTGGAACTGTTTAATTCGCCGTGGAATGACCAGGCAGCCGTACTTGGAATCTTCGGAACCACGCCTGAAGGGCTTGGTTTTGCTGCCAATGGGCTGCTGGACACATTGATCCGCGGGACATTGGCAGGTAACTTTGCCACGCTGGATAGAGGCACAGCAACAGTTGTTGATACGCGAACTGGTATGGGGATTGGACGTATAGCTCCGAGCCTTGGTCAAGCGGTAGCGGCCCAAGAAAATCAGCCAGTTTCCACCCAGATCCCCATTGTTGCCGCAGCGGCGGTCCAGAATGACAAGCAGTTGATCCTATCTGGGATTCTGCTGGTACTCGCGCTGGTTGTAGTTACACTGGTAATCATAACCGTGTTGCGGTTACGAAAGAAAAACGCCTGATTTCGTAATTAAAAACGGTCATGGGCACCTCGTTCATGACCGTTTTGTTATAATCCTTGAAATAGTATCTTGGATTCCATTTAACCGTTATCGGTATGAATTCTTCGGGTTATCAAACAAGGGGAACCTTTGAATTTTCTAAACCGCATAGGTGTGAATAACAGCAATTGGCTGGCGAGGCCGAACACGCTCACCATATTGACTTATCACAGGATCGATAATGTCCGCCGGCCCGGGTTTGATTTGTTTGCTCCTGTTGTTGTTTCTCCTGGAGAATTTACAAAACAGATTGACTTTATCCAGCGCTATTATCATGTAACCAGTTGCCAGGCGCTGGTGGACTGGCTTAAAGAGGACGGAGAGCTGCCCTCCTATTCTGCCATGATCACCTTTGACGATGGTTATTACGACAATTATGCCTATGCTTACCCCATCTTGCGCAAGCGGAACCTCCCGGCGATCTGTTTTCTCACCACAAATCATATTGAGAAGAATGTTCCTTTTAGCTGGGACTTTGTTTCCTACTGCTTCAATCATAGCAAGAAGAACGCAGCGTACCTGCCCTTGATGGAACACGTGATATGGAACGGGGAAACGGAGCGGAAGCACGCGATTGTGCAGTGGAATAACTGCCTTAAGGAAATTGGGGAGGCAGATAAACCGCGTGCGCTTGCGGATCTAGCGAAGGCATTGGATGTAACTGTGCCAGAAGCTGCCTTTTCAGGCCTGTATATGTCTTGGGATCAGGTTCGTGAAATAAGCCAGAACGGGATCGAAATTGGTTCGCACACAGAAAGCCACCCAATTCTGACCAGCACGACCCTTTCTCAAGTGGAGACAGAATTAGTCAGGTCAAAGCAAAAAATTGAACATGAAATTAAAAGAACCGTGATAGGATTTGCATATCCAAATGGACGGGAAGCAGACTTTTCTAGCGATGTAAAGCGCCTGGTACGGCAGGCGGGTTATGAAGTGGCATTTTCCCTGGCGGGAGGAAGTTCCACGCATGAAGAAGTCAGGCAAGATCCACTGGCAATCCGGCGAATTTTTGTGAACGCAACGGATACGTTCCCCCGGTTTATTGGCAAAGTTTCAATGGGGAGAACGCTTGCTAAGATAAAACATTGGGTGAGAGGAAGATAGCCATACCAGATGCACCCAGAAATATCCGCTCTCATTCACAGCCTCACCATAATCATTCTGCTGCTATGCAGCTCCACTGTGGGGTGTACGCCCGTGCAGTCTACGCCGCTACTGGGTGAGGTCAAACCAGGGCCAGAGAACACGCCCAAAGTGACGCAGCAACCGAAAGAGCATCAGGTTCAGGAAATCAACGTGAGCCCAATTCTATCAACGGATTATCTCGTCAACCCGGGAATGGGATGGCAAGATGGCCCAGAGCGCTATGGCATCATGAACTTTCCAGAGACGGTGGCGTACGCAAACCGGCGGGAAATTGCCTGGTCAGAGCTTCACCCGGCAAAAGGGGTATTCGAGTGGGAACCGCTTGATGAGCAGATGCGAAACGCCGTGGAAGCTGGAAAGCAGTTTTCTTTCCGCGTTTATACAGTTGTGGGAGAGGGCTATGATGGGAATAAGGTGCCTGAATGGGTTATCAATGAGGGGGCGCGAATCCTTTCAACCGGAGAGCCAGACTATGCGAACTGTGTTTACCAGGCGGAATGGGGCGATTTTATTAATAAACTGGTACGTGTTTATGATGGAAACCCGGACATCGCTTTTATAGATATCTCAGGCTACGGCAACTTTAACGAATGGAGCTGGAACGACCAACAAACCGATTGGGACTATCAGTGGGAATCCGATTATGCGAACGGCACAGCAACGCCTGCATCCATTACCACAATCGATGGTCAGGCGCGCAGGCGGCTGGTGGATATGTTCATCGGAGGGTCTTTCGAAGGGCACCTTTGCAGGATGCCGGATGGCTCAACCGCTTCCGTGAACTACTCATATCCGGGTTTCCAGAAGACACAACTGCTGATGCCGTATGCCGGTATTGTGCAGTCGACTCAATACGTGCGGTTTCGGCGCAGCGATGTGGGGTTCCGCCACGACTGCCTTGGCAGGGAGGGCGAGCAACTGTTCGAAAAAATCGGGGATGAAATTTTGCGTACCTGGAAAAACGCCCCGGTCGTGTTCGAGTTGTGCCAGCCACAAGAAGTAGAACGAGAAGATGCGATTTGGCTGCTGCAAAAAACGCACGGCAGCATCGTGCACAATAACCGTTGGGATTACACAGTGAAAGAACTGGAAAGGATGATGATCCCCGCCGGTTACCGGTATTACCTGCACCAGATCCATTTTCAGCTAAACCAGCGCAATTTTGAAACGAAGATGGAATGGCAAAATCTGGGCCTTGCACCCAGCTACCCCAAAATGGGCCAGGAATTTCAACTGTTCATTTTTCTCGTTGATGGATCAGGCAGGACAGTCTTCCAGGAGCGTGTTCCTACCGAAATCTCCAACTGGCTTCCGGCAGACGTATATCCTGAACAAGCGCCTGGTTATCAGGTTTCCTATTGGGGCCAATTTCCATCCGCACTGAATGCAGGAAGATACATGGTCGGGGTAAACATTGTTGATGTAAGAACAGGAAAGCCAATTCATCTGGCGTTCGAGGGGAAAAATGACAATGGCATCTACCTGTTGTTTTCGATTGAAATTGAGTAAGGTATTCCGATGAATCCATCCGAATCCGCGCTCATTCAACAACTGACTCACACCATCGCCTGCAAAATTCCGGAGATTTATGGTCGCGGGAGCAAACTGGCAGAAATCGAACCGGACCGGTTGGACCGCCGGTATTCGTTTATGTTTCGGTTTTGGATGAAGAGAATGGATGGCAGTTTACAACCGCTGTTGGTGAAGATTCCGCGTGAATCATGGATGCGTTCACTATCTGAGGCCATCGAATCGGAACACATTGGCGATGTTATCCAGAAAGAGTTTGTGGGAATGGATGCCATAGCAAAAGCCATTGCTTGCTCAGGGAACCCGGGGTTGTTCGCCATCCGTCCGGGGGCAGTGCTGCCAGAATATCATGCATTGATGATAGAAGAAATTCCTATCCAGATGCTAAAGGTGAAGATTATGAAACCGGCGGTAATGCTGGGAAGCAGCCAGAATTGGCAGCAGTTAGAAATAGAGCTAAAACGCGCCGGAGAGTGGTTGAAGGTGATCCATGACCACTACCGATCTCAAACAACAGCAAGCCTGGAAAGTCTTAAGCTGGATGCAACCATTACGATGGAAGTGGCTGCACTGGAAGATATGGTAAAAAGATCGTTAGATCGCCCACGCGATCTTTTTTTGCGGTTGTACGAAAGGCTTAAGGCAGATGAAGTGCCGCTTACCTTTCTGCACCATGATTACCAGCCGGGGAACGTATTTATCACAGCGGATGGGAAGATTGGCGCATTGGACCCGAATTGGGGTGAGATAGGCCCAGGATACCAGGATCTGTCAACGATGCTGGTATACCCGATGACTCGAAAAGAACAGGTCATGTTACAGGGGATTTTATTCAGGCCATCGCTGCAACAACGGTACGAACGGGCTGTGCTCAGCGGATACTGCGTTGATTTACATGAACCTGACCCCATGCTTTGCTTATTCTGCGCGCTTACCGTGCTGATGAAATGGCGTATGAATGAAGAACTCTTAAGATCTGGCCGTTCATGGCATAACCAGGCAGCATTATTCCTGGTGGCGCCTTGGATTCGGGAATATTTTGAAAGGATGTTGTGCCGTTATCTAAGAAGAGGGCTGAAGAACACGCCTGGCTGAAATTAAGACGGATTGCTGCCTGGACTTATTACGTGCTACTTTCCCTATATTTGGCGGCTTTTTTAATGCCAATCATCTCAAGAGCTTTAAGCAAGCTCTCTCGCTCGACAAACCATAGACTGCCCAGGTACCCTATTGCGCCAGCTATGGCAACAAGGATGAGGCGAACAAGTGGCGCCTCTCCCTGAGTAAGATAAAGGACCGGGAGCGCAAAAAGCGCTAACACCACGCCGCCGATAAATGCTCTAAGTTGTTTTATGATATCCCAAATAGTGATTTGAACAAACCGCGAAGCTACGGTCATCTGGATCACCAGGGCAATCAGTGACGCGATGACATGGCCAATACTTACGCCGAGGATGCTGTACTGCGCCCCGATCCACAAAGCAGTGGTGCGGATAATCAATATTGGGATCGCTAACTTCAGGAGAATATCGGGGCGTCCAACGGCTTTATAGATGTCGCCCACATGGTAACCAATCGAAATCACCAGCGCGTAAAGGCTTAATGCACGCAAGACAGGAATGGCCTCAACCCACTGCTCACCAAAAGCAACCCGGATGATGGGGTCCGCGGCAATAAACAATCCGATACAGATCGGCGTGACGATAATCTCCACATAACGCATAATGGAAAGGAAGAGCTTTTTCATCGCTTCACGATCATCCTGGATCGAGGAAAAAGCCGGGAAGATGACAGCCGTCATCACCCACAGAATATTGATGACCATCATTTGCGGTAAGCGGTAGGCGATGGAATAAATGCCCAACAGGGTCGAATTGTAAATTCGGCCAATCGCAAGGTAGTCGAAGCTGTCTTCCCAGATCGTGACGGCGTGCATGCCCATGATCGACAGCCCGTACTTAAGCAGCTCCCTGGCAATTCCGGTATTCCACTGAAAACGCGGCCTCCAGGGTTGGACGATCCATAACAGCACAGCGCCGACCGCCGTGCCAACCAATTGTCCAATCACCAGCGCCCAAACGCCAAACCCGGTGAGGGCAAACACGATGGAAACAGCAGCTTTGGATACGGAGTTACCAACGTCGGGTATGATTCTCTTTTTGAAATCCAGGTTGCGCTGGAGCAGGACATTATGGATGGACCCAAGTGAAGCGATGACAAATGTCAGGCCCAGCCAGCGCAGAACAGGGATCACCTGCTGATCGCGGAAGAAATCGGCGGCAAGAGGGGCAATCAGGTAGGTAAGAATAGTAAGGAAAATGCCAGCAATGAAGTTCAGAATGAACGCTATATTGGCAGATTCATCAATTGAGTCTTTGCGTTGAATAATAGCCGCGCCCAATCCCAGATCGCTAAGGATGGATAGGTAATCCATGGTGAGGGTAGCGAGCGCCACCAGCCCAAAGTTTTCAGGTGATAAAAGGTGGGCAAGTATGGATATGGCGATAAGGTTCAGTAGCTTTCTTACGCCAAAGGTAAGGTAGTTCCAGCCTATGCCACGGGTAGTCTTTTTGCTCACTTGTTGATAGGCGCTTGGTGGAGCCTCAATTTCATCCATACGTTATTGGTAAACCCCCAAATTACCGCTTTATTCCTGATATATTTCCTGGTTGAATAGGGTCTTATTATACCCGGGAATAAAATATAAAACGCCCATCTGAAATCAGGAGGTTTCCTAAGCCAGGATGAGCACTTCAGAAGGCGTTTTCAAATATTTATAGGCTCGAGGAATGCTCCATTTGTGTAAACCGGCGGATGCGGAGAAACAGGCGGACAATTATATAGCTGACGAGTATGTCAGTGAGGAGTATGACCACGCACGCGCCAGCGATAATGTATCACAACGCATCTGGCGAGTCAGAAGGAAAACGCATTAACAAAGGGTTCACTCCCATTCCCCCCGCATCCAGGGCGGGTTAATGGTGCGAGCGTTTTCGTTCAGGGCGTCCAGGCGCTGTATATCTTCAGTTGACAATGAGAAATCAAAAACATTAGCGTTTTCATAAATGCGCTCGCGGTGAACCGACTTGGGGATCACAACATAACGTTTCTCGAGCGCCCAGCGAATCATCACCTGAGCTGGAGACTTGCCATAGCGCTGCGCCAGGTCGACGATGATGGGGCTGTCCCACCTCTTACCGCGTGCCAGCGGGCTGTAAGACTCCACCTGAATATTATTTTTCGCGCAATGATCTACCACAACCTGGCGTGTGAGGAAGGGGCTAATTTCAAACTGGTTGACTGCAGGGATCAGGGAAGATACCTGAAGAATTTCTTCAATATGAGCAGGAGTATAGTTGCTGACTCCCACTGCCCGCGCCCGGCCTGTCTCGTAAATCCTCACCAGTCCCTGCCAGGCTTCCACGTGGGTGTCTTTTATCGGCCAATGTACCAGGTAAAGATCAACATAATCCATGCCCAGGCGGTGGAGGCTTTCCTCTAAAGCATGAACCGCATTAAGATGATCGTGATTCCACAGTTTCGAAGTGACGAAAACCTCTTCCCGCGGCACACCGCTCTCGCGGATTCCTTTGCCAACGTCTTGCTCGTTGCCATAAACTGCGGCAGTATCGATGTGGCGATATCCAGCTTCCAGCGCCCAGCGAACGGCATTGCGCGTCTCATCGCCCGAGTTGGACTGGAATGTCCCAAGGCCAATGATGGGCATGCGAAGCCCATTGTTTAGGGTAACAGTTGAGGTGAGGTCAATTTTGTTCATGTTGCCTGCTCTATTATGAGAATGTAAGCTATAACATCTATAGAAAAATATCTTATCACGTTTGCCGCCTTTTTAGCAGCATTGTGATAGAAACCACAAGCTAATGTATACTTGTAATATGCACGAATAAATTGGGTAAGAATCACCGACTTGTTTCTGTACGAAGCACATCGTTCGATTTCAGGACGTTTGAAATATTCTACCCATTGTTCTAGAAGAGGAAAAAATGAATTGCTGGAGATACCGCTTCTCGTTATTTGCCCTACTCGTTCTACTATTGGCTGCATGGATGTCCGGGTGCCGTGGAGCAACCGCAAACCGGCCAACGCCTACCAGCCAGAATTCACATGTACAGGCGAAGAAGGGCATGGTTCTTTCTTCCTTCGCTACGACTGATTTCTCCGGGCCAGGGATATGCGCCACCTGTCATACTGCGTTAAAGGATGAGACGGGCGCTGACGTGTCTATGCCCAATATGTGGCGCTCGACAATGATGGCTAACGCCGCTAAAGACCCCGTCTGGCAGGCCAAGGTCAGTTCGGAAGTAGCGCGTTTGCCGCATCTCAAAAGTGATATTGAGGAGAAATGTACTACCTGCCATATGCCAATGGGAAAGACCCAGGCGACCACCGATAATCTGCCTGTGGCGGCCTTAGGTGATGGCTTTTATGACCCCAATCACCCTCTGCACGAGGCGGCAATTGATGGGGTATCATGTACATTATGCCACCAGGTGCAGGATGATAACCTTGGACAGGAAATGAGTTTCAGCGGCGGCTACATCGTTGATACAAAAACAAATGTGCCTGACCGCCCGATCTTTGGCCCGTACGAGCAGCCAGTTGCCGAGCAGATGCAGGGGATCAGCGGTTACACCCCGATCTACAGCACGCATATCGGTACATCCGAGCACTGCGGCACCTGCCACAATCTCTATACACCCTACGTTGATGCCGAGGGCAAGGTTGCGGGAGAATTTCCAGAGCAGACTCCGTACACAGAATGGGAGCACAGCCAATACGGCGCGGAGAAAATTTCTTGCCAGAGCTGCCACATGCCAAAAGCTAAGGGCGGTGTCGTAATCTCTATCATCCCAGGAAATTTGGACAAGCGCGCGCCTTTCTATCAGCATTTCTTCGTAGGCGGGAATGCTTTCATGACGCAGATGCTGGCGGATCATGCGGAAGATCTGGGCGTTACCGCAGAGGTGGCTCACTTTAACGATACCCGGGTGCGGGTGATTGATCAGATCCAAAACCAGACGGCGCAGCTAATGATAGAAAGATTCGATACCGAGGGGGAAGTTTTGACTGCCAGCCTTCGAGTAACTTCATCAACCGGGCATAAATTCCCCACCAGCTTCCCCACCCGGCGCGCGTGGCTGCACGTCACCGTATCCGACTCAACCGGGAAAGTGGTTTTTCAATCAGGCCAGCCAAAGGATGATGGCACAATCACTGGCAATGCCGCGGATATTGATCCCACCACATATGAGCCGCATTATGATGTCATCACCCTGGAAGATCAGGTGCAAATTTATGAGCCCATCATGGGAGACAGTGATGGCAAGGTTACCTACACGCTGCTGCGCGCCGGGCAGTACTTGAAAGATAATCGCCTGCTCCCTGAAGGCGCGAAAAAGGAGCAGCTTCCGCCAGACATTGCCGTCTACGGAAAAGCTGCTGAGGACCCGAACTTTATCAGCGGCAGTGATGTGGTGACTTACCGCATCCCTGTTAAGGGCGCCCAGGGGCCATTCACCATCCAGGCAGAACTGCTTTACCAGCCGCTGTCGTATCCATTTGTCCAGGATTTGCTGAAAGACCAGACGCCGCTCACCATACGGTTTGGCAATTACTATGCAAAGGCAGGAAAGGCCCCTCTGCTAGTTGCGTCGATTAAGCCCGCACAGACTAAATAAAGCGAGGCCATGAGATTAATGTCCAGCGAGCAGCCGCTGGTCATGAACATGCGTCAGTAGGATCAGAAATTCTCCAGATCGAATTCATCTTCTGGACAATTTCTGATCTTTGGTATCACAGGCTAAAACCGTGAGGGCTTGTGCATTAACTTCGTTTCCATAGATTACTCAGAATGGTTTACCTGGGAGCAAATCGTTTTTGTATATGGTATCATTTATTGACAAAGTACAATATTTAATATATTATAAGATTGAAATGATTTCAATTATCGGAATTTACTAGGGCATGGAAACATCCACAACGTTCTTCATCAACCAACTCAAGATTAAAGGCATACGGCCTTCTTTCCAACGCCTCAAAGTGCTGGAATACTTGAATCAGAACGGAGGTCACCCAACTGCGGAGGATATTTACAGCGCCCTTTCGCCTGTGATTCCATCCCTCTCCAGAACGACTATATATAACACCCTGCATATCTTTGTAGAGGCTGGGATAATTCGAGTGATAGAAATTGACGAAGCGCAGATGCGCTACGATATCAATCTGGATGATCACGGGCATTTCCTATGCGTAGCGTGTGGAATGATATACAACTTTCCAGTGAGCAATGATGCAAACCTGATTGAGGGACTGCACCAGTTCAAAATTGTGCAAAAGAATGTCTACCTTAAGGGGCTCTGCCCGAATTGTATTGAAAACTGAACGGATAAAAAGGAGTAAAACATATGACTGAAGCGAGTAATAATCCGGTACTGAGCATGGGGTCGGCCCATCAGCCGTCTCGGCGAGGCACAGGCAACCGCGATTGGTGGCCGAACCAACTGGACATCAGCATCCTACACCAGCACTCTGCGCTGTCCAATCCAATGGGCGAGGAATTCAACTATTCGGAAGAGTTCAAGAAGCTCGACCTGCAGGCGGTGAAGAATGATATCAACACACTGATGAAGCAGTCGCAAGATTGGTGGCCTGCGGACTTCGGCCATTATGGACCGCTCTTCATCCGCATGGCCTGGCACAGCGCGGGAACATACCGTGTCAATGATGGACGCGGGGGCGCGGGAGCAGGCACGCAGCGCTTTGCACCCCTCAACAGCTGGCCTGACAATGCCAACCTCGATAAGGCACGCCGCCTGCTCTGGCCAATCAAGAAGAAGTACGGCCGGGCAATTTCCTGGGCCGACCTGATGGTGCTGGCGGGTAACTGTGCTCTGGAGTCGATGGGCTTTAAGACCTTCGGCTTCGGCGGAGGGCGCGAAGACGTTTGGGAGCCTCCGGAAGATATTTACTGGGGCAAAGAGGGGAAATGGTTGGAAGATGAACGCTACAGCGGCGAACGGGATCTCGAGAATCCCCTGGCTGCAGTGCAGATGGGCCTGATCTACGTGAACCCCGAAGGTCCCAACGGCAACCCCGATCCGCTGGCTGCTGCCCGGGATATTCGCGAAACATTCGCGCGCATGGCGATGAACGATGAAGAAACGGTCGCGCTGATCGCTGGCGGGCACACTTTTGGTAAAACCCACGGCGCAGGTCCTGCATCGCACGTAGGTCCAGAACCAGAAGCCGCGGATATCACCGAGCAAGGCCTGGGCTGGAAGAGCACCTACGGCACAGGCAAGGGCGGCGACACGATCACCAGCGGCCTGGAAGTCACCTGGACCTCCACGCCCACCCGCTGGAGTAGCAACTTCTTATGGAACCTGTTCGGTTACGAATGGGAGCTGACCAAGAGCCCGGCGGGCGCGCACCAGTGGATTCCCAAGCACGGCATGGGCGCCAATTCCGTACCAGACGCGCATGACCCGAACAAGCGGCACGTACCGGCCATGCTGACCACCGACCTGGCCCTGCGCTTTGACCCGGCATATGAAAAGATTTCCCGGCGCTTCCTGGAAGACCCGCAGGAGTTTGCCGATGCCTTCGCACGGGCTTGGTTTAAGCTCACCCATCGCGATATGGGCCCTCGCGTACGTTATCTCGGCCCGGAAGTTCCGGCAGAAGAACTGGTATGGCAGGACCCCGTGCCTGCAGTGGATCACGAACTGGTCGATGCGGCTGACATCGCGGCGCTCAAGGCAAAAATCCTCGCTTCGGGGCTGTCGATCTCGGAACTGGTCTACACAGCCTGGTCGTCGGCAGCCAGCTTCCGCGGCTCCGACAAGCGCGGCGGTGCAAATGGGGCGCGCATTCGCCTCGCGCCGCAGAAGGACTGGGAAGTCAACCAGCCGGAACAACTGCAGAAGGTGCTGCAAACCCTGGAGGGAATCCAGCATTCGTTCAACAGTGCGCAGGCAGGTAGAAAGAAGGTTTCGCTGGCTGATCTGATCGTGTTAGGCGGATGCGCAGCCGTTGAACAGGCGGCGAAAAATGCCGGTTACGATGTCAGCGTTCCCTTCACGCCCGGGCGCACGGATGCTTCTCAGGAACAAACCGATGTGCTGTCCTTTACCTACATGGAACCATCCGGGGATGGTTTCCGTAATTATCTCAAGGCCAATCACCTCTTACCGGCTGAGGAAATGCTGGTGGACCGCGCCCAACTGCTGACCCTAACCGCCCCTGAAATGACGGTGCTGGTGGGTGGGATGCGCGTCTTGAACGCCAACTTCAAGAAAACGTCGCACGGCGTCTTCACTAACCGGCCCGAGACGCTCACCAATGACTTCTTCGCCAACCTGCTCGACATGGGCACAGCCTGGGAGACTTCCAACGAAGATAACGAATTGTTCGTAGGCCGCGATCGGGCCACCGGCGCGCCCAAATGGACCGCCACCCGCGTCGATCTGATCTTTGGCTCGCACTCGCAACTGCGCGCCCTGGCGGAAGTCTACGCCTGTGACGACGCCCAGGAAAAGTTCGTGCGCGACTTTGTCGCCGCCTGGACCAAGGTGATGAACCTGGACCGGTTCGACCTGCGCTGATCAAATCGTAGTTGAAGTAAGGCACTCCTCAACGCGCGCGGTAGGCTAACCGCGCGCGTTGATTCATCAGCGTCTGTCAATACCACTACCGATCTTACGATCACTTATTAGAGTACATCACCGGCTGAAATATCACCAATAACATTGAGCTGCCCGCCGGGCTGAGTTTTCAATCCGCCACCTCCAGCGCTGGCACGCACTGTACCCAGATTCGTTCGATCTATACCTGCGACCTTGGCGATCTCGCGCCCTCTGCCAGCCATACAGTAACGGTCAGGCTGGCTGTTCCCCGCGATGCTTCCGGCATGTACACAATCGCCGGCATCCTGAGTTCCCCCTCAATCAATCCACTTGGTGGTGGGTATCCCGCCATTGCACTCATCCTAACCATTGAGCCCCGCACCTTTCACTTTCTACCGCTCCTGACAAGATGAGCCACAGCATCGTTGCGTGGGTCAACCATCACTGAGCAATACGGGCAAGCGCCCGGTGTCCACTACTGCGAATAGCGGCGGCAGCCCAGTTTTTCCTCTGATTAACCTTACTGGCAGCCGCCAGTGGTCCAGTCATTGATGGTGATATAAATCCTCACCGCGCTCGTGCTCGCATTGCCGATGGTCAGCGTGGTGGCGCCAAATCTTTTGGCCACGGCAATATTGTTGAGGGGATTGCCTCGGGTCAGGTTTGAAGCCTGCGCACCACAAGCGCCGGTGTTCTGGTTTTCCGGTAGGCCGTACCAGTTGACGTTCAGGTTGCCCGGGTCGATCAGATTCAACGTGAGGATGGCGCCTTGGGCGGTTGTGTAATACGTCGCCGTACATCCGCCGGGCGGGATAATGTAGTTATTCGACCCGGTAATCGGGCAAAAGGCACCAGCCTGGGTGGTAGCAGTCGGCGTGGGCGTGCGGGTCGCGGTCGGAGTCGGGGTGAGCGTTGGTGTGGCGGTCGGCGTGGGCGTGGGCGTGGGCGTGGGTGTGCCAGTCGCGGTTGAAGTCGAGGTAGGCGTGGATGTCAGTGTTAGCGTGACCGTGGCTGCCCCGGTCGCGCTCGGGGAGGGGCTGAGCGTTTGACTGGGGGTAGGTGTAGGCGTATGTGTCTGAGTATGGACCAACGCCAGCGTCTGGCTGGGGGTGGGCGTATGTGTCTGGGTATGGACCAGCGCCAGTGTCTGGCTGGGGGTTGGCGTAAGGGTCAGGGTATGCATCGGCGTCAGCGTTGGGGTGCGGGTGGGCGTCGCGGGGATGGCCGTGGTAGGGGTGTGGCTGGGAACGGCGGTGGACGTGCGGGTCGCCGTGCGAGTAGGAACGGTGGTGGCTGTGCGCGTCGGCGTGCCAGTGGGCGCCTGGGTCGGCCACCACCACGTGCTGGTCGGCCAGGGCGTCTCAGTTGGCTCCACAGCAAGGGTAGGGGCCTGGCTGGGAACCACAGCCGGTACGGTCGTGGTGGATGCCGTGGGACTGGTCGTTTGTGGAATCGTCGTCATAGTGAAGATGGGAAACGGCGTAGTAGTCACAATGTGCTCAGGCTTAATAAATTCTACGACTGGGGGCGGCGAGAACGGACCAGAATCCAGTTCGGACTCTTGCGGTGTGATCAGCAAATTTGGGATATCGGTGCGAATGGCAGCCAGGCGGAGTTCCTGTTCTTGGTGGTACACCGCGTACGCATCATTGGGGTTCAGCTTGGACTCCATATTCGTGTCATCGATCTGCCAGGTGCGCGGCATTTGCAGCGCAAACTGCCCGGCAATCCACATCAAGACGCCGCCCAGGGCAAGCAGGCTGGCAAACACCAGCCACTCCCAGATGGAAACCTTTTCAGGAGTGTGCCACCGGTTAGGCCAGGTACCCTTTCCCTTGGAGACAGGGTTCGAGCTCATGCCTTGGGCTCCTCGCAAGGCAGGCGTACGTAGAAAGCGCTCCCTGGGCAAGTTTCTTCGTTGTGCCCCGGGCTCACCGCCCAGATGCGACCATGATGAGCCTCGACTATGCCTTTGGCAATCGCCAGCCCCAACCCCGGCCCGCCCCCTTTAAACTTCGTTTTGCCCGAAGAGTGGTAACGCACTTCACCAGTCTGGAAGAATTTTTCAAAGATCAACTCCTGGTGCTGTGGAGCAATGCCAATACCCGTATCACGTACCACAAGCTCGATTTCGCTCTTGCCCGCGTGATTGAGCATGCGCCCGTTCACGCGGATTACGCCGCCGTCTGGCGTGTACTTGATGGCATTGATGATAATCTGGTAGAAGACCTTGTTGAGCAGTTCGGGGTCAGCCCAGAAGGGTGGCAGCTGGTCTAGATTGGGATGAACCACAAACTTGATCTTGCGCTCTTCCAGGGGCTGCTGCAGATTTTTCTCCACCCGGTAGATCAGCAAGTTGGCCTGAACCGGTGAGCGGCTGATTTTCAGCGTCTGGCTGTCAATCTTAGATACATCCAGCATGCTGTTGACAATCCCAATAATGCGTTCATAGCCTTCCAGAATCCCCTTCGCCAGAACGAGCATGTCGGGATCATCTGATGAATGCATCTTGAGCATCTCGGTATAGCCGCTGATAATGGTCAAGGGCGTGCGCAGTTCGTGGGCCGACACCTCAATGAAGTTAGACTTGGTACGATCCATCTGTTCCAAAATCCGGTACGTGCGGCGGAGCTCAGCCGTCCGCGTTTGCAGGCGGGTGGTCATCGTGTCGAAGGTGTTCGCCAGCAGTCCAATCTCATCCTTACTCTTGACTCCGCTGCGCTGGCTCAGATTGCCATCAGCAATGGCCTGTGACGCGCCGACCAGTTTATAGAGCGGATTAATGATCAGGCGCGAGATCAGGTAGCCCATCAAAATCACACCCAACATAGCCACCAGGAAAAGCACCACGTACAGGTTGCGGCTGTCCGCGCCTCTTTGGAGCACAAAATTGAGCGGCAGGGTCACAGCAAACGCGCCAATATTTTCCCCGCTGACCCGCAGCGCCCCGCGCGCCAGGTTGTACGAGCGCCCATCAACCTCAATGGTCTCGCCAGTGACGACATCGCGGGTGGAGAGAATCTCCAGATAGTTCTCAAGGGGAATTGACAGGCTGGATATAAAGGCGCGATCTTTATTCATCGCGCCCAGAGTGGTCGAGATGGCATTGCCCTGATCAAAGTAGATGATCACATCGGCCAGGGAGATGCTTTTGAGATAGGGAGCAATGGTGTCGAGCGAAGTGCCAACCATCACCACCCCGGCCACTTTATCATTCAGCGTAACCGGCGCGGCAGTGTAATAGTAGTAGTGGTCATTGACCGGGTTCTTGCCAATCCCACGCGCTAGAGAGATGGAAGAAGAGGGGGCTTTGAGTAGTCGCTGCACCAGGTTGATCGAGCCGGTACCCATGTCAGAAAAGCTCTGGTACGAGCCATCGGGCTGGCGCACCAGGAAGAGGCGCTCCTGCCCCTGGCTGTCGACAATGATCAGGCTCTCGATGCCCTGGCTGACGGCAGCCGGATAGCCTAGTTGGTACACCATCTGCCGATTGGCTTCGTTAAGCGCCTCGGCCATACCGCTGGTGTAAGCGATCACACCGATGGCTTCCAGGTGGCTCATATCCTGACGGGCCATACCATCTGAAACCACCCGCCCAGACTCGAGCAGCTGGTTGGTCAGGCGCTCCGTCAGCGAGCTGGCCACCAGGCGCGTGACAACATACACACCCGTAACCGCTACAATCAGGGTCAGCAATAGATAAGGAAGAATAACCTTTAGCCGAATGCTCAAGCCGCCCTCGGTAAATCCCCAAAACCTAACGTTTCGATTGAAAAAAGATGCGCAATCGAGTTATTTTTTGGTTATATCAATTCTTTATGATTATACGAGATTCGGCCCGTTGGTTCGGTTAAATTTGAGTAAACATCACTTACGATGATGAAAACTGGCGTGCCATTTTAATCCGTTTCTCCAGTGCAGGGTGAGAGTAGAGCAGAAACTCCACCCACGGTTCGGGATCTACTTCCGCCAGGTTCTGGTTGGCAATGCGCGTCATCGCCGAGGCAAAGGCCTGGGGCTTACGCGTACTCTCCAGCGCATAGCGGTCAGCCAGGCGCTCGCGCCAGCGCGAGAAGGCATTGGAAAGCGGCATGGTCACCAGCCCGTAGAGGCCGATCACCAGCATGAAGAGGGGCAGCCCGGCAATGTCGCCCACACCCTTCAAGCTGAAGTAATCCACACCCCATTGCAGCGCTTTCGAGGCCAGGAACAGGCCAAGCACAGTGGTAAGAGTCTCAACAACGATGGAGAGGGGGATATCCTTATTGACGTGGTGGCCCAATTCGTGGGCCAGGACGGTCTCGATCTCATCGGGAGTGAACGAATTGAGCAGCGTATCACCGAGGATAATCCGCCGGGTGGAGCCCAGCCCCGTAAGGGCCGCGTTGGCGGACCTGGTACGCCGGCTCATGTCGAACTTATATACTCCCTGGACTTGAGTCTCAGCGCGTTCAAACATGCGGACCAGGCGTTCTTTTAAATCCTGGTACTCATCGCCTAAGGGCACAAATTTGTAAAAGATGGGGAAGAGAAGGACTGGAGCTAGGTTGGCGAGCAGCACGTTGAACCCCAGCAGGATCACCGCCGCCCAGATCCACCAGGTTTCCGGAAAGGCGAGTAGAAATGCGTAAATTACTTCCAGTATAATGGCGCCCAACGGCGCGCCAATGGCAATACCTTTCAGTTGATCGGTCACCCAGCCGCGCACAGTCTGGGTAGACTGCCCAAACTTATGTGGGAGTACAAAACCAGAATAGTAAGATAGCGGCAGATCGATCACAAAATAAATCCCGCCAAAAACGGCGGCATACAGCAGCACCAGCAGCCACGGGCTGGTGGTACTGCCGGCCAGTACATCGCGCAGCGCGGTGGACCAGCCAAAAGCTAGCCATGCGAATGCGTAAATGCCGGTGATGGCCAGGTCAACCAGCATCAATCGGCGGCTGATACGGGAATATGCTTTCGCCTTTATCTGGCGTTCCGGGTCGAGTTGAGCTGTTTCCATGCAGAGAATTATAGTTTAGATCCGCAAGGCTGTACGAGCCAGGGTGTGCCTTCACGCGTTCTGGTTCCAACTGCGCATCCGGATACACTCCACTAAGCTCCTTTGAGGCCCTCGGCCTTTTCGGTCGTCCCAGGGTTTACTGCGCGCAAACCGAGTAGGCTGAAGACAAAACCTGCGAACAGGATCACCGCTCCACTGGCGAAGGGGTAAGCGATATTAATATCGTATATGAAGCCGGCCCACAGCGGACCAAAGACCCGCCCCAGGCTGGCAAAAGCCATATTGAGGCCCATCAGCGCGCCCTGATGCTCCCCGCCAAAGGAGGAGAGGTATGCGTTTAACGCCGGGCCAATCAGAGCGACTGCCAGCATAAAAATCCCAGACAGAACCAGGATAGAAACAAAACCATTCGCGAACAGCAGGGCAGCAAAACCAAGGGCCCCTAACAGCAGGCCCAGGCGGACGACCATTACCTCGCCAACGTACTTCGCCAGCAGGCCAGTCAGCACGCCCTGGCCTACCAACATCACGCCGCCCGCCACCATCCAGATGGCGCCCACCTGACGCGTATCGAATTGGAATTTATCCACCACATACAGGCCGGAGATATTCTGGAAGTTGGTCATGCCAAAGCTCATAATAAACACCAGAAACAGCAGCATCCCTGCCGGACTGAAGAGAATTTTTTTCAATACCGGCCAGCGCCAAAAATTCTCGGCTTTTTGCGTTTTTTCAGAAGGCTGTGATGGGTGTGTCTCGGGTAGGAACAGGTAAACGAACAGCAGCGCCAGCAGGGCCAGCCCTGAGCCAATAAAGAACGGCAGCGAAAGCGAATCGGTGGATAACAGGCCGCCCAACATTGGCCCAAGCACCACGCCCAGCCCAACCGCCGCGCCAAGCTGGCCCATGGCCCCACTGCGTTTCTTCTCGGGCAAGTTGTCAGTGAGATAGGCCATCGCCGTAGGCATGGCAGCCGAAGAAAGGACACCTGAAGCGGTGCGAGCCAGGAACAGCATCCAAAAGCGCGTAGAGATACCGAAGATAAACATGGCGACAGCATAACCAAAGATGCCGATAAGCATCACAGGCTTGCGCCCAATGCGATCTGACAGGGTGCCCCAGACTGGGGCGCACACCAACTGCATGGCCGCGTAGGTTGAGGCCAGGACGCCCAGATCAAATCCGCTGGCGCCCAGTTTTTTGATGAGGAACGGCAGGATGGGTAGGATCATGCCGTAGCCAAGCATCACCACCAGCAGGGTGAAACCCAGAATAAGCGTATTCTTACGAGCGTTAGCTGCAGCCATTCTGCCTCCTACAGCAGGTTTACCACCCCTACCGATCCGTCCACCGTGATCATCTGCCCGTGCTGAATGCGTTTCGAGGCGACCCCAGTGGCCATTACCGCCGGGATGCCGTACTCGCGCGCAACGATGGAACTGTGGCTAAGCGGCCCGCCGATGTCGGTGACGACCGCAGAGGCCATGGCAAACAGCGGCGTCCAGGCCGGGGTGGTGGTCACCGCCACAATTACATCCCCCGGACGCATTTTTGCAAAATCGTCGGGGCCGCGCAGCAGGCAGGCCCGCGCAGTCACTTTCCCCGCACTCGCAGGGTAGCCTTTCAGGGTATCGCCTTCCGGATTGTCGTGCGCGAGCATTTTTGACATCCAGGACTTGACCGGAATCGTATGTGGTGGAGTAATACTGCGCATGCGATTCCAGTAAGCCCTGCGGTTTGCCACCGAATCAATCAGTACAGGCAGGGCTTCACCCTTTTCTAAAGCAGCGGCCATCGCTTCTACTTCTTGATTTTCCAGCCAGTACACATCCTCAGGCTGGGCAACTGCCCCCCCGGCAGCCAGCCGCCGCCCCAGCTCGCCCAGCAGCGCGCGCAGCGCCGGGTAACCCAAACCCAAATCGGCAATGCAGTCTTCGCGGTCAGGCGCGCAGGACTGCGTCCATTTAAGCAGTTTCAAAAAATATTTGCGACGCAGCGGATCAAGCCGTTGAAGAATCAATTGCTCAGCCTGCTCGCGGCGTTCTATTTGGGCCCGCTGGCGCTCATGCGGGTCGATACCTTTGCCAGATAGATAAGTCTTGATCGCATCGATCAATGGTTCTGGCGCATCAGCAGGGACTGGTTTGGCAAAATCGAGATCATAAATAGTGTGTCCAAATTCGGCCAGGTGTGCGGAAAAACACTGTGCGAACTCACCTGCCAGAGGGGGCGGCACGAGGTCCAACTTCAAGGAAGCGCAAACATCACTCGCCGCCGTGTCCAATAAGTATTCCGCCAGCGCGGGTTGTCCTTTGGCCCACATCGCCAGGTTATACAGCGACTTTTCGGCGCGCAGCGGGAGGGTGTCAAAACCAAGTAGGAATGTGGAAATTTCGGGGTCCGTCTTTCGCCGCACCAGCGGGTTGTAGAAACGGGCGAATATCTGCTCGCTCGTGGATCCCATGGGGATGGCGTAAATCTGGCCCACATTGTAGTATGCCACGGTGGCCCGGAATATTTCTCGCACACCTGTAAGCAGTTGGGAAGCGGGCATCGCGACAAGACCGCGTGGAGAACCCGGTGTCCATTTTTGAGCCACATCACGCAGCATGGCTCTCACCACCGGCCAGCGTTCTTTGCCAAGGCGCGCCAGCCGTTTAACCTGCGTAACCGAGGCTGCTAAAATTGGCCCGATGGTTTTCAGCGTCAGGATAGAGCCAAGGTACATGTATCCATTCACCACCTCGAAATCATAAACTTGTAAGTCTTTGAGCCCGAGGTAATTTCGTGTCAGGTTCTGGGACTCATCCGCCGCAATAGGGACTGCCAGGGTAGCAAAGAGGGGTGATACAGGATCGGGGAAGAATTCGGCGAAGCTGGCGCGCCCCAGGATGGCCTTAGGATTCGAGCGCTCCCACTGCAACGGCAGCCCAGGCTGCGCTGTTTCCGAAAGCGAAGTAATTGGACGGGCCTGGACGATGGCAAACGCGCTGCCCGCCAGCGTCCACTCGATATCCATTGGTATACCGTACAAATCTTCGATCTGCCTCCCCACTTCTGCCAGCTCCGCAGCCTGGGCGTCGGACAGAACGGGGGCCTTCTGCAAGTGGGCCGGAACGGGCCGCTCGACAGTACCCTCCGCTTCGCGCACGGTCATCACCTGTTTCTCGCCAGTTTCCCGGCTGAGCACCTTACCCGCTGTCTTTTCTACTATCAGGGTATCGGGCGTCACCAACCCGCCGACGAGGGCTTCTCCCAACCCCCAGGTGGCGGTGATCATCTGCTCCGAACGGCTGCCACTGATAGGGTTGGCGGTGAACAACACACCCGCGGCATCGGCAAAGACCAGCTCCTGCACCACCACCGCCAGCGCGACTGCCTCCGGGCCGATTCCCTGGCGGGCACGATAGGCAATGGCCCGCGCCGTCCACAGGCTGGCCCAGCACTTCTTGACGGCCTCCAGCACGGCGCTCACGCCGCGGATATTGAGATAGGTTTCCTGCTGTCCTGCAAAAGAGGCGCCGGGCAGGTCTTCAGCGGTTGCGGAAGAGCGCACAGCAACCGCTGAAGACGCCTGCTCGCCGGTGGTCTTTTGTGCAAGAGTGTTGTAAGCGGTGGTTATCGCCGATTCAATTTCCGGGGAAATGGCACCGGTCATAAAGAACTGACCGATTCGCTGAGAAATGTCTTCCATTTCATTCGGGCTAGTCGAAGCCACGCTATCCAATGCGGCAAGAATGCGCGGTTGAATAGCGTTTTCAGCAACAAAACAGCGGTAGGCCTCCGTGGTAATGTGGAACCCGCCAGGAACGGGCAGTCCGGACCGGACCATCTTTGCCAGCGACATACCCTTGCCACCCACCATTTCCAACGTGGCGTTTGAGTCAGAGATCGGGAGTACAAATGTAGACATAGAAACCTCCATTCTGCTGTTGTCTTGCTGCCCCTCCCTGACCTGGCGGTTTTGAAGCCGCACGTTTACAGTGATTGGGGGTAACCCACAAGTTAAATTACACTGCTAAGTTATTCCTCGGGCAGCTTGATCACTCCGTGATAAAAAATATCCAGGACCTCGTCCAGCATTTCATCCGGCGTGCCGGTGGGCCGTGTGGTATAAGCCACCGGGGTCAGCAGCGCGATGATGGTACGTGCCGCCAGCAATACATTAACAGGCCGGAAAGCGCCCTCCTCAACTGCGCTTGCAATTAACCCACATAACAGATCCTGGTAAGCATGGCGCTTCGCCTGGATGCGTCGCTGGCTCTCCAACCCCAACCGCTGGATCTCGAAGGTAAGCCGGATATAAAGTTCCTTTTTTTCCAGCAAATATTCCAGGTGCAGGTGCATCACCTTGCGGAGCTTTTCAACGGATGGAATTTCCTGCACATTGATTTTCTGGACGCGCTGTTCCAGCCCCATGAAGACATCTTCCACATAGGCAAGGAGAACTTCGTCCTTGTTGGGAAAATAATCGTACAGGGTCGATTTTCCCATCCCGGCGGCCCGGGCAATTTCCTGCATGCTCGTTTCCTGGAAGCCTTTTTCCAGAAACAGGGACACCGAAGCATCGATAATATTGTGGCGAACCCGGCTCAGGTCTTCTTCTGTGAGCGGAAATCCTTTTGGCATATTGCACCCCGAAGCGACCATCGGTCGCTTCGGTTATAATACTGCTATACTGCAAAATATGCAATAGCCAGTTGGATAGTTATTTCTTCTTTCTTAAAAGCCAGCTGACCAACGCGAAGATGGCGCCAAAGACGGCGCCGAAAACCGCCGCCTGTTTGGTGCCCAGCAAGACGTTGCTGCCCTCGCCTAGCGTGGCATTACGGGAGATCAGCACGCCTATGATGCTGCCTTTCGCATTTACCTCATTACAGATGGAGGCCCCCGTAATACTATCGGTGATTTCCGAAGATCCCTTTACCACCTGAAGACCTGTACCGCTGTCGGAAAGATAAAGGTCACGTCCAACCGCGATCTTGACCGCGCCGCCATTGGTCAATTGCATATCACGGCCAGCAGCAATCCCAAAAGCGCCGCCTCCGTTGATGGTGATATCCTTCTCCGTAGCCACGCCAACAGCAAACCCACGCTTGTAAATAACCTGTTCTTCATCCACCTGCGATCCCGAAACAGGTTGTTGGGCATCACTCTCCGGCAGCTTACCGGGTGCATTCAGTGTTTTCTCTAGATTTTCTTCCATTACTCTCTCCGTAATGATCCATATTGTCTCGTAGGCGAATTGTAAGCAGCATTACCAGTGATTCATCCCGGATTATGATAAATCTTCAGTACCAGGGTATCCAACAATAAAGCTGATGATGCACCGGCAAAATATGCCAGATAATCCAGCGGGTCGAAGGTGGCGCCCAGCAGTGCTATCCCAATGAACTGAAGGGTTTCGGCGGTGGAAGGCAAGAGGAACGCCACAGCGGCCTTTACACCGCGGCGACTTAGGAAGGGAATATGCCGTTCGACTGCGTACAGTAGAAAATAGCAGCCAAATGGAATAGTAATATCCGAGAAGAAGCTGTAGTACAGGTCAAGAGCACCACCCTGCAAATACCTTCCAGGCCCAAAGATATGCAGCGCCGCAATCAAAAACGCAATGATCAATACCGCCGGTCGGCGATGCCGCCATAGATTATCCGGTTTATTCATTGGGCAGCCTTTGCGGAGCGTCGATCTTCTGGGTAGTCGCCAGCCCAGTAACTCATTAAATTTCCCTCATGGCTGGCATCTTTGACCGGGAACGGGCGAATTTCGAATTGGCTATTCATGGGATCACCTTTCTAAACTATATAGTAGCACAAGATTGATTCACCCTATTCACTCAGCCGGTTTCTACCGATAAAGAACAAAGGTATACTTGGATAGACACGAACAGGAAAAAATGAGTTTGATCCTCCTCAGTAAATTTTATAACGGGAGATATGAAAGGAAAACAAATGAACATTACCATCCGGCAGCTACAAGGGCAGGAAATGTTTGACGCATTCTACACATTAGGCCAATATTGCTTCCACTCGTCGCCACCTTTCGAAAACAGGGAGGAATGGATGGAGCGGGTAAGCGCGCGCGGCCATGCTACCTGCTATGCAGCATGTGAAGGGGAAAAGCCCGTTACTATCGCATCCAGTTCGGCCATGACACAGAATATGCGGGGAGCCCTCTACCCGGCATCGGGCGTATGGGGTGTATCTTCCCTGCCCGCTGCCCGGCGAAAGGGTTACGTGCGCCAGGCGATGGCCAGCCTGCTGGCTGCCGAACGAGAAGCCGGCAAAGTATTCACCAATCTTTATCCTTTCCGGGAATCGTTCTATGAGCGCCTGGGATACGTCACTTTTCCCTTGTTAAAAATTGCCAGGTTTTCACCGCAAAATCTCGCCCCGCTTCTGAAACGGGACCTGGAAGGGGAAATCGAGTTAAAGACTCTGGTAGATACCTATGAGACCTACCGGCAGTATCTGATGGAACTGCGCCAGGAACACCACGGCATGGCCGTCTTTGATGCAGGTGATCTGGCGCGGGCGAAGCGCAATAACGTCTGGGTCGCTGCCGCACGTTTTGATGGGAAAATAGAAGGCATGATGCTGTATGCCCTCCAGGGCGAGCATGCAACTTCATTCAATTTTATCGCCTCGCGTTTTTATTACCAGACCAGTCGGGCGCGCTACCTGCTGCTCGATTGGATTGCCCGCCATATCGATCAAGCAGACCGCGCGGAAATTTGGCTGGCGGCAGATGAAACCCCGGAAACCTGGCTGGCAGATATGCAGTTGCGCATCGAATCCCCCAACCGGGCTGCGATGAGCCGTGTATTAGACGTTGCCAGAATTGGCGGGATGAATGTTGGCAATGGTAGCTTTACGGCCCAGGTCATTGACTCGCTCTGCCCGTGGAACGAAGGTGCATGGCGATTTGAAGCATCGGATGGCAAACTGCTGGTGACAAAAGCGACTGGAGCCAACTGCGAATTGACCATCCAGGGACTGAGCGCGCTGGTCGCTGGTACGCATGATCCAGAAGATTTTCCACTGCGCGGTTGGGGCAGCCCGTCTTCCATGGTACAGGATGTTCAACGGAAAATGTTTATAAAATTATCCCCTCACCTTCATGAGAATTTTTAGAGGATTTTTGGCGGTTTACCAACCTGTTTGTCAGTGTCGAAAAATATTAATACGGGTGAGAGATGGACTGACCGGCTCGTATGCGGATAATTTCATCCGCACTCTGCTCGATGGTTCTATCGGTGGTGTTGATGATGGTGAAGCCCCCCTGTCGGAATATCTTTTTGGCCTGCATAAGCTCTTCGCGAATGGCGTCCAGATCCGTGTACACCGAGGGTTCACGAACCCCCAGGCGCGCCTGGCGCTGCCGCCGGTAGACCAGCAATTGCTCCGGGTCGATGGTGAGGCCAATGACCCGGGAAGGGTCCAGGGCAAAGAGGTCGTCAGGAACAGGCAGGTCAGGAACCACGGGATAATTGGCGACCTTCCATCCCAGCACTGCAAGGTAAACGCTCAACGGGGTTTTCCCAGAGCGCGATACCCCCACCAGCATGATCTCAGCCTGTGACCAGCCTTCTGGGCTCTTGCCATCATCATGGCCCAGGGTGTAATCTATCGCGGCAACTCGGTCGTAATAGTCGCGGTGTAACTGGCGATACATCCCCGGCTGTTGAAGAGGCTGCTGTTTTAAGGTCGAGGACAGCCAGCCGATTAACGACCCCATTAAGTCGATGGTCTGGACTCCCAGCGCCTGGGCTTCTTCCACTAACTGGCTGTTCAGATGGCTATCCACCAGGGTGTAAAGAACCAGCCCGCCCACCTTACTGGCCTGCGCCAGCGCGAGAGACACCTGCTCAGAGCTTCTGACATTTCCGATGATTTCGACGAGAACGTTATTTCCAGGAAACTGGGCCAGAACCGTGTTTACCAACTGCTCGCCGCTGACCCCTACCCCACCCGACAGGATAAATATCGTTGGCTGCTGTGAAGGGTTGGACTCTCCCGCAATTTCGCTGGAAATCATCATTCACCTCCCGGCTGCCGGTTATTTTACCGAATCGAATTCAATGTAAATCGATTATAGCACTCCATATAGCGAACCCCGGCTTCTGCTAAAGCCGGGGTCACTGGGAGATGAGATATACCAATAAGTCTGAAACGAATCGCACGACAAGACTATCAAACCTGCCAAGCAAAATCTTGTGGATTTCAGGTCGCGATTCGTTTAGCGCGATGTAGATAACTTAACTGGCTTGCCTCCTTCATCAAGCGTAAGCCGAACATAATGGCGATGCACGTGCTGCCCCGTTTGAACCTGCTTACTGACTGTCACCACTACCCGCCCGTTGGCGCTGCCTGCGGGAATATGTTTACGGCGCGGCGCCGCTTCCCCATTCATCGGGGCCGACTGGCGGGATAAGTGCAGATCCGTGAGATCCGCACCAGGCAGGTATTCAGCTACAATCTTCTTCACCCGGCGCATGGCATCGCTGGAAATTTGAGGAGGTTCCATGCTGGCATCGGCATGGTCAGAAACGGTCTTGACCAAGGGGTGCTCGCGCAGGCGAGCGGCGCTTTTACTGCGCACCTGGAAACCTTCGCAGCCAGCCAGCGGGTCGCCGTACAGCACAAAAGAAATCAGCGTCTTTTGATCTTCACCATCCAGGAATCCCTGGCGGCGGTCCATTTCGCGCACCAGGTCAATCCGCGCCTGGACCAGCGCCTCGCCAGCCGTACACCCGTTTTTCAGATGCTGCCAGAACAGATTGCTGAGCAGGTCAGCCGCCTGCAGCGGCGTGTTGACCGAGCCGTAGGCGATGCCAGTAGAGCCGATCACCGCCAGCGCGCCGGTTGCCAGGAACTTTAGCGCCAGGGATTCATTTTCATCCTTGCCCAAAATATGCCCGCCATAACAGGCTTCGCTGAAAACTACCCGCTGAGACTTCCCATTGCGGTGCAGATCCTCAGGCGAGAGCGCCACGGGATAATCAGACAGCTCAGCTTTTTGGGATGGATCGATCCGTTCAGAAGGATCGCGCTGCCCGTACCACGATGGACTGTCTTCCAACCCATGCAAGTTATAATATCCCAGGCTGGTTTTCGCAATACGGGCGCGGTCTACGCTGCCCGAGTGCTCCGGCGGAGATGCCTTTACGGTATGCGGCGCGCCAATGGGCCGGAATGCAGCCAGAGAAGAGCGCCGCCAGACCGCCGCGGTATAGCCAAAGCTGGGTTCGCCCGGCGCGGGCACCAGCCGGTGGAACAGGCTCAAGAACATGCTGCCCCAATCCAGGCCCAAGAAGGTTTTCTTCTGTTTTCGGCGGGTATGATAACGCTGCATCTGGCGAAGCTGCTCGAGCAGCAGGCCGGCATCTGGGCCCTTCTCGCCTGGCAGCCGCCCAACCGGCCAATCCGGGATGAAGTAATTAGCGCCCAGCGTAGCATACGGACTATCAGAGGCCACATCGCCATCCACATCATCGGTGGGATTGGGCAGGCGGTGGAATGGGATGATTGGGTCACCACCCACAATGAGCAGCGCTCCGATCATCTGCCCGTGCTTGCCAAGCGCGGCATCGAGGTCGGCTAGCGCGTTCTTGAGCTTCCAGGGATCGCGCGGGTTGACCGGGGTCAGGCCAAAGTGGGATGTGCAGATCGCATCATCCGGGTAATAAATGATCGCATCCCAGCCGCGCCGCTGGCGTACCAACCCGGCGAGTTTGCGAAGCTCTCCATCGAGGATAGCGGTGGTTTGCGGACCATACTGCGCGAGCAGGCTTTCGCGAGATGTAAAAATCACATAGGCCGGCTGGCGGCCATCTGTACGGTTGAAATCTGGCAGCTTTAATTTCTTAGCCAGGTGCTCAAACTCGCTGCTGATCGCTTTCAACGGATCATCAGACGGATCTTTGGCGCCTCCACGCCGGGGAGATTTGGTAGAAGAGCGATCCTCCTGCACCTCCGCAGAAGAGTCAGGCGGCGCAATACCATCCGGCTCTGCTGGCTGCTCTTGAGTCGGCGCTACGCAGCCATCACAGTCTGATGATGCACGGATTGTTGCTTCATCCAAAGGCGCAGCTTCGATCTCCTCCACAGGCATCTCAAGGGTTGGGATGGTTTCCAATTCCGCTTCAACAACCGCACTCTCTGACTCGACCTCGGGCTGGGGTTTAAGCTCCGGCGCTGCATCCACTACCGGCGCGGCTGGTAGTTCAACCGGTGGAAGCTCTCCTTGCGGCAGATGGTTCCAGCCCAGGCGCCCGGCAACTCCTGCCGGAACCGGCTGGTGAAACAAGATCACCGGGTCGGAGGGCCACAATGAGCGGTACGGATGCGCCGTTCCCCACAACCGTTTTGCCACCTGACCATTCGTATCATTTGCCGCGCACAGGTGCATCAGACGCACAGCTTCCGGCTCATTGCCCAGTTCAAGGGATGTTTCGGCCAGCACCAGGTTCATCACCAGGCAGTCGGGCCAGCGGGCCTGGTACAGCTCCGCTAGTTGGTGCACCGCCTGAACTTCTCCTCGCATGCGCTGAACCATCAAGTGCAGCACAGCAGATATGAGCAGGTCGGGGCCAGCTCCTAAGCCCTCGTGGATATTTTTATCCACCATAGAATCGGGACCAGCAGGCCGGGCTTTGCTCCCATTCGCGATTGGCTCAGAAGGCTGGGCCGCCTGCAGCGCCAGGTACGCCTGGCGCAGCGGGGTACCCCAGGGTTCCAGGCGCGATTGGGTGGGCACCCACCCATCCAGAATAAACAAGGCGGTTTGAGCAAAGATGTGGCGCGCTGGATCGGTCTGCTCGCAAGCCAGAGACAATGCCCGGTATGCTTCTGTAAAGAATGGGTCTTTCCGACAAAGTGTTTCCAGGGTAGAAACCGCCTGCCCTGCGCGCCCCTCGGCAATCTGCACCTGTGCGTGCAGCAAACACACTTCCAGATCGCCGGGGAAGGCTGCCAGCCAGCTCAGTGCTGCCTGGCGGGCAAAACGCAGCTCGCCGGTGATTAGGGCAGCACGCAGCATGGCAATGAGGGTTTCTCTGCGCAGTACGTTACCTGGCTGGAACATGCTCATGAAATCATAACCTCCTGTTTGTGATGGACCAGGTTGAGAGCAATCACGGCTACAAGCTGCCGGCGGATGCTGACAGCCACCTGACCGGCGCTATCGGGCGCCAGTTCTGCCGCACGGCGCAGCATCGCCTCAGCATTCACGTAGTCTTTGCTGTCGCGCAAGATCAGGCCGCTCTGATAATAGGCCTGGTAGTCGCCAGGGGCGATACGCATGGCCTGCTGGTAGACCTGCAAGGCCTGTAAGAACTCGCGGCGATCCTGGTACACCGAACCTAACTCGATATAAGCCTCCACCAGGTTAGGTTCCATGCGGATCACTTCTCCAAGCAGGTGAACAGCCTGGTCGAGATTCCCATTCTTGCGGTTCAAACGGCCCAGCATCAGGGTGAGATCGGGCTGGTTGGGATCCAGGCGCAGGGCCCGGAAGGCATAGCGTTCGGCAGCTTTTACCTCGCCACATTCTGCCTGAGTGCGGGCCAGAAAGTTCAGCAGATCGGGCTCTTCAGGATAGTCTTTGACCAGCTTCTCCAGCACATCTACAGCAGCTTGCGGGCCGTGCAGGCGGCGGATCAGTTTGGCGCGTTCAAAGGCCACCGGGAAGAAGGCCTTTACATCCGGGCAAGCCTGCTCGATCATCGTCAGGCCGTCTTCCACTCGGCCGCGCAAGACCAGCACATTACTGAGGAACAGTACCGCCTCCGCATTTTCCGGTTCGCGCCGTACCGCGCTCTGGGCAAATTCAAGGGCCTGATCGCTGAGGTTCATCGATAATGCTGTTTCACCAGCGATCAGCAGGGCATCGGCGGAAGCGGCGTTTAGCTCGCTGGCCTTACGGGCTGCTTCCAATGCCTGGGGCAGGCGATCGGCCATATGGTAGGCCGTTGCTAGAGTCAGCCATGCATCTGGCTGGGTTGGATCGATGGCGGTGGAGCGCTCGAGGCAGCCAATAGCCCCGGCAATATCTTCGTCTGAGAGGCAGGATTGGCCCAATTTGAAGGCGTAACGGGCATTAGAAGGTTCAAGCGCCAGGGCCTGGCGATAATGGTCCATGCCAGTTTGAAGATTACCCACCTGAATGCAAAGGTCACCGGCGGCATCGTGCCAGTCAGGCTCATCCGACCAGATTGACAGGGCGGCTTCATAGGCGTCCAGCGCGGCAGAAAGCTGCCCACCTTGAAGGTTGAGCATGGCTAACACCGCATGTCCTAGGGCCTGGTTGGGGTCTGCCAGAACAGCTCGCCTGGCAATGGATACACCTTCTGTAGAGGGCGTACCCTCCGGCGAATTACCTGTTGACGAGTCACCCAGGTAACACAAGGCAAGCTGGAGCAGCACCAGGGCATGGTCAGGGTAGCGGCGCGAGACCTGGATGGCAGCGCCGCGGTTATTCAAATGGCGCAGGGCAGAAATCAAGGCAGCGATATCTTCTGGCTGGGAAGGCATGGATGCCAGCGCCCGGGCAGCCTGCGCGGACGGGGCAAATGCTGCCTGGCCGCGCGCCTGCCAGCGCCCAATCTCGCCCGTATTTACCAACCGCCCAGCCAGGCGAATGGCCGCTTCATACTTCTGGTGATTTTCTTCGCTCAGCGCTCCTGGGCCAGGCGTATTTCGGAGGCATCCGGCGACAACGCTTAACTGCTGGCGCTCCGCGCACATAACCAGTGCGCGTGCCAGTCCTAATTGAGCGCGGGCCTCGCCGGCTTGCATGAGCGTGCAGCGTTCGTAGAGATCGGGAACGTCTTTCCAGGCCTGCACCTCCAGCGCCGCCTCAGCCAGCCACAGCGCGCAACCTTCGCCCATCTTCTGGCGTGCAGCGATGTACTGCTCCCGCGCCGCAGCCAGGCTGCCTTCACGCGCCAACAGGCGAGCTTTTGCGGCCATCAGGCGCGCACTACCAGGCGTTTCTCGCAGGCCCGCTTCCACCCAATCGAAGGGTGGAATATCGCTTTCTCCCGCGAGCGCCATTTCCACCTGCAAAGCCAGTAAATCGGAACCTGATTGTCCCTGGCGGAACAGCGCTGTCAGGGGCCCATCTTCGCCTACCTGGAATGATTTTATGATGCGCGCGGCCCGGTCATTTTGCAAAAGTGCCAGGGCCAGGTCAGCGGCGCGGTAGCACAGCGCGGCATTCGACAGATTGCAGGACAGGGATTTTTCTGCATGGTGCAGCGCGGCAGGCAAATCACCAGCATGGATCATCAAGCGGGTGAAGCGATCGTGAATTTCACCTTGAATATGGTTCAGAGTCGTATTTTCGGCTTCATCAAAATCGCCCTGTTCGCTCTGCGCCAGGCGCAAGGCCCGCTCCAGAACAGCCAATGCCGCCTGGGGACGGTCCAACAGAGCGAGTAGGTCGGCCTGGAGTAAATATATTGGCAGCGTTTCGGGTTGAGGCAGTTGATCCAGTCCATCCTCGATCGCCTGCTGCACCAGATCAAGAGCCGCTTCGTAATTGCCCAACCGTTCGTGAAGCTGCGCCACCTCAAACAACAGCCCGCTGGAAGGCTGCGAATCCGCCAGCAGCGCCCGTGCGTAGCAAGCCAGCGCGGATTGGGGGTCTTCCAGGCGCAGGTACACATGCGCTGCACGGCGCAGGTCTGCCCGGCTGATGACAACTGCCAGGGAGAGTAACTTTTCGAGTGTCACGCGAGCCCCGGGCAGATCGCCGGCAGTGGCCTGGCCGCTGGCCAGGTTGACGAGCAGATCGGGGCGCTCAGGGTCGAGCTGCACAGCGCGCTCAAGGGCTTCCACAGCCTTGCGCGGCTCTCCCGCCCGGGTGACAAAGTTTGCAAACCAGGAGAGCGTATTTACATCATCCGGGGCCAGGCGCAGCACGCTTGCGGCGCATTCCAGGGCTTCTTGCAGTAGGTTGGCGCGCAGCGAAGCATCGGCCAGGCTGCGCAGAACGGGGATAGAATCAGGCCTGTCTTGAGCGGCTTCCTTGAAGGCTGCCAGGGCCATATCAGTTCGATCCAGGAGCAGCGCGGTGCAGCCCAAACCCCACTGCACGCGCCAGCGCAGTTCAGGCATATCCTCTGGCATATCGGCCAGTGAGCGGTAAGCCTCCAGAGCCTCTTCTAGCAGGCCGCGCTCGCGCAGGATATCGGCCATTAAGAAGCGCGCTTCGAGGTTATTGGGCGTGAGGGTAAGAACGCGCTGGATTGCCTGTCCAGCCTGCTGCAGGCGAGCGTCCATCGTCTCGGCATCCCATTCTTCCTCACTGGTGCGGAAATCCCCGAGCAGGATACGCGCATACAGCAAGGATGCGTCCGGTACAGGCAAGCCGCCGCGCAGGGCCAGTTCCAGAACTGGGAGCGCGCTTTCCGCATCGTTCAAATCGATCAACGCCAGGGCATATTCGTAAGCCAGATCCGGGGAACTGGCCCAATAGACGCGCACTTTATCCAACACTGCGCGCGCTTCATTGGTGTGGCCTAACACCCGCAGGGTGCGGCCATATAAAAGCGCGCAGCGGGCCGATTCCTGAGATAGAATAAAGGCTTTCTTCAGGTGTGGCAGCGCCTCGGCCAGCAGTCCGGCTGCGATACTGGCTTCTCCCAGTGCCAGGTGCCCTTCTGGCTGGTCCGGTACAGCGGTGACTGCTGAACGCAGAGTTTCCAGCGCGCGCCGGCCCTCGCCTTGACCCGCCTGGACGCGGGCCAACGCCAGCCAGGGCGCCAGGTTTTCGGGGGCCAGCAGGGTCGCCCGCACCAGGTAGGTTGTGGCGCGGCTTGGGTCCCCCTGCGCGACCAGCGCCTGCCCAAAAATTCCTAGCGCGGCGCCGTTATTGGCATCTTCAGCTAGAATGGCTTCACTTAGCGAAACGGCAAGATCGGTACGTCCGGCATTTAACGCCACATGGGCGCACGCCAGACGGTCTGTTACCGAGGAGGGAGTAGATTGTTCCAGGACAACCTGCCATTCGGACAGGGCTTGTTCCCAGTTCCCAGCCTTCCCCCACAGATTGCCCAGCAGCCGCCGCCCAGACGTGCTGCCTGGGTTAAGGGCTGCAACGCCGCGCGCATAGTGGATAGCCTGGTCCAGGTTTCCCAGGCGCTCTTGTATGCGGCTGGCAAGCTGGAGCAGTGAATAATCCGTGGGGCGGATTGACAATAGCGCCTGCGCAAGGCGCGCGGCATCTTCCACCAGGTCCAGATCGAGGAGAATTTTGAGCGCATCCTCAGGGCACCAGGTATAGACAAAATCGCCGCTAAAGGGCAGATCGAAACTGCGAACAGCTTCGAGCAGTTCAGCAGCACTTTGATGAGCCAAGTCGCGAGCCACGGCAGGCTCGGCCTGTACCATCTGGCGCGCACGCTTGAGCTGGAGGAAAGCGCTGTCAACATCGCCAGGCACATGATCCATTACCATGGCAGAGTATGGATGGCTCATAAGAACCACGCCCAGTTCATTCTTCAGCCACCCAGCCGCGGATGCAAGATGTAAAACCTGGCCGCTTTCCATCAGCGGCCCGGTATCACTGGCTCCTTCGCCAACCTGCAAATTCAGGCGCTGCAGGTACAGCCCTGCCAGCCATTGTTTCAAAGTGGTTTCAACCACGTTGAACAACGACAGCGCCTGGGCGCGGTCTCCAGATAATTGGTAGAAAGAACCCATCTGCTGCAGTCCGAGGGCGCGCTGAGAAAGGCCGGCCAGGTCGGGTTCGTTGACGCCGTTCTGGGCACGCAGGCTGGCAAATGCTGGATGGCTAACGACGATATTGCCCGACAAAGCCGCGGCAATGCGCTCGCGCCCATGCAGGTTGAGCGCGCGCAGCAGGCACAACTGCATGGGAACTGGAAGACCGTGCAGGAGCCGAGAAAAAGCGCTGACGTGATCCTCCTCGCACAGCGGCTGGCTGAGCTGAATATGGGCAATCAGCGCAAAGGGAATCGGCTGCGCAGCGCGAGGGAGCAAGCTGCGCAGCATCTCTTCAGGATCGGGAATGAGTCCATACAGGCAAGCCAGCGGCGTGCGCCAGACAGCAAAGGCATTCCCTGGCCCATTATCTCCCTGGCCCGGCTTGGGCATAATCTCAGCCAGCAATCCGCTCCATGTGCCCGTCAGCCGCCGCCGCTCGCGTAAAGCAAGCGCCAGCAAAGCCGCCTCACGCAGGTTGACCGGGGGCTTGCCGGTTTGCTGGGCCATCTGATAAGCCTGTAGGGCGCGTTCTTGCATCGCCTGTCCTAAAGCAGCCAGCGGCTCGGCGCGCAGCGTTTCAGAGGGGCGCGGAACGCCATCCGTTACAGCGCCCAGGGCCAGCAGCGCCAGCCTGCCGGGGTTCCAGCTCTGAACCTGAGCGCCCAGGTTCTCCAGAGCTTCCTGGAGGCTGCTGGCCTGCTGCACACTTTGCCATACCAGCGGTTCCTGCCGCAGCGCCGCTAATACCTGCGCGGATTCCTCCGCCGGTAGAATCCGCCCGATTTCACTAAAAATATCGTTGGACTGCATAGAATCACCTGCCATTGTGCTGAATCCTGGAGTGCGAACGGCCCGACTTTGGGTATTGCTATATCACCCTGACCATAAAAAAGGCGACTATCAGCATGATGAAGCCAAATAGTACCAAGAAAATACCGATCCCGGCGCTGGTGCGCACCAACTGGTTTATCGCTTCCATCAATGAAGAAGCATTCCCCACCAGTCCGGCGATATCTTCGGTAAGGCCTTTCTGGGCCAGCCGCGCGGTCTGCGTAGCAATGGAATGCACCTCTTTGCCCGATACGCGCGTGACGAGTAAGATGATGCCTGCGCCAATGGAAATCACGCCCAGCAGCGTCAGGCTGGTAGCAAGGATAAAGACGAAGTCTTTTACATCGTAAGGGAACATACTGCCTCCTGGAGAATCTCTAGGAGGAAGAGATGCAATATACGTGCCAGAAAATCAAACATGCCGCCGTTGGGCCTTTTGCTCAACGGCGGCATGTTCACTTTTGATTTAGACAGCTTCCTGCCAACTCACGGCAACATTCCGTTTTTCCCGAGCCGCGCGCCAGCGGTTGTTGATCAGCGCAGCGATCCACGCCGGAGGAAGCAGGCCGCCCAATAACTGAAGCATGCTGTTCAGCAGGCCAGGAATGACCAGCGCCCGGCCTTTCAGCGCGCAGTCGATGGTTTGGGCTGCCACGGCTCCGGTGTTCTGGGTGGTCACCTGGCCCATCCAACCCTGTACCTCAATTGCCTCGATGCATTCGCGAGTAGTGGGCATGCCGGCGGGGCACAGTACGGTCACCGTTGCGCCCAACTCGCGTACTTCTTCCCGCAGCGCCAGAGAAAAATCCAGCAAAAAGCGCTTAGAGGCTGCATACGTAGCCTTGACGGGCATGGGGTAGAACGCCGCCAGGCTGGCAACATTGATGATGCGGAAAGCAGCCATCGGGTCGCGGTGCTCGAGCAAGGCATGGGTCATTTCCAGAGTGCCCTCAATGTTGAGACGCAGAATAGTGCGTATTTGCTGGCGGGTCTGTTCGTAGAATAATCCCTCATAATCCAGGCCTGCCACATTGATGAGCATCCAGAAGCGCAGCCCCTTGGTGCGGATGCCCTCGAAAAGGGCATTTCGCGCGGCAACGTCTGTCAAATCGCAGGGCTGCACCATCACGCGCACGCCGTAAGCATTGCGCAGTCCCTCAGCCAACATCTCCAACGGTTCCTGGCGCAGATCAGTGAGGAACAGGTCCCACCCGCGGCTGGCGCACTCTACCGCAAAAGCCTTGCCCAGGCCGCCCGCCGCGCCAGAAATCACCACCGATGGTACACCCGTGGCAAAAACGTTCATCTGAGGCGTATTCTCAATTGCATTTGCGATCATTGTTCGCCCTCCAGCACAGGATTTTCCTGGGAAATACCACACATCTGTTCTGATAAGGCCCACAGGCGCAGCGCGGAATCGCGGTTTAAGGCCTGCTTGCTGGCTTTCTTGGGCGCACTGTCCTTCCAGTAGATCTCTGGCGAAAACTCGATCGAAGGTTCTGTAACCAGGTAAGCAATTCCTTTGGCCGACTCCTGCGGTGTGACCCCGCCCGAGCGCCGCCTGGCCCAAATCCAGCGCACCAGGCCAGGGTTGCCTTTCAGTCCAATATCAGTCTTCACCAGGCCCGGGTCGGCAGCGAAAGCGCGCACGCTGGCCCCCTCCCCCAGAATGCGGTTGAGTTGCAGGGTAAATAACACATTCGCCAGCTTGGTCTGCCCGTAAGCACGCAGGCCGTTGTAACGACGGCGAAGTTGGATATCTTCCCATTTGAGGCGGGCGCCAAAATGTGAATCCGAGCTGACCGTTACAACCCGCCCCATCGGCGCGGCCTTGAGCAGCGGCAGAAGCGAATGGGTGAGTAGAAACGGCGCCAGGTGATTGACCGCCCACTGCGTCTCAAAGCCCTCGGGGGTCAGCGTCAGCCAGTAGGTAAACGTCCCGGCATTATTGACCAGTCCATCTATGCATCCTCGCCCACTGTTCATCACCAGCCCGTGAATTTCACCGGCCAGCCGGCGCACATGGCTCTGCAAGGAAAGGTCGGCGATGCAGTACACAGCGCCCGCATTCGGGTTAATGAAGCGCAGTTTTTGTTCTGCTTCCCGGCAGCGCTCCGCCGAGCGCCCTACGCCAATCACCCAGGCGCCCTGGCGGGTAAGGATCTCGGCTACCGCCAGCCCAATCCCGGATGTGGCCCCGGTGACGACAAAAGTCTTATCTGATAAGGTTGTATCCATAGGTTATCCCATCCTTTTCTGGTAATACGATACCGCATGGAAGGATGGAGAAAAATCCACCTATGGGTGGAAACGCGGGGTGGAGAAAACGTTATTGTTCGGCAGCCTTCACGATATCCGCCGGCAGGTCGGGCAGGTCAATCGTTTCTCCGTCGCAAAAGAGCATGGCCCGTTCGATGGCGTTGTTTAACTCACGAATGTTGCCAGCCCAGTTGTACGCCGTCAGCGCCTGCATGGCAAGCGGTGATACATTGGTGACATTCATGCCCTGCTTGGCATTGTGCATCCGCAAAAAATGCCCGACCAGCTCAGGAATATCGCCAGGGCGCTCGCGCAGGGGCGGCAGATGCAGGTCAACCACCTTCAGGCGATAATAGAGGTCCTCGCGGAACTGCCCATCGCGGATCATGGTCTTCAGGTCGCGGTTGGAGGCAGCCAGGAGCTGCACATCCACATGGATGAGGTTGGTACCGCCCACCCGCCGGAAAGCACGTTCCTCCAGCGCGCGCAGCAGCTTGGCCTGGATATCCAGCGGCATCGAGGATATTTCGTCCAGGAAAAGCACGCCGCCATCGGCCACTTCCATCAGGCCGTTCTTTTTCCGTTCCGCGCCGGTAAATGCGCCAGCCTCGTAGCCAAACAGCTCTGATTCGAGCATGGTGGGTTGGATCGCCGCGCAGTTGATGGCGATAAAGGCTTTGTTGGCGCGCGGGCCGCTCTGGTGGATGAATTTCGCCAGCACTTCCTTACCCGTGCCTGTTTCGCCTGTAATCAGCACAGAAACCGAAGCAGCCGCAGCGCGCTGGGCCATAGCCAGCATTTTTTGCAGGCTGGTCTTCTCACCGATAATGGTTGTGCCGCTGCGCTTCTGCGTTTCGCGCAGGTGGTTCAGTTCGCGGCGCATCGAAACGATCTCGCAGGCCCGCTGGAGCGATTTTTCCAACTGTGAAAATTGGATCGGCTTGGCCAAAAAATCATGCGCGCCATTCTTAATTGCATCCACGGCCATCTCAATATCGCCATAGGCAGTGATCAGGATGATCGGCGGGCGCACAGGCAGGTTGGTGGTTTCGTAAAGCAGGTTAGGGCCGTAGCCGTCTGGGAGCTGCACATCCAGCAGAACCACATCGCTGTCGCCGCGCTGAAGACAGGCGCGCGCATCTGCCAGCGTGCCCACACCGCGCGCCTCGTAACCACGCGATGTCAGAAATTCCTCGGCATTGCGCCGGAAGGTTTCCTCATCATCCACAATTAAAACCGTAAAACTCATTGCGTCTCTCCCTGGAACGCTGACAAAGTAACATGAAACACCGTCCCACCGGGAAAGGTGTTCACTGTGATGCCGCCGTGATGCGCGGTGACGATGCGCTTGGTAATTGCCAGGCCTAACCCGGTCCCCTGCGACTTAGTTGTGACGAAGGGTTCGAAGATGCGCTCGCGAACTTCATCCGGGATACCGGGCCCGTTATCGGTAATTGTAACCTCGACTTGCGGCCTTCCCACGCACTGCTGGCATGCCGCTACGCGTACCGCCAGAGTCCCCCCACTGACAACATTTTCCCTGGCGATTCCTGGAGAGTTCTCTGCGCTGTTGGCGTTACTCGCTATGCTCATAGCCTCAACTGCATTGCTGATCAGGTTGGTGAAAACCTGTTCAAGCGAGCGCGGATCGCCTAAAACAGGAGGCGTATCGGGCTCAGCCTGAAAGAAGGCCGTAATATTTACCTTTGCCATGCGCGGGCGCCAGCGGTCGAGCAGGCGGCGCAGCAGGGCCTCCAGATCTACTGACTCAAACTTGTGCTCTACCTGCCGCGAGAAATTGAGCACCCCTTCCATCAGGTGGTTGAGGCGGGTGCAGTCGTTCAGCAGTCGGAGGATACTTTCTTGATTAGGATCCCCTTCTGGCAGTTTGACGGTGAGTAGCTGCAGGCCGGTGGAAATGTTATTGATTGGGTTGCGCACCTCGTGGGCGAAGACAGCCGTTACCTCGCCCAGAACAGCGCGCTGCTCCAACTGCTGAGTACGGTTGCGGATTTCTTCGTTCTCGCTAACGTCGCGGAAAAAGATAACAATTGCCAGGGTTTCGCCTTCGCGCTCGACAGGGATAATTTGAACGTGCGCCGGGAAAGACTGCCCATTACGGCGGTGCAGCGAGACGCTGCCCATGTTGTGGGTGGGGATACCCTGGCAGGCCGTTTCGAGAGCGGGCAGCAGCCGCTCGGGGCCGATGAGAATATTTTCTACCGGCTGGCCTTTGACTTCCCAATCCGCGTAACCCAGCATCCATTCCGCAGCCGGGTTCATTTCGTTTACGGATAAATCGCGATTCACCAGCAGAATGCCCTCCTGGGTATTCTCCCCAATCGAGCGCCAGATGCAGAGATCGCGGCGGTTTTCCATTGCCAGCTCTCGAAGGCTGGTGAGCTGCGCTATGTTTTCCAGCACCCCGTTGAACTGCTTGCCCAGCATCTCAACCAGTGTAAGCGTGCTTTCAGTAGGCTCTTGAACCAGGTCGGCCAGCACCAGCAGCCCGTTATGGGGAATGGGCACTGAAGCCAGATAGGTGAAATCCTTCATGCGCGCGGCACGGTGCAGATCCGTTTGCACGCGGCGCCCCGGGCGCCAGATGAAGGGTTTCGAGAGCCGCAGCAGGTCGTTTGCAGAAATCGTATCCGGCAGCAGATTGGCTTCGCCATCCTCTGCGGCCTTCCACACCAGCGAGTCCCCTGCTTCCATTCGGTATAACGCGGCAACCGACAACTCCAACGCCTGCCGGGTGGCAGCGAGGCCGCGGGTGAGCGTCTGGCGCATGGATTCCTGCTCTGGCAGCCGGTTGATCTCCACCAGCGTCTCGGCAAGCCGTTCCATGCGGCTAATGATTTTCTTACGATGGCTCTCTAGTGGATAAAAAACCAGGGCCAGCCACTGTCCAGAAGCATCCAGTGCGTGCACCTGCAAATTGATCGGCAGCGGCTGCCGGTTACGCCGGTCGATGAACACACTGAGCACCTCATCGCCTGCCAGCACATGCGTTGGCAGCCCGCTGACCAGGCTGCGCAGGTCACGCGCATTGATTTCATTAAAGGCAAAGGCTGTGAGCTGAAGAAATGCGCTATTCGCCAGGATAATTTGCTCTCGTGGATTGTCTATTAACAGCGTCGGGGACGTCAGAAGTTGGAACAAGGCGGAAAATTCCACCTCACCTGGCAACTTCGTCCGCCGCGGCTGGCCCATGGATGGACGGGTAGGAAACGCCGCTGTCATGAGGCTCCCTCAGATGCCAGCGGGCGCACCCTGCGGCGCGTACCCGTAACGGGCATGACTGCGTCCGCCGGTGTGCTACTCGATGGTCGCAATCCCGCAGGGAGGATACCTTCCATTGCCCGGTACTTGGCAACCGTACGGCGGGCCACAGTAAAACCACGTTCGGCAAGCATGGCGGCCAATTCGGAGTCACTGAAAGCGCGACCTATCCCGCCAGGCGCCGATTCGCCGGCAACCAACTCGCGTAAAACGCTGCGCACGTTGAGACTGCGGTCGAAGAAGTTGGATAGGGGAATAATGCGCCCGTTCGGCATCTGTACAGCTTTGTTGGCAACAGCGCGCGAGATGGTCGACTCATGCACTTCCAGTTCCTGGGCGATTTGCGCGCGAGTAAGCGGGCGGATGTGCTTTTCACCCTTCAATATGAATTCGCGCTGCAGAGCAACAATGCGCTGCATCAGGCGCTGGATGGTGTGGTTGCGCTGCTGAAGGCATTTGACGAACAGCGATGCACGCTCCAGGTCGCCGCGCAGGGCTTCCTTCTGCGGGCCGCCCGATTCTTGCACCGCCTGGCGGTACAGCGGGTTGACCCGCAGCACCCCCCACAATGGCATGATAATCTCCACCACCAACTGTGGGGGTTGGGGGACCGCAAATTCAGCCCTGGCAACCTCAGCGGAGTGCACCGGCGAAGTGATCGTGATGATCATATCTGGCTGGTAATAAACGCGGCTGGGCTCACGCGCGGGCTGGCGCGTCTCGCCCCAGGCTGAACGCGCCGGGAAGGGGTTGAGATTTTCGCTGATAAAACGCGCCGCTTCTTGCACCTGGTGCACCGGAGCTTTTAGCTGTCGGGCAAGCTCCGCGTATTGGTGGCGCGAAAGCTGGTTCATGCCGCGTTCCACCAGTTCCGCCGCCAGCGGGGGCACTTTGCCAGTTTCGGCCAGCACCTCGATCTGCACCAGCAACGCTTCTGTGGTGGAACAGGAACCAACCCCCACCGGGTCGGCGCGCTGAATAATACGCTGCACCTGCTCAATCCGGGATAGGGGTACATGCAGGTAGCGCGCCGCGTCAAACAGAGTAATGGACAGCAAGCCATCTTCATCCAGGTTTGTAAGCAAATGAGCGGCCAGTTTGCGGTCTTCGGGCGCGATATCCGGGGCCACCTGACGGAAAACATAAACCGGAAGTTCCTCGCCCATACTCGAATAACGGTCTTCTGGCAGCTCTTCTGTGCTTTCGCCGCCGCCACTGTACGTTACATCGCACGGGGAAAGAAAAACCACCGGCTCGTCTGGCGAAACCGTTGGTGGGCGGCTGCACACCGGGCAGGGGCTCTTGCCCGGCAAAAGACGGTGGCAGGTTGGACAGCGCCGCTCATCAAGCAGCTCAAGAGCCGGGTTGCCCGCCAGCTCGGCATCAATCTGCTGGCGCAGTTCAGCAGCCGTCAGGCTGAGCAGGCTCATCGTCTGGGCAAGGTGCGCTGTGGTCAGCGGTCGAATGGTTTGATAATGCGTTTGGAACATGGGTCACCCGGATGTAAATAGTATAATGCGTGAAAAGAAGCGTTGCAAGTTATATGCCAGGTGCAATTTTTGAGCCAGATACATCACCCATTGAGAACCTGATGGATGTTTTGGGTGGGAACTTTCCAGACCTCTGTTCGTCTTATCTTTAACGGACAACAGATGTCCGAAAAAGAAGATCAATGGAGGAATGAAGATGTTTTTCAAAAAGTATGTATCACTCGCGGTGATTGCCGTTTTGCTGGTTCTGGTTCTTGCTGCATTCGCCCCCGGCCTGGCTGGCGCTAGCGCTGCCCGGGCCCAGGCAACCGAGCCGCCCGTGCTGCCTGCCGATGCCGGGATCACAGTGATGGGTGTTGGAACCGTCTCCGGCACGCCAGACATCGCCAATGTTACCGTTGGCGTGGAGAGCCAGGGAAGTGATGTAAAGCAGGTGGTTGCCGACAACAACACCAAAATGAATGCGCTGATCGCCAGCCTGAAAGCCGCTGGCATCGCGGATAAAGATATTCAGACGATGAACTACAGCATTTACGCGGAAAGCCCGGTGGGTCGAGAGATTTCGCCCGACCAGCCTTCGCAGGGTCTCACCGTCTACCACGTGACCAACCAGGTACAGATCGTCGTGCGCGAAATCAGTAACTTGAGCAGCGTACTGGATGTAGCGGTTGAAAATGGAGCCAACTCGATCTACGGCGTGAGCTTCTCGGTCAGCGACCCGACCAAGCTGGAAGACCAGGCTCGCGAAATCGCCGTAGCGAACGCAAAAGCTCGCGCGGAGAAGCTGGCCAAGCTGCAGGAAGTCACCTTGGGCAGCGTGATCAGCGTTGAGGAAACCGGCGCTTCGCCAATGCCCTTCTACAGCGTCGCCAAAGATATGGCTCAGGCAGGCGGTGCGGCGATTGAGAACGGCAGTGTCCAGGTAACGGTCAATTTACAGGTAAAGTACGGGATTAAGTAAGCGAACAGGCAAGGAATAAAACGATCGCCCCGGTCAGTTTCGTACTGATCGGGGCGCAATTTTTCTGGTTCGTTTTAGCATTCTTTGTTCCGCCGGATTCGGCCCCGAAAATGGTAAAATCTTCAACGAAGAGGGCACAAGGGATGATGGATTCATTGATTGTGATTGGCGGCGGGCTGGCAGGCAGCGAGGCAGCCTGGCAGGCGGCAGAGCGCGGCGTACGCGTGCAACTTTACGAGATGCGTCCGGTCAAAGAAACCGGCGCGCACCTGACGGGCGACTTGGCCGAGCTGGTGTGTTCGAATTCGCTGGGCTCGAACCTGCCCGACCGCGCTTCCGGGATGCTGAAAAGCGAGCTGCGCCAATTGGGCTCGCTGCTGCTGGCCTGCGCGGAGGAAACGGCGCTGCCGGCAGGGTTTGCACTGGCGGTGGATCGCGAGGCATTTGCCCGCCGGGTGACGGAGCGTATTACCCATCACCCAAATATTGAAGTTATCCGCGAAGAGATCCGCGCTATCCCCAACCAGCCAACCATCATCGCCTCCGGCCCGCTGACATCACCCGACCTGACCCGCGCCATTCAGGAGCGAACCGGGCAAGAGCACTTATTTTTCTATGATGCTATTGCGCCAATCGTACGCAGCGATACGATTGACATGAATATTGCTTTCCGCGCCTCACGCTACGGCAGCAAGGAACCCGATCAGGGGGATTACATCAACTGCCCGCTGGAACAAGACCAGTACGAGCGCTTTGTGGATGCCCTGCTGCACGCCGAACGCATGCCGCTGCGCTGGTTTGAAAAGATTATTGATGAAGGCGTTACTGCGGGAGCGCGTACGTTCTTTGAAGGCTGCCTGCCAATCGAAGTGATGGCAGCCCGCGAGCCGCTGTCGCTGGCCTACGGGCCGATGCGTCCCATCGGGCTGCGCAATCCGCGCACAGGCCGGGGAGCCTACGCCGTGGTTCAACTACGTCAGGACAACCTGGCCGCAACGCTGTACAACCTGGTAGGGTTCCAGACCAACCTTACCTACCCGGAGCAGAAGAGGGTACTCCGTATGATCCCTGGACTGGAAAAAGCGGAGTTCGTTCGCTACGGGCAGATGCACCGCAATACCTTCCTTGCATCGCCGCGCCTGCTGCAGCCAACCTTGCAGATCCGCGCGGGTGATGGCGAAGACGCCCCGGCGTTCCTATTCTTCGCCGGGCAAATTACCGGCGTCGAGGGGTACATGGGCAATATCGCCACCGGACTGCTGGCGGGCGTTAATGCAGCGAGGCAGATGAACGGCCAGCCGCCGCTGACACTGCCCGCTGAAACCATGCTCGGCGCGTTAACGCGGTACATTACCCAGGCGGAAATGGCAGATTTTCAGCCGATGAAAGCTATGTTCGGCATTCTTCCCCCGCTGGAAGAGCCGGGCCGCACCAAACATGATCGCTCTCTGCAGTATGTGCAGCGCGGCCAGGCAGCATTGCAAGCCTGGGCTGCAGCCCGTGAAATATCGCTTCACAGCGTTCCAACAAGAGATTTAGAGAATCGATGAAAATGGAACACAAACACAGATGGTATGGATTGAGAAAACCAGGCGCCATCAGCCTGCTTCTGATCATCTTGCTGACGGCCTGCACCGCCGCCTCATCTTCTTCACCCACCCTGGTGCCAACGATAGCGCTGCTGCCACAGCAGACCCTGTCCCCGGCGCCAGATTCATCCGCGCCAGGCTATCTCGCCCCCGAAACGCCTACCTCAACCAGCCCAAATGCGGCAAACACTGACCCCGAAATTCCGGCGCCCGGCGCTGCGGAGGCGTACCCGCAACCTGGTTTACCGACCACCGTACCATCCCCAGCAGTCGCTGCCTCTGCCAGCATCGCCCCCGACCTGGTCCCCGCCATCGCCTTCAACGCCGAGCGTGCTTACCGCGACCTGGAATATCAGTTATCGCTCGGGCCACGCACGCCGGGCAGCGATGCCCACAGCAAAGTCATCGAATGGATGCAAAGCGAGCTTTCTAAGAATGGGTGGGAAGTGGATATCCAGGAGACCACTCAGAACGATCAGCCTGTGCGCAATGTGATCGCCAAACGGGGCAGCGGGACACCCTGGACAATACTTGGCGCGCACTTTGACTCGCGCATGAAAGCCGACCAGGACCCTGACCCCTCGCACCACGAAGACCCGGTCCCTGGGGCAAACGATGGGGCTTCAGGCGTAGCGGTGTTGATGGAGCTGGCCCGCGTGCTGCCCGCGGACCTGGATGGGCAGGTGTGGCTGGCCTTCTTCGACGCCGAAGACCAGGGCCGCTTACCGGGCTGGGATTGGATCCTCGGCTCGCGAGCGATGGCTGCTTCGCTCACCGGCGTGCCCGAAGCTGTGATTATCGTGGATATGATCGGAGACGCAAACCTCAACATCGCTAAAGAGCGCAATTCCGATCCAGGCATCACCGATGAGGTGTGGAAAATTGCCGCCCGCCTGGGCTATGGAAACGTCTTTCTCGATCAGCCGGGTCACAACATGCTCGACGACCACACCCCTTTCCTGGAAAAAGGCATCCGTGCCATAGACATCATCGACTTCGACTATCCCTACTGGCACACCATTAGTGATACGGCAGACAAAGTTTCGCCGCAGAGCTTGAAGATCATCGGCGATGTCGTGGGCACATGGCTGGTAATGCAGGAGTAACAATCACACAGAATTTATTCACAAAAAGCGTAGATTGGCGTAAACTTGTAATGTATGGATGAGACCGAACTGCTCCGCATGATCCGTCCAATCTGGATCAACCGAACAACGCTGACACTGGCAAAAGGCGCCATGATGCGGGAAGATATTCGCGCACAGTTGGAGCGCTTCTTCGATCTGATGGAGCAGGTGGTTGAAACGGGAGATACAGCCTGGTTAGACCCGCTGCTTTCACTTTGGTCAACATCATTGACCCAAACCGACCTGGAGACCGGCCACAGCAGCCTGACCGAGTTCATCCGTGAAATTATGCTGCAAACCAACCAGATCTGCCGCGAGACGCTGGACAGCGAGAAGGCCCTGGACCTCATCGCGGCGCTGGTGCCCTGTTTTGCACATGCCTTCGAGAAAGCAGCTTACGGCGAGATGCAGGTACGGGTAGCATACATCTCTAACCAGTTAGAGCAAGCCCAACAAAACCTGGAGCGGCTGGACCGCAGCAAATCAGATTTTATTGCGGTTGCGGCACACGAGCTAAAAACGCCGCTAACCCTGATTGAAGGGTACACGGCGATGCTGCGCGAAACACGCGATCCTAAGACGGCCCCGCCGATGGAAGCAGAACTGGTAGCTGGCATCAACAGCGGTACGCGGCGCTTGAAAGCGATTATTGATGACATGATCGATGTCTCAATGATCGACAACAACCTGCTCCAAATTCACTTCCAACCCGTGTGGATCAATCGACTTATCACACTGATCAAGAGCGAGGTAGAGTCCACTGTCAATGAGCGCTCCCACGTCTTTGAAATCTACGACTTCCCTGGCAGCGGCGAAATGACTTTTGGCGACCCAGAACGGCTGATGCAGGTGCTTCGCAATGTGCTTCTCAACGCCATCAAATATACCCCGGACGGCGGGCGCATTACCATCACCGGGCGCAAGCTGCCCGGCTTTACCGAAATCATCGTCCGCGATACCGGGATCGGCATTGATCCGGAAGATCAAAATATCATTTTTGAAAAATTTACGCGCCTGGGCAATTCTTCGCTGCATTCCAGCGGAAAAACCAAATTCAAAGGCGGCGGTCCTGGGCTGGGCCTGCATATCGCAAAAGGCATCGTCGAAGCGCACGGAGGCGCGATCTGGGTAGAGTCGCCCGGGTATGACGAAGAAAAACGCCCGGGGTCCACTTTCCATATCTTGCTGCCGATGCGCACCGAACCCCCCGATTCGCGCATGGCTTCACTTTTATCCCCCCTGCTTAGCAATAAAACTTTAGAGGAAAACCCAAAATGAGCGCAACCGGCAATCCACCAACCTCCTTTATCCAGCCATCTGAGCGAATCGCGTCCTTCAAGCCGTACTTCTTTGCCTCCCTGGCCCAGAAAATCAATGGGCTGAAAGCCGGGGGAATGGATGTCATCCGATTAGACATGGGTTCGCCCGACCTGCCTCCCGCCGATTTCATTGTTGAAAAGCTGGAACAGAGCGCCCGCCGCCCTGATACACATGGCTATTCACAGATGGGCGGTACGCCTGAGTTTAAGAAGGCCGTTGCCGATTATTACCTGCGGCGCTTTAACGTAACGCTGGACCCTAAGAAAGAGGTATTGGGGCTGCTGGGATCGAAAGAGGGGCTGTTCGACTTAAGCCAGGTGCTGCTCAACCCTGGCGACGTCTCGCTGGTGCCCGATCCCGGATACCCGGTTTACACCGCCGGGAGCATGATTGCTGGCGGCGAAGTATATTACATGCCGCTGCTGGAAGAAAACCACTTCCTGCCCGATCTGAAGGCTATCCCAGCAGATATCGCGCGACGCGCGAAAATCTTGTGGATCAATTACCCCAACAACCCCACCGGGGCCGTCGCGCCCATGTCCTTCTACGAAGAAGTGGTTGCTTATGCGCGGGAACATGAAATTCTCATTGCCCATGATGCTCCCTATGTGGATGTGTGCTTCGATGGATACATCGCGCCGAGCATTTTGCAGGTCCCGGGCGCAAAAGATGTGACGGTAGAGTTCAACTCCCTGTCTAAAACCTACAATATGGCGGGATGGCGCCTGGGCATGGCAGTTGGGAACGCTCAGGTCCTCGGTTACCTGCACACATATAAAAGCCAGGTCGATTCGGGCGGGTTTGACCCTGTTATTGCCGCCGGGGCAGCCGCGCTGGTTGGTGACCAGGAATGGATCGATGACCGCAACCAGGTATACAAAACCCGCCGCGATATCTGCGTCCGCGCGCTGCGCGAGGCCGGCTGCACCGTCACTCCGCCGCCTGCTGCCATTTATGTGTGGGCCAAACTACCGCCTGCTTTCAAAGACAGCATCGATTTTTGCGGTCGCATGCTGGAAGAAACCGGCGTCAGCATGACCCCAGGCGTGGTGTACGGCCAGGCCGGAGAAGGCTATCTGCGCATCTCGCTGGGTACCCCCACCGAGCGCATCGAAGAAGCCATGCAGCGGATGGTCACCTGGGTAAAAACCAAAGCATAAATAAGGAAACCTGTCCATATGTCAAAAAAAGTCGCTGAACCCACCCGCCTTCCGCGCGAGCGCGCTTTTCTGGTCGGGGTGGATTTGCGCAGCGAGCCCTCCTTACTCTCATTGGAAGATTCTCTCCAGGAGTTGGCGCTGCTGGCAGATACTGCCGGACTGGAAGTTGTTGGCGAGATTACCCAAAAGCTGGATAGGCCCAGCCCGGACACTTACATTGGTTCCGGCAAAGTAGAAGAAATTCGCGCTCTGGTGGAAGAGACCCTGGCCCAGGTGATCCTGTTCGATAACGAGCTAGCCCCGCGCCACCTGCGCGAGCTGGAAGAACGCCTGGGTTCCAATGTCCGCATTGTTGACCGCACGGCGCTGATCCTGGACATTTTCGCGCAGCATGCCCAAACGCGTGAAGGCGTGCTGCAGGTGGAGCTGGCCCAGTACGAATATCGCCTGCCTCGCCTTACCCGCGCCTGGACCCACCTGGCCCGCCAGACGGGCGGCGGTGGCGGGCGTACCGGTTCAGCGGGCGGCGTGGGCCTGCGCGGTCCCGGCGAAACCCAGCTAGAGGTGGACCGCCGGGAGATCAGCAAGCGCATCTCCAAAGTGAAGCAGGAGTTGGAAAAAGTTCGCGCATACCGCATGCGCTACCGCACCCAGCGCCAGCGCTCGCAAATCCCCATTGTGTCCCTTGCTGGCTATACGAACGCCGGGAAGTCCACCCTGATCAACCGCCTGGCACGCTCCGATGTTTTCGTTGCCAACCAGCTCTTCGCCACCCTCGACCCCACTACTCGCCGGGTCGAGCTGCCCGCCGGGCATTGGGCGCTGTTTACAGATACGGTAGGCTTCATCCAGAAACTGCCTACCCAACTGGTAGCGGCCTTCCGTGCTACGCTGGAAGAAATCGCCGAGGCTGATCTGCTCATCCATGTTGTGGATGCATCGCATCCTAATGCTCGCGAGCAGGTCAAAGCGGTTGAGCAGACCCTGGGTGAAATTGATGCCGGGCATATCCCGGTAATCATGGCGCTCAACAAGGTTGATCGCTTGCCGAATCAGGCCGCCGCGCTGGATATCGTTGAGGAATTTTCCGGACCGGTGGTGACTCTCTCGGCGCTGACCGGTGAAGGTATTCCCGACCTTCTGCGGGCCGTGGAGAAAGAGCTGTACGAAACCTATGTGCCGGTCGCCGTGCGGCTGCCGTTTGACCAGGGCCAGTTAATCTCGTTATTCCACGATCAAGGCCAGGTTGAGAATGTCGAGCACGGGCGCGGGGGCGTAGTGATTGAGGGCAACCTGCCAGGACGGCTGCTGGCGCGCTACCAACCCTATGTGATGACGGAACCTGAGCAGACCAGCGAGGATAATTCACTTATCTAGACCCTAGACCCCATCCATCCCGAGGCGCTATGATCCAACGACTGAATGCCTTTGTTGACGACGTTTCTGAATTTTTCGCTCACCGGAAAGGTTTGCTGCCGATCATCGGCCTTGTGCTGGTTGTGGTCAATTTCTTGCTGGTGCTGCTGTTCCCTGCCGGGTGGCTGGCGCAGGTCAATTTCTTCCTGCACCTGGGCGTTCTGGTAGCGATCATCGGGTTTATGCTGGCAAGGGCGCTGTAAAATCAACCATCTGCTGCGGGTTAGCGCTCGTTTTCCGGCCCGCAAGGCTCAGGTTCTGCCGCTATGAGCGCCATTTTAATTAAGGTTAACACCCAAAACAGCGAGTTCCAGTATATTGAAACGCTGCGCAGGAACCGGGTAAAACGGGGAAAGGCGGGCGAATTTTTTGTTGAGGGTGTGCGCTCGATTGAACAGGCCCTGCGCAACCATTGGAAGATCAACGGGCTGGTGTACTCCCGCGAAAAGCGCCTGTCAGATTGGGCAACGGGTGTGCTGGCGCGGGCCAACGCGCAGCGGCATTATGAGCTGACCGCTGCGCTGCTGGGGGAATTGAGTCAAAAAGAAGAACCCTCCGAGATGCTGGCGCTGGTTGCAATGCCCGCAGATGATCTTACCCGCATCCGGTCAAAAAGCAGCCCTCTGGCGGTCGTTCTGGACCGCCCCATCCTACCCGGGAATATTGGCACCGTGATCCGTTCGTGTGACGCGCTGCAGGTAGATGGAGTAGTTATTACCGGTCATTCCGCCGATCTATACGACACGGAAACCATCCGGGCCAGTACCGGCTCGTTCTTCAGCGTGCCTGCCGTGCGCCTGCCATCCCAGAAAGAACTGCTGCCCTGGCTGGAGCAGATGAGGGTGCAGTACCCCGGGCTGCAGGTGGTTGGCACCAGCGCTAAAGCTGCTACCGCCATCGATGCCCATGATTTTCGGACGCCAACGGTGCTGGTCGCCGGAAACGAGACGCATGGCATCAGTGAAGCCTACCGCGCGCTGTGCGATGCGCTGGTTACCATCCCGATGAGCGGATCGGCCAGCTCACTCAACCTGGCTATCGCCACATCGATCATCCTATATGAGATAGACCGGCAGCGAAGGGGAGAATTAACGGAGAAAAGCGAGCTGCGGTAAAACTTGCCGCAGCTCGCTTTTCTCCCTGATCACGCAGGGGGACAGCGTTATTTACTCTTCTGTTCTTTTTCGATGGTGACGACTTCGCGACCCTTGTAGTGACCGCAGCTGGGGCAAACGGTGTGAGGCTGGCGCATCTCGCCGCAGTTGGGGCAGGCAACCAGGTTCATCGCCGTCAAAGCGTCGTGTGAGCGGCGGCGGTCGCGACGACCACTCGAATGTTTACGTTTTGGTTGTGGAACCATGACTATCTCCTGAATTCGTTTACAATTGCATTATGAACAAGTCTGACAATAAGGCCTAATTTTATTGATCCTTACCGTAGCCGCCCAATTGTACTTTCGAGACACTTTTCCGTCAAGGGGCACTTTGGAACTAAAACCAACCACTCTCCTATCAAAAATAATCACCAGCTTTATGCGACTGTTTTTCCGGCTGCTGTACCACAGCATGGCCTGGTCGTACGACCTGGTAGCTGCGATCGTATCGCTGGGACGCTGGAAAGACTGGGTGAAAAACGCACTGCCAATGCTGTCTGGCCCGCGCGTCCTGGAACTAGGTTTTGGGCCAGGTCATATGCAGGGCTTCTTGAGCACAGCGGGCCATTCTACTTTTGGGCTGGATGAAAGCCGTAACATGGCGCGGCAGGCCCGCCGGCGCCTCCTGCGCCAGGGACGAACACCGCGCCTGGCCCGTGGGCTGGCCCAACACCTGCCTTTTGCCAGCCGGAGCATCAACAGCGTTGTAGCAACCTTCCCCACCCTGTATATCATTGACCCGCAAACGCTGGAGGAAATTCACCGCGTGCTGGTTCCCGGCGGGCGGCTGGTTGTGTTGAGTACCGCATGGATCACTGGAAACCGTTTCCCAGAGCGGGCGGCAGCCTGGCTTTTCAATATAACCGGGCAGACGCCCAGGGAAGACGCCAGCCTGGAAGAATTGATTAAGCCTTATACTCAGGCAGGGTTCCAGACGAGTATTCGTTTTGTGGAAACGAAAAACAGCCGGCTGCTGTTCGTGCTGGCGAAGGTTAAATAGAGATTCCATCGAATCGGCTTTTTGTTGTAAAATGAAAGATATGGAGATTCAAATCGCTGTAGCGAAGACCAACAAATACGCAGTATCCGAAAGTGGAGATACGCTGGAGACCGTTGAACGGCCTAATGGCGGCATGTCGGTTGTACTGGCGGATGGGCAGACATCTGGCCGGGGTGCCAAAGCAATTTCAACCATGGTGGTTCGCAAAGTGATCGGGCTGCTGGCGGAAGGCGTGCGCGACGGAGCGGCTGCCCGGGCTGCTTCAGATTACCTGTACACTGAGCGGTATGGCAAGGTTTCAGCCACGTTGAATATCCTATCAGCCGACCTGCAAACAGGCACGCTGGTCATTACCCGCAATAACCCCGCCCCGGTCTTTATTGCTCGCGGCGATAAAATCGAGTGCATTACCTCGGAAAGCATACCAATCGGCACATCGCGTAACATTCGCCCGGCCATCTCTGAGATCGCCCTGGAAGGCTGGACCTCCATCGTAATCTATACTGATGGAATACTTCATGCCGGCGATCGTTATGGACAGGAACTGGATATCTGCACCCTGCTCGAATCGCTGCTGGAAGAACAGGACCCTTCCTCCCAGGAGATTGCCGATGCTCTACTGGCGCACGCTATCCAGCTTGACCAGGGCCGGCCAAATGACGATATGAGCGTAGTCGTGCTGCGCGTACTGCCGTATGAAAGCGATTTGATCCGCCGGTTGACAGTGCGACTGCCGGTAAATTATTATCCGCCTCAAATGTAGGATATGCGCTCCACAGCCTGGCCTTCATCGACGAAATGGAATGACGTAAAGAGAATCTGGCGCAGGCAGCGAGCCAGCTGGCGTGATACGTCTCTTTTACTGCGCGAGTTCCGCCAGCCGCTGTTGTTATTTGCACTGGTGGTATGTGGGAGCGGCTGGCTGTATTACACCCTCTCGCAAAATTCGCTCCAGCCAGTTGAAAGCCTGGTTGAGGCGATCTATATTACTCTGACCCTTACATTCTTCCAGACCGCAGTGGATTTTCCTGCGGAATGGTATCTGCAGGTATTCTTCTTCATCATGCCCATTATTGGCATTGGTTTTCTGGCACAAGGGCTGACCGATTTTGGCATCATGTTATTTAACCGCCGCGCGCGGAGTAAGGAATGGGAAATGGCCGTTGCATCGACTTACAGTAACCATGTCGTTTTGGTTGGCCTAGGGCACCTGGGTTTTCGGGTGGTAAAGAAACTAGTCGAGCTCGAACAGGACGTGGTGGCAATCGAGCGCTCCCCCGATGCAGAACTGCTGCAGACGGTGCAAAAACTGGGTGTTCCGGTGCTCGTGGAAGATGGCACCCGCGATACCGTGCTGATCAACGCCGGAGTGGCAAAGGCGCGCGCCGTGATTTTGTGCACCCAAAATGACAGTCTGAACCTGCGTATGGCATTGAAAGCGCGCGCTTTAAACCCCAAAATTGAGGTAGTCGTCCGGATTTTCGATGATGATTTTGCCAACTCACTACAGTTGCAGTTTGGCTTTCACGCCATGAGCGCAACCGGCATGGCTGCCCCGCTGTTTGCCGCTATCGCCGCGCATGTTGATGTAACGCCGCCTATCACCATTGATGGACAGCCACACATCCTGGCACAGCTCGAAGTGAGTCCCCGATCGCGCATTTGCGGGATGACGGTTAACAAGTTGGAAGAAACGTACCGGGTTTCGGTCATTCTGCTGGCCCGGGACGGTGAGCGTATCTTCCATCCGGCTGGCGATAAAATCATTGATCGGGACCAGATCATCGCCGTTTTTGGCGAACCAGAACAGATTAACCTGTTGCTGCATGAAAGAACCCGGTGACCGTACCCTGCCAAAGATTGGAATCGTTGGGCCCTGCACGGCAGGGAAAAGCACGCTGATTAAGCGGCTGAGCGGGCAGTACCCGGTGATTCTGCGGCACATCGCCCAGGAACACTCCTTTGTGCAGAACATGTGGCAGCGGATCAGCCAGCCCAACTGGCTGGTATTTCTGGATGTGTCTTACCCGATATCGATGCAGCGCAAGAAGCTCGATTGGACTCGCGCCGAGTATGAGGAACAGCAGCGCCGCCTGCAGCACGCCCGACAGCACGCCGATTTCTACCTGATGACGGATGATTTGACGCCAGAAGAAGTGGTAGAAAAGGTGGCAGTGTTTATCACCCTTAAATGCGCCGGAGCGGAGAAATAAGGGACCGCAGGTAAAATTTCTTCCCTATTCATGTAAAATCATCCGGGGTATAATTGCGCCGTCGTCCGCGTGGAACGAACAACAAACGCTGATAAATGTAAGAAGTTCCCGTTTTGTCGTGGGCGTCAAGCGCCAGCTGGATTGCTGGCATTTGTCTGCATGGAGGCTCAACCCCGCATGAAACAAAGAGATGTTATTTCCCTCGCCGTGATCATTCTTCTGCTGGTGATCGCGCTGATCATCGTGCTGCCTGGTACATCCGCTCGTTTGAAGGATATCGGCATCCAGCGCGGTGAGAATTTTGTCCTAGGACTGGACCTGCGCGGCGGCGTTCAGGCGCTCCTGGAAGTTCCAGCCAGTTACCAGCAAGAAATCACCATGGAGCAGTTGGAAGGTGCGCAGCGCATCCTGGAAAACCGTACCAACGCGCTGGGCGTTAGCGAGAACCAGTTCCAGGTAGCTGGCACCCGCCGCATGGTTGCTGAGTTCCCCGGTCTGCAAGACCCCACTGGCGTGCTGGATGTGATCAAAGAGACTGGCCAGCTCGAGTTCGTTGATATGGGTGATACGCGACCAAATGAAGGCGATGAGATCCAGACCGACCTGGGTGGAGCGGCGCAGGCACCTACAGCGACTCCCACCACTGCCGCCGGTGAGCCCACCCCGGCAGACCCGAACGCTGAGACAGGAAAAGTCTGGCACACCATTATGACCGGCGAACACCTGACCTCCGTCGGCGTGACTACTGATCAATTGGGCCAGCCCATCATCTCGTTCAAACTGGACAGTGAAGGCACGCAAATTTTCGGCGACCACACCAGGGCCAATGTAGGCAAGATTTTGGCCATCGTACTCGATAAAAAGGTCATCTCCGCTCCATCCATCAACAACGCCATCACCGAAGGCGAAGGTATTATCAAAGGTCAATTTACCGTCGATTCCGCCAATGCTCTGGCCATTCAGATGCGCTACGGCTCATTGCCCATTCCCTTCGAGGTGGTCGAGAGCCGCGTGATTGGCCCAACCCTCGGCCAGGATTCGTTGCAAAAGAGCCTCATCGCCGGTATCATCGGCTTTGTCATCGTGATCCTGTTCATGGGCATCTACTATCGGCTACCCGGCTTTGTCGCCATCGTTTCTATCGCCATCTACGCCGTGATTACCCTGGCGCTGTTCAAGCTGATCCCGGTTACGCTGACACTGCCTGGCATCGCGGGTTTCCTATTGAGCACCGGCTCGGCGCTGGACGCGAACATCCTGATCTTTGAGCGCCTCAAAGAAGAACTGCGCAGTGGGCGCACCCTCATGCAGGCCGTTGACCTGGCCTGGAAGCGGGCCTGGTCGTCTATCCGCGACTCAAATATCGCCACGCTCATTACCTGCTTGATCCTCTTCATCTTCGGATCTTCCTTTGGCGCTACGATCGTAAAGGGCTTTGCCATTACCCTGGCGCTTGGCGTCGGCGTAAGCCTTTTCTGCGCCGTTGTCGTTACACGCACATTACTCAACATGGTAATGTCATCCCTGGATCCTGAGAACAAGCGTCTTTCGTGGTTTGGTATTTACGAATAAGGGAGAGAAAATGCTTAACATTCTAGGAAAACGCTACTTATTCTTTGCCATATCCGCGCTGCTGATCCTGCCAGGTTTGATCCTGATTGCCATCAACGGCCTGCCGCTGTCGATCGATTTCAAGGGTGGCACCAGCCTGGAGGTCAGCTACGCATCGGGCAATATGCCGACCACGGATCAGATCGTGAACCTGTATAATGACCTGGGCATCACGGAAACGAAAGTGACCACAACCAGCCAGGGCACGCAAGTGATCCGCTCATCCTTCATGAGCGATGCCGCGCGGAACAACGTGGTCAGCGAAATGGAAAAGCGCTTTAACGATACGGTAACCATCCAGCAGTTTGACAGCGTTGGCCCGACCATTGGCCGCGAAGTAACCTCGCGCGCCATGCTGGCAGTCGCCGCCGCTGCGCTGGCAGTGATTATTTACATCACCCTGGCTTTCCGCGGAGTGCAGCACTCCTTCCGCTACGGCGTCTGCGCGATCATCGCCATGATCCACGATGTGCTGGTCGTAATCAGCCTGGCTGCGATTGGCGGCATGCTGTTTGGCTGGCAGGTAGACTCGCTCTTCCTGACCGCCCTGCTGTCGGTAATCGGCTTTTCGGTGCAGGACAAGGTGGTGGTGTTCGACCGCATCCGCGAGAACAGCGCCATTTACCGCCGCCTGCCGTTTGAAACGCTGGCCAATCACTCGATCGTCCAGACTCTGCAGCGCTCCATCAATACACAGTTGATGACGGTTGAATACATGCTGCTGGCGATGGCGTTGTTCGGCGGTATCACCCTGCGCGAGTTTTCCATTATCCTGCTGGTAGGCCTGTTCATGGGTACCTATTCCTCAATCTTCATCGCCGCCCCGGCGCTGGTGATCTGGGAAAACAAGGAATGGAAGAACTGGTTTGGTCGCAAGCCGGCAAACGCCGTATAGAAATATGCTTACAGATAACAAACGGGCGCCGCGGCGCCCGTTTTGTTTTCTTTATCTGATGTACAATAAGAAAAGGAACTCCATTCTAAAAGCCAAAAGTTGAGGAACCTTTTATGCGTAAAGAGGTTGTCCTGATCACAGGTGCGAACGGCGAGATTGGGCACGGTTTGATCACCTTCCTTGCCCAGCAAAACACCGTAAATGTGATCGCGCTGGACGTTCAGCCCCTAGATGACGACTTGAAGCCTTACTGCATGCGCTTTATCCAGGGAGATATCCTGGACGGGATGCTGTTAGGGCGCCTGGTGGTGGAATACGAAATCCGCACGATTTATCACCTGGCCTCCATTCTCTCGACTAAAGCTGAGTATGCCCCCGAGGCCGCTCACCGCATCAACGTGGAAGGCACCCTCAACCTGCTGCGGTTAGCTGTTGAGCAGTCACAGTGGCAGGGGCGCCCGGTGAAATTCATCTATCCCAGCTCGATTGCCGCCTACGGGCTGCCCAGCCTGGAGGTCAAGAATACCGCCGGAAAAGTAAAAGAAGACGATTGGACTCATCCCATCACCATGTACGGCTGCAACAAGTTATACTGCGAGCATCTTGGCCGATATTATTCCCGGCACTACCGCCAGTTGGCTGCCGACCACGGCGGCAACGCCACCGTCGACTTCCGGGCTTTGCGCTTTCCCGGACTGATCAGCGCGGTGACCACTCCCACCGGCGGCACCAGCGATTATGGGCCCGAAATGCTCCACCATGCTGCTCAGGGCATGCCATACCGCTGCTTTGTGCGCCCAGATACGCGCCTGCCATTCATGGTTATGCCAGATGCGATCAAGTCCTTGTTATTGTTGGAAACCGCCCCAGTTTCGGCGTTGAAGCAGCTGGTTTACAACGTCACCAGCTTCAGCCCTACGGCCCATGAAATCCATGAAATCGTTCAAGCCGCTTTTCCATCGACAGAAGTTACATTCAAACCTCACCTCAGCCGCCAGGCCATCGTGGACAGCTGGCCTGAGGAGATTGACGACACAGCCGCCCAGCGCGATTGGGGCTGGAAACCAGATTACGACCAGGTCCGCGCCTTTCAGGAATACCTGATCCCGGCTATCCGCCAGCGCTACGCAAGTGCGCACAAATCATAGGACGAGGTGATCCATGACAGCAACTGCACAAACACCGCCTTATACGGTTGGCCCGGAAGAGAAAGCGGTTCCGGTGATGGCCTACACACAAAATGCCATGTATTGGGGAGATGTGGTCGTGAGGGAGGCAATTCGGGTCAGCACCTGGCTGCGCACGCAGAATGCTCCCGACCGGGTTCGTCTCTACAATGCCAGGGTTATGGGCTCGGTTGGCACTCCACAGACAAAACCGGCGCATTTTTCTGAATTGTATATTGCCACTACCCAGATCAATATCTTCCATATGATCCCTCCCCACAAAGACCCGGTGGATTACGATGAGACTGAACCCAACCGAAAGATGGAGCCGGTGACGCTGTTGGTCAGTAATTTTCGCATCGATGGGCACCTGCGGTTAGCCACGTCTGGAAGCGTGGGGAAATTTCTTGAGGTGGTGCGAGAAAACTTCACCTCTATCTATGATGCCAAAATTTCGCACCCGAATATTCCATCGTTCGGCGTGATTATGGTGCCTTACCTGATCGTCCGCCAGGAAGCCACCGTATTCACCATCTCGTAACTAATGGCATCCGATGATGGATAGGCGCGTCTACTCGCGCCTTTTTGCGTTTACACAAGCAGGATTTTTATGTGATTCTTATCAAACTGCGATAAGATAAGGTCGCTCTAATATCATTTCTCATGGAGGAAGATGCACATGTCCTCAACCGAAGGATCTTCTCAATCCACAGCGCCCCAGGGAGCCATCCCATTTCGGGCAGAAACCCGGCAGCTGCTGGATATCCTGATTCACTCACTGTACACAGAAAAGGAAGTCTTTCTACGCGAGCTGATTTCGAATGCCTCAGACGCGCTGACGCGGATGAGTTTTGAAACGCTCACCAACCGCGATGTGCTGGACCCGGATGCTGAGCTGGGCATCTGGATCACGGCGAACAAAGATGAAAAGACGCTGACCGTTCGCGATTCAGGGGTGGGCATGACCCGCGATGAACTGGTGGAGAATCTGGGCACCATCGCGCACTCCGGGGCGCGAGCGTTTATCCAGGCGGCCAAAGATGCCGAGGCGCAGAAATCAGGCGCGCAGGTAGCTGATATTATCGGACAGTTCGGCGTGGGCTTCTATTCGGCCTTTATGGTGGCCGATTCGATCAAGGTCATTACACGCTCTTTCCGCAAGGACGCAGAGGCGCAGACGTGGTTCTCACAGGGAGAAGATACCTATACGATTGAGCCGGGCGGGCAGGATGAGCGCGGCACAACAGTGATCGTGAAGTTGAAGCCCGATACCGCCGAATTCGCCGAAGAACACCGTCTGCGCGAGATCATCAAGAAGCACTCGGATTTCATCCCCTACCCCATCTACCTGGGCGAAGATAAACAGCTGGTGAACCAGCGCACCGCATTATGGCGGCAGAGCCCGCGCGAGGTGGAAGCGGCCAAATATGACGAGTTTTACCGCCAGTTCACCCTCGATTTTGAGCCGCCCCTGACGCATGGCCACATGGTGGTAGACGCGCCGGTGCAAATGTACGCACTGCTGTATGTACCATCCTCGGCGGAGAAGAACATCTTTTCGCTGCGCAAGGAAGAAGGACTGAAGCTGTACGCGCGCAAAGTGCTGATCCAGGAATACAGCCGCGACCTGCTTCCGGAGTACTTCCGGTTTATCCAGGGCGTAGTGGATTCCGAGGACCTGCAGCTCAATGTATCGCGCGAGACAGTCCAATCCTCCCGGGTGATCGCGCAGATCAAGCGAGCCCTCAACGGCAAGGTCCTCGATATGCTGAAAAAGCTGGCGGCGGAGGAAGCTGCCGCGAAAGGCGAGCAACCAGCAAAGACCCAGAGCGAAGAAGAAAACGAAAAAGAAGAACCCGGAAAGGAAGCACCTTTCGAAGGGGAAACCCCAAAACTCCATGGCTATGCGAATTTCTGGGAGAACTTTGGACGTTTTATTAAGGAAGGCATCGCCACCGCGGGCGGGCCAACCGGCGACCGGGACGCGCTGGAAACCCTGCCGCCCCTGCTGCGTTACCATACCCTCAATCACCCCGACCGGCTGGTTTCGCTGGATGATTATCTGGATGACCTCAAACCGGATCAGAAGAAGATTTACTACATCCTGGGCGATGATGACCGCTCAGTGATCCACAGCCCGCACCTGGACGTCTTCCGCCACTCCGGCGTAGATGTTCTGCTGATGACGGACCCGATGGACCCGTTCACGCTGATGACGCTAAACAAATACAAGGATTACCCGCTGGTCAACGCATCTACCGAGCAGCCCGAAACCAAAGTTGAGGAAAAGGCAGCGGAAGAGACTGAGACGGGCGCTAAGAGCGAGCCGCTTACCGGGGATATACTGACGGGGCTGGTGCAGCGCTTCAAGGAGGCCCTGGGCGAACGCGTTTCTGAAGTGCGCTCTACGGATCGGCTGATCGACTCGCCAGCCCGCCTGGTGGATAAAGAAGGCTCGCTGAACCAGGAAGTGCAGCGTGTTTACCGCCTGCTGCGCCAGGAGTACGAAGTGCCGCAAAAGGTGTTGGAAATCAACCCGCGCCACCCGATCCTCAAGAAACTGAGCGAGCAGCCCGCGGATGGCGAGATCAGCAAGATGATCATCGAGCAGATCTACGAAGATGCGCTTTTGATTGAAGGCCTGCACCCTGACCCGGCTGGGATGATCGGGCGCATCCAGGAACTGATGAAAGCGGCATTGAAATAAGAAGAGAATATTGACAAGCATAGGCGCGGCGAATGCCGCGCTTTTGATTTTGGAGTACGAACGGGTTAGAATTGACGCATGGCAATAGAAAACGTTCTGGCGCTGTTGAAGGATGTGATTGGGCAGCGGGTGGAAGTGCCCGAGGGTTTGCTCTTGAAAGAAATGGAAGATTATTGGGTCTGGGAGGTACGCACGCGCCGTCCTGACCTGCACTTGATTGTAAAACTGGCCGGACCGCGTGCAGTATACACCAGCGCTTTCGAGCGGACTGCGGCGCTCCACCGCCTGGTGCGGGAACGCACATTGATCTGCCTGCCGGAAGCGATTGCGGCGGATGAAAGTTGCCAGAAATGGCCGTGGCGGTATTTCATCAAAGCGTTCCTTCCCGGAACAGAATGGGCTGCTGTGGCGCGCGGCGCCCCCGCAGGCGAGCTGGATAGGTCCCGCTTCCAGTTGGGAGAAGCGGTTGCGTCGCTGCATCAAATCAGCTTCAACGGTTTTGGTGAATTGGATAATCAGGCCGGCGTGCCCCAGCCGCTGCCCTACCCCGAGGCGCTGGCCAAGCGCGTGCAGCAGATGATCGCCTCCCCGCAAGCCCAGGATTACCTCTTCTCTTTACTTGCCAGTAAAGACGCGCTGCTTCAGGAGATCCGCACGCCCGCATTGTGCCATGAAGACCTGCACCACTACAACCTGCTGCTTGGCCGGGAGAATGGGGAATATCGGCTGGCAGGCATCCTCGATTTTGAAAAAGCCTGGGCTGGAGAGCGCGAAATCGACCTGGCGCGCATGGACCTGTGGGGCATGACCGGAGAACCGTTTTGGAGGGCATACCAGGAGCGATGTCCGGTAGACAGAGGATATGCAGAAAGAAAACTTATCTACCAGTTGATCTGGTGCGTGGAGTATGCGGAGGACTCAAGCCAGCAGAAGGAGATTACTCGCAAGTTATGCCGGTCCTTATGTCTGCCGGTAATTGAATCGTTCGAGCCCTTTAAGGTAACAGAATAAACCGCAAAGGCCCACAAAGTGGGAAAGAGATTTCGCATGCGTGTTTCCTTTAATAAAGCACTTCTTCACTGAATTCGCGGCTTCCCGGTAAATATTTCCGTATTACTGTAAAATACAACAAAGGGAGGCTACCATGGCAGAAATGACCGTTTTTGTTACCCGCATGATCCCCCAGCCCGCGCTGGACCGGCTGAAAGAAAAGGCGCAGGTTGAAGTATGGCAGCAGGAAGACCCGCCGCCGTATGAACTGCTGCTGGAAAAGGCTGCCCGTGTGGATGGAATGCTGACCCTGCTCACTGATAAAATCGACTCACGCTTAATTGAATCGGCAGGACCGCGGCTGAAGGTGATCTCGCAAATGGCCGTGGGATTCGATAATATCGATGTCGCCGCTGCCACGCGCAAAGGCATCCCGGTGGGCAATACCCCCGGCGTACTCACCGAAACCACCGCTGACTTTTCCTGGGCGCTGTTGATGGCGGCTGCCCGCCGGGTGGTGGAAGGTGACAAAGAGGTTCGTCAAGGCATCTGGCGCGCATGGGGGCCGGATGTGCTGACCGGCTACGATATCTACGGGGCCACACTGGGAATTGTGGGGTTTGGGCGCATCGGGCAGGCAATGGCGCGGCGGGCCAGGGGCTTCGATATGAAGATCCTTTACCATGATCCCAACTGCGGTGAAGAGGCCGGGGCCGCGCTGGGCGCCGAATGCGCTTCAATGGACGATCTCCTGGCGCGTTCGGATTTTGTCACTCTGCACACGTATCTGTCGAAGGAAACCTATCATCTGATAGGCCGCGAAGAGTTAAAGAAGATGAAGCCAACCGCCATCCTGGTCAATACCTCCCGCGGACCAGTGGTCGACCCGGATGCCCTGGCCTGGGCGCTGGAAAATAACATTATCGCCGCGGCAGCCCTGGATGTCACCGAACCAGAACCCATCCCGCGAGACAGCCCGCTGCTGAAGCTGGAAAATATTATCATATGCCCGCATATCGCCAGCGCCAGCAAGGCCACCCGCCTTCGCATGGCCCACATGGCGGTCGACAACCTCATCGCCGGGCTGGAGGGTAAGAAACTGCCCAACTGCGCCAACCCGGAGGTGGAATGATCCTTCCCTTCCCTTTGCGAATTATGCGCTGCTTGCAGTTTTTTCTTCCTAAAATGCAAACAGAAACAGCAGGTCGTTCACGTTTGTGCCGGTCGGGCCAGTGATCAGCAGGTCATCCAGAGCAGCAAAGAAATTATATGAATCATTATTTTCCAGATAGCGCCGGGGGTCTAAACCCAGCGCGGCGGCGCGCCGCATGGTATCACCGGTGACAACCGCCCCGGCGGCATCCGTAGGGCCATCTTCGCCATCGGTGGCAAGGGTGACCAGGGCCACATCTGGCAGGCCGGCAAGCGGGGCGACAGCAGCCAGCGCAAGTTCCTGGTTGCGCCCCCCGGTTCCGCTGCCGCGCAGGGCAACGGTAGTTTCGCCGCCCGCCACAATACAGGCCGGGCGCGCCAGCGGTTGGCCTTCGAGCGCCACGCGTCTGAGCAGACGGGCCGTCTCAAGACCCGCCTCAGATGCTTCGCCCTGCAGGGAAGTGGTCAGCAGCAGGGCGTGAAGACCCTGCGCATGAGCCTCTTCAATGGCTGCCTCAGCCGCCTGCGCATTGCTGGCGACAACGACATTCGTAACGCTTTCCAGTATGGGACTGCCAGGTTTCAGCGTTTCGGGTAAACTGCCGCGCGCGCCGCTCTCCAGCACTCGGCGTATGGGGACGGGAACCTGGTTTTCAATGCGATATTTACGCAGGATTTGAAGGGCCTGATCGTAGGTTGTCGAGTCGCCCACGGTGGGACCGGAAGCAATCACATCCAGCGGCGAGCCGATTACATCGGAAAGGATCAGCGTGATTACCCGAGCCGGCGCCGCCAGGCGAGCCAGCCCACCGCCTTTGACCTGGTCAAGGTGCTTGCGGAGGGTGTTCATTTCACCAATCGTCGCACCGCAAGCCAGCAGCAGGCGAGTGAGTTCCTGCAAATCGGCCAGCGAAACACCTTCGACGGGCAGAGTCATCAGTGCTGAACCACCGCCCGAGATCAGAACAAACAGCAGATCATCTCCAGGCGCTGCTAGGCTGCTGCCTTCTTGCAAAAACGCTGCCAGCGCCTGCGCCGATAACGCACTCTCTACTGAAGGGACAGGATGCCCGCCGGTCAAAACACGCATCGACGCCGGCAAAACCGCTTCTCCACCAGGAAGGTGCTTCGTGATGACCAATCCGGAAGACACCTGGTCGCCCAGCACGTCCAGCAGGCCGCGCGCCATGGATAAGGCGGCCTTACCAACTGCGGCCAGGCGGACACGGCGAAAGGCGGAAACATCGAGCATAACCTCGCCAACCGAAACAATTCCCCCGCCGGGACGGCCCTCCCGGCGCAGAGCCCGGCGCACCGCCTCACGCGGGTCCGCGGCCCGCAGAGCAGCGGCAGCCACGCGCCCCAGTATTTTCGCCTGCGGCTCAAGTAAGTGGTTAGAAAAATGTTTATCCATAATCAGCATCGTTCAACAGAAGAAATGATGAAATACCAGGGATTTTGTTACTTTCGTGCGGCGCATTTTGCGTAAAATAGGGTTGGTTTTCTGTAAGGTATTTCCCGAAAGGTGGACCTAACCGTAAAATTGTAGCCGAATTTTAAAAAGTGATGTAAGATACTCACAATGTTCTTATACCGTTTTCACGGTTTCTTCATCAAAACCCGCAATCAATGCGAATAAATTAACTGGAGGATGTATCGTGAATATTTCTGCCCTTGATGCCATTTTGAAGCCGAAGTCGATTGCAGTGGTTGGGGCTTCTGCAACCCCGGGCAAAATTGGGTACACTGTTGTCAACAACCTGATAAAGGATGGTTACCAGGGAAAGATTTTCCCTGTGAACCCGACTGCAACCGAAATTCTCGGGCTGAAAGTTTACCCCACGGTCAATGATATCCCTGAACCCGTGGAAGCAGCCGTGATCACCGTTCCGGCCAAGTTTGTTGCCGGCGTAGTGAAAGAATGCGGTGACAAGGGGATTCAAGGAATCAGTGTCATCACTTCCGGGTTTGCTGAATCAGGCCGGCACGATCTCGAAGATGAAATTGTTGACATTGCCGCCAAAACTGGTGCGCGCATTCTCGGTCCGAACATCGTGGGGGTGCTTTCCAACTCCTACCAGATGAACGCATCGTTTGCGCCTTTCCTGCCGCTGAATGGTAAGGCCACGCTGATTACTCAGTCTGGGGCGCTTCTAATCGCCATCGACGCTTCTACGTACGTGCGCAAAGTGGGCTTCAACAAGCTGATCTCGATTGGCAACATGTCTGACGTTGACTTTGCCGACCTGATCGCCTGGCTGAACGAGGACGAGGACACCACCTGCATCACCCTGTACGTTGAAGGCCTCAAAGATGGCCGCAGGTTCATGGATGTGAGCCGCAAGACCCGCAAACCGATCATCGCCATTAAGTCGGGCGTGTCGGAACACGGCGCGGCGGCAGCCGCCTCGCACACTGGCTCGCTGGCCGGCGCGGCCAAGGTGTACAGCGCGGCCTTCTCCCAGGCTGGAATTGTCCCGGCTTCTGACCTGGATAACCTGTTCGACCGCACCCTGGCGCTCTCCCTCCAACCACCGATGAAAGGCGATAACCTGTTGATCATCACCAACGGCGGCGGCGTGGGCGTGCTGGCAACGGACGCGGCAGAGAAGTACGGCGTTCCGCTGAAGTTCGCCCCCAAAGACGTGCAAGAAGAAATGAAAAAGTCGATGCCCGAATTCGGCTCGGCCAAGAACCCCATCGACCTGACCGGTATGGCGGGCACCGAATGGTACTATGACGCGACCAAAGCCGCCTACCCGCACCCGTGGGTGGATGGGCTGGTAGTGCTGTACTGCGAGACGGCTGTTTCTGATCCCCTGGAAATCGCCAAAGGCATCAAGCAGGCCGTAGAAGAATCGGGCATCAAAGACAAACCGATCTGCGTCTCCTACGTTGGCGGTGAGCGTTCCGAAGCTGCCATGGGCTGGCTGGTAGAAAACGGCATCCCTGCCTACGGCGCCCCGGATGTTGCTATCAATGCCATGGCTGCGCTGCGCGAGTACGATCGCATGCGGCAGATCATCACTGCCGAACCCGAGCCGTGCGGCTCCAGCAACCGCCAGGTGGCCATGCACCACATCGAAAAGGCTCGTTCGGAAGGGCGCGATTCGCTGACGGAAATCGAAGCCAAGAAGCTGTTCGCCGCCTACGGGCTACCGATCGCCAAGACGGAACTGGCCCGCAACGAAGAAGAAGCGGTGGATTGGGCTAACAAAATCGGATTCCCGATTGTGATGAAAATCGTCTCCCCCGATATCCTGCATAAATCAGATGCTGGCGGCGTCAAAGTAAATATCAAAGATGAGAACGGCGTGCGCGAAGCCTACCGCACGATTATGGCCAACGCGAAAGCCTATAAAGAGAATGCCCGCATTCACGGCATTGCTGTTCAGGAAATGGCGCCCTGGGGTACGGAGGTCATTCTGGGCTCGGTGAACGACCCCACCTTTGGCCCGACAATGATGTTTGGCCTGGGCGGTATCTTTGTCGAAGTTCTTAAAGATGTAACCTTCCGCGTGGCCCCGGTAGCGGCAGAACAAGCCCTGCGCATGTTGGGAGAGATCCGCGGCGCGCCTATCCTGCGCGGCGTGCGCGGCGAAGCCGCTCGCGATCAGAAAGCCCTGGCAGACACGATCTGCGCTTACTCAACCATGATCGTTGACCTCAAAGATGAGATCGCCGAATCGGACGCCAACCCGGTGCTGGTGTACGAAGAGGGCAAGGGCGTGAAAGTGGTTGACGCAAGGATCATCCTGAAGAAGAAGTAAAGCTTACTTTTTGAAAAGAGAGCGTGGCTTTTGGTAAAACTCCGAAAGTCACGCTCTTTTTTTCCTATGTTTTCTATACTTGCGGAGGGGACGCAGCACGCAAAACGATTGCGAGATCGATGATGGCTGGCCCTGGGATGGTTCCAACACAGAAGAGGTGTTAAAATGGGGCATACCCGGCCCGAGAAGGAGTCTTTAAAATTATGCCAAAGAAAGTATTAGTCAGCGGCTGCTTCGATTTACTGCACAGCGGTCATGTTGCCTTTTTGGAAGAGGCGGCAAAATATGGCGACCTGTATGTGGCCCTTGGCTCAGATAAAAATGTATTCGAGCTTAAGGGCCGCACACCCGTGAACAGCCAGGAAGAACGGTTATACATGCTGCAGTCGCTGCGCTGCGTGAAGCAGGCGATGATTTCTCGGGGATCGGGGATGCTAGATTTTCTGGAAGAATTTAAGGAAATTCAGCCGGATATCTTTATTGTCAATGATGATGGTTCTCTTCCGATGAAGCGCAAGCTGTGCGAGGAACATGGTGTTGAATACCGTGTTTTACAGCGCACCCCGCATGAGGGGCTGGCTGCTCGCTCAACTACCGCGCTGCGCACGGTAGTTACCATGCCGTTCCGCATTGACCTGGCCGGGGGGTGGCTGGACCAGCCATATGTTTCGAAGTTCCACCCTGGGCCGGTCATCACCATCTCGATTGAGCCGACCATAGAATTCAATGACCGCAGCGGGATGGCCTCCAGTACGCGCCACAAGGCCATCGACCTGTGGGGGCCGCGCCTGCCAGCAGGCAGCCATGAGCGGCTGGCAAAGATCCTGTTCGCTTACGATAACCCACCCGGCAAACCCTATATTTCCGGCTCGCAGGATGCCATTGGAATCGTTTTCCCTGGTTTAAATATCTCGCATTACAACGGTAAATACTGGCCGGAGCGGATTGAATCGGTGCACAACGAGGCGGTGCTGCGCACGCTGGAGCAGTGCCTGTACCTGGTACCGCTCGGGCCGCGCGGGCCCGAGTATGAGGTGCTCAGTGATACCCGCATCACCACCGAGAATGCCAAAGCACTGTCTGACGCAGCCCTGGCGGCCTGGGATGCTCTGCTAAAACAAGATGTTCGGGCATTTGGGGCAGCATTCAAAGCCGCCTTTGATGGGCAAATCGCCATGTTCCCGTTGATGATGAATGATATAGTGGCTGAAATGATCGAACAATATCAAGACAAAGCCCTCGGCTGGAAGCTTTCCGGGGCTGGTGGGGGCGGGTACCTGATCCTGGTAAGCGATCAACCCATCGAAAACGCGATCCGCATTATTATCCGGCGCAAGAGTGATTGAGGCTGCATAAATCAACAGCCCCAATCCAGGCCAAACTACTTGCGCAAATGCTGGAAGGCACCTTCCCAGGGTGTGCCCAGGCGGTGGCGCACAGGCACGTCCACATTGTTGAGCTTACCACCCAACTGGGCGACCGTCATCGCGATGGTAGCCCAATCATCATTGAGAACCGCATCGCGCATTTGCTTTCCCATGCGCTCTGTCCAGATCCAGTCCATACGAAAACGGTCGGCCTTCACCCAGTAACCCTTTTTCTCCCAGGCTACCACGGAAGACTCAACCGTTTCATTTACCTCTAATAGTGCTAACGATATATATGCTGCCAGGTCGCGGCTGTGTTCGTCAGGCTCAGATTGGCGCATCAGCTCGCGCATGGCGAGGACGATCGATTTTACCAGCCGGTTGCGTTCTTTACCTGCCCCTTCGGGATTGATGACTCTACCCAACGGTTCCTCCAAAAAGCATCAATAATGAAAATCATAGAACTATTTAAATTATATCAGCTTCTTTCCAACAATTTCTCCATCATTGTTAGTTTTGGCTTCATAAATGGTTCATCCGCCAGCTATCAAAAACAAAAGAGGGAAACAGCAGTAAAGCGGCGCTCCTGGCTGTTTCCCTCTTTGCACACTCAACACGATTACGGACGTTCCGAATTGGAAGTAATTTTCACCACCATGTTCCAGTACCAGCGCGGATCGCTCTGCTCCAGGCGAATGCGTACCCGGTAAGTCATATCGCCCTGAATCTTTTCACCTTTGCCCTCGATTGACTCGACCACGCCTGTATAAATCTCATCTGGAAGCGCATTAACCGTAACCGATAAACGGTCGCCGGGTTTGAGCATAACTACATCGTTCTCCGCCAGGTCGGTGGTTTCAACGATCCAGTAAGAAGCATCAGCCAGCGCGCCAACCACCTGCCCGGGCAGCACCGACTGGCCTGGCTCCAGATCCCAGCTCGCCAGCTTGCCAGCCCACGGGGCACGCAGCTCGAGCATGCGGATATTTTCCTGAGCCGCTGCTTCAGCAGCCTGGGCGGCTCCCTGGCGCGCCTTGAGCAGGGCTTCTTTATCAGGATCGGCCTTGCCCTGCAGCTTGTTCAGTCGCAGTTGGACGGCTTCCAGGTGCGCTATAGCGCGTACCAGCGGCGTACGGTTATCAGACAGCTTGCCTTCCTGTGGGTTCTCAAAATCCGCCATCAGCGCCTGGTACGCATCTGCTCGGCGCGTTTTTTCGTCGTTCAGGCGCTTTTCCGCTTGCACTCGGGCAGGGGCGTCTTCTGGCTGGTCGCGCTCGGCATCCACCTTGGCCTGCGCGTCGCGAACATTGCGCTCGGCCTCGATATAATCTTCCAGCGCGGCATCAAACCGAGAAGGGTATTTATCTCCGTCTCCGGTCCACGAGTTGACAACAGCATCGTAATCGTTGCGTGCCGCTTCCAACTCAGAGGAGCTTTCGGCCAGTTCCAGGAAAGCGTTCTCCTGGAGGCGGCGCAGATCCTGTTCGGCCTGGAGCCCTTCCAATCGGGCTGCGGATTCCTGAGCGCGGAAAATTTCCGCCCCTTCCAGGAGCGCCAGCACCTGGCCTTCGGCAACCTCTTGCCCTTCTTCCACCAGGATTTCAGCGACCCGCCCACCAGAGGCAAAGGATAGATCCAGCGCGCCAGCCGGCTTCAGGTGGCCCTCAGCAATCACTGAATCGACATTCTGCTCCGCGGGAGCATTTACCACCGTTGGCGATGCCTGAGCCAGGCTGGCGCAGCCAGACAGTAGCAGGACGGACGTACCGATCAATACCATCAGAACAAATAGACGCGTTTTCATGTTTCCTCTTTTCGGTAAAATATTCCATGCAGATGATTTTTTACTCATACGATAGGACCTCGCGAACGGTCAGCCGCACGGCATTGGCGGCAGGCAGCGCGCTGGAAATAGCCGCCAGCGCAGTTACCAGGCCCAGCCACAGCAGCGAGCCTGCGATCGAATAGCGGAAGGTCAGGGCCATGCTCAAGAAGGAGTGCCCGACCAGGTCGCAGAATAGCCAGGTGAGCGGCAGGGCCAGCAGCAGGCTCAACACCCAACTGATCATGCCGATCACGATACCCTCCAGCACCACCACCCGGAAAACCGACCGGTTAGAACCTCCAAAGGCGCGAATGACGCCAATCTCGCGCGAGCGCTCGATTACATTCAGGCTCATTGTTCCCATCAGGCCCAACCCGCCCACCAGCGCCAGCAGCAGCACCATGATCAGCAGTAGGGAGATAAGGATGCCAAAAGCGCTGTTGACTTCCATGCGCTCGTCATCCATATGCATAATCGAAACAACCTCGAGTCCGGAGTCTTCCAGCCCATTTTCAACCGCCGCGCCAATCGATTCGCGCTCTTGCGGAGTAGTTCCCGAGGTGAGTACCACACCCAGGTCGGCGCGGTTGGCCTGGCTGGACATTCGGTTGTATGTTTCGATGGTGGTGTAACATAAGTAGCCAACCGTCTGGTTGCCGATCATCTCCATCACGCCGACAATGTGAAAGGTCTCCTCCTCGCCATCCACCTTAAGCACCATCTCTTTGCCAATGCCCAGGTCCGGCTCGGCATTCAGCAGTCCCATACCGATCACCAGGGCATTGCGGTCCTCCTTTACCAACCAGCGGCCCTGTAATATGATCGGTTTGACCATATCGCTTTCCGCAGGAATACCGTAGAAATAGATGGGGTTGCTCTCGCTTCCGTCCAAGCGCACCCGTCGAGTCACCTCAAAACCCCAGCCTTCCACCCCGCTAACCCCTGGTATGCGCATGGCTTCACGTTCCAACCGCTCAGACAGGTAAGGCCGGTTCAGTTGCACCCAGAAGTCGTACTGCCAGAAGCTCAGCATATCGTCGACGGTTTGCTGAAGTGAAGTCTGCAAGTTGATGACGCTGATAAAGCTGCCGCCAGCCAGCGAAAGCATCATCAGTGAAAAAACCAGCCGCCTGCGGTTGCGGAATGGGTTGCGGGCCGCCAGGCGCTCCAGGCGAGTCAGTCCGGGCAGAGCCCGCAGCGCGTGGTCAACCGCACGCACCCCCGACCAGACCCGCTCGCGTCCGTACTCGCTGAGCGCCAGGGCCGGGGGCCGACGGGCGCTGCCCCAGATGGGGATCAGGGCGGCTGCCAGCGGCACCAGAATACCCACCGCCAGCTGCAGCAGGATTATTTCCTGTGGGAAGGTTTCCAACCGGGCATTGAAATTGAGAATAGAACCGATGAATTCCACCAGCGCCCGCGCCGCCAGCACGCTGAAAGGAATCGCGATCAGCGCGCTCAGGACGCCCAAGATGAACACCATCACCAGGTAAATGCCGAGCACCTGGCGCGTACGCCCGCCGACTGCCTTGATTACTGCTATCTGGCGCGCCTGCTGCACAACCAGAGCCGATATAGTGTTAATCACCAGGAATGCGCCTAACAGCAAGATCACCCCACCCAGCAGCACCAGCAGGAGCAAGACGGTGTTCGCGATATAATCCATCGGATAGCCGTCCGGGTTGGGTGTTTCGGCTACGTACACAACCAAGCCAGTCCCTTCCATGTGATCGGTGATTTTTTCTTTCATACGCTGCATATAAGCAGCATCGCGTACATTGCCCTCCAGCTTGACATACAGCTCATTGTAGGCAACATCCTGCCCCAACCAACGCAAGGTGTCGTCGCTGATAAACCCATAAACCGTGCCTTCAATAAAAGCCGGCATGTGGTACAGGTCGTGGGCTGCGCCGCTGATGGTCAGCGTGCGTTGCTTGCCCTGCGGAGTCTTAATCGTAATCTGCTGGCCCTCTTTCAAATTCAGATAAGACATGGAGCCGCGCTCCATGAGCAGCGTGCCCTTGGGAGGGGGCCAGGCACCGGACACCGGCCAGATTTTGTCGATGCGCATATCAGCGTAGTCGACAATGCCAAAGAGGAAAAGATCACGCCAGGTACCCGCGGCAGCATCCTCTTGCATGCGCACGTACAGGTTGCGGCGCGCCTCGGCCTGGGACACCCCTGAAATTGACTCAACGCTGTTTGCCAGATCCGCATCGAACTCACTGGTGGTAAAAATGATATCTGCCGGGTTAATTTCCCGGTACTGCGCGGGAAGCTGGCGCTGCAGCGTCCACTGCGCGGCGCCAATGGCGCCAATGGCAAACACGCCCGCTGCAATGGTCAGCACAATTAACAGCGTGCGCGCTCGGTTGACCCATAAATCACGGAGTACTTTTCTCCAGCGCAGCGCGATCATAGAGTAGCCCCAATCTCAGGCGCTGAAACAGCGCTGATTGTATCTTCAACTACCTGACCGTCTGCGATATGCACGATACGCGTGGCACGGTTGGCCAGGTCCGTATCGTGCGTGACCATTAAAATAGTCTTTCCGCTCTCCTTTAAACGCTCGAATAAAGCAACCACCGCCTGCGCGGTTTTCGAATCGAGGTTGCCGGTGGGCTCATCGGCTACGATGAGGGGTGGGTCGTTAGCCAGCGCACGCGCAATCGCCACACGCTGCTGCTGCCCGCCGGAAATCTGGGCAGGGAGCTTATGGGCCTGGTCGGCAATTTCCACCTCCTCTAAAAGCTGGAGCGCCTGTTTTTCACGATCGCCGTTGCGATACGTTCTGCTCAGGTCCATAGGCAGCATCACATTTTCGACAACGGTGAGTGTGGGCAGAAGCTGGAAGAACTGGAACACCACACCAACCGATTTCCCGCGCCAGATCGCCAGTTGATCTTCATTCAGGTCGTGAACCGGCGCGCCAACTACCCACATCTCTCCCGAAGAGGGCCGGTCGATGCCAGTGATCATGTTGATCAGCGTGCTCTTGCCGCTGCCTGATTTTCCGACCACCGCCACAAATTCTCCCCGCCCTACCCGCAGATTAACCTGCTTTAGAGCCAGGCAAGGTCCAGCGTCGCTCTGGTAGGTTTTGGAAACCTGTTGCAAATCGATCAAAGCATCCGCCCCGGACGGATCGCGAGAAATTTCCCAACGCTTATTTTTAAACATATCTTTCCCTCGTCCAAACCTCTGTATGCGTTTTCTAAAGCATAGCCCGTAGGTAAAATAAGTCAGTACACTTAAGAGTAAAAAAAGGATAATCAAGCGAGCAGCGCAAAGCTCAAGGGTTATCGAATTCCCATCACACAATTCAAAAACGATATGCTGTGTGTGTTAAAATGAATACACATCGTTTCGAATTGGAAATGCTCTCGTGAATCGAACCGGCGCTGAGATTTTCTTAAAGACCAAACTGATCTGCCCGCATCCGCGCATCGAGCGCGTCCATCGACCACGCCTGCTGCGCCTGATGGATCAGGTTTTCAAGGTTCCGCTCACACTGGTATGCGCGCCGGCAGGATATGGAAAAACCACCCTGCTGGTTAACTGGGCGGAAACTTGCCCCTCACCCGTGGCATGGTTATCGCTCGAAGATAACGAAAACGATCCTGAGCGTTTTTTTAGCTACCTGATTCTGGCCTTGCAGCAAATCCACCCCGAGTTAGGCAAATCCGCGCAGATAACCCTTGGCATAGCAGGAAAAGAGACGCTGGAGAACAGCCTGCGGCTGCTGATCAATGACCTGACCGGACTGAACGAATCGGCAGTGCTGGTATTGGACGATTATCATTTAATCCACTCGCGCCCGGTACACCAACTGTTAGGATTCCTGGTAGAACACCTGCCGCCGTCTTTCCACCTGGTGATCGCCAGCCGCACTGAGCCACCATTTGCCATGTCCCGGCTGCGTGGGCGATCCGCGGTAGTAGAACTGCGCGCTTCTGACCTCAGCTTCCAGGCAGAAGAAGTGGAGGCTTTCCTAAATCGGGTGATGAATCTGGGCTTGTCGCCGGAGGCCTGCCGCCAGATTGAAAAGCGCACAGAGGGATGGGCGGCGGCCCTGCAGCTAGCAGCACTCTCCCTGCAGAGCGGCGAAAACAGCATCACCACAGGCAGCGGCGCAGACAGCGGCGTGCATTACATCTTCGAATACCTGGCAGATGAGGTTTTGAGCCACCTTCCGGAACCGGTACAGCACTTTATGATGCGTACCGCCATTCTCGACCAGGTCAGCGGCCCACTGTGCGATGCGCTGGTAGAGCCTTTTTCGCCTTGTACTACCGGCGCAGAGTGCCTGGATTACCTTGAACATGCCAATCTGTTCACTCAGGCCCTGGATGGCGAGCACCGCTGGTACCGCTACCATGCCCTGTTCGCCGATTTTCTACGCGAACGGCTCAAGCAGGATCAGCCGGAGATGATCTCTGAACTGCATTCAAAAGCGGCGCGCTGGCTGGCAGGTCAGGGGAGCTTCGAAGAAGCGTGCAAGCACGCGCTGGCAGGCAAGAACCAGGAGCTGCTGGTGTGGCTGATTGAAACGTATGCCGAGACACTGGAAAAAATGGGCGAGCTGGTCATTTTAGAACGCTGGCTCAACCTTTTGCCGGAGCAAGTGATCCGCAGCCACGCCCGGATCAGCCTGGCGCGCGCCTGGATATTTGCAGCACGGCTTGATGTAACATCCGCGGCATCGTATTTGAATGCGGCAGAGCAGGCCCTACAGCAAAAGGAATCGCCCAGCATCCGCAGCGAAGTGCTGGCTGCGCGGGCCTTTCTCGCCGGTGTTAAAGACCAGCCAGATGAGGTTCAAGCCTACACGGATCAGGCAAGCCGGTTGATAAAGGGCGAAAAGCACTTCCTGTCAGGGTTATTGATGATTAACAAAAGCTTCCCATTAATAATGTCCGGCCAGATGGGAGAGGCTATTGAAACTCTGGAAGATGCCGTGGCGGCTGGGAAAGAGTCGAACAGCGCGATCATCGTTCTGTTGGGGATGCGCCTGCTGGGAGAAGCCTACATAATGAATGGACGCCTGTCGCAGGCGGAACGCGTTTTCCTGGCCGCAGAAGATTATATTGCCAGGCAGATGGGGCGGAATTCACTGATCAGCGGGATGGCGCATATGGGATTAGGTGAAGTGTACCACCAGCGCTATCAAATCGCCGAAGCCGAGCATTACCTGGAAGATGGCCTGAAAAAGACGCTGATGTGGATGCCAGCCATGGCAATCGATGGGTTCCTCTGGCTGTCCGCTTTGAAGCAGGCGCTTGGAAAAGCCACCGAAGCCCAAAACCTGCTCCGCCAGGCGCTGCAGGTCAATGCAACCAACACCTATCCTTTGCTGGATGGCTGGTTTATTGGCATCGCCGCAGTACGCCTGGATATCCAACAGGGATACCTGGAGGCTGGTTTACGCTGGGCCCACGACACCGGGCTGGACATGAGCAGCGCCAGCAACCTTGACCAGGTCTTCACAGGTGCCCCCTCGCCTTTCCGCGAGATGGCATTTTACACTCTGGCGCGGCTCTTCCTGGTGCTGGGGCGCCGTGAAAAGATTGAAGGCTCGCTGGAGAAAGCAGAACGCATTCTTACCTATACCCTCCCGCGCAGCGAAAAAAGTGGCATGTACGCGGCGCTGACTGAAGGTCTTATTATGCTTGCTCAGGTTGAGCAGGCATTGGGTCAGGCGGAACGCGCCCAGCAATATCTCCACCGGGCAATGGACCTGGCTGCTCCGGAAATGGCGCTGCGCGTTTTCCTGGTCGAAGGTGAGCCGCTGATGGAAATCGTCGCAGAGCGGCGCGGTATGGCGCTTCCTCCGCAGGAGCGGACCTTTATCGAAACGCTGTGGGTCGCCTGGGAAAGCGAACTTCACAAGGTTTCACTGCCAGCGCAGGCATCGTCCCCGATTATCCTGCAAGATTTGCCCGAGCTGCTGAGCTTCCGTGAAATGGAAGTCCTGCACTGGATCGCGGATGGAAAATCCAATCAGGAAATCGCGGATGGGCTGGTGCTGTCGCTTAACACCGTGAAGAAGCACGCCAGCACAATCATCGGCAAACTAGGCGCGAAAAACCGGGTGCAGGCTGTGCTGATCGCCCGGCAGATGGGGTTAATGCAGTGACCTTGTAAGGAACTTTGCGATGCTTGACCGATTGTGGCGCAACCTGGCGGGGTGGTTTGAAGCTCAGATCGTTACCCGGTTGGTAACCAAACGGGTAGGGCCGGTAATGCGGTTAGTGTTCAAGACGCCTATTCTCTTTTACCGGGTGGGGCTGGGCGGCTGGCTGGGGAAACACATCCTCCTGCTCCAAACCACCGGGCGCCGGACGGGTAAAATCCGCCTTACGCCGCTGGAATATGGATACAATCCCCATACAGGCGCCTATTTCCTAATGACTGGCTGGAAGGGCCAGAGTGATTGGTATCGTAATGCGCGCTCTAACCCGAGGGTGCAGTTGTGGGTTGGAGAGCAGCGCATCCAAGGAATTGCCCGACCCGCCTCCATTGAAGAAGTGGTGATGGAAATGGAAAAGGTATTAAGCGTTTACCCCAAAGCTGTAAAAACCTGGTCTGGATACAGCGGCATCGCTTACGATGGCACTCGATCCAGCCTGGTCCGCATGGCTGGATCCTTCCCATCATTGTACGTCGAGACCCGCCTACCATAATAAGAAACGGGTGCTGGCGTTCCCGACAGCGCAGCACCCGCTTGAAGATTTTTCTTGAATAAATTACTGGCTCTGCGGTATCTGCCGTAGGCTAGCAGCGACCACATCAAACAGCGACAGATCTCCCATGCCGTTCACCAGGACCATGTTGCCGTTGATGATAGCCACCAGTGCGGTGGACATCTTATCACGGTCACCGTAGCCACCCAGGGGGTCTTTGCCCAGGTTGTAGAGCAGGCGTCGGGCTTTGGTCCCATCGCGGAGCACCCATTCTTCCTCCAAAACGATCTGGATGGGCAGGCCCATTTCGTTACTCGAGGCCGAAGCGCGGCGTTCAGCAACTGCATCTTCGAGTGTTTTTGGGCCGTCCATGATCACCGTCAGGTCGATGGCGGCCATATCGGGTGGGATGCCTTCCTGCTGTTTCGGGCCCGTAGCGGGGCGCGGCGAACGGAAAGAGGCGGTGTAACCCGAAGTAGAGGTACTCCGAATATCTTCTGGCAGATCGTTCAAGATCCAGGATGATGGGTAGTCCATCGCCAGGCCAGCAACCTTATCTTCATAAGTAGCAGCAGGGATACCCAACTCTTCCAACGTTTTCGGAAGGGCAGCGGCTGCACTCGTTGGGGTCGGCAGGCTCGGGGCAGCGGTTGGAGCTGCGTTTGTGGGGGCAAGGGTCGCTTCTACGGGCGTCTGGGTAGCCATTTCGACCACCTTTACCTCGGTCGTTGCAGTGCCAGCAAGAGGCGCGCCGGCAGGCAGATCTACTGCCGGGAGGGGCGCGGGTTCAGAGACAGACGGCGCACAGGCCGAAAGTAACAGGATCAACAGGGTTATAGAAAGTAGATGTTTCACGTTTCAACTCCAGAAAATATGCTTCAGACTATTTCGAACAGATTGAAAACTGGCCATCACAGCCCGCATGGGACGAAAGGTCAGATTATTTGTCTAATATAAGACTGATTTGGTGCGAATTTTGTTCCCTAAAAAATGGGCATTATGAAGATCTATTAAACTTTTGTATGAATGTATTCCGCGCCGATGGTCTGCATCGCTTCATTACATTCACTTATGGTATAATCCGGGCCGTAACGTGGCGCGGGGAAGTGCTGGAATTGGCAGACAGGCATGACTTAGGATCATGTGCCGAAAGGCGTAGGGGTTCAAGTCCCCTCTTCCCCATTCGAAGCCGTTATCATTCTATCTTTTCTTTGGGAAGGCCCACTTTGAAACTCGAAACTGTCGCACTTGAGGACCAGCAGACCAAGCTCATCGCTGAATTCGACGCAGAAACGTTGGAGAAGTACAAGCGCCAGGCGGCGCGTAAGATATCGCAGAACCAGAAAATCCCTGGGTTCCGCCCTGGAAAGGCTCCTTATGACCTGATTCGCCGCATTTACGGTGATGAAGCGCTCCAACAGGAAGCCGTTGAGCTGATGCTGGATGATGTCTATCCGCAGGTTCTGAAGGAAGCCAATTTGAACCCTTCCGGGCCAGGCAAGCTGGAAGAAATCGTCAAAATGGACCCGCCCACCTTTGCATTTGTCATTCCGCTGCCGCCGCAGGTGGAACTGGGCGATTACCAATCGATTCGCAAGGACTACGAACCAGAAACAATCACCGATGAACAGGTAGATTCCACTATCCGCCGCCTTCAGCGCAGTTATGCGACCGCTGAACCCGTTCAGCGCGCGGCGGAAGAAGGCGACCTGGTATCATTCAAAGTAAGTGCCAGGCGCATCCACCCAGAAGAAGGTGAGCCAGAAATGCTGGTTGAGGAAACCCCGCACCAGCTCGTCGCCGGCGAGGATGGGGAAGACGAAGAGAGTTCCTGGCCGTATCAGGGCTTTGCAAAAGAACTGGTTGGCATGAGTGAAAACGAAACCAAGCAGGTTACCCATACATTCGATGATGAAAGCCCGTACGAAGACTTGCGCGGCAAGGAAGCAGCGTTTAATATTGAAGTGCAGGGTGTGAAGGAACTGAAGCTGCCCGAGTTGAATGATGAATTCGCGCAGTCATTGGGCGATTTTGAAAACCTGGAAGCCCTGCAGAAGGCAGTGCGGAGCCAGCTTGAGCAGAACGCCTCGCAGCAGTACGATCAGAAATATTTCGACGATTTGATCGGCGAACTGGTCGAGCAGGCAACCATCAAGTACCCGCCGCACCTGCTGGACGAAGAAATTGAGGATTTCTTAAAAGGTCTCGAAAGGAATCTGGAGCGGGACCATCTGGACCTGGAGACCTACCTGAAAATGCGGGAGATGGATCGTGAAACCTTCATTGAGAAGGAAGTGAAATCTGCCGCGGCTCGTCGCCTGGAGCGCTCGCTGGTACTGGAAGAATTTACCCGCCGTGAAAACGTTGAGGTAAAAAGCGAGGAAGTCCGCTCAATCTATTATTCAGCGCTGCAGCAGTTGCAGCAAACACAGGAAGCACGCAAGGCTAAAGCGAAAAATCAACGCAGCACGCAAGAAATGGCGAATTCGCTTGCCATTAACACCGTCAACAGCATTTACAACCAGCGCATGATGGCACGGTTGAAAGCTATTGCAACTGGCTTGGGTAATGAGCCGCCCGCGGAAGAACTCATCGTTCCAGACGAAACAACATCGATTTCCGAGAACGAATCTGAGGCGGTGGAACAGCCTGAGGCGGTGGAACAGCCTGAGGCAGAGCAAAGCAGCGCGGATTCGTCACCTGAGGGTGATACACCCACAGGTGAATCGCAAGAAGATAAAGCCTAAACGTGTTCCTGGGTCGTGATCGGTTAGAGATGAAACGGCTCCAAAAGCCGTGCTGCATAAAGTAGCCGAAGAGGAGGATACATGTCGACTATCATGCAACCGTTCAAGAATGTGATCCCTATGGTGATCGAAACTTCGGCCCGTGGGGAACGCGCTTACGATATTTTCTCGCTGCTTCTCAAGGAGCGCATCGTTTTCCTTGGAACGCCCATCGATGATCAGATATCCAACCTGATCGTGGCGCAGTTGTTGTTCCTCAGCCGGGAAGATCCTGAAAAGGATATTCAGATGTACATCAATTCCCCCGGCGGAGTGATTTACGCGGGTATGGCGATCTACGATACCATGCAGATGATCCCCAACCGGATCAGCACGGTAGCAGTCGGCGTCACAGCCTCGTTCGGCACGGTATTGCTGGCTGCGGGCACCAAGGGCCAGCGGTATGCACTGCCCCACGCGACCATTCACATGCACCAGCCGCTGGGCGGCGCGCAGGGCCAGGCTTCGGATATTGAAATCCAGGCCCGTGAAATCTTGCGTCTCAAGGCCCGGTTGAATAAGATCCTTGCGGATGCGACCAACCAGTCTATGGAAGTCATCGAGCGCGATACCGAACGTGACTTTTACCTGGATGCCTATCAGGCGGTAGATTACGGCCTGGTGGACAAAGTATTGGAACCACCCGCTGAAAAGTAGGTTTTAGGCGCTAATCTAAACACCCAAGCCGGATGGCAGCAAGATGCTATCCGGCTTATTATTCAAAAACAGGCAGGCGATGAATACAGGCTTACCAGACAATATCAAAAGCATCATTCTAGATATGGATGGCGTTTTATGGCGCGCCGACCAGCCGCTGCTGGATATGCCGCGTTTTTTTAGCGACCTAAAGACACTGGGTATCCCGGTGGTTTTTGCCACCAATAATGGTACGCGCAGCATCAGCCAGTACGTGCACCGGCTGGCAGGGTATGGCGTGCCAGTAGAAGCGTGGCAGGTGGTCAATTCGGCCATCGCCATTGCCGATTACCTGCACAAACGCCATCCGCAGGGCGGGCCGGTATTTGTCGTGGCCGAACAGGGTGTCATTGAAGCGCTGGAAGAAAAAGGCTTTTACCTGGCCAGGAAAGGCGAGGAACCGCTGGCCGTGGTCGCCGGTATGGACCGCGCTATGTCGTATGACAAGCTGGCGAAGGCAACTTTGCTAATCCGCTCCGGAATCCCCTTTATAGGCACCAACCCCGACCTGACCTTCCCCACACCGGAAGGGCTTGTGCCCGGCGCAGGTGCGCTGATCACCTACCTGGAAGCGGCAACCAGCGTGCACCCGGTCATTATAGGAAAGCCCGAACCCTACCTGTATCATTTCGCCATCGAACGGCTGGGAACCCTACCAGAAGAAACCCTGGCAGTGGGTGACCGGCTGGAAACGGATATCCTGGGCGGGCAGCGAATTGGCTGCCCCACCGTTCTGGTGTTGAGCGGAGTCACCACCGCCGCCGAAGCAGAAAAATGGCTTCCTCCGCCAGACCTGATCCTGCCCAGCCTGGCTGACCTGCTGCCTATCCTGTACGCGCAAAAGAAACATGCCAATACTTGAGAGAACGGATATCAAAATGACAAAGCCTTTGATCTATGACCTGGACCTCAAGGATCTAAAAGCCCTGATGACTGAGCTGGGCGAGCCGACCTACCGCGCCCAGCAGATCTGGCAAGGCGTGTACCAGAACCTGTGGGCGGCTCCGGATGCATTCAGCAACCTGCCCAGGGCGCTACGCGAAAAGCTGGTCGAAGGCCTGCGCTGGACGGCGCTGACGCCGGAAACCGTACTCCAATCAAAAGACGGCGAAACGGTGAAAACCCTCTTCCGCCTGGCCGATGATCAACGCATTGAGGCCGTGCTGATGCGCTATGAAGAGCGGCGCACGCTGTGTATTTCCACCCAGGCCGGCTGCGCCATGGGCTGCGTCTTCTGCGCTACGGGGCAGATGGGCTTCAAACGCAACCTGACCTCGGGAGAAATTGTTGCACAGGTGATGTATTACGCTCGCCAGCTCAAAGAAGAAGGCCAGCAGGTGACCAATGTGGTGGTAATGGGCATGGGCGAGCCGTTCCATAACTATGACAACACCCTGCATGCCATCGACCGGCTGAACGATGCCGATGGGTTGAACCTGGGCGCGCGCCGCTTTACCATCTCCACAGTCGGGCTGGTGCCGCTGATCCGCAAGTTTGCCGATGAGCAGCGCCAGGTGAACCTGGCCATCAGCCTGCACGCCGCCAATAACGAAGCGCGCTCGGCGCTGCTGCCCATCAACCGCAAATACCCCATCGAAGATGTCCTCCAGGCCTGCCGGTATTACGTCAATAAAACCAAACGGCGGGTGACATTCGAATGGGCCTTGATCCGCGATATCAACGACACGCCCGAAGTTGCCCGCGAGCTGGCCAGCCTGCTAAAGGGGCTGATGTGCCATGTAAACGTGATACCGCTCAACCCGACCCAAAAATACCCCGGGCAGGCTACCACGCGCGAGCGCGCCCAGGCCTTCGCGGATGCGCTGAATAAGGCCGGTATCCCCTGCACCATTCGCATTCGCCGGGGCATCGATATTCAGGCAGGGTGCGGGCAGCTGGCGACAAAACAACAATAATAGACTACAATTGATTCATCGCAATTAATCCTCGAAAACCATCAGGCGTACAAGCATGCCCCTCAGTAAAACGCAGCTCTATATTCTAGCTGTTATCCTGGCGGTCATTATTGATTTTGTCCTCATTATCCAATGGCGGAAAAAGCGGGCTGGCAAAACCAGAAGCAGTCCGTCTTTGAAGCATCCCGGGCGGTTGCTGATCGGCCAGTCACCGGTGCTGACCTTCCTGGATAAGCTCGTCCAACCACTGGTAAACAAAATACCTTACCGGCTGCGTTCAGGCTTTACAAGAATAATCGAACGAACTGTTCGCTGGGTTGGCGGCTTGCCGTGGGTTCATTTTCTCGAACTTGGCCTGATTACCGCCTGGGCAGGTTGGGTGAGCAGCCCACTCCTTGTAACACCTCCTAACACCATACCATATGGCGGGGAGTTCGCCAACTTGACTCAAACCCATACGATCTGGACACTCCTGCCGCGCTGCGGATTGTGCATATTATGGAATGGATCCATTAACGGGGGCGCGCCGGCGTTCGCTGAATTGACCGGCGCTATTCTGCATCCATTCATTTTCATCCCTGTTCTGTTATGGGGCGTGGCGCAGGGCGCAAAGGTTACGTATTTTGTCTGCCTTGCCATGGCAGGCATGGCGCAGTGGGGATTGGCGCGCGCATTGAGTTTAGGCTGGTGGTCGCGCATGTGGAGCGGACTGCTTATTGTAGTAGGCGGTCACCTATCGAGCAAAATGGAAAATGGCGATATCGGCCTGGTTCTTGGCCTGGCTTGTGCCGCGCTTGCCCTCACTTTTGGAGTAGACCTGCTTTATAACCGCAATCGAAAATCGTTGGTCTGGCTGGCCGTAGCGCTCGTGTTAACGCTGCTTTCTGGCGAGGGTTACATTCAGGTGGCCGTGGTGCTAACACTCTTGCCAACCCTGGCGTTACTCTGTTTCAACAAGGAGTACCGGCAGCCTGCCTGGAAAGATTACCTGTTGGCGCTTGTGCTGGCTGCGCTGCTGGGCGGAATCTTCCTGGCGCCACTGCTGCACTTCCTGCCAGAGATGAGCAAAGACAGCGATGTCACGCTGTCCAATTTCCCACCGCTGGAATACCTGCCTCTTAACCTGGTCATCCGTGATTTAAAGTTCCACCGGACGGAGATCCTTGGAAAAGATCCTTACCTGGCCACGCACATGATCTATATTGGCTGGGCGCCAGTGCTGCTGGCCCTGGCTTCCTTGCGGCTGGTCCCGGCCCGGTTGAACCGTTTGATGTGGATCTTTATCACTGGTATCGCGTTGGTTTTTCTAATCACCTCCAGCGATTTGCCCCGAGCGCTGCTCGGGTCTTTACCGGTGATCGGGCAGTTGCGGCACCTGACTGTTGCCAGCGGGCTGGTGATACCAATGATCGTTGGTCTGGCTGCCATCAGCCTGGACGCCCTGCTCAAACGGCTGACCACCGCGCTACAGGGATGGCATCTTTTCGCTTCATATCCCGCCCGAGTCAAGGCAGTGGCCGCATCCCTCCCTGGCTACCTTACAATGGCGGTAATCGCTTTCTTCTCCATTTCACCATGCTACAACCTCAGCCAGAAATTTCTGGATGTGCGCGAACTGGATTATCTAAAAGAGCACGTGCAGGCGCTGAAAACGCCTTCCGCCCAATGGGTTCAACCGCCTTATGGCTTTTACGAATGGACTTTGCCAGTGCTGGAAAGCGGTATGAAAATTGGGCATACCTGGCGGCCATGGCATTGGGAAGGTAGAGACCAAATGCCGCCTTATATTGAAGTTGTATTTTTACCAAACAATCAAACATTAACCGAGCCCTACCAGCAAATTGGGGATTACGGCTTTATTCGCTCCCCCATTGATGAATACGCCTACGTTCTGCAAAACGGAGCGGTCAATACGGCCCATACATGCCAGGCGGTCAGCCAGGGCGGCTGGATTGATGTGAATTGCAGCCAGCCCCACCCAGGCCAGCTTATTGTGCGGGAAAACGATTGGCAGGGCTGGTACGCATGGGTAGATGGAAAACCAACCCACCTGGTAGGGGGAACCTGGCTGCAAGTACAAGCCCTGCCCGGGGAGCACCACTATACCTTCCGCTACCTGCCTTGGGATGTGGCGCTGGGAGCGATCTTAACCCTGGCTGGAATCGGGCTGGCTGTGATTATCCATTTAAAGGTTTGAAGATTTAGGCAAAGGAATGTGGATTAAGTAATGATATAATTTCCTTCCTATGGAAAACATCTTCAGCAAATGGCGACAAGGACTGGAAAAAACCAGTAAGGCGACCTTCGGGCGCATTGCGACCCTGTTTGGCGCCACAGAAATCGATGACGAAACCTGGGATGAACTGGAAGCGATCTTGGTGCAGGCCGACCTGGGGGTCGATACGACCGAAGACATCATCAAAGCACTGCGCAGGCGGGTGGAAGATGAAGCCGTGATCTTCACGCATGATCTGCAAAAAACGCTGCGCAACGAACTGCTGCGCCGCTTAGACCCCGTCCCTCCGATCAACCTGGATGGGCAGCAGCCGGCAGTGGTGCTGCTGGTGGGTGTAAATGGATCCGGAAAAACCACCACAGCCGCCAAGCTAGGCAAGCAGTTCCGCCAGCAGGGCAAGCAGGTTCTGCTGGCTGCGGCAGACACCTTCCGCGCCGCAGCGGTTGACCAGCTTCAGGTATGGGGCGAGCGGTTAGATCTGCCGGTGATCGCCGGGCAGCCCAACGCAGACCCGGGCGCAGTCGCTTTTGATGCGGTGCAGGCTGCTGTTTCACGCAAGGTAGACATCGTCCTGGTGGATACCGCGGGCCGTTTGCACACCCGCTACAACCTGATGGAAGAGCTAAAGAAGGTTTACCGGGTAGTCGGTAAAGCCCTGCCGGGCGCCCCGCATGCCGTGTGGCTGGTGCTGGACGCGACCACCGGGCAAAATGCACTCACCCAGGCGCGGGCTTTTAAAGACGCCGTAAAAGTGAGCGGGGTGATCCTGGCCAAGCTCGACTCTTCCGCCAAAGGCGGGATGGCCTTCGCCATTCAGCGTGAGCTGGGCTTGCCGATCCTGTACGCCGGGCTGGGTGAGAAACCAGAAGATTTGCAGAACTTCGACCGGGAAGCGTTTGTTGATGGAATCATGGGACAGCGTTAGTTTATTGAGGTGAGTGTATGCAAGACTTTGTAGATCGCATGAAGCAGGTTGTGGAAGCATTAAATCTTTTACAGGTGCATCTTTGACCTGGCGAAAAAAGAAGCTGAACTCGACCAATTACAAAAACAATCTGAAGACCCAAATATTTGGAACGACACCGAAGCCGCCCAGCGGCTGATGAAGCGAATTTCTGAACTGCGCGATGAGGTTGAACCGGTTCGCGCGCTGCAGCGCCGCACACAGGATGCCCTCGAACTGGCTGAGATAGATGATGAAAGCCTGCGTGGCGAGTTGGAGCCAGAAGTTGCCGCTATTGAGGCCGAGGCAGCCAAACGCGAGTTGAACGCGCTGCTCTCAGGCCCATACGATAAAGGTAACGCGTTGCTGACCATCAACGCGGGCGCGGGTGGCACCGATTCGCAAGATTGGGCCGCCATGCTGGAGCGCATGTACCTGCGCTGGGCAGAGCGGCGCGGTTTTGAAGCCGAGGTGCTCGACCGCAATGAAGGCGAAGAGGCCGGAATCAAAACCGTGACCATCGCCATCAACGGGCGCTACGCCTACGGCTATATGCGCACGGAAAAAGGCACGCACCGCCTGGTGCGCCTATCGCCATTCAATGCCGACCACAAACGCCAGACCTCCTTTGCGCAGGTAGAGGTTCTACCCGATATGTCCGATACGGAGTCAGGCGCTGACATCCAGATTAACCCCGATGATCTACGCGTCGACATTTACCGCTCTTCCAGCGCCGGGGGGCAGAACGTGCAGAAAAACGCCACTGCCGTGCGCCTTACCCACCTGCCTTCTGGCATCGTAGTTTCTTGCCAGAATGAGCGCTCGCAAATGCAAAACCGCGAGAATGCCATGCGCGTGCTGCGCGCCCGGCTGCTGGAGATGAAGCGCGAAGAGCAGGAAAAGCATCTGGCCGAGCTGCGCGGCGAGTACGTTAAGGCTGAATGGGGCAGCCAGATCCGCTCGTACGTGCTGCAGCCATACAAGATGGTGAAAGATCATCGCACCGAGTTTGAAACCGGCAATACCCAGGCCGTACTGGACGGGGAAATCGACGGGTTCATGGAAGCCTACCTGCGCAACCCCAGGCCAGTATCCTCGGAAGAATAAAAGGTTCTATTGGGGGAATCAGGGGCTGTCCAGAAAGTACCTTTAGACAGCCCCTGATTTCTTAAAAGTGATGAATCGCAGGCGTAAACCGGCGCTTTCCCTCTTGTCATAGGATGGTTTTCCCCTACAATAGGGCAGAGCTATTTTTATCCCCCAGGAGAATACAAAATGGTAGAAAAAGTGGGCTGCGTTGTACCGGTAAACGTGCTGGAAAGCTTTATGCGCGACGTTTTTATCAAGCTGGGCGTGACCGAGAAAAATGCCCGGATCAGCGCCGAGATTCTAATCACTTCTGACGTGCGCGGAATCGAGTCGCACGGCATTCAACGAATGAAGATGTATTACGACCGCATCCGCAGCGGAATGCAGTTCGCGGATGCGAAGATGGAAGTGGTGCGCGAGTCTCCAACCACAGCGGTAGTGGATGGGCACAACGGCATGGGCCAGGTGACCGCCTACCGCTCGATGCAGATGGCCATCGAGAAAGCCAGGCAGTACGGAATGGGCGCGGTAGCAGTGCGCAACTCGGCTCATTTTGGCATCGCCGGGTACTACCCGCTGATGGCGGCCAAAGCCGGGATGATCGGCATGGCCTTCACCAACGCCCGCCCCTCTATCGCGCCAACCTTTGGGGTGCGGCCTATGCTGGGCACCAACCCCATCGCCTTTGGCTGCCCAACCGATGAGCCTTTCCCCTTCCTTTACGACGCCGCTACATCCATTACCCAACGCGGCAAGCTCGAGGTTCTCGACCGCCTGGGAAAGCCCACGCCCAAGGGCTGGGTGATCGACCAGGACGGCAACGATCTAACCGATACATCCGCCTGCCTGGTTGGGTTTGGTAAAGAAAAGGCTGCGCTCCTGCCGCTGGGCGGCGCTGGTGAAACCATAGGCGGTCACAAAGGCTACGGGCTGGCGACCATGGTGGAAATCTTCAGCGCTTCGCTGCAAACAGGCAGCTTCCTGTACGGACTGACCGGAATCGGTGAAAATGGAAAGCCCCAACCCAACCGGCTCGGGCACTTCTTCATGGCAATCAATATCGAAAGCTTCACCGACTTGGAAGATTTTAAGAAGACAACGGGGAATATCCTGCGCGAGCTGCGTGCGGCAACCAAGGTACCAGGCTGCAGCCGCATTTACACTGCTGGCGAAAAAGAATACGAGAATGAAATGCGCGTGCGTGAAGCCGGCGTAGTGATTGTCCCCAACCTGTTAGAAGACATTCGAACCATGATCAAAGAACTGGAATTAAAGGAATACCAGCCTGTTTTTCAATAGATCTCCAAAACATCATTGCAGGGGTTTAGCCTTTATCTGTTCAAGGACATGAGCCGTAGGCTGGGGCGATGTTTTCGGTAGGGCAATCGCACTAAACTGAGAGGACCTTGAAGAAGTAGTTCTCATCCCAG
>CAYTHO010000007.1:0-98322 GCA_964437595.1 uncultured Anaerolineaceae bacterium
ACCATCACCGGGGCGATGAAAAACGCCTTTGGCGGGCTGCTGCACCGCAACCGCCATTGGACCCACGGCGTTATACACCAGACCCTGGTTGACCTGCTGACCATTCAGCAAGAAATCCACCCTGGTCTGTTTGCCATGATGGATGGCACCTTCGCTGGCGACGGCCCTGGGCCGCGCGCCATGCGCTGGCATGAGAAAAACATCCTGCTTGCTTCCGCCGACCAGGTAGCCATCGATGCGGTTTCGGCGAAACTGCAAGGCTTTGACCCAATGCAGATCGAATTCATCCGCACTGCCCACGAGATGGGACTGGGTATTGGCGACCCGCGCGAGATCGAGATTGTTGGTTACGATATCAACCAGGAAGCCCCATGGAATTTCGTGCGCGAGGACACCTTCGCTTCCAAGGGCCAGCACATGATTTACCACGGCGCGCTAAAGCCGCTAGAAAAACCCCTGCTGCAAAGCCCGCTGGTGCCCTGGAGCTACTTTGCCAGCAACTTTTACCACAATGTTTACTGGTACCCCTTTGTGGGTCGTAAACGCGTGGAAGAGGCGCTCAAGACGCCCTGGGGCCAGTTATTTGAATCCTACGGTGATGGCAATGTGGTAATGCCCGGCATGGAACCAAAGACCGTTGTACAGGCGGCGGTTGCGGCTGCGACACTGACAGCCGTGCTCGGCACACTGGCGTGGATGATGAAGAAAAAAGACTAATCATCCAGCGGGCAGCGGATTAGATCGAAATGGCTGAAGCCCTTTTTAGGGAGACTACCGATTTCCTCTACATTCCTGGCACGGGCAGAGCTTGCGCAGGTAGTACCAGTTATAGATGCCAAAGTGATGACCATCCTGCCATCCGATGGTGATTGCGTACGAACCTACCGCTTCTACCTGGTTAATGCGCGTTTGCGGAGATTCGGTCAACTCCTGGGTGAAAACCGCCTCATCGGGTTCAGGGCCCATTTTCTCATGCCCTCCCCGGCAAGAGGCACACGGGCAGCCAGCACGCAGCAACCAAAATGGATACCTGCTAACATGACCATCCTCCCAGGTAACAATCATCTCTCGTGTTTCCCGATTCACTGTGATTCCACTGGGCTGCGTTACATTCATTTTTATCTACTCTCCTATACCGTTTGTCCAATGCTCCACCAGCGTGCCTGGTGAAAAAAAAGAAGCTGGCCTTTTTTCTTGCAATGCTGTCCGCACCAATTGTAGCCATTCTTCCGTGGCTGATCACTGCCCAGGTGTCGGCGATGCGCTAAGTGCAGGATCGATGGCTTGCAGATATGTCGAGGCCGCCCACCCACTGCGCCCCGGGTCATAAGGCGACTCCAGATACCACCAGGTAAAATTATCCGCCGTTTTGGGGCCATCCTTTACCTGGAATACCTCTTCATCCATGCCGAGCAGACGCGATGGATTGCTCGTGCCCGCACCTGAGCGCAGCCGCAGCCCTACCCCTTCTGTCCCGCTGATCTGCACAAAACTGCCAATCGAGATGCCTTCGAAACTCGGCGGACTGGTGGGCGTGGGGGTTTCCATCGAACGGGTGGGGACGGGCGTTGGTGTTGGGGCCACAATAACGGTAAACACAGCCGGCGGCTCATCGGCCACCGAGGCCGGTAAGGGCAGCAGGAAGAGCAACAGCACAAATCCCGCAACTAGCCCGCCTGCAATCAAGATTCCCACCAGAATGACCCAGCCGTTGATCAGGCCAGATAACCAGCGTTTCATCATCATCCCATCGGAAGAAGGAAGAAAGCAATACCCAGGATCAGGTAGACGGCTAAAAGCGTGGCACCTTCCAGCCAGTTCGATTCTCCATCGTTTGAAACCAGCGCGGTAATGATTACTCCCGCGCCGAGGGCAATCAGCTCAAATTGGTTAAAGATCAGCGTGAGTGGGTTGCCCATTGCCAGGCTGATAAAGACCAGCAGCGGCGCAACAAACAGTGCAATCTGCAGGCTGGAGGAAATTGCAATTTCTACGCTCAGTTCCATTTGGTTGCGGATGGCTACCTGCACGGCTACGAGATGCTCCGCAACATTGCCCACAATTGGGATTAATATAATGCCCAGGAAGAACTCGGACAGTCCCAGGCCCTCGACCACACTTTCCACCGCCCCGACCAGCAGTTCACTGAGAATAACCACACCAACTGTCGATAGGGCAAGCACAATAATGGCGAAACGCACGCTCCAGCGCACTCTGGGGGAGTGATGCGCGGGCTCAGGAACCAGGGGCGATTCCACCTGGCGATTGGATCGCCGCAGGCTGTAAAAAAGGCCTAATGCATACAGCACAATCATCACAGCCGCAACCCCCAGGCTGAGCGCTTCCACTGCCGGGCTGGTATCCGGGCCGATGGAATGACTGAATAATGAGGGAATGGCCAGGGCCAGGATGGCCAGAGTGAGCAGGATGGCATTGTTGCCAGACTGACGGCGATCAAAGGTTTGCAGCCCGTTGCGTGCTCCGCCTAATACCATCGCCATGCCCATCACCAGCAGCAAATTGCCCAGGATCGAGCCAGTGATTGATGCTTTGACCAGTTCCAAAAGCCCAGCGCGAATGGCTACCAGGGTGATAATCAGTTCTGCCGCATTCCCCAGAGTCGCGTTCAGCAGCCCACCAATCCGTGGGCCGGTGTGCTCCGCCAGAGCTTCGGTTGACTCACCAATATACCCTGCCAATGGAATCACACCGATGGCAGAAAAAAGAAATACCAGGCTTGGCGACCACGCCGCATACCGAGCAATCAATGCCAGTGGGATCGCGATGAGCAGGAAAGAGAGCGGGTGTTTCCGCAGGTAACGCCAGACTTTGCCCATAAACCAGTTCCTCCCCGCCAATTATATCGTTTTATCACCAGAACATGTATGATATAATCGGTCAGGGCTATGGAACAAAGCAATCCCATTTCACCGTTGTTAAACAATCGCTATCAGCTTCTGCATACCCTGGGTGCAGGCGGTATGGCGGTAGTTTACCGCGCCTACGATCGTATGCTGGAGCGGCCAGTGGCCGTGAAAATCCTTCGCCAGGATTTCACTGGAGACAGCACCTTTCGCGAACGCTTCCGCCAGGAGGCGCGCTCGGCTGCCAATCTGTCGCACCCGAACATTGTTACCGTGCACGATTTTGGCTTTGACGCTGGACGTCCGTTCATTGTAATGGAACACGTACCAGGCACGGATTTAAAAACAATGATCAAGGAGCGTGGAAAATTTGGTACGAACGAGGCGATCAACCTGATGGTGCAGGCGTGCGAAGGTATTGGCTACGCGCATCGCGCTGGACTGGTACACTGCGATGTAAAACCGCACAATATGCTCGTCACCCCAGATGGCCGCCTGAAAGTGACTGACTTTGGTATCGCGCGCGCGCTGGCTACGATCTCTCCCGATGAACAAAGCGAAGTGGTATGGGGATCGCCGCAGTATTTCTCGCCCGAACAAGCCGCAGGATCGGCACCCTCGCCTGCTTCGGATGTTTATTCGCTGGGCGTCATCCTTTATGAGATGCTGGCTGGTCAACTGCCTTTCAATGCTGAAGATCCTGAAGAACTGGCACGGATGCATCGTGAATCACGCCCTGCATCACCGCGCCGTTTCAACGCGCAGATTTCCCCAACCCTGGAACAGATCATGCTGAAGGTGCTCTCAAAAGAGCAGTCACAGCGCTATCGCTCCGCTGACCAACTCGGGCGCGTGCTTCGCAACATCGTTCAGCGACCAGAGGGTTACTCCACCACCACTGTGGTTGCCGCCCAGCCGCCTACAGCGACGCAGCCGCGCGGCGCGAATTCCCAGCCATCACCGGTGAGCACGCAAACGATCCCGGCCCAGCCTGCGCACATTTACCAGGCCCCACAAACGCTCCCGCCAACGGCAGGCATGCAATCCACGAACGAGCCTGACGACCGCGCACTGGATATTGATTGGATTACCATTTTCCTTGGCCTGCTGGCGGCGGTGGCTGTTGGCGGCCTGATCCCCTTCTGGTTGTATATTTATCTTTCCATTAACCCCGCACCCTGAGGCACGGCCACACTTTACGGGGAAGGTTTCAAGTTCATCTGCGCATGGCACCCATTCTGATCTCTACATCCATCCTTTCTGCTGATTTTACCCGGCTGGCCGAACAGATCCAGGAAGCCGAGGCTGGCGGCGCCGATTGGATTCACGTGGATGTGATGGATGGGCATTTTGTACCCAACCTGACTATGGGACCCTTTATCGTGGAAACCTGCCGGCGAATTACCAGCCTGCCGCTCGATGTGCACCTAATGGTGGACAACCCTGGTGACATGATCGAGCCGTATGCGCGGGTTGGTGCAAACCGCATTTCTATCCAGGTAGAATCGACCCCGCATGTATATCGTCTTCTAGAGCAAATCCGAGAACTGGGCTGCCATCCGGGCGTTGTGATCAACCCCGGCACTCCCGCCAGCAGCCTTTCTGAAATTCTGCACCTGGCTGACCTGGTGCTGGTTATGACGGTTAATCCTGGTTATTCTGGTCAGGAATTTATTCCCGAAGTAGTCTCGAAAATTGCCCAAGTCCGTGATATGATCGCAAGCCGCGGGCTGCAAACCTTGATCCAGGTGGACGGCGGTATTACCCCCGAAACCCTGCCGCTGGCATACCAAAATGGCGCCCGTGTATTTGTAGCCGCCACTGCTATTTTTAAGAACCCTGCTGGCATTGCAGCGGGTATTCAGGCGCTGCGCGGGGTTGTCCCAGCAAACGCATGAAACAGGCAAGAAATCTATTGCTTCAGTACCTTAAAACAAAAATCACGGCAGCAGGCCGCGATTCTTGTGAAGAGAGCGAAACGCTACGCTGTCTTCGCCAGTGTCCGGATGCAGCTCGCGCACAGGGTTTTGCGAACCAGCCGCCCGTTTTCCATGATGGATACCTTCTGAAGGTTCGGGCGAAAGGTCCGGCTGGTTGCGCGCTGAGAAAAGCTGCGGTTATGACCAAAGGTCGTGGTTTTGCCACATCGATCGCACTTTGCCATTGTCAGGATCCTTTCATAATAATTGCTTTGTTGAGGGCGAATCGCCCTAGAACGAAGCAGGATTGTACCACAGTACGCATCCATTTTCAAGCATAGCTGTTAATAAATTCAAAGGGTAAATGGAATGAAAGAAGGAAATAATCCGTTAGGTAATATCTTTGTCTCCTATCGCGCCATTGCCACGGTTGCCTACCAATCCGCCTTGCAGTCGTACGGGGTCGTTGGGTTGGCAGCCAAAAATCTCGCCGAGGGACTGGCCCAGGTATTGGTGAAGGACCCAACCCTCGGGGTAGATGTCCATTTTGATCAGAGCAGCATCAAAATTGATCTTTATGTGATAGTGGAATACGGTACACGCATCAAGTCGGTTGCGGCCAGTGTATCGGACAGCGTTCGTTACCAGGTTGAGCGAGTATTTGGCCTTCCGGTGAGCCAGGTAAACATTCATGTTCGCGGTTTACGCATAAGCAATACCGATTAACACCGGATTGCAAACGCGCAGCCAGACGCGTCTGCATTTGCAATCCGGCATTTATCATTATTATCTTTTGAAGCGTTGGAGTACTATGAGTAATGATCAGTCGATTTCAGCCATGTCCGATGGTCGTAACCTGGCCAGAAGTACCACCATTGATGGTCAAGGACTCAAGCAGCTCGTTGAGGCCGGGATGGTTTGGCTGCGCACCAATCAGCAGATTGTAAACGCGCTGAACGTTTTTCCCGTTCCAGACGGTGATACAGGCACCAATATGCTGCTTACCATGCAAGCGGCCTATGCTGAGATTGCCCGCCTGGGCGAAAACAATATTGGCAAAATGGCTCACGGGGTCGCTCAGGGAGCGTTAATGGGCGCGCGGGGGAACTCAGGCGTGATCTTATCGCAGATCTGGCGCGGCTTCGCTCGCGGCCTGGACAGCCTGGACAGTGTTGATGGCCAGGTGCTGTCACGGGCCCTGGCTGAAGCGCGAAATACGGCTTATAAAGGGGTTGTCAGGCCCGTAGAAGGCACCATCCTCACCGTAATCAAGGATGTGGCGGCGGCGGCTGAGCAGATTGTACAGGAAACCAATGAAATCACACGCATCCTCGAAACTCTTGTTGCAGCGGCGGATGCCTCTGTGCAGCATACCCCTGAACTGCTGCCCATTTTGAAACAGGCCAACGTAGTCGATTCTGGCGGGAAAGGCCTGTTCTTCATTCTGGAAGGAATGCTGCGCTACCTCAAAGGCCAATCGTTGGAGACCCCGGTCACCACCGTGCAGCCGCTATCGATGATGGAAATGGATGAGATCGAAGAGATCGAACCGGGGCAGGATTATGAAGTGGTGATTGATTTCCGCCCCGCCGCACTGCTCGACCTGGAAAATTTTTATAACGACCTGGCAGAAATGGGCACTTCTATCCAGCTTGGAGAAGGCGATGGAATGTACCGCCTGCACATCCACGTTCCGACTGAAAATCGCTATATCCCTATTGACTATGCTATGAAGCTGGGCACCATCACAAAGGTGAGTATCGAGAACCTGGTAGCGCAGATGGAGGACATCGAAAAGGCCAGGAACGAACATCTCAACCTCGCATCGGTTGAACCAGGCCAGATTGCCGTGGTTGCCGTTTCACCCGGACAGGGAATCTCGCGCATTTTCAGCAGCCTGGGAGTGGCTGCGGTGGTTGAGGGCGGGCAGACTATGAACCCAAGTACAGAGGAGATCTTACAGGCCATTGAAAACCTGGTGACCGATAAGATCATCATTCTGCCAAATAATAAAAATATCATCCTGGCTGCTCAACAAACTGCCAGCGTTACCGTAAAAAATGTCGCGGTCATCCCCTGTTCCAGCATCCCGCAGGGTCTCTCGGCCTTGCTCCGCCTCGACCCGGATGGCAATATGGAACGGGTAGTAAAGGAAATGAACGAGGCTATCAAAGAGGTAGAAACGGGTGAAGTTACCGTGGCGACGCGCACCGTTGAGTTGAACGGCGTCAATGTTCAGGAAGGTCAGGTGATCGCGCTGCATAACGGTAAACTGGTGATGTCGGCCCCGACGCTTGACGAAGCTGTACTCGGCCTGCTGGAAAAGGCCGGCACCCAGGACCGCGAACGGATCACCCTCTTTTACGGGAACAATATCTCTCGTCAAGAGGTCAACCGCATCGTGGATCTCATCCGGTCGACTTATCCCGCCCATGAAATTGAGCTTCACGAGGGCGGCCAGCCGCATTACCAGTTCATCATCTCGATCGAGTAGCCATGTCGATGGGTTCGATCTGCATCCTGACCGACAGTTCGGCGCAGTTTCCACAGCTCGGTTTCGCGGGGCGCAATGATATTCGGGTGATGCCTTTCGATGTGGAAATGAACGGCGTGGTGTATGAAGAGGGCCGCGACCTGCGTACTACCGACCTACCCGCTACAGCCAATGATGATTTGCGCCCCCGGTTGATTGCCCCTTCCAGAGAGAAGTTCGAAGCGCTGTTCTTAAACTTGAATACGCAGTATAGAGACATACTCGCAATTCTTACCTCTGCCAGTTTATGCCCGGCCTTTGAAAATGCCGCTCAGGCCGCCAAGAATGTGCAAGGGCGAGCCAGGGTAACCGTGATTGATTCGCAGACCACATCCATTGGTTTGGGCCTGCTTGTACAGACGGCGGCGGAAGCGATTGCGCATGGCCATTCCGCGGTAGATGTCGAACGAATTGTGCGCAGTATGATCCCGCGCATTTATATGATGATTTGCGCGCCGGGTCTATCCTGGATGTATCACGCGGGGTTTGTCGACCAGGCCCAGGCTTTTGTGGGTGAAATGCTGGGGCTGATGCCGATATTCACTCTGGAAGAAGGTCAGATCACCGCCGTAGAAAAGGTCCGCAACACCCGCAGCCTGGTAGATTATATGCAGGAATTCGTTTGCGAATTTGAAGAGCTTCAACACATCGCCTTTATTCAAAGTGTCCCTGGGCTGTCACATGAGGCGCGCATGATGCGCGAACATGCCCAGAGCTGCTTCCCACAGACACCCTTCAGCGAGCATTCTATCAACGTGCCCCTGGCGACCCTGATTGGCCCGCGCTCGGTTGGGCTGGTTGCCGTGGAGAAACTCGATCCGCGGCGGCATAGTTAATCCTATCACACTCTACCACCCGCTAAGAACGAACCGCGTTACTTTTTCCTGCCCCAGCACCCACAAGGCACCCTGGTCATCCACAGCCATATCCCAGACCCAATCGACCGGGAACTGCTTTTCAAGACGGCCCTCGGGTGAGTAGACAAACACAGCCCGACTGCCCGCAACGTACACACGGCCCTGCCCATCCACAACCAGGGAGCTACCGCCGCCGGCATCAGCGCGGATGTCCCAACGGTCCACATATTTCCCATCCTGACCAAATTTAAAAATTGCGCCATCACTGAGCGCGTAGATTCCCCCCTGCCCATCCACTGCGATGTCGTTATCCAATGCCAGGCTTCCTGTCTGAGTCGAGATGAAAGAGGGTAGATCCAGCAGGATATGACCGGCGTCATCGTAAAAAATAAGTCCCTCACGGTGCCCTTCCAGTGAGGTGATCATCCCCCAGCGCCCCTCATACCAGGTCGCTACCAAGCGCCCTTGTGCATCCACCAGCAAATCGCCGTACGTTCCGCCAGCCGGGTTGACAATCTCCTGAACAATTTCACCTGTCTGCCCGTCTACTCCGGCGATTCCGTTCCCCACTGAAACAAACACCCGACCTTGACGACCGGCAGCCAACCCAGCGAAGACAGTTCTCTCGCCGCCCAGCCGCCACTGGCGCAGGTATTTGCCGTTTGTATCAAAGGCCTGCACCCGCCCGCCTTGATAGTCAGCCACATAAATGGTACCCTGCTGGTCGAGATCGATATAACGGGCATCATTGAGAAGTCCGGGGCCAATACCCTCGCTGCCAAAGCTAAGGTCCGGGATCCTATACGCCGGGGTCGGGGTGGAACTGGGAGTGATGGTCGGGGTGGAGGTACGGGTGGGCGTGGCGCTGGGGGTGGGCGTAATACCTGTCGTGAAGGGCAGCGCCTGACTGATTCCGGCAATGGCCGTAGCAGAGGCCAGGATTGGAATTAGAATACCCACAATCAACACCAGAACGATCCCAAATACTAACCAGGAGATCCAGGCGTAATTCCTTGTTGGCGAGGTCTGCCCAGAACCGGCATCCAGAATCGTTCGCATCATGTAAACCGTTTGAGAAACCTGTGGCTGAACCTCCGGCTTCTCACGAAGCTCTTCCGGTACAATTACGGCTGTGCTGCAGTATGGGCAGCGGATAGTTGGCTTATCCACGATATGTAGATCCAACGGCGCGCCGCAGTTCGGGCATTGAAAGGATTCAGAAGGCATGAGAGAATATCCCCCTTTTTCTTATAAACAATATCCAATTCGTAAAATGATTATAACAAGAAGAAGGGAAGATTTGTCAAATAAGGGTAAAATCAGTCGTTGGTTCTCATTTGGCGGAGGCAACTTATCATTTTTCGTGAGGACTGTACCAGTTTGCGGTAAAATACACTTATGCCATCATCCATCGAAAAGCTTCAAAAATTCTTCCGACTCGAAATCGAACGTGGGTACGATAACCGGGCTGTTGTTGGCGGATTGGATAAGATCCTCCCCTCATGGGAAAGCGAAGCCCGGGCTAACCAGGTTGAAGAGAGCGTCATACAGGCCATCACTAGCGGCCTGCAAACCTATCCTACCCTCGAACCACCGCAGCGCGCGGAAATCCTCGATCAGTTATTGGCCCAGTTAGAGCAAGCCAAGGCGACTGAAAAAATTTCAGAGGTAAGGCGCCTTTCGCCGCCCAATGGAGAAGCCCAAAGTCCTTCAAGGCCTGAGGGCAACCGGCGGCCTACCAACCGGCCTCGCCAGCCGGCGCCTTCAGCGCCGCCGATTGCCGTCTCCAGGCAGCAGTCTTCGCGCCCACAGCAAAGCGGCAGATCATACCCGGCAGAAACGCCCGGGCTGGATGCTCCGCTGCAGGTGCTTCAAGGGGTTGGCAACCGGCTGGCTCAAACGCTGAGCACGCTGGGATTGAACACCCTGGAAGACCTGTTGTACTTCTTCCCCCGGCGTTATGATGATTACAGCCAGCTCAAGCCCATCAACCGGCTGTCGTTTGGCGAGGAGACCACGGTGCTGGGCACCATCCAGAGCATCTTTAACCGGCCCATTCGCGGCGGGAGAATGCAGATGACGGAAGCTGTCGTTGGGGATGGGACCAGCTTTCTACGGGTAACCTGGTTCAACCAGCCCTGGCTGTCAAGCCGCTACCCGCAGGGAACACAGGTGGTGCTGTCTGGCAAAGTAGACCAGTACCTGGGGCGCCTGACGATGAGCAACCCGGAAATCGAACCGGTCGAAAAAGAACACCTGCATACCAACCGCATTGTGCCGGTTTATCCGCTGACGGCTGGACTCAACCAGAAAAATCTGCGCCGCCTGATGTACCAGACCGTTACCTATTGGGCCCCACGGGTTACGGATCACCTGCCAGAACGGGTCCGCAGCGCTGTAAAACTCAGCGACATAGGGAAAGCACTGATGAATATCCACTTCCCTGAGTCGCCAGATATGCTGGAAGTGGCCCGATGGCGGCTGGCTTTCGACGAAATTTTCCTGCTCCAGTTAGGAGTGCTCAGCCAGAAACGTGCCTGGCAAGCCGCCAGCGCCCAGGTGTTTGAATCGCCAAGCGAATGGGTAAGCGCACAGATTGCTCGCCTGCCCTTTGATTTGACCGGAGCGCAAAAACGTGTGATCGAGGAGATACGGGCAGACCTGGCTTCTGGCCGCCCAATGGACCGATTGATCCAGGGAGATGTTGGTTCAGGAAAAACTGTTGTGGCAGCCCTGGCCATCACTATGGTCGCGCAAAACGGCGGTCAGGCCGCTGTGATGGCCCCGACCAGCATCCTGGCAGAGCAGCACTGCCGCACTTTTACCCGCCTGCTAACCATGCCCGATGAGCAGGGCTATGCGCCGCTGGCGCCGGATGCTGTACGGCTGCTGATTGGCGACACGCCTGAAGCAGAGAAACAGGAAATCCGCGAAGGGCTGCAAGAAGGCAGGATCAAGGTTGTGATTGGTACCCACGCACTGATCGAGTCGCCGGTGCAATTCCAGTCGCTGCAGCTGGCGGTAATCGATGAGCAGCACCGTTTTGGTGTGGCCCAGCGCGCAGCTCTGCGGTCAAAGGGAGCCAGCCCACACCTGTTGGTGATGACGGCCACGCCCATCCCTCGCTCGCTGGCGCTGACGGTATATGGCGATCTGGATGTATCGGTGATGGACGAAATGCCTACCGGGCGCCAACCAGTCAGCACCCACGTTCTGCGCCCCCTGGAGCGAGAGCGCGCCTATAACTTGATCCGCACACAGGTTCAACAAGGGCACCAGGCATTCATCATCTATCCCCTGATTGAGCAGAGTGACAATGATGAAACAGCAGTTGCCACGGCACCCGTGGCTTCACCAGCCGCCGCGGCTGGCGGCGCAGCCGTAGCCAGCGATGCAGCCGTGACAGCCCAGGAAGATGAAGCCGCCGCAGTCTCCGGCGCCGACGCGGCGCCTGCGACAGATAATACAGCCACGGCAGATAATGCAGCCGCGATTAACAATGCCGCCGCAACGTCTCCATCAACGCCAACCCTTCGGACAGCAGGGAATGTTCTTGCAGCAGTGGAAGAACACCGCCGCCTGCAGGCCGAAATCTTCCCCCGGCTGAAACTTGGCCTGCTGCACGGGCGGATGAAACCCGAAGAAAAAGACCAGGTCATGAAGGCCTTCCGCGACCGGCAGTATGATATTCTCATCTCCACCACGGTAGTGGAGGTGGGAGTGGATATTCCTAACGCCACAGTTATGGTAATTGAGGGCGCCAACCGGTTCGGATTGGCACAGCTTCACCAACTACGAGGCAGAGTAGGGCGCGGCAGCGTGCAGTCTTACTGCCTGCTCATCCCGGATAAAGAAGACGCAATCGAGAACGAGCGGCTTGCCGTAATGAGCGAAACCAACGATGGTTTTGTCCTTGCAGAGCGGGACTTGCAGCAGCGCGGCCCGGGTGAATTCCTCGGCACGCGCCAGGCCGGATTCTCAGAATTAAAACTGGCCAGCCTCACCGATGTGCGCCTGATTGAAAAAGCGCGCCAGCAGGCCCAGGCGCTTTTCGCAACAGACCCAGAATTAACCGCACCCGAACACGCTTTGCTCTCCAAACAGATGGTTCAGTTCTGGAGCGGCGGCAAAGGAGATATCAGCTGATATGGTTCGCGCATTGTTCCCTGGCACTTTCGACCCGATCCATTACGGGCATATCGATATCGCGAAACGAGCGGCGCGCCTGTTTGATGAGCTGTACATTGCTGTGTACGACAGACCTCTAAAGAACCTGATGTTCAGCCCAGAAGACCGGCTCAGCCTGGTAAAGCAGTCCTTCGAAGACGAGCCAAAGATTCATGTTATTGGATACAGCGGCCTTACTGTTGATGTGTGCCGGGAAATCGGCGCCCAGGTGATCGTACGCGGGCTGCGCGTTTTTTCTGATTTTGAATATGAATTCCGCATGGCTCTTGCTAACCACCGCCTGGCCTCTGACATCGAAGTGGTTGCATTGATCACCAACGAAGAGCATACTTTCCTTTCCTCCACTACCGTACGGGAGATTGCTTCGCTCTCAGGGGATGTGCAAAGCATGGTTCCGCCGCATGTGGCGCGAGCGCTGGAAAAACGTTTTTTTGAGCTGGGCGATGGCCAGCAGGTAGTGCCGATGACCTCGCTCAGGGATTGACCGATTTGACGAATATCAAATTACGGATATACTAAACCTATCGTTTTTACTCATCCTGGCTCGAAAATTGCACCTTCTTTCATCGAATACTCGCGGAGGATCGTATGGATATCCTGCATCTTGTTGACCGGTTAGAAGAACTTTTTAACGAAAGCCGCTCTATCCCCCTTACCCACAGCGTGATGGTAGATGAAGAGCGTATCCTGGATATTATTGACCAGATGCGGGTCTCGATTCCCGAGGAAATCAAGAAAGCGCAGCAGCTCCTGGCCCAACGCGATCGCATCATGGCGCAGTCGAAAGAAGAAGCCGACCGCACCATCGCCATCGCCCGCGATAAAAGCGCGGAACTGGTGGAGCGCGATTCCATCGTTGAGGCTGCCCGCGCGCGGGCCGAGGAGATCATGGAACAGGCCCGCGTGGAAAACGAGAAAACCAAGCGAGAAGCCGATGATTATGTACTCCAGTCCCTCACCAGTCTGGAGGCTGAACTCGACCGGATACTCGGTCAGGTACGAAACGGCATCCGCACGCTGCAAAGCGAAAAACAAAACGCAATGGCTGGCGAAAATCAGTAAAGCCCACAGATATCAAAATCGGGTTGGCTCTAGTTGTTGAGCCAACCCGATTTTCTTTTAATCCTGTTCTTCCTCGTTTTTCGACCTACGTTTGATCCATTCTGGCTGCTCGCCAGTAGATGGGTGTAAAGCCACATCGAGCACCTGATCCATATGCGCTACCGGCACGATTTTCAGATCGGCCAGAACCTTTTTCGGCACATCCACCAGGTCTTTCTTGTTGCGCTCGGGTAGCAATACCGTCTTCAACCCGGCGCGGTGCGCCGCGAGAATTTTCTCGCGCACGCCGCCAATGGGCAGCACACGCCCCCGCAGAGTGATTTCGCCGGTCATACCCACCTCTTTGTATACCTTACGCTCGGTGAAGGCAGAAATTAGAGCCGTGGCGATGGTAATTCCCGCGCTTGGGCCATCTTTCGGGATGGCACCCTCTGGGATGTGGATATGAATATCCAACCCCTCGTACAGTTCAGGATCCAGCCCAAAATCACGAGAGTGCCACTTGAGATAAGAAAGTGCAGCCTGGGCCGATTCCTGCATGATTTCGCCAATTTGCCCGGTGATTTGCAGGTTGCCCTTGCCTTCCAAAATCAAGATTTCTACCGGCATGATCTCGCCGCCATTCTCCGTCCAGGCAACAGCGGTTGCTACCCCTATTTCGTCCTGCCGTTCGGCCTCAGTCTGGAAGAACTGCGGCGGGCCCAAAAATTTCTCTACATGTTGGGCAGAAAGCCGGTGCGGAAAAGCCTTCTTCTCCGATTTCAAGCGGGCCACTTTGCGGAACATCCGCCCAATTTCCCGTTCCAGATTGCGCACCCCGGCTTCATAGGTGTACTCGCGGATAATGCGCCGGATAGCCTGCTCATTGAACTCCACCTCGGCATCTTCCAACCCGCTTTCCTCCATCTGCCGCGGAATCAGGAACAGGTTGGCAATCTCCAGTTTTTCTTCTTCGATGTACCCTGGAAATTCGATGACCTCCATACGGTCCAGCAGGGCAGCAGGAATCGAGCCAAGTGAGTTGGCGGTAGTAATAAACATTACCTTCGATAAATCAAACGGAAGTTCCAGGTAATGATCGGAAAAAGCAAAGTTCTGTTCTGGGTCGAGCACTTCCAGCAGCGCCGCAGCCGGGTCTCCGCGGAAATCCTGACCCAACTTATCGATCTCGTCCAGCATAAACAGCGGGTTGCCGGTACCTGCCCGACGGATAGTTTGCAGCACCCGCCCAGGCAGCGCCCCTATATACGTGCGGCGGTGACCGCGAATTTCCGCCTCATCGCGCACGCCGCCAAGTGACACGCGCACAAACTTGCGGCCCAGCGCCGCGGCGATCGACTGCCCCAGTGAGGTTTTTCCGGTACCAGGCGGGCCGACAAAACACAAAATGGGCTGGCGCATGCGCTTGGGCTTCAGGCTGCGCACGGCGATATATTCCAAAATTCGATCCTTGGCATCCTTCAGGCCGTAATGATTCTGCTCCAGAATCTTCGCTGCATGGGTAACATCCAGGTTATCCTCGGTCATGATCGCCCAGGGCAGCTCAAGAATCCAGTCCAGATAGGTGCGGATAATCCCCACCTCCGGGGCCATTGAGGGCATCTGGGTCAGGCGGTCGACCTCTTTGTTGGCAGCGGCGCGGGCCTCTTCGGGCATTTCAATCTTGGTGATCCGTTCGCGCAGCTCGGCTACTTCACGTATCCAGATATCGCCCTCGCCGAGTTCTGTCTGGATAGCCTTCATCTGTTCTCGCAGGTAAAATTCCCGCTGGCTGCGATCCACTTCATTCTGCACTTTGTTCTGGATTTCATCTTCCAGTTGAAGTACATCCAATTCCTGCGCCAGAAGCCAGTTGATCCGCTTTAGCCGCTCCTTGGGATCGGGCAGCATCAGGAGCGCCTGGCGCTCTTTATAAGGCAGCGAAATCGCCGTAGCGATCATATCCGCTAGCCAGCCCGGCTCTGGGATATTGATGGAGAATAGGTGAGCCTCATCTGGCAGGCTGCGGTCAAGCTGGACGCAGTGCTCGAACAGGTCCCGCGCGGTGCGCATGAGCGCATCCATCTGGCGGTTTACATCCACAGGCTCGTCAATCGGGCGCACTCTGGCGCGGTAATACGGCTCCGCCTGGGTAAACTCCACCAGTTCTACGCGCCGGCGCCCCTGTACCAGCGCCGAGCTATTGCCATCAGCCAAACTCAGCAGGCGCCCTACGGCGATCTCCACCCCAATCGGCAGGAAATCTTCTGGACCGGGGTTGTCAATCTCGGAATCCTGCTGCACCAGGCCAATCATCGTCATCTCATCTAGCTGCGATTCCTGGATTGCAAGCAGGTTGGCGCCCGGTTCCACAAATACCGGCGAGATCATGCGCGGGTAAACCACCATGTCGCGCATCACAAAAACCGGGCACTCGATCAGCCCATCCCCGTCCGGTTCCGCATCCGGAATACGATACAGCTCTTCGGTGCGCTGGTGCAGACCAGATGTGTATTCATCGGGCGGTTCAGAGTGAGACCAATCGTCTTTCATAGCACTTTTTTCCTTGCTCTTTGTCAAATCGGACCTCAATTTCGAAATATCGTTCGCCTGGCCTACAACGATGCTGAAAGCACCTTGGGGGAACCACACAATTTCTGCCATGTATCGCGGATTGCCGCGGCAATAAACAGACTCCCCGCTGCCAGCACGACTCCAGATTCAAGCGGATGCAATGCCACAGCTGCTTGAATCGCCGCAGGCAGTGCATTCTCTACGGGGACAGATACCATAGCTGGTTTTCCATACTGCCGCGCCAATTCTGCCAGCCGGTCGGCATGCATGGCGCGTGGATGAGTTGATTGGGTAGCAATCAACATGCTTACTCGCGGCATCAACTCGGCAAGCATCCCATCGATATCTTTATCTTCCGAGGCGCCATAGATCAACACCACCGGACGGTCGGGCAGGTAATCATCCAGCGCCTGGCGCAGCCTGTGCGCCGAGTCGCGGTTGTGGGCGGAATCGACGATCACAGCCGGGGCTGGTTCGGCCTGCAGCACTTCGAAGCGCCCGGGCCAGGAGACACGGGCAAACCCCTCGCGGATATCATCATCCGCCACGCGCAGGCCTTGCTGGCTTGCCACCCGCAGCGCCGCGAAAGCCGTCGCTGCGTTTTCTACTTGGTGCAAACCCAGCAGCGGGGTTGAAAGCAAAACAGGCTCCTCATCCGTTTTCCACACCTGGAAGGTTTGTCCATGCAGAGAATGGCTCGCCGGGGCATAGTGATAGTCTTTGCCAATTTTCACCAGCGGGCTGCCCCGCTCTGCGGCAATCTGTTCTACCACCTGGCGAGCATCATCGCGTTGAAGCGCCAGCACCACGGGCCGGCCCGGCTTGATAATGCCCGCTTTTTCATAGGCAATTTTTGGCAAGGTATCGCCCAGCACACCCACATGATCCATCGACAATGAGGTGATGACCGAAACCAGCGGGTTCACCACGTTGGTCGCATCCAGGCGCCCGCCCAGGCCCACTTCGATGACCGCCACATCCACTTTTTGATTGGCGAAATGTAAGAAGCCCAGGGCGGTGGTAATTTCGAAGGTCGTCAGGTGTTCCACCTGTGCAATGGATGGCTTGATCGACTCGATCAGCCGCGCCAGCTCAGCTTTTTCAATCGGCTGCCCGTTCACCTGCATGCGCTCGGTATATTCCTGCAGGTGCGGCGAAGAATACAGCCCCACGCGATAACCCGCCGCCATCAGGCTGCTGGCCATCATCGCCGCGGTCGATCCTTTGCCTTTTGTTCCTGCCACGTGAATGACTGGGTACTGCTGATGGGGACTGCCCAGTAGTTCTAAGAAGGCCGATATACGCTGCAAGTCAAACCTGGCCTGAGCATAACGCGAACTATGCGTCAGGCTGTAATCGACAAAACTATATAAATAATCCAGGGCTGCCTGGTAAGCAGAATCCGCTTCAGTCATCATCACCATCGCTTGGTAACGCCAGTCCTTTCGTGCGATTTGTCATTGTACCCGCCTGATGATGATTATGCAAGTGCATGTTAAAATGATGACGTTCATACAATTGACGGATTTTTTCACGTCGAGTACATTATAGGTCAATCTTGTAGGATCTTTTTCCAAGCTCATGTCGATTGGTTATTTGACACTTCATCTCCATATACCGGGATGTTCTTCATTAAAAGAGAAACGCGGTAAAATCAAGCCCGTCCTGGCACGCCTGCGCCGCGAATTTAACGTGGCAACTGCAGAAATGGATCTACAAGATGTGTGGCAGGATACCATCATCGGCTGCGTTACCATCAGCAGCGACACATCTCAGAACCAGCGCCTGCTCCAGCAGGTGGTCGATTTTACCGAGCATAACTGGCCGGATCTTCCATTGGTCGAGCACCGCATAGAGATTATCTAAAGCCAGCCCGGTTACGCCTGCCATTCTTATCCATAGGAACCATAAGGTCTCATGAAATCTGCTGCAGAAATAGAAAATCACCTGGAACGCATTTTACTGCGTGTTCAGAAACCTGGCCGCTACGTGGGAGGTGAACTGAACCAGGTGGCCAAACCCTGGGACAGCGTGCGCACACGCGTAGCGCTGCTGTTTCCCGATATTTATGATATTGGCCTGCCAAACCTTGCTCTGGCGATCCTCTACGATCAACTCAACCGCCGCCCAGATGTGCTGGCCGAACGCGCTTACGCTCCCTGGCTGGACATGGAGGGCGAAATGCGTAAGGCGGGCGTTCCCCTCTATGCACTGGAAAGCAAGCGGCCCCTGGCCGATTTCGATATCCTTGGCTTTACCCTGCCGTACGAGTCCCTGTACACCAACGCGCTCAATATGCTCGACCTGGCGGGGCTGCCGTTGTTTTCCCATGAACGCGATGAACGGCATCCGCTGGTGATTGCCGGCGGACATGCTGCTTACAACCCCGAACCGATGTCCGCTTTCATCGATGCCTTTGCCATTGGCGAAGGCGAGGAATTAATCCATGAAATCGTCAACGCGCACCAGGCTTGGAAGGAAAGCGCCAAGCCCCGCGCTGCCCTGCTGGAGGCGCTGGCTGGCATACCCGGCATTTATGTGCCTTCCCTCTATCATGTTTCCTACCATGAGGATGGCGCGGTCGCTGCTTTTTCTCCTAAAACGGGGTTCGAAAATACACTGCCGGTAACCAAGCGCATCGTAGGGCAGCTGCCGCCCCCGGTGACCAGGTTTCTCGTTCCATCCATCGAAGTGGTCCAAAATCGCGTGGCGGTCGAGATTATGCGCGGTTGCACGCGCGGCTGCCGCTTCTGCCAGGCGGGGATGATCTCCCGCCCGGTGCGGGAGCGCCCGGTCACTGAGATCATCAGCGCGATCGAAGAGGCTCTGAAACATACCGGATATGAGGAAATTGCCCTGTTATCGCTTTCCTCTTCTGACTATGCGCAAATTTCGGAGCTCATTCAGCAGGTGACCAGTCACTTTGGACACAACTCTGGCAGCAGCCCCAGCCACCGGCATCTTTCCGTTACCCTGCCCTCCCTGCGAATCGAATCTTTCTCGGTTCAGTTGATGGATCAATTGAAGGACCTGCGCCCTGGGGGTGGTTTTACCCTGGCGCCCGAAGCCGCCTCAGAGCGCATGCGCCAGACGGTCAACAAGCCGATATCTACCGAGCAACTGTTGAGTACTGCTCGCGAAGTCTTCGCGCATGGATGGACGACGCTCAAGCTGTACTTCATGATTGGGCACCCCTCAGAAACAATGGAGGATGTACAGTCTATCATCGATGTGTGCCAGGCAGTGTTGAAGGAAGGCCGACGCCACGTGGGCGGGCGCGCCCGCGTGCACGCCGGGGTGAGTACCTTTATTCCCAAGCCGCATACACCGTTCCAATGGGTTTCTTGCGACTCGTTCGAAAATATCCAGGCTAAGCAGGACTTACTGCGCAACGGCCTGCGCGGGTCAGGTTTCAAGCTTACCTGGACAGACCCGGCCATCACCCAGCACGAAGCCTTTCTCGCCCGCGGTGACCGGCGCATGTCTCAAGTCATATACCACGCCTGGCAATCCGGCAGCAAGTTCGATGCCTGGCAAGAAGGTTTTCAGCCAAACCTGTGGCAGCAAGCTTTTGCCGCGTGCGGTCTTGAGCCATCTTTTTACACGCACCGCGAGCGCCCATTGGATGAAATCCTTCCCTGGCAGCACATCAGCACGGGTGTGCGTTTGAAGTACCTTCAAGAAGAATACCAGCGCAGCCTGAACGGCGAGACACGCGGCGACTGCCGAGAGCAGTGCTACGCCTGCGGCATCCTGCCCGAGTTCAATGAGCTGCGCGCCAGCCTGCCGGATGAAGCCTGGAAATGTCCTCCCGTCAGGCGCCGTGTTCGGCGCGCTCCCAGCAGGGAGGGCACTGCCGAATCTGCAGGAATTCAGGATGAAGGTGAGCGATGACGGAGAAAGAACTACCCACGGAAAAAGCATCTGAAGAAAAACGCGCGCTGTACCGCGTTCGTCTGACCTATGCCCGCCATGATGCACTGCGTTATACCAGCCACCTGGATATGCAGCTGGTCTGGGAGCGCACCCTGCGCCGCGCTGAGGTTCCGCTGGCTTATTCGCAGGGGTTCACGCCCAGGCCCCGGCTGCACCTGGCGGCAGCTTTACCCCTCGGCTTTCTCAGCTGCGGTGAAATGGTCGATTTCTGGCTGTCTTTTGCAGAAAGCACCCCCCCACCAGAACTCGACAAGCTAATTTCTGGCATACGATGCGTTGCACCACCCGGTGTTGAAGTGCTTTCTGGGGAATTTATCTCTTTAAGCCAGCCAGCTTTGCAAGTACAAGTGCAGTCCGCAGAATATCTAGCTTGCCCTCTTAATGCCATCGACGATGCTGAACTGGCGCGCGCGGTGAATGCTGTCCTAAAAGCCGATACGCTCCCCCGCGAGCGAGTAAAAAAGCCCGGCTCGCCTGGCAAGCCCTATGATCTGCGCCCGCTTGTTGAGGCGTTAGAAATCCAGCACGCCGAAGAAAAGGGGAAACCGGGGTTGTTCATGCGCCTTGCCGCCCGCGAAGGCGCTACGGGCCGCCCTGAGGAGCTTCTTGCTGCCCTTGGGTTTGAATCCGCCGCGTGGCGTATCGAACGCACGCGTTTAATTCTTGCCAGTTAGAGGTTTCTCGAAAAGAAGGGCGAAGAAACAAATCTCTTATTCCGTGATTACAGGGCACTCGTCTACCATTATCGTATCGGCAACATCCACCGAAAGTGGATAGGTTGTGCGGCCAATTACTGCGCCGAGGAACGGCACCATGATTTTGTGATCAATGGTGACCTCAACCCGTACGATGCTGCCTTTATGCCAGGCTTCATTCGAACCAACCGCGATCGATTCCACAAAGATCGCCCCGGCGTCAAGATCATCCATTGACAATGGAGCCGTTGCACTCCGGCGCAAACGCTCAATGATTTCCACCTCATCCGGGCACATAATTCCGTAGGAAGCTGCTTCCTGGGCGGTATCTCGAAGAGCGGTCATGGTGTAAAAAGCCCAGCCCAGGTCAATGACCACAGATAACAATACCAGCAGGAATACCAGACTGACAGCCAATTCCATAAAGGACTGGCCTCGCTCACTTTTCCGCGCGCGATGGCTGGCTACCCGTATCATTCTTTCCATAATTACCTCCTGGCAGCTCTATCCTGGCTGCCTCTGCTTTAGCGCCCTAAAACCGGCATATGATTAACAAATAAATCACCACCCAACTCATATGCGCCGATATCGCAGCCTACCTTACCATCCTCATTCCCATCTGCCCAGCGACCATGCATGCGCTGATCGGTAGTGGGGCAATTGGTATTAGCAGGTGGAATCGCATCTACTGCCGGGCTGTTTTTATCACTGAAGCCAAAGGTCTGCGTAACACTTTCATCGTAGAATAACGGTGAAAGCAAGGGATTGGCGGTTGAATCGCCTGGCCCCGAGTAGCCGCACACCACTTTATTTTTGGGTAAGATACCAGACCCATGGTTGATGTTGTATCCGCTTGAGGTGACCGAAACGGTCGATGTCCGGCGAGCGCAGTTCACCCTCGAATTACTGGCGAGTATGGTGTTAGCGATGGTGGTTTTTGCAGTCGATTCCACCAGCAAGCCAATGCCATCATTTTCCGCAATGGTATTATTGATCAGGGTTAGCTGGCCTGCGTTTGAGATGCCGCCCGCATCCGTCTCTTCCTCCAGCATGGTATCGGTGATGTTTTTGGTGATGGTGGTATTTCGCACTACCGCAGTACTGCCGGTACCATTATCCAACCCGCCGCCATTTCCATTCGCCGAATTGCTGACCAGGATGCTGTTTTCCAGAGTCAAATTACCAACGTTGTAGACTGCGCCGCCTACCGAACCGGTATTATTGGCGGTGAATATGGAGAAGCTTACTTTGAGCGTCGACCCATTGTAGTTGGTAATACCGCCACCCTGGCGCGAGGCGAAATTACCCGAAAGAAATACGCGGTACATATTCACAGTAGCGCCTTCGATGAGTATTCCACCACCACCGCGAACCTGGTTGGTGTACCCCCCCTGGATGCGGACATTGCTGATGGAAACGTTTAATGTCGCGCCGACGGGTTTGATAATATGGAAGATGCGGTCTGAAAACTCAGCCTGGTTGGCGTATATCACCGAGCCAGTTGTGGCGTCCTTCATGCCAGCTCCGACGATTGTCAGGCTTTGGGTGATGTCCAAGTCGCCCGCTGTGGCAGTATCGTCTGTTCCAGATCTTTCCAGTTTGTACAGGCCGGGCTTGAGAGTGATGGTATCCGCGCCACTCCCACCTGGGCAGCCGCCATAGGGCGTATCATTATTGGCCGCCCAGATGGCCTCGCGCAGTGAACAGCCTGTGCCGTAGTCAGGACCAAACTCATCCGCAAATGTGGTGACAAAAAGTGCAGCGCCGCTGACCGGTCCGGGGGATGCCAGGAATCCGAAAGCTACCAGAACGACCAGGGTGAAGATATGGAAGGCTCGCTTAAAATTCATGACCGCATGCTCCATTGCTTCCAGTTTTTTCTTGCTTATTGGGTCTTTTCGTACGTAGTCTCTAACTGACAATTTCCATGGTCAAAACGGATAATGAAGTGATAAGTACCCGGTTCAAGACTACGGCTGAAACCCAACCGCATGGCTTGTGTGGTGCCCTTGTTCATGGAGGCGAAGGAGTTATCCCAGCCAGTGGTACTGCTGGTGATTTCCTGATGAGTGGGGCTCAGGCCATCTGGGATGTTTGACCACAAGCAGTTGCCTTTGTTCCCGGTGGTGCAGGTGTCTCCGACCGTTCCGAATTGGATCTGCTGCACATAGGCTGCCGGGTCGCTGGGCCAATCCAGCACAACTCCGGTGACGTTGGTTTTGGCCGAATTCTTTTCGTTCGGATTTGTGATGGAGAAATCGATGTAGGGACCTACAATGGAAACACTTGAAGCGAACTGCGGGCACCAACTGGGCAAGGGGGTCTTGGTTGGGGTTGGCAGGTTCCCTGTGGTAGCTGTGAAGGTAGGAAGCGGTGTGGCTCCCTGTACGGAAATCAGAGTTGTTTTCGTCTTACCAATAAAGTCTGGGTCAGCATCTACTGGGGAATCTGGATAGACAACCGTAAGGGTCTGGTTGGTCATCGCGCTGGTAGGCACAAAGATGGTGGTGCCAACTGCGTTTACCAGGTCCACCTTACGCTCTGCCTGCCCAGGGAAGGTAATCAACACGAAGCCCTGCGGAACACCAGCGCCCGGCGCCACCGGAACAACAGTAACGGTAACCGTCATGCTGTTATTGGCCTTACCAGGGTTTGGAGAAACCGAAATTTGCAGATCGGTCAGCGCAGGGTTTACCATGTGGATTGGGTCGCCCCCTTCGGTAGAAGTTGATAAGAAGCAAGTATCATCTGAGGTATAGACTACACGGATCGCCCGCCCGCCAACATGCTCATAGGCAGGGTAACTACCTGGATCAGGGCAGACGAAGTAAGATGCATCTTCCGTTTCAGGCGTCAGCATACCTTCGCACATGTAAGGCGTTTCAGCATCATCGTATAGATACACCTCACCAACAGGCGGACTATCTGTCTGATTATCATCGGCCACAACCCGGATCGAATGCTGCGCCTTCTCACCCACTACGGATGAGAGGGTATCGAGCTCTATGTGCGTGCTCGATGTGCAGGGGTCCACAGCCGTAGGGGCTTCACCAACCGGCACGCTGCGCAGGATGGTGCGGAACGTGGTGGCTTCCAACGGGAAACTGGGCAGGTTCACGAACGGAACAATGGGCGTGTAGTCCACTTTTACCCGCACAACGATGCGATCTCCCATCACCACATCGGCTGGACCTGAGCCGCCCGCTGGGCAACTCGCGTATGGGGTGGAATTGCCAGCAGCATCAGGACCGTTGTCATATTGGATTTCAATCCCAGTATCACTTCCACCATCAATGTCTGTGGAATTGACACCCGCGAAAGCACCCAGACGAACCGCTGTTGCACGGATCGCATCACAATCCATGTAACGGGGTGCCGCTGAAGGGGCTTCGCCTACTGCGGCGCCCCAGCGGGCTGCCTCACGGCTGGCCGACACCACCGACGAATACACAAAGAACATGTGCCCAAACGCAAAGATGCCCAAGATTACGAGCAGCAGGATGGGAAGCACCAGGGCAAATTCAACCATCCCTTGCGCTGTTTGCAGTTTCTTAGCTTGTTTTTGTTTCATAGGTTTTCCTTCCCCTTTCTTCAGTATCAACTGGGAAAGCAAGCAAATTACCAAAAAATTCCATTCTTATTATGACACATAATATCGCCAACAAACGATTTGCTCGCTTTCATATACTTTACAAAACAAAAAAGCCTCGTGTTTACAGCAAACCCAGTGCGCGCTGTAAATGAAACGTGGCCCCCCTCTATCCACCATGCACAGTACCAGTATGGTAGACGCATTATATAGGATTGTCGCATTTGCAACAACCTCTGCTAATCGTTCAGGTCAATTTCATTATACAGAATAAATCTATCGTTTGGCAATATATTAACAAAACTTACAGTTTTATAAGAATTTTAAAACAAAAGAATAACCAACGGGAAGGAGAGCAAAAAGAGGGCGGGCTTTAAGATGCCGTCCTCTTTTCGATCTGCCCACTTTTGTTTACTGCGCCAGCTCAATAAACGGTGGCATCCGGTGATTTTGTTCTTCTTGGTAATCAATAGTTATATTTGCTTTGCCGGTGATTTTGATCGTGTAACAGATGATATTGGACTGGAAACCCAGGCTGGTGCCATTTCCTTCAATGATGCATTTATCTTGCGAGGCAGGCGTACGCGGGCCTGGGGCAAAAATCGTCCCGCTGTATTCCGAATCGGAGCCGCCGCCTAAGTGAACCTTGCCATCATTATCATAAGGCATCAGGATCAAAAACCCGCCAAAATCATGAAGCCCAGAAACATCCGGCATCACTTCAGCTTTTTTCAAGTTGATGTAAGCATTTCCAAGCAGATCCACACTGCCATGGCGCATGTAAATGAAAACACCATCACCAGTGAAATTACCGCCTGTCACATTTAAATCCCCGTCCAGGCAGTACATGCCGGGCTCAAGATGCACATTTGAACCAGAGACTGTGATACCATGCGAGTAGATGCCGGGGTAGATTGACACCACAGTATCTTTGGCGTTCTTCCCCTTGGGCTCAGAAAAACTTTCATAATGGTCGCCGCAGTCTGGCTCAGGAATAAACGGCATTTCCTGTGGAGTCCGGCAGGTTTCCGGTTCACTGGCCGCGATCAAATTCCCGGCGCCTTGCACATTCCATTCACCGGAAGTGATTACCGTGCCATCCTCGATCCAGACATCCCCGGTGCCTAAAATGGTTGCCGAAACACAGCTCGCACCGCCGGTGCTGTCACCATCGGGGCAGGTATCGCCCTTGTTTGAATCGGAAAAAGCATCTCCGCCAATCAGGTGCGTGTTGCCAGTCCCGGCGAATTTTATCCCCTGACAGGCATCGTGGGAGGTAGCATGCAGCACGTCCCCAGCAAACATGCTCCTGGCATTCCTCAGCCGGCCAACTGCTTCCACCGTAACCGCCAGCGCATCCTGATAAACGAACTGCGAGAATATTTGATCAACAGATGAGTGAAGGATCACCTGGTAATACTGATTTCGCTCCTCCAGCGGGCGGCCCGAGTCCGGCCCATACGCGCCGCTGGCGGGTGGGTGATGAATTTCAACATCCAGCCGTAAACCCGGGTTGCGTTCTGGGTCAGTTAGCATGATGTCACTCACACCCTGTTCAACTACATCATTCAGATGCAACTGGGTAAGAGCCGCGGCCATGTAATCTTGCGATTGGCTGGCGGCGTACACCGCTGCCAAGGCCGCCGAATCTGCAGCGTTCTGAATTCTGCGCCGTTCTGAGTAGATACGGCCAATATCTACTGCAAGCGCGGCAAAACCAAACATGGCGGCTACTGCCAGAATGATTAAAACCAGGGCCTGACCCCGTTCATAGCGATTGGATTTCATTTCCCATCCTCCCCAAAAATACCATCCGCCAGTTTTCCGAAGAACGTTTTCTCTGCTTTATTTACAATCATTGTCATCGATGCGGAGAATCGCGGCAGTTGCATCTACAGCAAGTGGGTAGGTTGTGGTGCCGATGAACGAAGAAACAAATGGGGTGCGAATTTCATGGTTTACCCACACTTCTACACGCATGCTGTAACCAAAATCAGGATCCAGAACAGGGCCTGCATCACATGATGCGGGTGGATTCATCGGATCCATCACGCATACATCGATCTGATCTAGTGGAATATCCGCGATGTTCAGTGGAGCGGTGGCGCTTTGCTGCAGCCGGTCCATAATGAGGTCGGGGTGGTTGGGGCACATAGAGGCATACACAGCCGCTTCCTGGGCCGCATCGCGCAATGCAACCATTGTGTAAAAAGCCCAGCCAAGATCGATCATCGCCGAAAGCAGAGTCAGCAGAAAGATCAGGCTGATGGCCAGTTCCATAAAAGCCTGGCCACGCTCACCCCTGCGCGGGTTGCTTTTGTTTCGATCGATGGAAATCGCTTGCATCAAACCACTCCTCCTGGCATGTTCATACCATCCTTTTCTGCCATTCGTCCCTGTTTTACAATGTCCTAAAAACGAACTAGTACAGTCGGGCGTAAATACCTATGTTGTTATTCGCCGCTTCCGCCCGACTGTTTTCGCCAGGCATCCTGGCGCAAGTACCCGGGGCTGCACGCTAACCATAGAGGTATTTATGCCGCCGGGTACTAGGGTTCATAATCTGCATATCCGGCCAGAACACAGCCGTTGGAGAAATTAATGGAAAACTCGTAGCGGCCTTCTGGTAAATCAGAAGCGAACTTGAAATCGAGATACCTTTCGCCTCCAGCAGGCAGGAAAGCTGCCGCGCTTAGCCAGTTGGCTGTACTACTGTTCAAGAATTGGGTCGTCGGGGGCAGGCCGTTTAATGGATCTGGCGCCTGCCATAAGCAATTTAAACCGGTGGAATCCGTATCCGAATTACAGGTTCCCATACCATCCAGGGTTCCAAAGCGCATTTCAACGAGCTGTGTCGTAGGGTTTGCTGGCCAGGTAATCGAAACGCTTTGGAGCTGCGTTTCACCACCGTTGGCATTGGAAAGCCGGCCACGTATGGTATACATGCTATTGTCCATCACAATGTTTCCAACCGGATAAGGACAATGTTCTGGCAGGTCGGTGGGAACCGGCGTAGGGGCTATGCGAATGGTGTGTGGTTCTGGCTCCGATAGACCGCTGGCGTTGAAGTAAACGTCTCCCCCGTACGACGCATACAGATTGGTGTTTTCAGAAAGATACACCGAAACGGATCCGCGACCGTTTCGGATCGGGCTGCTGGTCCAGACGTTCCCGGCTGCATCCGAGACAGTTACAACACCGCCATCGGGAACGGTAAAGCCAGTAATACTCGGGTCAGTAGGATATTCAGGGTGAACAAGAAATTCCACCAGCACCCGCGCGGTATCGGCGGTTTCTGGGTAATCAGGATTATACGGCCAGGACGGGTCCGGTTGATCGGAGATGATTTCCGTCCAGGTGTTGCCCATTGCCACCTCGAACGGTTCATTCACTAACTGGCTGGGCTGGTAACAGGTGCCCTGGTTATCGTAATCGGCGGTTAAGTACTTGATGCCGGTTGTCTGGTAACCTTCAGGCACCAGAATGTTGCACGCGACTCCGGCTGAAGTGGCAGGAACCCGGCAAACGTGGATATCACTGCGGTCATTGGGATCGTAATCCGAGACGGTTACCTCACCATGCGGCGACGATCCATCGCTGGCAATCACGCGCACCAGCACATCCACTGGCTGGTTTACCTGAGGAAGCAAAGGCAGTTCCGGCAACACATCGGAGACAGCGAAGGGCTCCAAAATAATCGTTGTCGTCGGGCATGAGACCTCGACCGGCAGGGCCTCACCAACCGGCAGGCTCTTGATGATTGTCCGTGAGGTTGTCGCGGTCAATGGAAAGGTTGGGATGTTCAACAACGAAGTCGGAACGATTGGCCGGTACTGAACCGTCACCCGAACATTGATCCGGTCCCCATATCCAACAACCGCCGCCCCCAAGCCATCGGAACAGTCATCAAAAGGCGGGTCAGGGTCGTTTGGGCCATGATCAAACGTGACCTCGATCCCGGGGGTGTTCTCATCGGGGCTGTCTACTGCCGCCACACCAGCAAAGCTCCCTACCCGTACCGCGGCGGCGCGGATTGAATCACAGTCGCTGTAGCGCGGGCGCATTGTTTCCGAAACGCCAGCGGCAGCGCCCCAGCGGGCGGCCTCACGGCTGGCAGAGACAACCGACGTATAGGAAAAGAAAAGATGACCGAAAGCAAAGATACCAAAAATGATCAACAGCAGGATCGGGAGTACCAACGCAAACTCCACTATTCCCTGCGCGGCTTGCAGACGCTTAACCCTGATCATTGGCATTACTTATCCTCTCCCACCCCCGTCCAGGAAGCAGTAACATATCCTAAAACGAGACTCTATATTGATTGTTACATAAAACCAATATATTACAATTTTTGTACATAATTCATTCTTGGAACACACTGAAATTTTACTCCAAAACAACCACCCCCATTTAATGCTCCAGGCTCTGTATTTCTAGGGATATACAGAGCCTGGGTGTCTTCTTTTTTAGATGCAGCTATATTAATGCAAAAATCTTCACGATCCTTTCGCCGAAATCAGCGTCTGGCTACTTATTTTTACCAGGCGGATCCTTTTTGTCTTTGTCTTTGTCTTTATTGCTGTTCTCATTATCGCTGTTGTTATCGTCTTTCGCATCCGGCGGCGGCTTAGGCGTTTTCGTCGGCTTCTTCGTTTTATCGATATCCGCCGGGGACAGCGTCTTGGTTCCGGTCGGGTTCCCCGGTGTGACTGTCTCTGTGGGGCGAACTGGAGTAATCGTGCTAGTGCCGCCACCTACTGGGGTCTGTTCAACTTGCGGCGTGCCACTGGGGACAACGGTGTCCGAAGGATAAACCACGATTGAGGGTGTTGGCGTACCAAAGGGCTCTGCAGTCGTGCCGGTGATTGGCGGAAGATCATCAATGACCGAATTCGTGACTACAGCATTGAACTTGGTCAAATCCCTGGCCTGCTCAAGCTCAGCGCGGACAATGGCTGGGGCGCTGACCAACAAATTCTCAATCCGTTCCGTATTATCCACCAGGTCGGCTCTTAAGGCAAACGCAGCGCCCAGCTTTTGTTCAGTGTTGTAGCTGCTGATACCTTTCAACAGCTCGACCGTCTGATTTACCTGTTTTTCGTACTCGCTCAACGTCGCCGTAACGGATGGATAATCTTTGCGATCCAGCAGGGTTTCTACTTCAGTAATCCTGCGCTCGGCAAACTGCGCGCTAAGCTGTACTTTCTGTACCTCATTAAGGGTAACCGAGTAAGAGACCTGCTCGCTGAAGCGCTTGACGGTATACAATCCATCACCAGGCAGCGCATTCTGCGAGATGGTCAGCATGCCCCCCGCCCCCAGCAGCAGGAACAGAATGACAGCAGCCCCGACCACCCATTGGAAAGCCGGGCGCTGCGGCCAGGCGAAGCCCAAGAAAGCATGTTTCGCACCCTGGCTTTTCGCCTCTGCCTTGATCCGCTCAACAACCCGCCTGCGCGATGCTTTCACAAACCCGGGGCGCGGCTCAACCTCCTGCCGCTGAGATACCAGCCACAAGGCTCCCTCAAGCTCGGGACGGATAATTTCCGCCTGCTCCGGATGCTGCGCCACCACACTTTCCAGCGTCGCTCCTCCGGATAGGATGGCCTCCAACCCGTTCTCTATGATTTGGCTGATTTCCTGCTCATCCCGGTCAAACACGCGAACCTCGCTCCATTAGATCCTTCAATGCGGACAACGCTCGATGCTGTAGTACCCGTACCGCCCCTACCGATCTTTGCATTACTTGCGCTGTCTCCTCTGGTGATAAACCCGATAAAAATCGAAAGATCAATACGTTCCGATAATCCTCGCGCAGTTTAGCGATTGTGTCCCGCAACTGGTGGTTCTCGATGTGCGTTTCCACCATCTCCTCGGGCCCTGCCTCGTGCGACTGCAGCTCCATGTCCTCGATCGACTGTACATTTTTGTGCTGACGATAATAGTCGATCAGCGAATTACGCGCGATCCGGAAAAGAAAGGCCGAGAACGGCAACCCGCGCTCATCGTACTTTGGCAGCGCTCGCCATGCTCGCAAAAAGATCTCTTCCGTCAGGTCTTCCGCGTCCAGCCGGCCCTCCAGGTGCGAATAGACGTAACGGAAGATCACCTCAGCATACTGTTCATACAGTATGCCATATGCTTCCGCATCCCCATTCTTCACCTGCTTGATGATTTGCTCATCATCGAACTGCCGCTCTGGCATTCGCTACCCTATTAAACGCAGTCGCAAATTTCTTGTTACAGTTTCGGTTTTTTTTAGGTAAACTTTATAAAACCATTCCTGCCGCACACCTCTCCACAGCGACAGTATCTACCTATATTATATTACAAAAACGCCCTCTCTGATTACGCCGACTCATTACAATCGCTATACGTTCATGGTTAGGTTGATCATAAGTTATAAAGGGGTTGCAATAGGATGTATACGCCGTAAAAAACACAATCCATTGTTCAATAAGACATTATTTCCTGTACAAGATTAGCCTTGTTCCCAATCCTGAAAATCCCAATCACGGAGTATCACCCGAAGAGTCTTGCGATTGGGCACGCCAAACTTTGCCAGAGCCGACTCGGCATAGGTTTTTACTGTCTCTGGCCGGATCCCCAACCACGCACTAATCTGCCGGGTAGTATAACCCAGGCAAACCAATGCGGCTACCTGCTGCTCGCGCTGCGATAGCATATCCCAACGCTGCAGGTACTGCTCGCGCAACAGCAGACCATCCAGCCGTTGATTGAGCAGATGCCGTGCAATATCCTGCGGCGTGCGCTTTTCCTCACGGGCAGCCCGTTCCAGCGCGTGAAGTGTACCTACGTCCAAAGTGAAATTGCGCCTTGACCTGGAACGCAGCCAGCTACGAATAGTATTGAGAATGCGCCCGAATAAGAACATAAGTTCTATGATATCATAATTGCAAACGAACGATTGGTCCATATCTCCAAGGTTTTACAAATATGTTACACTTTCATCAATAGACCCTTTACTCTCAATCGCCAGCAACCGCGTATGAAAATCGAATCTGCTGAAATTCGCATCATAAAACTACAGCTCCTGCGCCCCTTTCAAACTTCATTTGGAACTGAAACCGAGCGTACCATTCCTATCCTGACCCTGTATGGCGAAGGCCTGGAGGGCTACGCCGAGGGGGTCATGGAAATCCGCCCACTGTATCGTGAAGAGTTCCTGGCCGGCGCGGTCAGCCTGTTGAAGGAAGCTCTGTTGCCACGGGTGCTCGGAAGCGACCTGCGCGGCGCTACGGATGTTTCCGAGCGGCTCACCATGTTCCGCGGCAACCGCATGACCAAGGCCATGGTTGAGATGGCTTTTTGGGACCTGTGGGCCAAGAGCCTCGGTCAGCCGCTGAGCGCGCTGTTCGGTGGAACACGCCGATCCATACCCGTAGGGGTCAGCCTGGGCATTCAACCCTCACTGGACGAAACCCGCGAGCAGGTGCATAAGCATCTCGACCAGGGATATCAGCGCATCAAGCTCAAGATCAAGCCCGGTTGGGATCTCAACTTAATCGCATTCATCCGACAGGAATTCCCTGCCGCTGTGCTGACGGTAGATGCAAACTCGGCCTACACCCTGGCGGATATTGACACCCTGCGCGCACTGGATCACTATCACCTTGATTACATCGAACAGCCTCTGGCATACGATGACATCATCGATCACGCCCGCTTGCAGAGCCAGCTCCGCACCGCCATCTGCCTGGATGAATCCATCCTTTCTGCGGAGGACTGCCGCAAAGCGCTCGAACTGTCTGCTGGGCGAGTGATTAATATCAAAGTAGCCCGCGTGGGGGGGCACCAGGAGGCCCGCCGCGTTCACGATGTTGCCCAGGCGTTTGGCGCGCCGGTGTGGTGCGGCGGCATGCTGGAAGGGGGCATTGGTAGAGCGCATAACATCCACCTGGCCAGCCTGCCTAACTTCACCAAGCCCGGCGACACCTCATCCAGCAGCCGCTATTGGAAGCAGGATATTATCAACGAGCCGCTGGAAGCCGAAAATGGCTTGATGCCCGTTCCAACCGGGCCGGGTATTGGCGTAACCCTTAACCACGCTTTCATCGACAGCTTGACCGTATACAAAGAAACGATCCTGCCGTGAGTGTTACAGAACTTTCCTTCCGCATTGATACCCCTGCTGGAAGCGCAGTCATTCGCGAGCTGGCTTCCGTAACCGATATGATTGCCGCCGAGCAGATCCAGCGCGATATATGGGGCCTGGACGCTACCCCAACCCCAAAAGAATCGTTAATCCCTATCCAGCACGAGGGCGGGCTTTTAGCTGGCGCCTTTACTTTGAACGGCGGCGAATTGGTAGCGTTGGTATTCGGCTTTCCGACCCGCGACCCCTCAGCGATGCACTCGCACATCCTGGGCACCCGTTCGAACTGGCGAGGGTTTGGTATCGGTGCCTGCCTCAAATGGTTCCAGCGCGCCTGGTGCCTGGCCCGCGGAATTCGGCTGGTGCGCTGGACAGTTGATCCGCTGCGCGCCGCCAACGCACAGCTAAACATCCATCAACTTGGCGCTACAGCCTCCACCTATCTCACTGACTATTATGGTCCTATGCAGGGTATCGATGCCGGGGCGCCGACTGACCGCCTGTTGATCGAGTGGCGCCTGGACAGCCCGCGCGTTGCTCGCCTGGCTGCTGCTCGCCAGCCCGACAGCGGTTTCCCGGATGCCGAACCGGCCAATACGATCCTCAACGACCAACCTGCCAGTTCTATACTCAACCTTACCTGCCCACAGGTACGCATTCATCTACCCACGGATTTCGTCAGTTTGGCCGCCGCCGACCCAGCCCTGGCCGTAGCCTGGCGCCTGCACACCCGCAGCCTTTTTCTTCATTACTTCGACCGGGGCTATGTGATTACTGGCTTCACCAGGGTTGGTGGGCCGGCGTATATCCTTGAACAAAAACCATGATTGGATGATTTTTCTGGAATATTCTATGCTCCCACCTACTCCCCTTACCCTGGTTGGTAATCTCGCTCGCCTGGCTCCTTTGAGCCTCGATCACGTCCCTGATCTGGCAATGGCTGGCAAAGACGAAAGCATTTGGACCTTTATGCGCTACGGACCGGTTACCACCGAGACAGAAATGCGCCGTTTCGTGAATAACCTGCTCACCCTCCAGGAACGCGGAACCGACCTGCCTTTTACCGTTATCTACCAGGAAACCGGCAGGGCCATCGGCATGACGCGCTACATGAATATCGAGACCTCGAACCGCGCTGTGGAGATCGGCGGCACCTGGTATGCTGTAGATTTTCAGCGCACGGGGGTCAACACGGAATGCAAGTTCCTGCTCCTGCGGCACGCCTTTGAAACCCTGGGCTGCATCCGCGTTCAGATCAAGACTGACCTGCGTAATGAACGCTCGCAGCGCGCCATCGAGCGGATCGGCGCTGTTAGGGAGGGCGTGCTGCGCGATCATATGCTCCTACCCGACGGCACCGCGCGCTCTTCGGTGTTTTACAGCATCCTGGCGCGCGAATGGCCAGCGGTGAAACAACGGCTGCTGCGGATGATGGGAACATGAACCTGCCCTCCAGCCTGTTTACGCAGAACCTGCCGGAGTTGAAAGCGCTCCTCGCCCGCCTGGTAGAGATTGAATCACCCTCAACCCATAAACCCGGTGTTGACCGGCTGGTGCAGCGCCTGATTCCCGAGCTGACCGCGCTTGGCGGTGCCGTGCAGGTGGTCCCCCAGGCCCATGCCGGCGACCACATCCTCTGCCGTTGGGGTGAAGGACCGGACAGCATTCTGGTGCTATGCCACATCGATACCGTTTTCGAACCGGGCACGCTTGCTCGTCAGCCGTATTACGAAGCAGACGGGAAGCTCTACGGCCCCGGGGTGCTGGACATGAAAGGCAGCATCGCTATGCTGCTGACCGTACTGCGCCTGTTCCGGCAGGAAAGCGCCTGGCCTGCACGCCCAATCACCCTTCTGCTCACCTCGGATGAAGAGACCGGCAGCCTAACCTCCCGCGCGCTGATCGAAAGCGAAGCACGCCGGGCAAGAGCAGCCCTCTGCCTGGAACCTGCCCTTACCAGCAGGGCGATCAAGACGGCGCGCAAGGGCACCGGCGATATTACAATCCACGTTACCGGAAAATCGGCTCACGCGGGCATTGATCATGCGAAAGGGCGCAATGCGATTGCCGAGCTGGCCTATCATGTGCTTGCCGCGCAGGCCCTCACCGACTATGACCGCGGTACAACCGTAAATGTCGGCGTGGTCAGCGGCGGCACACGCGGTAATATCGTCCCTGCGGAAGCCCAGGCGCTCATCGATTTTCGCATCACCACGGTTGAGGAGGTGACACGCTTGGAAAACTGGGTCAATGCCCTCTCCCCTATCATCTCTGGCACGACGGTCAGCGCCGCCCTGGCACTCAACCGGCCCCCTATGCCGCGCGATGCAGTGATGGCGCAATCCTTTGAAAAAGCGCAAGCGATCGCCCGGCAGATTGGCCTCGACCTAACCGAGGGCAGTACGGGCGGCGGCTCAGATGCCAACTTTGTCGCTCCATTTGGGCTCCCCGTTCTGGATGGACTGGGCGGCGTTGGCGACGGGGCGCACTCCGAACGCGAATACGTTCTGGTCGATTCGCTTGCCGAGCGCGCGGCACTGCTGGCTGCGCTGCTGCTAAACTGGTAAAGTAGATCTAATCGCAGATTGGGGTCGTTTCGATTACAATTTCACTTACCCAATACCCAAGATACCCATGTTAAGCGAGGAAAACCATGTCCCCATCCATACCCGGACCGGAAGCCACCATCCTCACCCAGGATGGTATAACCTTCCGCGATCTTAATAAAAACGGACGACTCGATCCCTACGAAGACCTCCGCCGCCCCATCGAGGAGCGGGTAGATGACCTGCTCTCCCAGATGAACCTGGCCGAAAAGGCCGGGTTGATGTTCCATACCATCATACGGGTTGGCATGGACGGCGGGTTGGTGGAAACCACCGATGCGTATAACCCGCACCCCACCTCACACTTTATCACCACGCTGCTGATGAATCATTTCAACGTTCACCAGATGCCGGCTCCCCGGCTGGCAGTTAGCTGGCACAACCACCTGCAAAAGCTGGCAGAGCGCACCCGGCTTGGCATCCCAGTTACCATATCTTCCGACCCGCGCCACGCCTTCTCGCGCAACCCGGGCGCGAGCCACGTTACCGATGCGTTCTCGCGCTGGCCCGAACCGATTGGCCTGGCTGCTGCCAATGACCCCGGGCTGGTAGAACAGTTCGGCGACATTGCCCGTCAGGAATATTGTGCTGTGGGCATTCGCGCTGCGCTGCACCCTATGGCTGACCTGTCCACTGAGCCGCGCTGGTCACGCATTAACGGCACGTTTGGCGAAGATGCTGCGCTTTCCGCGCGGATGGTCTCTGCTTATATTAAAGGATTCCAGGGCGAAGAAATCGGCCCGCACAGCGTATCCTGTATGACCAAGCACTTCCCGGGCGGCGGTCCGCAAAAAGATGGCTTTGACCCGCACTTCTCGTACGGCAAAGAGCAGGTTTATCCTGGAAATAACTTCGATTACCATCTGGGCCCCTTCGAGGCTGCTTTCCAGGCCGGGACCGGGCAGATTATGCCGTATTACGGACAGCCGATTGGACTGCCTATCGAAGAGGTGGGCTTTGGCTATAACAAAGAGGTAATCACCGGCCTGCTGCGCAACAAATACGGCTTTGATGGCGTAGTTTGCACGGATTGGGGTCTGGTTTCCCCGCACATCGTTGACGGCAAAGTTTTCATGGAGGCGCGCTGCTGGGGCGTGGAACACCTGAGCCCTGAGGAACGGGCCCAAAAAGTGATCGAAGCCGGCGCCGACCAGTTTGGCGGCGAAGCCTGCCCTGAATTGATCCTTGCCCTGGTGCAGTGCGGAAACGTCAGTGAAGAGCGCATCAACCTGTCAGCCAGGCGCTTACTGCGCGATAAATTCCGCCTGGGTCTCTTCGACAATCCTTATATCAACGCAGACTTCGCCGAGAAAGTTGTAGGCAACGCGGATTTCCGCGCCACGGGCGAGCTAGCCCAGCGCAAGTCTATCGTGATGCTCAAGAAAGACCGGCTGCCGCTCCGCGAACGCCCGCGCGTATATGTGGAGGGCATCTCTGCCCAGGCCGCAGCAGCGTACAGCGAGGTAGTAGAGCGGGTTGAGGATGCCGAAGTGGCCATCCTGCGCCTGAACGCACCATTCGAGCAGAAACCACCTGAGATGGGTTTCGCCGCCTGGTTCCACGAAGGCGACCTGGATTTTAAGGGTGCTGAAAAAGCGCGCATCCTGGCGCTGTTAGAGCGCATTCCCACCATCGTTGCCATCGACCTGGACCGGCCCGCGGTGATTCCCGAGATTGCTCAAAAGGCCGCCGGTCTTCTAGCCACCTTTGGTGCTAACGACGGCGCTATCCTGGATGTCGTCTTTGGTCGCTTTGCGCCCACCGGGAAGCTCCCGTTCGAACTGCCCTCCTCGATGGAATCCGTGCGCCGCCAGAAAACCGATGTACCATATGACTCAGGCGATCCCGTATTCCCCTTTGGATTCGGGTTGACATATTGAACCATTTTAGAATGCAATGCAGCACTCTCGGCGCGGGTAAATCTGCGCCGGGAGTGCTGCATATCGGATACAGTTTCTAGGCACCGGCGCGTTCCGTTAGCAAGGTAATCAGCGGCTCCACGAACATCGTGTTCATCCCGCCACCGCGCATTCCACCCAGACCGCCGGGGCGAGCATGGGGCGTTCCCTGCGCATTCTGCGCATCCGGCATCTGCCAACCGCCCGGCATGTCACCCCCTGGCACACCACCACTTGGCATTCCGCCACCTGGCACACCACCCCCCGGCATTTCCCCCCCAGGGAAACCGCCGCCCTGGTCACCCTGACCATTTTGGCCGCTGCGGCCCGACCCCGACTGCGCCTGGCGCGTCGCCAGTCGATTCGCATCCATCGTTGGCATCTGCTGCATCTTGATTCCATATTTTTCCATCAGTGCCTGAGTATCTTCTGGCTTCATGCTCATATCCTGAATTGCCTTCACCTGCTCAGCCGTCATGGTCTCTTCAATTTGCTCATACAGCGCATTGATTTCCTCGATAGAAGCGTTTTCGCTGGCGCTCAGGCTTTTTACCGCTTTCCATAGCGGCAGAAGCTCCGCAGCCTGCTCCGCTGTGACTGCGTTGGCAGTGTCCTCTAACATCAGCGTCCCCAATGCCAGCTTCCCCGAAACCGGCATATTACCGAAATCAGGCGATTGACCCGGCTGCCCGGGCTGATTCGCCTGCGCCGCCTCGGGTGTTGCGCTGGCCCCGGGGAGCTGGATGCTCGAACAGGCTGACAGTACCAGGGTAACCACTACAACGATAAAAAGGTAACTGATTCTCTTGTACATATCGACAGATTCGTTTCCTTTATATTAAGATTCCTAACGCTTTGTTTGCCAGACGCGATTTCCAAAACTGCACCTGCCCGCGCGCGCTCACTCACTCGCCGCACTTTTCTCTCCCACCGGATATTCCACCCCGGTTGCGTTCTGCCAGGTGACCCGTCGCCCATTCATCTGGTCCGAGAACAGCTTTCCATCGCGGACCATGATGATGCGTTCTGTGTGGTGGGCGATATCCGGCTCGTGCGTCACCATCACAATCGTCCGCCCGCGGTCATGCAGATCGTGGAGCAGGGCAAGGATTTCCTCACTCGAATGTGTATCCAGGTTGCCAGTGGGCTCATCAGCCAGCAGCAGCACGGGGTCGTTGACCAGAGCGCGAGCGATAGCGACACGCTGCTGCTGCCCACCCGATAGCTCGCTGGGCAGGTGATGTACCCGTTCTTTCAACCCTACGCTTTCCAGTGCTGCCAGGGCAATTTCCTTGCGCTCCGCTGGGCTGATCTGATTTTCACGGCGGTAAATCATGGGCATGATGACGTTATCCAGCGCGGTTGCGCGGGACAACAGGTTGAAGGATTGGAAAACAAATCCCAGCTTCAGGCTACGGATGAAAGCCAGTTCCTTTCTCGAATACTCGCTGACGTCTTCGCCGTCGAGGATGTATTTTCCCTCCGTGGGCCGGTCCAGGCAGGCCAGAATATTCATCAAAGTGCTTTTCCCCGAGCCGCTGGGGCCCATGATGGCTACAAACTCGCCCGGGTAGATCTTGATGCTGATGCCATTGACCGCCGCAACCTCTGCGTCCCCGGAGCCGTACACCTTTTTCAAATCGACCGTCTCGATAATTGGTTGTTTTTCCATGTCTGCCTCTATTGGGTCTATACCCTTACCTGGTCTGTGTCGTTCCGGTAGAAACCGTGTCGCCCAGTTTTACCCCGCTTTTGATTTCTACGTAGGTATCATCCTGCAAACCAACCTCTACTACTTTCATCTTGGGTTTCCCGTCCGTGCCCACCACGAAAACTGCGTAAGTGCCTTCCCCCAGGTCGCGTAGCGCCTGCGGTGGGACCAGCAGCACGTTCTCTGCCGAAGCTTGCAGCAGCGTAACCGTACCGGTCAAACCTTTCAGCAGGCGGGCGCTTGCATCCTCATCACGCAATACCAACTGGATCACACCCGTCGCCACCTGATACTGGCCCGAAGTGGTCAGGGATGGATCGATACGTATAACTTTGCCTTTGAAGGTATGATCCGGCAACGCATCAAAAACCACCTCAGCTTCCTGGTCAATGGCAACATGATCCATGTCCGATTCGTCCACGCTGAAATCCACCAACGGGTGCGCCAGGTCGGCAATGGTGATAAACGTATCCGTTCCAACACTATCACCAGCCAGACCAGCTACCGAAAGGATGGTGCCATCGAAAGGAGCCACAATGGTGGCGCCAGCCAGGGTTTCTTTTGCCGTATCTACCTTTAGCTGGGCGCTGGAAACCGTGTTTTCAGCAGTCGCCAACTCGATTGGGTCGATGCCGTTATTCTTTATCAGCAAATCCAGCGTGGCCTTTGCCTCGACCAGGTCTGCTTCAGCAACCGCCAGAACAGCCTGGGAAGAAGAAACCTCGTAATCCGTGTACCCGGCACAGTATTCGTAATTGGTTTTGGCCTGTGCAACAATGTTCTTCTGCGGCAATATGGTGTTTTTATAGTAACTGGCATCGCCGCCGCCATCCCCCAGCGATTCGAGATACTCCTGCGCGTGCACGTAGGTGAAGTAATAGGCTTCCAACGTGTCCTTATCACAGCGCTCCCAGCCTTTCTGGACAACCTCCGACTTTGCATCAGTCACGGCTTTTTCCGCCTGCACTACCGCCAACTGCGCGTCAGCCAGGTTGGAAGCCGCGCTTTGATTCAGCGTGTCCAGTTCCTGCTGAGCGGCGTTCAATGCTTGCTGCGCTGTGTTGATATCATCCTGTAGTTCGCTCAGATTCGACAGCTCAGCCAGCACATCGCCTTTCTTCACTGTATCGCTGACCTGAACATAAACATCTGCCACAGTGCCTGCAGCAGAAAAGGCCAGGTTCTTTTCCTGACCCGCCGCCAGCGTACCCGAACCGGTGACAGACAGGTTTATACTACCCTGGATCACCTGCGCGGTGTACAGCGTTTCCGTTGTGGTCTGTTCGGTTTGGCCTGGCTGCTGCGTCCAGAAATAAACTCCTGCGCCTCCGGCAGCGATTAACAGTACAACCAACGCTGCTAAAATCCAGATTCTTCTGGTTTTTGACCGTTTTTCCCTGATGGTTAACGTTTTCTTCATCACGATCTCCAAAACCCTAAAAATGAACTCTACCTGTCCAGCACACTATCCTATTTGTCTTCGATCTGGCTGGTGATAATCTTCTCACCCTCCAACAGGCCGCTGGTGATCTCCGCCGAGGCCACCGTGCGCAAGCCAATGACCACTTCACGCTTCTCCGGCTGGCCCTGCGCATTCAGCACGTACACGTACGCCGCCTGACCATCTGGCTCGTATAAGGCCTGGGCCGGGGCGATCAGCGCATTCCTGGCCTGTTTGCAGGTCACCTCAACGGATGCGGTCAACCCGACAGACAGTTTTTTTCCGGCTGCCGACTGTTCTTTTTGAAGATCAATCAGCCCCTGCGCCATGCTCACACTGTTAACCGTTACCAACACCGGTGAAACCTGAATCACGGTTCCTGGAAAGGTTTCACCGAGAAAGCTGTCAAAGGTCACATCTGCTGCGCAGCCAACGGCGAAATTTTCCAGGTCTGTTTCATCAATATTCACCCGAACCTGCGGCTGTTCCAAATCGGCCACGGTGATAAACGTTCCAGTACTCACCGTGTCTCCAACCTTGCCGTTGACCCTGGTGACCGTCCCATTCATGGGAGCGGTAATGGTGGTTCCAGCCAGCTGGCTTTGGGCCTTTGCTAGCTGCAGTTTTGCGTTATCCAGCGCGGCCTGTGCAATTTCTACCACGGTGGCATCGACACCGGAGCTGGCCTGAAGTTTTTCGTACTTCGCTTTGGCCTGCTCCAGCTTTGCTTTGGCAAGCTGCAAATCGGCCTGGGAAGAGGCAATTTCCTGGTCGGTATAGCCCTGGCAGTAGGTGTAATTGGCATAGGCCTGATTACGTTTCTTGCGCAGGGGGGTCAAGTTCTGCAAGATATAATCCCGCCCATAACCGGTCTCCGGGTCATTCAAGCGACCTTCCCACAGGTCCACATCCTTTTGGGCATACAGGTACTCGAAGTAATATTCCTGTGTCTTGCCCGGCATGCAGCGCGCATCTCCTTTTTCATGTGCGTTCGCCTGGGCATCCGCGTAGGCTTGTTGAGCAGCTGCCTGGTCGGCCATGGCCTGGGCCAGCGCACCCGCCGAGTTGTTCTGCAAATCATCCAGCTCGCGCTGCGCCACCTGCACGGCCAGCGTCTGGTCCAGAATGGTCTGTTTCAGCGTTTCCGTGTCTCCCAGCGTGGCCAACACCTGCCCTTGCTTAACCATATCGCCAGGTTCCACGTTCAGCGTGGATACTGTTTCCTCAACGGAGAAGACCAGGTCGACGGACTGGGCTGTTATTACCGTGCCGGTTCCCGACACAACCACGGACAGGTCGCTGCGCCGGACGGTCGTTGTTTTATAGGCGGCAGCCGCTCCAGTGGGCGTCGCCGCAGCCTGCCCGATCGTGATTTCACCTGCCTGCACTTTTGTCCAGACGAAGAACGCAATCACAGCGATGACAACCAGAGCCAGGGCTGACAGAAGGAAACCTTTACCTTTCATAGGGTGTTTATGCTTTGCGATCATTCAAAACCTCATTCCATCTTTTCATGTTCCTCTGCATTCACTGCCTGGTTCACGGCATCCTGCCACCGCCGCCGTCCATAAACATTCCCCCACCAGGGAAACCGCTGTCTTCGTTAACCTTTACTTTGACCCGAACAATATCGCCTTCACTCAAGCCAGCGGTAATCTCAGCGTAACTGTCGTTTTGCAGGCCCACGGAAACGATTTGCTGGGTTACCTGCCCATCGCTCCCTACCAGGCTGACTAAATAATCGCCGCTGCTCAGCTGTTTTAGAGCATCCACCGGAACGAGCAGTACGTTCGCCGCCCCTTTGCCGGTGATCGTGACAGTCGCGCTCAGCCCTAACTGCAGTGATTCAAAAGTGGAAGCATATTCTTCGTCCAGCGTCACTTGCCCGGAGGCCGCCCGGAAAGGACCAAAAGCAATCATCTGCGGGTTAGCTAACGAGACCTTTCCCGAAAATGACTGGCCTGCCAGAGCGGTAAACGTTACCACCGCCGGATTGCCTACTACCAACTGCCCCATGTCGGTTTCATCCAGAGAGACTGTAACGGTAGGATGGTTGACATCGGAAATGGTTATGAATGTAGAAGTATCAACGATGGCACCTATTGAGCCCGCAAGGGTAGTAACCTTTCCATCGATCGGAGCGATCAGGGTTGTACCATCCAAGGCTTCCTGCGCGGAATCCGCCTGGGTTTGCGCGGCTTCCACCCTCGTTTCCAGCCTTGAAAGCATATCCGGGTCGATCCCCGCGGATTCCTCGAGCGTTTCGTATGTATTCTCTGCTTCCTGGAGTGCTACTTTCGCAACCTCCAGAGTCGACTCGGCGCTGAGCTTTTCCGTGGCTGTGTACGCACTGCAGTAGGAGTAGTTAGCTACGGCTGTATCGTGATCGTAACCGGCGATAACGACTTCCTCCGAAGAGGGGTCGATCAGATACAAAGCATTCAGCTTTTCGGTGGCCTGCGCCAGAGCAGTTTTGTATTTGTTGAACAGCTCTGGAGTGCAGCGGGCAAGTTCTGTACGCTGGCTGTCGCTGAGGGCTTCATCGTATGCGTTCTGAGCATTCACCAGATCCTGGTATGCCTTTGCCAGGCTAGAGCCGCCTTTCTTTTGTAAATCCGCCAATTCTTGCTGGGCCTGGAGCAGGCTGGCCTGGGCGGATGCCAGGTTGGCTTCCAGGTCTTTGGCCTTTTCCAGTCGCGCCAGCACATCGCCTGCCTTGACTCTATCGCCTAGATTCACATTAAGCTCGGAGACCCTACCGCTGGTAGAAAAGCTCAAGTTTACCGCCTGGTTGGAAACTAAAGTCCCCGAGCCGCTCGCGGTGATCTGGATGCTGCCGCGTTCTACGGTCACATCTTTGGTGGTAGACCCTGCCTGGGCGACTGCCTGCGCCTGGGTGTTCTTGCCCAGAAAATACCAGGCCGATCCCGCACCAATAACCAGCACCAGCAGGCTTACCAGGATCACCCGGCCCAGCTTCCCGGCCTGCTTTTGTTTGTTATACGATCCCAATGCTGCTTGCGTGCCCATCAAATCCCTCCACAACCTATCGAGCGTTGTTTGTTATCCGATTGATTTGTCTCTTCCACGAATGAATAAAGCCTCATTCATGCCTCAACGCTTCAATGGGATCTAACCTCGCCGCCTTCTGTGCCGGAAGAAAGCCGAAGAAAATGCCGATCAGAGCCGAGGAGGAGAAGGAAAGCACAATCGAGTACGGCAGGATCACGGTGCGCATATCGCTCAGCCTGCCAAAAAGCTGCGCCCCGCCGATCCCCGCCAGCACCCCCAACAAACCGCCGATCAGGCTCAACATCAAAGCCTCAGAGAGGAACTGGACCTGGATATCACCCGGAGTTGCACCCACCGCCTGGCGCAGACCGATTTCGCGCGTGCGCTCTGTAACGCTCACTAACATAATGTTCATAATGCCGATCCCGCCTACGATCAGCGATACCCCTGCTACCCAGGCCAGCAGCGTACGGAACGAAGCGGTGGTGGATGCCTGGGTTTCGATAATATCGGATTGGGTAGTGATGGTAAAATCCGCGCTGTCTGAGGCCACGTTATGGCGCGTCAAAAGCAGCTGGCTCACCTGCGATTTCACCGCATCCATACTGGCGTTTTTGTCCACCGAGACATAGATGGTGTTCACCCGGTCGCCCATGAAACGAGCGAACATATTGTTGGTCAGCTTCTTGAACACCACATTGATGGGCGTGTAAACCTGCGAGTCGAAATCGGTGCCTCCAGCAATTCCTTTGGGCGCCAATACTCCAACCACTACCATCTGTGTATTGTTGGCATAGAGCGTCTGGCCCACCGGATCATCTTCCCCAAACAACTCGACAGCGACTTCTGAACCTAACACGATGACCTTTTGAACCCGCTCGTTATCCTCCTCAGTAATGAAGCGACCGTTGCCAATTTCGACATTGCGCACCGTGGTGTAATCTGGCGTTGTGCCAATCACGCTGATGCTGTCGAGGGTGGTATTGCCCACTTTGAGAGTCACGCTGGTTCTTTGCTCCACCGACACGCCGGCCACACCCACCACCTGTTCACGAATCGCATCCACATCTGAGTAAACCAGCCCACCTTTCTGGTTCTGCGGCCCCTGGTTAGGGCCGCCGCGCGTCATGGCCTGGTTGATGAAGAGCAGGTTCGAGCCCAGCCCGTTAATCTGGTCAGCAATTGCTGCTTCCGTACCGGCACTGATGGCAACCATAATAATCACCGCGGCCACACCGATGATCACGCCTAACATGGTCAGCACCGAACGCAGCTTGTTCGACATGAGACTCTTCCACGCAATTTTGATGACTTCTCCAAGATTCATTGCACTACTCCTACAAGCTCAACTTACTGCTGTATTCCACTGGTGATAACCATTTCACCAACCGACAGACCACTTACAATTTCCACACTGGCCACGTCCCTCAATCCAATCTCAACCGTTTTTAGCGCTGGCTGGCCGTCCGCGCCCACCACGTAGACAATGCAACTTCCATCATTTTGTTCATGCAGCGCCTCGACCGGGATTAACAGTACGTCTTTTGCAGAGGATTGAATGATTTGAACTGAACCTGAAAGATTCTTGGGAAATGCAGGCACCTCTGTTTCCTGGCTCAAATCCAATTCAATCAAGCCGCTCACCGAAGATGCGCTAGAGCTAGATGAAGCCATCGGGTCTGATGAACCACTTTGCCCCCCAAGCGCCGGGTCCACCCGCGTTACCATGCCGTAAAACGTGCGGTCGGGGAACGAGTCAAAGATCACTTCCGCCACCTTGCCTTTCTCCACCATCTCCAGGTCCATCTCATCGATTGTGAACTCCAGTACCGGATGCGCCAGATCGGCAATGGTGATGAAAGCGACTCTGCTGTTCCTGAAAGTGACCTTGATGTTATCTCCGGCTTTTCCGGATACGGATAAGACCGTGCCATCAAAAGGCGCAATTAATGTCGCGCCGTTCAGGTTATCTTTCGCGGTTTCTAGCGTCCTCCTGGCGGATGCTACAGCATTCTCCGCGTTCGCCAGCCCGGTGGGGTTCAAGCCTGCATTTATTTTCAGGTTATCCAGGTCGGCCTGAGCCACATTGAGCGCTGCCTGGGCTACCAATACATTGGCCTGGGTCGAGGCTACCTGATAATCAGTAAAGGCTAAACACGATTGGTAAGCGCCCAGCGCCTGATCGATTACTTTCTTCTGCGGCAAGAGGGTATTCAAGTAATACTCCGGTCGCCATCCGCCATCTCCTAGCGCTTCCAGTTTCATGACAGCGGCTTCATAGCGGGCCCAGAGCTTTTCTTTCGTTTCGCGATCACAGCGGATCATATCTTTCTCGACAGCTCTGCCCATGGCCTCCTCGACCGACTGCTGTGCCTCGATCACCTTGAGCTGTGCGTTTGCAAGGTTAGCCGGCGCCTTAGCCTTGAAAACTGCCAGATCCTGCTCAGCGGATAACACATCCTGCTCGGCGGTATTGATGTCCGCCTGTAGTTCTTCCAGGTTATCCAGTCGCGCCAGAACCTGACCTTTTGTCACGGTGTCACCAACGGCTACATACAATTCAGCTACCGTACCCGAAACTGTAAAAGCCAGTTCTTTCTCCTGGCTGGCGACCAGCGTCACCGAGCCGGAAGCAGCCAGGATAATATCACCCGTTCGAACGGCCCTGGTTTTTACGGTTTGCGCTGCTGCCTGCGCCTGTAAGGCAGTCGACTGGTTCCAGTAAACATAAGCGCTCCCACCGACAATGAACAGCACGATCAATATCAACGAGATCCAGGCGCCTCTTCTTTTTGACCGGCTGCGGTTTTCTGTGGTTTTCATAACAACGCTCCTGCATAATTCACATACATGACTTCAATACTCATAACAAACGGTTACTGATCAGGGTATCGGCGGCATACCACCACCGCCCGGAAAACCGCCAGAATTCTGGGCATTTTTCAAAGCATCGCTCGAATCAGTCGAACCGGCGGCAATAAATCGTGTTGTACCGGTACTGACCACATCGCCATCCTTCAAACCTGATGTAATCACCGCATACTCGCCATCCTGGATGCCAATGGTCACCACCTGCATATTGAACTTACCATCGCTGCTCTGCACCATGACCGAATACGTATTGTCGCCCAGGTCCTTCAAGGCGATTGTCGGAACCAGCAGCACGTTTTTCGCCTCCTGATTGGTAATCGTGACGCTGGCGCTTAAACCCAGAGGCAGGGTGGAGAGAATATTTACCGCGCTCGAATCCAGTTCCACGAGTCCCCTTGCTACCCGATAGGTCCCGGATACGGTTATCTCAGGGTAAACCTGCACTACCTTACCGCTGAAAGATTGATCGGGGAGCGCGTCAAACGAGACGGAAGCCTCCGAACCTACCACCAATCTTTCGAGGTCCGATTCATCCACACTGATTTCCAGGTTAGAATAGCTGACATCGACGATGGTGATAAATTTACTGGTGCCCACCAGGGCGCCTTCCTGGCTGGCCAGGTATGTCACTTTACCATCCATCGGAGCGGTCAAAGTAATGCCAACCAACTCATCTTCCGCTTTCGACCATTGGGCCTGCGCCTTTTTCAAGTTGGCTTCAGCCATCGCCAGCGCATTTGGATCGATCCCGGCTGCCGCTTTTAGGGTATCATAGGTTTGCTGTGCGGCCTCCAGAGTGGTCTTCGCTACCTCCAGCGCGGACTGAATGCTGTTCTTTTCATTTGAGGTGTATGAGATGCAGTAGGTGTAATTCGCCAGAGCGGTGTCGTAGCTTTTCTTAGCCGCAATATACATATCGGATCCGGGCTGCTCCGCTTTGATATTTTCCAGTTCTTGAACAGCGCGGTCCAAGGCTGCTTTATACCGGGTGCGAACATCCTGCCCGCAGCGCTCGTTATCTACCCGCTGGTTCTTATCCAGCGCTGCCATATAGGCTTCTTGCGCCTTCACCAGGTCCGAATATGCCTGAGCCAGTGAAAGATCACCGTTCTCCCGCAAATCAGCCAGAGTCTTCTGGGCTTCCAGCACTTGCAGCTTCGCCGCTGTCACATTGGCTTCCAGGGTTTGAGAACTTCCCAGGCTGGCCAATACCTGCCCGGCCTTTACCATATCGCCCAACGCCACATTCAACTGGGCCACGGTTCCGCTGGCTGAGAAACTCAGATCAACGGATTGGTGCGCCACCAGCTTGCCCGAACCTGCAGCGCCGATGGTTAGATCACCGCGTTTTACAGGGGTTGTGAATGTCTGCGCAAGAGCGCCAGGACTCATGCGGGCCTGGGCTGAAGCTGGGCCAAGGAGGAAATACCAGGCTGCCCCACCGCCTGACAGCAACAGCATAAATACCACAACCCAAATGAACCACCGCCTTTGCCTGCGGGAAGACAGCGTTCTATTCGATGATTTCATACCGGATCTCCATCAATTCATCTCGAAACACTCTCTGAATAATAGGAGGAAGTTATTTATTTTTGGCTTAGATCCAATGAGGATTTCATATAACCAGTCATTTTGTGCTCTCTGGAGCAGGATGAAAGACAGGAGGACCGCCCTTTAAGCGACAACGGATCTTTAAATCAAAAGAGGCGCGTTCATTGCCCGGTTTTCGCAATAAACGCGCCTCTCCTGTCTTTTAAGTAATTCGCCGAAAGTATTTTTACTACATAACACCTATGCCCGGCGAATTACTCGAGTAAACCGCCTGGTCCCGTTGCTTTTTGGTTAAAGTTCTTGTGGCGGTTTACTTATGTATTACTGTAACTGAAAAACGTACCAGGGCTCCACATTGTACGATTTCCACTTGCGGATTTCAACCGCTTCCGGATAGGACTCCCACAGCCCCTTGACTTCGAGTTTCACATCTGGCACCGAGCGCAGTGGATTCAAAACGATTTTTGTCTTATCGGCTTCCACTGTCTGCTCGCCAAAGCGGAAGGTACCCAGGACCTCGTTCTCCTGCCCAAAGACCACCGCGCCGTTCGTGCGGTTCTGCACCAGCATCACCAATTGAATGCGATCGCTGAAGCGGTTAACCTGTACCGGCTTTACTGTTACGCCGTTGGCAGTCTGCGGCGTGACTTGCAGGCTGTGGTAATCAATGAGGTTATCCCAGTTATAGCGCCAGGTGTCATTTTCCAGCCGCACCGGCCAAAACTCGTCTCTGGCTTCTTCCACCTCATCGACTGTGAAAGTGTAAGTCACATGCACCAAAACGGTGTGCTCATCAAATGGTTTGTTTTCAACAATTTGAAGGTCAGACCAATTCCCGCCGTCGAATTTTATCCTCTGCATTGCGGAGGCGGCATCACCGCGGGTCATCTTAAACACCATCAGGCTGAAGGTGGATAATTGATCGGCTGCCTGCTCAAAATTGCCTGACTCCAGCAAGGCGAAGAAATCGCGCACGGCTTTTTCGGCCAGATCCGCGCGGGTTTTCGCCACGTCAACGGTAGGCGTGGCGGTTGGACGCGGCTTACGGGTGGCGGTTGGCATTGCCGTTTCTGTTGGTTGAGCAGGCGCTGGCGTATCCGCCGCCGATACCTGAACATTTACCGGCCCAGCCTGACCCGCCATCATGCCACAACCCGACAGCAGCATGCTCGCCAGCACCATCATCGAAAGCACGGCAACCATCCAGCGGCGTTTGCCGCCGATCTTTTTGGGTAATGAATTCTCGATTTTTTTGTACATATTATTGCCCCTTACATACTTATCTTTTTGGCATTTCAAATGCTTCCCAGGCCACAAGCGGTTGATACTGAAAAGCATCTTACTATTCGTAGCGCAGTGCTTCCACCGGCTGCAAACCAGCCGCCCGGTTGGCCGGGTACAGACCAAATAACAGCCCTACACCCATTGAGAAGAGTGTTGCCAGCAAGATGGCATCCATACCGATGACCGGGATAATATTCGCGCCATTGGCCTCAGCGATCAGCCTTACGATCGTAGCAATACCCCAGGCTACCCCGATACCAATGAAACCGCCCACCAGGCTTAGAAGCACCGACTCGGTCAGGAACTGCACCAGGATATCTCGCTTGCGCGCGCCGAGCGCCTTACGCAGACCAATCTCGCGCGTCCGTTCGGTTACGGATACCAGCATGATATTCATAATGCCGATCCCGCCAACCAGTAAGGATATAGCCGCAATCCCACCCAGGAAGATGGTCAGCACACCGGTGATTTGCTGCACAGCCCCTAAAATCGATTCTTGAGAATAAATGGTGAAATCATCGACCCCCACCTCGGTGCGGTGCCGCGTGCGCAGGATCTGTGCAATTTCATCGGTTGCGGCCTGCACACTATCCGAATCAATCGCCTGAGCCTGGATCACATCCACCGAGTTATTTCCCCAGCGCTGCACCAGACGTGATTGGGCGGTGGTTAGCGGAACCATCACGCGATCATCCTGATTGCCAAACCCTGAGCCGCCTTTCGATTTTAGCACGCCAATGACGCGGAAGGGTTGGCCAGAAATGCGGATCGTCTCGCCGGTGACACCGTTGGGTCGGTCAAACAAGCGTTCCGCTGTGTCTGGACCAATAACCGCCACCGCCGAGCGGCCCAGGAAATGCTCCTGTCCGATAAATTCACCTTCTGTTACAGACTCGTTCAATACCGAGGCGTACTCTGGCGTCACCCCTGAGACATTGATTGAGCTGCTCTCTTTTCCAACGGCTACCTCCAAATATCCATTAATTTCCGGCGCGACAGCCAGCACGGAAGGCGCAGCCAGTGGATCAGCGATTGCTTCGGCATCTTCGAGAGTCAGCGGCTTAACATTGCGTACCTCTTGCTGCATATTACCCGCCGAAACAAAAAGCAGGTTGGTCCCAATGCCCTGGATTTCTCCAGTAATTGAATTTTGCGCGCCCTGCCCGATAGCCATCATCGCGATCACCGCGGCGACACCGATTACAATCCCGAGTACGGTCAGCCCGGAACGCATTTTGTTGGATGCCAGGCTTTCCAGGGCTTCAATAACCGTCTGGATGATGCTCATTGGCTCCTCCCGAAATCCGGATTCTCTGGCTCCTGAAGCGTATCCACGATCTGTCCATCTTGAATGAGGATCGTGCGCTGAGTCATTGCCGCGACGCGTGGGTCATGGGTGACGAAGATCAGCGTAGTACCCTTCTCGCGGTTTAGCGTCAGCAGCAGTTCCATAATCTCTTTACCCGATTTGCTGTCCAGCGCGCCAGTCGGCTCATCGGCCAGGATGATTGCCGGATCATTCACAAGCGCGCGGGCAATGGCCACCCGCTGCTGCTGCCCACCCGAAAGCTCATTGGGTCTATGGTTTACCCGGTCGCCCAAGCCGACCGATTCCAGCGCTGAGCGGGCTTTCGCATGTGTTTTACCGTTGCTGAACCCGGCGTAACGCATGGGCAGCACAACGTTCGAGAGCGCCGACTGCCGGGGCAGCAGGTTAAAGCTCTGGAAGATAAAACCCACCTTGCGGTTGCGGATGCTGGAAAGCTGGTCATCGTTCAGATTTGAAACTGCCTCCCCATCCAGGACATACTCACCACTGGTAGGACGGTCCAGGCATCCCAGCATATTCATCAGCGTTGACTTTCCGGAACCCGATGGTCCCATAATCGAGACCACTTCCGAGCGAGCGATCTTAACCGTTACTCCACGCAGTGCGTGGACGTCAAATTCGCCCATGCGGTACACCTTGGTGACGTTTTGCGCGTCAACAACCAATTCGTTGTTCATCAAGTACCTTCCTGCTAATCAACGCCCATCATCACGCCGCTGGATGGTATGGTCGGCGGGTTCAGAATGATCAGATCGCCGGCCTTGAGGTTCCCTTTGGTGATCTGGCTGTTATTGTTCGAGGAAAAACCGAGGGTAATCTCAACCGGGACCGGGATGTTGGTTTGCAAAACATACACAACGCGCTTATTATTCAGCATGCGTACGGCCCGGCTGGGTACGAGCAGAATATTATCCAACTGATTGACCGCGATATTGACTGCAGCGGTCATCCCTGGGCGGATATTTTCATCCGGATCGCTGATTTCAACGGTTACTTTGAAATTGACTGCCCCGCTTTCGTTCGAGCCCGTGGTGGCAATGTCGCTGACAAATCCGCTGTATTCCTGGTCCGGGATGCCGTCAAAGGTCAGGCTGACTGGTTGGTCGAGCTGCACGCGGTTGATATCCACCTCGGAAACCTGCACATCCACCAGCAGGCGGGATAGGTCTGCGATCTGGAAGCTCGCTTTGCCTGGCGAGACCAGATCGCCGCTCTGGATATCTACAATCATGATGGTTCCGGCAAAGGGCGCCGATAGACGGGTCATATCGAGCGTGGCCTGGGCGGCTGCCACACGCGCCTGAGCGGTGGCAATATCATCCGGGTCAGGGCCGTCCTTAATCCGCTCCCATTCCTCTTTGGCCGAAAGCAGCTTTGACTGAGCCTGGTCTAAAAGTGTATAGGTTTCTTCCACATCCAGAGGGTCTGGCAGTTCCTGTACGTAGCGGAGGTTATATTCTGCTTGCTGCTGTACCTGGCGGGCCCGGGCATACTGGCTGAGCCCGGCGGCGTACACGGGACTATCTTCACCAAGGCCTTTTACCTGGTTGAACGTTTCTTCCGCGCTGTCTAAAGCCTCGTTGGCATTGATGAGATTCGCGCGGGCAATGTCAATCGTCTCTTTACTGGCGCGCTGGAACAGCTTGCTCTGGCTCTTCTTTTCAGCATCATCCAACGCCTTCTGGGCCTGAACCAATGCCAGCTGCGCGTTGGTGCGCGCCTCGCTGTTATTCAGAACCTTGTCCAGCTCCTTCTTCGCGTTAATCAGGTCCACCTGGGCCATGATCATTGATTGCGAGAGCGAGGACTGTGACAGTTCAGCCAGAATCGTTTCCGCTTCGACCCACTGGCCTTTTTCAACCCGAACATCCGCCACACGACCGCTGGTTTCCCAGGCAATCGAGGCGACCTGATTTGCGCGCACCGCTCCGGCTGCGCCTACGTAAGCCGTCAGGCTGCCCATTCGAGCCTGTTCTGTCTGGTACATACTTTGTTTTTCGCCCGGGTTCATCATACCCCGGATGAATGGATACGCAAAAAACGCAACGATCGCCAGGGCAAGTATCACCCCTACGGCAATGAAGATCTTTTTCTTCATGACCTTATCTCCTGAACCTTTTCTATAATGTTTTTCGAATCATTGTGCAGCGGTCTCTATTTACCCACTACCATTAAGCCTGATTTGTTCAACGCGCCCCCTGACTGTTTGAGCCGCTATTGTGCGAAAACTTGTTTCTTATCACTGCGCGCCGAGCAATTTCAGAATGACACCCCATAACAATACGCAAGTACAGACAAGAATATTCGCCGTTATCACGCAAGCGTTTCAACGGTGATTCCTTTTGGGATAATAATCTTCAGGATACGGGGAATTACGGGGCAGCGTAGTCTCTCATGTAGCCTGTCGCGTGACGAGTGTAATTATACTCGCCTCCCTCGCTTCAAAGACCACATATAATCTATTGGAAATGCAAACTGCCAGTCACTTGCCCCCAGGCGTGACTGGCAGATATGCTTGCGGAAAGTGATGACCACATCCACCGGGGATTCACATTAGGGCTGGTCCCGGTAAAAGGGAGTATGTCCGCGAAAGTAACTCTGTACACATATAGAATAAGCGATTTATATTAATAGAAGATGAACTGTTTATATATTTTTTGTAAGAATCGTACTCAAAACGTGTTTGTCCTTCCCAATCATTTATCCTGGCAGAGTTTTGGGCTGCTGCTCCGTGGAAAAGCATGGGAAGTTGGTTGGCGTTCTCTACGATGCCCTCTGAGCATTTCGATAATCCATGCAAAGATCGGGCGGGTTTGACGGTCCGATTGAACTTTTGCCAGGTAATTGGTATATGGCTCGTTCCGGTGAGATTTCCGCCTTTCTTCTTCGATCTCTAGTCCCTTCTCCCATTCCACAACTTGGTTAATCCATTGTGTTTGAAGCATGGTTTTCTCCTTTTGAATGCAACCGGTTGCAATCGCTGTCAAAAAAAGATGCGAAAGCAGCCCGGGCTTATGTTGATTTGCGTACTACCAGTTCAACCGGTATGGTTACGTTGGTTACTACGCCAGTTTGAATAAACTGGATCAGGTTTTGCGCCAGTAATTTTCCGGCCAGTGGAATATTCTGCCGCACGGTTGTGAGCGGTAAGTTGTTGTAATTGGCAATCGAAAGATCGTCATACCCCACTACGGCGATATCTTCCGGTACCCGTTTGCCGCTGTTTTGAATAACATCGATTGCTCCAATCGCCATCAGGTCGCTGTTCACAAAAACCGCATCCAGGTCAGGAGATTGTTCCAGCAAATGCCGCATGGCTGCGATGCCTGACTCGCGCGAGTAATCTCCGTATACCAACCGGTTCGGGTCCACACTGCGCCCGGCGGCATGCAGCGCTGTTTCGTACCCCTTGAAGCGGTGCTGTACTTCCATCTCATCGTCCGGACCGCCAAGAAATGCAATTCGCTGCCTGCCAGTATGGATCAGGTATTCGGTTGCTAATGTCCCACCGGTGATATTATCGCCAGTAACGGAACAGTAATTGTATCTTGGCATCGGAACGCCCCAAATAATGAACGGAGCGCCCATATCTACCAATGCTTTGATGTGCAACTGCTTGCGGCTGGAAGTCGTTAGAATAAAACCATCTACCCGCCCGCTATCGAGGTATTGGTGAGCCCACGTGGTTTCGCGAGGGTTGACGTACACCAGCAAAAGGTCATATCCCAGGCTGTGCAACCCATTGCCAATGCCCCCCATGATCTCCAGGTTAAACAGGTCTTCCATCGAAAAACACGTATGGTAAGAATGGGCCACTAAGGCTATCGTGCGGCTCTGACGGAGGCTCAGGTTGCGTGCAGGGGCATTGATTCGAAAATTGTGCTCGCGAGCGATGGCCTGAATTCGCTCTCTGGTTTCCTGCTTGATTAACGGGCTGTCATTTAACGCCCTGGAAACCGTCGATTTCGAGACGTTTGCCAGCCGGGCGATATCCTCAATGGTTTGAACTGTCTTTTTGCTCATCTTATCCGTCTCGTTATTGCAACCGGTTGCATTATAACATTTTGCAAAATCCGTGTCAATAGGGCAAGAGACGTCTTGCAAACCTCGGAGTTTTTCGGAAACTGCTATTACCATCCTGATAGTCAAATTCGCCATAAGATACTAGAATCTGGTTTATCGAGCGCTGTTAAATCTGCTCCCTTCTTCCCTACTAAAATATGGCTGCTACCTGTTCAACATAATATTGGAGGAAATATGGAAAGAGGAGTTTATTTCGACGCCTGGTTCCCGCGCCAGCACTGCTATCACCCCAGCAAACCTTCACGGCGCATGAAAATGGTTCAGGACCTGAGCGAATATCATGCTACCGTTCTGGTCTGGTCCGCGATGGGTGGAGGTTCCATTTCCTTGCCTTACCTGGAAGACGAAGCCTTCGGTGAGATTCCTTCACGCTTCCGCCTGTACGGTTTTATGAACGACAGTGAATTCATCCGCGAATGCCATAAGCACGGGATCAAGGTTTTTGGTATCGTGTTCGAGATCCAGGGCTGGGAATTCCCGGTGGAGCTCAACGAAGCCGAAGACACCCTGCTTGCCATGAACGAGCTGCGTGGCGTTGGTAAGCCCGGCTGGATCGGCCTGCGAGAGTTCAACCAGAACCGCTATCCGCGCATCTGGGCGCCTTTTGAAAAATACTTTCCCAACGGGCTGTACAACAGCCTGGGCGAGCCAGTGACCGACCTGCCGGAAGAATGCTGTTCGCGCGACATCTTCGGCAACGCATTGCACGCCCGCTGGGTAGAGTGCCCCGACCGCGAGCACCAATGCTATCTGATGGACAGGAACAATCCGGTATGGCGCGAGTATCTGAAAGCCATTATCCGCATCCAGATTGATGCCGGGGTGGATGGCATCCAGCTTGATGAAGCTGAACTGCCTGTTACCAGTATTCAATACGGCGGCTGTTTCTGCAAAGACTGCATGCGCGAATTCCGCGCGTATCTGCTGGCCCTGCCGCCCGACCAACTCCCCGAACCGCTGCGCAGCGTGGATCTGCACACCTTCCATTACGGTGAGTGGCTGTTGGAACAGCACTACGATTTCCAGGCGAACCGCGAAGACTCGCCTCTCTTTTGGGATTACCTGCTTTTTCAGCGAAAGACGGTGGCCCGCTATTTTGGCGAGCTGGCTAACTATGCCCGCGAATATGCCGCCAGCAAAGGGCGGACGGTGCTCGTTTCAGGCAATTTCTTTAACGTTTTCGATCACTACTATGCCTTTGAGCCGTATGTGGACATGATCATCTCCGAGATGCGCAACACGCAGTACCGCCAGCCGGCCTGGTACCGTTACCTGTCCGGTTTCGTCGGGGCAAAGCAAGTTGTGGTGGTCGAGAATCCCTACGGTGGGGTAATCTCGGATCTGATCGAAATGCTCAAGGTTGGCAAAGGGTACGATCGCTTCCGCATGTCAATCTTTGAGGGAGCCGCGCTTGGCGCCAATATGACCCTGCCCTACGGCGCATGGATGGGTAGCGTCATCGAAGATTCATTTTATGTTCCGCACGAACTGGGGAAAGAGGTCTACGACTTCCTGTACCAACACGAAAACCTATACAGCCGAAGCACCTATAACAACACCGCAGTCATCTACAGCATTGCCAGCAACTGGCAAATCATCTCCCGCCGCGATTTGTTTGCCGATAACCGTTCCAATACCACCAGCACAGAGAGCATCCCCTTCTGGGATGCGTGCGAAAGTCTTGCCAACGGTCTCCAGCCCTTTGATGTGGTGATGTTGGCGGATGGCGAGTTGCGCACCGACCTGCCAACGCTGGATGCCATGATGCAATACCGCAAGATCATCCTGCCAGACTGCCGCAGCCTGACTCTTACCCAGGCTGAGTTGCTGCTGGCCTACCTCGAAAAAGGTGGGCGATTGATCGTGATGGGCGGCCTAGCAACCAACCTGCCTGACGCCCCGCGCGAAGCACTGCTGGGCCATCCCAACACGTCGCTCTGCGCCCTGTCTGACTTTAATCCGTCCGCGCTGCCTGGCGGTCCACAGGTAAATGCACAACCATCCGCGAACCTGGCGGTCAATATCCAGCGTGTCCCGGAAGGCGCCGCCATCCACCTGCTGCGCTACGATTATGATGAAACCAACGACTGCGTTCCTCCGCTGCGCACCTTATCTTTGGATGTACACTTGCCCGGTCCATATACCGCAGCAGAGGTTTACGCTCCAGGGAAAACGCCTGAACTGACTGTGCTTCAAATAGATCCCGAGGCGGGTATTCTGCACCTAGAGCTAACGAATATACCGCTGTACACAGTAATCTTGCTTAAATAATTCTGCTGCAAAACATCCCTCCCAGCTGTTTCTCTAAACACACAACCACGGATCACCCCGTGGTTGTGTACATTTATTTCGGATTCCTTGCTGACGGCTTTACCGATTAGCTCCCCCGATAAGCTCCCACCGACAACTCTTCAAATATGTAAACTCCCCCTCCTGATGAATATGCTACACTAACTTCCAGCAAATCCTACCTTTTGTTCCATCGACAAATCATGAACATAAAACTTTCACGATTTCCATTTCACTCGATCCTGCTGAGTATTTACCCCATCGCTTACCTTTTTTCGCACAACATCGTATTCATCCCGATCGAATATACCTACCCATCCCTGCTGATTTCGACCGGCATGACGATCATATTCCTGCTCCTTTTTGGCCTCGTCTTGCGGGATTGGGAAAAAGCGGGGCTCTTATGCTCACTCATCATCATCCTGTTTTTTTCCTTCGGGCACATTTCGAATGCTCTGGATAAGGTCTTGACAGCACCGCTTGCCGTTACCACCCTGGGTTGGGTCTGGCTGGCGCTTTTTCTCTTGCTTTCTTTTTTTGCACTACGGGCAAAACTTCCCACTGGAAGCACTTCTTTTTTGAACATCGTCAGCGCAGCATTGCTTATTTTTCCTCTGATCACTATTGTCTCCACGATGGTATCCGTGAATTCTGTTGGGAACCAGCAAATCAGAGATAAGCTGGCAAGGATTCGCGGCCAGGCACAGGCTGAGGCAGACGTCCCCGCTCTTTCCACCAGTGAGATGCCTGATATCTATTACATCATCCTTGATAGCTATGAACGCGCCGACATGCTGGCGAAATACTATCAATTCGATAACACCCCGTTCATTTCTGAACTTGAAAAACGCGGGTTCTACGTAGCTTCTTCCAGCCGATCAAACTACATGAACACCACTTTTTCACTGAACACCGCGATGAACATGATTTATTTCCACGAATTCCCCGCGACGTTGATCAAGAACGCGCGTTACAACCTTCAGACGAACTACGTCAGCGAATTTCTCCGCGACCACGGTTACCGGGTTATCGTATTCGATTCAGGTACGGGTGACTCAAACAATCAGTACGCGGATATTTTTCTGGCACCAGAAACCGGTCAAGAGACCCGGACAGCAACAGTCAACCCATTTGAATCGCTGCTCCTCCGTACCACTGTTGCCCTGGTCATGTTCAAAGAAGAGGCCCAAACGAGCAATGAAGGCGGTGTAGATGATGCATTGGTCGCATCCGTAAACCACGAGCTGGATGTGCGCCGCGACCGGATCAATAATGCCTTCGATCACCTCCCGGATTATGCCAACCAGGAAGGCCCATATTTCCTGTTTGCCCATATCTACCTGCCGCACATTCCTTTTCTATACGGCCCGGGCGGGATCGAGCGGAAATACGAACCGGATATGAATTTCTATTGGTACCAGCCGGCCCCTGATGATTATATCGAGCAGTATGGATACCAGATCGAGTATGTCAACCAGGCCATCTTACGCACTATTGATGAGATCATTTCTACTTCCAAGAAGCCAGTTGCGATTATCCTTCAATCTGACCACGGCGATGACAAATTCCTCAACTGGAACGCACCCACCGCCCAGGGTGTAGACCTGCGTACGACCACTTTAAATGCCATGTACTTCTCTGACGGCGGCGACGCGCAGTTGTACCCCACCATTACCACGGTAAACACCTTTCGGGTAGTTTTCAATCACTGGTTCGGCACAAAATACCCCCTGCTGCCTGATAAAGTCTTTTTTCACAAACACCCCCTTGAGACGCCGCCTAACTCCGTTCCCAGATTCTGGGATGCCTGCGAGAGATTCGATATCTGCATCGGTCCCCAACCATAAGGGAGCAAGGCGCGCCGTTATCAAAACCAGGGCGAATTTCAATATTCCATTTTTCCCTTGACAATGGCATGATGATGTTTTATAATTGGAATGAACGTTCATTCCAAAAAAAGAGTACTATGATATCACAAAAACGGAAGGAAATTCTCGCCGCCGCTTTAAAGGTCGTTTCCCAACACGGCTTCCATGGAGCCTCCATGGCCATGATCGCCGAAGAGGCCAAGAGCGGCGCGGGCACCATCTACAATTACTTTTCAAGCAAAGACGATCTGATTAAAACGCTGTTCCGCGAGATCAAAGCGGAATATATCAGCGCGATAACTCATGGGATCGGGGTAGAGATGCCGCTGGAACAGAGCTTCCCCATCATGTGGCGGAATGCAATCCATTTCAACCTGGAAAACCCTGAGAAGATCGCCTTTTCTCAACAATACCATTCTTCCCCTTACCTGGATGAAGATTCGATCCAGGGGATTAATGAGATCATGGCCCCGGTCATCCAACCGTTCTACACAGCTATGCAGCAGGGGATCATCAAACAGCTCCCGCTGCCGATTCTGGAGACATACACCCTCGACATTATCGCATCCCTGACGATCCGTCATAGCCGGGGAGAAATGGTTCTGGATGAAAACTTGATTGAGCAGACCGGCAAGGCAAGCTGGCAGGCTCTCCTTTCCTGATCATATAAACCAAACCATATAGGTAGGTAAACCATAGAAACTTCATCGCAAGTTGCCCTTGTATATTGCGACTATTATGAAATTGAGATGGTTCGCGAAGCCGTAAAAAAAGGATTGGATCTCTTAGGTGGAACGCAGCGCTTTGCGCAGGCTGGGGAAAAAATCCTGATCAAGCCCAACCTCCTCGTTGGGGAAGACCCGCAGCGCTGTATCAGCCCGCATCCCACGGTTTTTCAAGCTGTGCTGGAGCAGTTCCAAACCACTGGTGCGCAGCTAACCTATGGGGATTCGCCTGGCTTTGGCAGCCCGATCACGGCGGCCCGCCGGGCAGGGCTGCTTCCGGTAGCCGATTCATTGGGCGTTCCCCAGGCTGATTTTCAGACCCCGGTCAGCGTATCCTTCCCCAAAGGGAACTTGATTAAACAATTCACCCTGGCAAAAGGCGTTGTAGAATCACATGGGCTGATCAGCCTGTGTAAATTGAAATCACACGCCCTCACCCGCATCACTGGGGCCGTGAAAAATCAATTCGGCTGCATCCCTGGCGTACGCAAAGCGGAATTTCATTCCAAGCTGCCCAATTCCGCCCTGTTCTCGAAGATGCTGGTCGATCTCAACCTGTGTATAAAACCGCGGCTGTACATTATGGACGGCATCGTGGCAATGGAAGGCAATGGACCGCGTAACGGCACGCCGCGTCCAATGAACGTACTCTTGTTTTCCACGGATCCGGTGGCTCTGGAGGCAGCTGTATGCCGCATGATTCACCTGGATGAAACTTTGGTGGAACCGATCGTTTATGGCAATGTTTTCGGCTTGGGCCGCTCCTCAGCAGAAATCATTGGCGAGCCGCTGGAGCGATTCGATGCACCTGACTTTCAGGTAAACCGCTCGTACCTGGGGACAACCGTCGAACTGGGCCTGATGTCTTCAAAGCTCATGCGCAACTACGTTTCACCGCGCCCATTCATTGATCCCAGGCTGTGCACGCGCTGCGGGCGCTGCGAAGAAGTGTGCCCTGCCCAACCCAAGGCCTTAATTTGGCTCAATGGACATAAAGAACCTCCGGTGTACCGCTATGGAGACTGCATCCGCTGTTACTGCTGCCAGGAGCTTTGCCCTAACCAGGCGATATCGGTAAAAACACCTTTGCTCGGCAGGCTGATCCACAGATAATCTCTATTGATTCACCCTCCATATCCTGGCCTTGCCACGCCCTTTCGTCAGGCACATGTTCGCTGCTGCGCATCCCCCACAGGATGCAGCGCAGTCCGTCTGCAGCGGGGCGAGCTTGCCCATACGCTCCAGATACTCCAACATCATCTGCACCATAGCAGGGGTTGTGTGCAGCCGGCTGGCAAGCTCTGCTGGCTGCACCGTTCTCCCTGACTGTATCTCGCGGATCAGTTCCTCAAGCATATTACCTCACCAGAACAGCGGCCAGGTGATACATCAATATCCCTGCCCCAACTGACACCAACAGCATAAAGCCGATATTCAGCAGCGTCCAGCGCCACGACCCTGTCTCCTGACGAATTACAGCAACGGTTGCCGCGCAGGGGATGAACAGCATCGACACGGTCAGAAAACCCAACGCGGTAGGCAGCGAATATGTCGCTGCCAGCGTCTGCGCCAGCCCTGCGCCCTCACTGAAACCGAACAAAACGCCCAGTGTGGCAACCGCATTTTCTTTCGCCAGGAAACTGGTGAGCAGCGCAACTGTCAACCGCCAGTCCATGCCCATCCAACTGCCTACCGGGGCGGCCAATTCACCAAGCCGGGCCAGGTAGCTGGTTTGCAGATCACCATTTGGCAGCATAGAGAGCAGCCAAACGCCGATCGACATTGCCAGGATGATGGTGCCGGCCTTCTTCACGAACGACTGCGCGCGCTGCCACACCAGCAGGGCAATGGTGCGCGCATTAGGCACGTGGTACAGCGGCAGTTCCATAATAAATGCCGAGCGTTCCCCATTAAACAACACCCGGTTGAGCACAATACCCGATACCACCAACAGCAGCAGTGCCAGCAAGATCAGCCCCCATATTACCAGCATGGCCTGAGCGCCAAAGAAAGCCGGAGCAACAAATGCCAGCACGGCCATACGCGCCGTGCAGGGTACCAGCGGTGCCACCAGGATCGTCAGCAAACGCGCCTTTGGTGAGTCAATCACTCGCGTTCCCAGCACGGCTGGCACGTTGCAGCCAAAACCGAGGAAAATCGGTAGAAAGGATTTGCCATGCAGCCCCATCATATGCATGAAGTTATCCATGACGTACGCTGCCCGGGCCATGTAGCCCACATCTTCCAGAAGGCCAAACGAGGCAAAGAAAATGACCATAATCGGCAGAAACGTCAGCACCGAGCCAACACTGCCAATGATTCCATCCACCACCAGGCTATGCAGCCAGGCAGGTGCGTTAGCCAGCAGCCCGCTGGCCGCCTGCCCCAACCCACCAATAATCCGGGCATCCAGCCATTCCTGCAGCGGCGCGCCGAGGGTAAACGTCAGCCAGAACACCAACCCCAAGATCGCTGCCAGAATGCCTAGCCCCCATACCGGATGTGTTGCCCAGCGGTCTATGCGATCGGTCAGGCTGATTTGCCCCAGCCGCGGGTTGGTCACCGCAGCCCGCATCATTCGCCCAATCCAATCGTACCTTCCAGACGCAATCGCCATCATCGCGTCATCGTGCTGGGCCAGCGTAGCCTGCACCGCCTGCCAGCGATCTACAGGCAGCGCTTTTTCCAGCCGAGCGGTGATTTCCGAATCTCCCTCCAACAACTTGATCGCCGCCCAGTCGCTCGGGTACGGTGCTGGCACGTATCCGCTGATCTGCCGCAGCACTTCCTCAACCGTCTCGCGGTGGTCACTGCGGATCTCTGGAACGCGCGGCACCAGCCGGCGCTCACCGAGCAGGCAACGTTCTACTTCTGCCAATAGTTCGCGTACCCCTGCCGCGCGTGTGGCCGTCACCGGAACCACCGGCACACCCAACGCGGCTTGCAGTACCTCTGGCTCCACATTAATCCCTTCTTGTTCAGCGACATCCATCATGTTCAACGCGACAACCATCGGAGAGGGTAGGCAGATCAGTTCCGACACCAGGTACAGGCTGCGTTCCAGGTTGGCGGCGCTAACCACCGCCACCACCACATCCGGCTGTTCGCGCAGGATGAATTCTCGGGCGATTACTTCCTCCGGAGAACTGGCGGTCAGGCTGTATGTACCTGGCAAATCGACAATACGGAAATCGCGCTCGTTATCGTGGAACACACCCTCACGAAATTCCACCGTTTTTCCAGGCCAGTTTCCCACATGCTGGTTCAAGCCTGTTAGCAGGTTAAACAAAGTGGACTTGCCCATATTGGGTTGTCCGGCAAGCGCAATTGTGGCATTCTTGCTGGGAACTTGAACATTTTTTTGAATTGCAGGAGCAGTGTGGCAGGTCATATTGTTGCCTCAAACTTTACAAACTGTTATTCTTCTGGCTTCCTGGCGCCCCAGCGCCACCCGTGTCCCGCGGATGGTAACAACCAGCGGGCCTCGCCCGTAGTTCTGCATCATCTCAAGCAACGCACCAGGCGTAAACCCCAGCGAAGTAAGCCGCGTGGTAATTCCCCTGCCTGCTACCACGGAAAGGAATGCCGCATGATCACCTTTTTCTAATACGTCCAATGTGAAGGTTTTCTTCGTTTGGAAGTCATTGGTAATTTCCATCGTAACATCCTCAGGGCCATAATCATTAATAGGGTATGATTATTTTTATTAGTATATACTAACTTTCGGTATATGCATAGGGAAAACAGCATCGAAATTTGTGACATGTGTCTTAAGTGCTGCAATATCCGCTGACCTTCAGGCTGCGATCAAAAGTCGTTTTTGGGGGATTTTCATTAAAAAAGGCTGCCCGGAAAGAAGATCCGGGCAGCCCACTTTGCACGTGGATGGGTTTGGAGGGTAACGGGGGATTACATAATCCTGGTTAATTTACCAAGGATTACTTGGCTTTTTCTTTCCATTCGTTGTACTGCTTTTCAAGCTCTGCTTTTACAGTGTCGAGACCGGCATCCTTGAGCGCCTGGATGTACTTCGGCAGCTCAACCTCAGGGTCAACGTTACCGGTCAGCAGCGCGCGCTGCATACCGTCGGACACGGTCTTGATCGCGGTCAGCTCAGCCGCCACAACATCGCTGCGGAAGCGGAAGCCCAGTGAAGGATGTTCGATCGCGTCCTTGGAGTAATCGATCAGCATCTTGTTCTTGTCTGGATCTTCTTTGTTGGTAACGGACTGGAAGTTCACATCGCCCCAGACCCACGCGCCAGGATGCGCGCCGACCCAGGCACTGTCGATTACGTTGATGCGACCATCTGCTTCCTTTTCCCACATGGTGCCTTCAACACCGTACATAACCATGTCAAGCAGCTTGGTGTCAGAGTGCAGCAGGTTGATGAATTTCATCGCTTCAGCCGGGTGTTCCGACACAGCGGGGATGGCGAGCATCGAGCCGCCGGTATCGCTGGAAACCACGATCTTGGGCATGCCATAGATCTCTTTCAGTTTCAGGTCGGCATTGCCAGAGGCGATGACCAGTTCCTGCGCCTTGATGTTGGCGCCCTTCAGAGGCATGGGCATGATGAAGAACTTACCAGCGTTCATTGGATCGTTGGCGTTGAAGGTGCTCAGAGCAGAATCTGGGTTGATATAACCCTTCTGGTTATAATCGTAGATGGTGGTCAGATAATCTTTCATCCAATCGGATGCAATCGGGCTGACGATCGTCTCGTCCCAGGTGCCATCAGCATTCGGGGCGGCGGCCATATTCAGCCAGAAATCATCGACATTAGCAGCCAACGGGTGAACCCACTGCATAAAGCCAATCATGCCGTCGGTGTTGTAAGGGAATTCATCGGGGCGAGCGGCTTTGGCTTTTTCCAACCAGGGTTCGAGATCCTTGATGGTCTTAATCTTGGCAGCTTCTTCATCGGTGAAACCGATCTCATCCGCCAGGGTAGCATTGTAGACAAAGCCCCACGGTACAGACAATTCTTTGTTGGTGGGGACAGCGTAGTTCACACCATCAACCTGCGAGCCGGTGATGAAGGCCGGGTTCGTGTTGGTCAGAATATCCTGGCCATATTTCTCGAGCAGGTTGCCGTCAGGGCCATTGTCATCGTTCAAGGGGGTGAGCAGGCCTTCGGTCACCAACTGCATGTAGAAGTACCAGTCAGCGGTGAAGAAGATGTCCATTTTCTCACCAGCCTGAATGCCGGTAATGGCTTTGGAAGCCCAATCGGCCCAGGGGATGATGTGGAAGGTTACATTTGCGCCAATAAGAGGCTCAATGTAGGCATTGATCGCTTCCTCAACCTGGGGGCGCTTATCGGTATCGCCAGCACCCACAATGTAGTAATCAAGCATGACAACTTCAGCGGGGGCCGCAGCAGTCGGTTCCGGTGCTTTGGTCGGTTCAGCCGCCTTGGTCGGTTCAGCCGCCTTGGTCGGTTCGGCAGCAGCAGCGGTAGGCTGAGGCGCCTGTGTCGCTGGCTGAGCTGGCGTACAGCCAATCACCGAGGCTAGCAAAACAACAACCACAAGTAAAGCATAAATTTTCTTAGCCACTTTTCTTCTCCTTCGTAGTTGAGCGAACGTTTAACATGGACCCATCCACAGAAATTTGAAATCGACACTACCTATCGTATGCGTTATATCTTAACCTTTAACTGCACCAATCGTTAAACCACGGATAAAGTATCTCTGGAAGAAGGGGTACGCGAAAATAATGGGACCAACGGTCACCACTGCCATCGCCATGCGGAAGGTCTGCGATGGGAGCGCGGATATGTTGACCAGGCCAGCCATCTTATCCGCATTTTCAAGCAGGAAGCGGATATTATTCAGGGTTGTGTAAATGGTAAACTGCAGGCTGTAATACTTGGCTTCGTCTACCAGCAGCAGACAGTTGAAGAAGTTGTTCCAAATGCCAATCGCGCTGAACAATGCAACCGTCGCCAGACCGGGAATGGCTAGCGGGACAACAATCTGGAGCAGGGTGCGCCATTCGCTGGCTCCGTCGATGCGGGCCGATTCAATGATTTCATTGGGCACGTTTGCCTTATAAAAGGTGCGCATGACAATCACCCAGAATGGGCTAAAGACGGACGGCAAGAAGAGCGCCCACAGCGTGTTTTGAATCTGCAGAACCTGCCGCGTCACCATATAATAAGCAACAAGCCCACCGCCAAACAACATAGTGAAGAAGGCGTAGAAGGTAAAGAAGGTTCTGAACTTGAAATTATCGCGCGAAATCGCGTAAGCATACAGCCCCACCATAATTACGGCGATGACCGTTCCCACTACAGTGGAAATAATTGTATTGATGTAAGCTGTAACGATGATCGATCCCTGGGCAAACAGGAACGAATAGGCGCTTGTCGAAAACTCCTCAGGCCACAAGCGGTACCCGTTTTTGATCAGGGCTGCCTCAGAAGTTACCGATGAGATAACAATGATGTAAATTGGGATTAACGTCAGAAGACAGGCGACGATCATTAATACATTCAGGAAGGCATTTGCCCCTGCGGGCAGGGCAAGCATATCTCTGCCTGTTGCTGCCTTAGGCTTGGAAAAGAGCTGACGCTCTGGTTCGGAGGTCGTTAGCATTTTTTCAGTCATTGTTCACACCTATTCCTCTAAATTCTCTTAGAACAATGCCATGTCTGGTCTGGTTTTCCGAACAATAGCGTTGGTGACCAGAATGAGGATAAAACCTACTACCGACTGCAAGAACGCTGCGGCGGCAGGGTAACCAAGCGGCGAACCACTCCTCAACATGTTATAAACAAACACGTCCAGGGTATACGTCACATCTTTTACTAAAGCGGCGCCATTCGGCAGGGTGTAGAACATATCGAAATCGGATCCAAAAATGCGACCCACTGCCAGGATCTGCAGCAGTACGATGACGGGGATGAGATGGGGAAGGGTAATATAAACAAACTGCTTCCATTTTGTGGCGCCGTCTATCGCCGCGGCTTCATAGAGCTCACGGTCGATGCCTGTGATCACTGCCAGGTAGATAATGGAGCCGTTGCCGGTATATTTCCAGACATTTGCCACTAAAAATATGAACGGCCAGGCGGCCTTAGCCTTGTAAATTTCAATGGGGCTCCAGCCCAGAGTGCCAGCCAGGCTATTCAAAATGCCGTTGTTACTTCCCAAAGCATATATAACGTAAGCAACCACAATCCACGAGATAAAGTATGGCAGGAATAAAACAGAATGATACATCTTTGCCCAGAACCGGTTGGTTAGCTCAAAAATGATGACTGCCAGGGCAACCGAAAGCACCAGGCCCACCACCATAAAGAGCAGATTATATAAAACCGTGTTGCGAAGATACGTCATCGTATTTTCAACGTTTGTGGGCAAGGTCAGGTATTCAAAATTTTTCAATCCTACCCAGGGACTTTTAAAAAGGCTGTAGACAAATCGGTTCTGAATCCAAAAATCCGCAGGGGGTTTTGAAAGGCGGTAGGTCTTGAACGCCATAATGATGCCTGGCATCGGAAGGTAAGAGAAAAGTAGCAGCCAGATTGCACCCGGTAAAACCATTGTAAGGTACGACAAGTTTGTATAAATCTTGTCCGTCGATAAACGTTTTTTCTTCAACGGGGTAAAATCTTCAGAAGGTGGCGTCTCAATTGACATTTAACCGTCTCCAATCTGATTCGGCTTGTGGGGTATGATATAAGTTTATGGATATGGAACAAAAATCGTGCGGTTTAGGGTTTGTAAGTAGATATACACGGGTTCCAACGTATTCGTATTCGGCGTGTAACATTACTCTTCTTCAAGATCGGGTAGCGCGGAATGAACTACATAAGTATATCATATGTACTAAAGAGTCAAGAGGAAATTTTTATTAAATTTTTCAACGATTTTTTTAGGACATTCATCTTATCTAGCTGCCGCTTCATCCCCCAGCAAGAACCACAAAGAACGCCACGCTGGCTGTCACCAGCACGTCAATCACCAACGCCCTGATTCCAATGCGGTTCGCCGGATAGGGGAAGTGAATCAAAATTGCCAGGCTAACGGGAAAAACAGCATACCATCCCAAAAGGACCATCGCCAGCAGCCCGCAGCGAACCCAGGCTCGCGGCACAGCCCGTTCATGCATCTCCGATGCGCCCGGCTGCCCAGCAAAAAGTACCCGCTCGCTGATCATCCAAATATAGCTGACCAGAAGAAAGCCTATTGCCAAAAGCACCACCAGCCTGGGGATGGGAAGTTGTTCCGCAGCGGATGGCCCAATACAAACTGGCAGCCCTGCCAGGATCAGGTAATGCAGTGCCTGGTCGACCACATACAACCAGCGATTCCAGCGAGGCCGGCGCGCTGAAAGCCAACCTTTTGAAAAATCAATACTCATGTGAAGGACTGATACGATCAACAGCCATGTCCACACGCGCAGCGAAATGGGAAATGTGAACAGCAGCATCAATACCAGGTGAATGGTCCCGTGCAGCAGCCGCACCCGGGCTTTGTTCCGGTTTGCCACCATCCAATCGGACTGCAGCGGGTAGTCGCCAATGAAATGTGCCAGGAGCAGGTACCAGAACATGGTCTGTCAGCGCTGCTCCTCAATGATTGGCCGGTGCATTTTCCACATGCAAGTCTTACCATCCCTTTGTCGCCTGCCTGGACGGCGGCAGTCTACGGACAATTTTTGTTCGGAGTATGTTTTGCCCGATTACAAAGCAAATTACAATATGTTATCTGCGTCATTGCCGACTGGCAGGCATGTGGGTTTCATCATGCGATTAGTTTAGGTCATTTATATGGGCGTTAAATTTCTTCACAATATTATAACTGATGTCTAAACGGAGCCGGCGCGTCCGCCTTGCCTATCTCTATAATCACCGAATTTTCAATACAAACCAGAACATCCAGAATCATTCCCTGGAGCATTTCGGATTCTTTTATGGGAAATTGGTTGGCTTTGTGGTATTGTATTGGTACTGCTTTTTCATGGGGACAGCGGGAGAGTGTTATGGGCGAGGCAGCAATATTAGCCCTGGGTATTTGCATTGGCATGATCATCTATTGGGTGGTCTACCGCCTGTTCTGGCGCCGCTGGCGCCAGTATCAGGAGCGGGATCTTACCTATCTGCACTCGAAATTGGATTCGGCGCAGTTCACCACATCGAGCCTAGAGCGCCAGATCGCCGCACAGAAGGTCGAACTCGCCGAGCAGCGTCAAAAAATCACCTCACTGGAACGAGACCTTTGGCTGGCGTAATCACGGCTGGCCGAATTAAACACCGATAAACAGATGCTGATCTCGCACCTGGATGCTCTGCGGGCAGAAATGCTGGCCCCTCCACAGGTAGGGCAGGATAATGCGCCCATGGTTTCCTCCAACGGCAGCGGTAATGGTAAGACTCACGTTCCATTTACCGCTGCAGAGCCCCTGGAATCGGCTACTTTCTCTATTCTGCCCATGACCGGCTTTGTTGAGAATGGGCAGCAAGAAGCACCTCAGGCAGTTCCCACCCTACCCAACGCCCACCTTTATGCGTCTCCTGACCATTTTACCGATCAGGTCCTTGAACCGGTACTTTTGATTGCCCGTCCGCGCATGTGTGGCGACCGCCTTGATATTATCCCTGGCATCGGCACAATCATGGTGAAAAAGCTAAACCGTGCCGGTATCGACACCTTCCACGCACTCTCCCAGCTTACCCCCGAACGCCTCATAAAAATAACTGGTTCGCGCGCGGCCAGGCTGATGGATGCAGAACAGGTGATCCTTCAGGCAAAGAAATTTGCCAGCGACCGGCGTTTGCGAAAAGCGTAAACCAAATTTCCTGCGCAGCATGGCTGATCACCGATAAAACAAACAGTGATCAGAGATTACTCTTCCACTTCTTGACAAAATTACTTCTATGCAATAATATACCTCATAGATTAGTTCTATATGTTACGAATCTCGTGGGGTTTCATGCACGATTTCCATTCAGAAGATGAACAGAAACACATCCTAGCCCATATGCGCAGCCAGATGAAAGCCATATTTGGCGTTGATGATACCAGCGGCGTGGAGTTGTTCAGCACCATCCGGCGGCTGGCGTACCTGTCCGAAGCGCTGGAATGCCAGTTCCCTGAAGATCTGGAGCTGTCTGGCCCGCGCTGGCGGTTGATGCTGCACCTGCTGGCGGACGAAAACCTGGGCGGGGCAGGGCTCAACCCCACAGCCATCAGCCAGCGCCAGCGGGTGAGTAAGAATACCATCAGCGCCCTGCTGCGCGGGCTTGAAGAGCAGGGCCTCATCCAGCGCGAGCTGGACCCACGCGATTACCGTACCTTTCGCATCCGCCTGACCCCGGCGGGGCGGGATTTGATCCATACCACCGCGCCCCAGCGCCTGGCGCACATGAACGAACTGGCGGCTGGGTTGAGCACCGAAGAACGCGACCAGCTCATCACTCTGCTCGACAAACTGCACCATTTTCTGCTGAATAGACAATGCGAGATATCCCATCCCTCGAACTCTGAAAGCCACGGAGGCTAATTTGCATACTGCTTCTTTTGCATCATCTAATCCGAGTAAATCCGGCCCTGGTAATCGCTCCAACCGCCTGCAGAGCGGGTTGGGGCGCGCGATCGCTTACCTGGGCCGCCACAAGCGCACGGCCTTTTTTGCATACAGTGCATTGCTGATCTCCACCATAGCCCAATTAATGGTACCTCAAGTGATTCAGGCGATGATGGATGCCTTGACCAACGGAATGGTCGCCCAACAAATATCCAAAATGCCAGCCCAGGCACTGCCAGAGGCGCTGAAGCAACTGGGCTGGAACATGGAACAGCTCACCCGCTATGCCAACGATTGGAGCGCCGCACTGCTCTACGCTGGCGGACTGGTGCTTTTGTTTGCCGTCGTCCGCGGCATTTTTGCTTACATTCAAACCTACATGAACGAGCGCGTTGGGCAGAGCATCGCCTTTGACCTGCGCAATGATCTCTTCGTGAAAATCCAGCATCTGTCCTTCAGCTACCACGACCAGAACCAGACCGGTCAGTTGATGGTGCGAGCCACGGATGATGTAGAAAAAGTTCGCATGTTCCTGGCCCAGGGCCTGTTGATGGTCCTTCAAGCCGTTGTTCTGCTCACTGCCGCGCTGATTATCCTCTTCGCTACTAACTTCAGCCTGACGCTGATCGTTTTGCCCCTGCTGCCATTAGCCATGCTTATATTTATGGCCTTTGGTCGCCTGGTACAGCCCTTGTTTATGGAAGTGCAGGTGCGGCTCTCAAAGCTAAACACCATTCTGCAGGAGAACCTGGCGGGTATTAAAGTGGTCAAAGCATTCGTTCGCGAGCCAGAGCAGCAAGCCCGATTCAATGATTCCGCAGATGATTTATTCGGCCAACAGATTAAGGTGGCGCGCATATTTGCGTTTATGTTCCCTGCCATTTTCCTGGTCATCGGCTTGGGCCAGGCAGCCGTAATGTACTTTGGCGGGCGGCAAATAATCCTGGGAACCCTGACTCTGGGCGAGTGGCAGAAGTTCAGTATGTACCTGATGTTCGTCTTTTTCCCTTTGGGCATGCTCGGCATGATCATCAACATGATGTCACAGGCTGGAGCCTCCGCCACGCGCATTTTTGAAATTTTGGATGCGAAGAGCGATGTGACCGATAAGCCCGACGCGCTCAACCTGCCCACGGTGCGCGGCGCCGTGCGCTTCAACAACGTTTCTTTCCGCTATGTTGGCGGCGGCGACCCGGCGCTGGACAGTGTGACCTTCGAAGTGCAGCCGGGGCAGACTGTGGCCCTGCTGGGGGCTACCGGATCCGGGAAAACGTCCATCATCAACCTGGTGCCGCGCTTCTATGATGTGTCCTCAGGCTCGGTGCAGATCGACAGTTATGATGTGCGCGATGTTAAACTAGAATCGCTGCGTTCGCAGATCGGGATCGTCTTGCAGGATACGACCCTCTTTACCGGTACCATCCGCGACAATATTGCTTTTGGCCGACCAGACGCCAGCCTGGAGGATGTAATTGCTGCGGCTAAGGCTGCGGCTGCCCATGAATTTATCATGAGCTTCCCGCAGGGCTACGACACCCCGGTGGGCGAGCGTGGCGCCACCCTTTCGGGCGGACAAAAGCAGCGCGTGGCTATTGCTCGCGCTCTGCTGATGGATCCGCGAATCCTCATCCTGGATGACTCGACCAGCAGCGTCGACACCGTCACCGAGTATGAAATCCAGCAGACCCTAACGCACCTGATGCAGGGCCGCACCAGTTTTGTGATTGCCCAGCGCATCAGCACGGTACGCAACGCGGACATGATCCTCGTGCTGGATAAAGGAAAAATTGCCGCGCAGGGCCGCCATGATGACCTGTTGGAAGACAGCGCCATCTACGCCGAAATTTACAGTTCTCAGTTGATCGAAGATACCGGGGCAAACCGCCCGGCAGAGGGCCAGGAAGGCCCCAGCATCGAAAAGGAGGAATCACATGGGTAGAGGAATGGGCGGGCCAATGCACATGCTAGCGCAGGAAGTATCCAAGCCCAAAAACACCTGGGTGACCCTCTCACGCCTGGGGCGCTACTTCGCCCCATATTTTGGAGTTCTACTGCTTATCCTTGCGTTGATTCTAGGCAGTTCCTATACGAATGTCCTTACCCCTGAGTTGACCGGACAGGCCGTGGACTGCTACTTTACCCCGGCGCTGGCAACGCGCATGTCCGGGCAAAATATGTCCGGCGCAGCCGCTCAAACAGGCTGCTGGTTTCCGGCGGCCTCCCCCAACCCCGAAGGCTATATCGCAGGGTTGGGCCGGATCATCCTGGTTATCGTCGGGCTGTCTGTGGCTGGGGCGCTGATGAACGGCGTGCTCTCTTACCTGATGAATTGGGCCGGGCAGAAGGTGCTGTTAAATATGCGCAAGCAGGTTTTCGGTCACCTGCACAAACTCTCATTGGGTTACTATTCTACTCACGAATCCGGCGCAGTGATGAGCCGCATCGTCAACGACATGGACACCCTCCAGCAGGCAGTGAACTTTGTGCTAATCAACCTGCTGAGCGGCGTGGTGATGATCATCTGGATCGCGATAAAGATGTTCAGCTATAACTGGGCTTACGCGCTGATCAGCATGGCCGTCACCCCGGTGATGATCCTCGCTACAGTGCTGCTCTCCAACCAGGCCCGCAAAGCCTTCCGCCGCACCCGCGTGGAGATTGGAAAAGTCAACGCGAACCTGGAAGAATCGATTTCCGGGGTAAGAGAAGTACAGGCCTTTGGCCGCGAGGGTGCCAACATCGCCAGCTTCCGCGAATCCAATGCAGCCAACCGCGATGCCAACATCCGGGCGGTCTCCATCACCGCTGCCATGCAACCCACCATGGAGGCTCTCGGCTACGTTTCCATGGCTATCGTCACAATCACTGGCGGATTCCTGCTGCTAGGCGGCGGGACGATGTTCGGCGCAGAAATTTCACTGGGGCTGGTGATTGCTTTTATCGGTTTTGTGCAGCGCTTCAACCAGCCCATATCGCAGATTGCCCAACTATGGACCAACCTGCAGTCAGCCATTGCCGGCGCTGAACGCATTTTCGACCTGCTTGATACCGTGCCGGATGTGCAGGATGCCCCCAATGCGCGAGAAATGCCGGCTATTCAGGGCCGCGTAAGCTTTGAGAACGTCTCCGCACAATACGTACCCGGCGAGCCGGTGTTGAAGGATGTCAGCTTTACTGTTGAGCCCGGGCAAACCATTGCCATCGTCGGGCAGACGGGGGCTGGAAAAACAACCATCATCAACCTGCTGCCTCGCTTCTACGATGTGGTGACCGGCAGGATTTGCATTGATGGGATCGATGTATCTCAGGTACCTGCTGCCAGCCTGCGCCGCCAGATTGGCATCGTTTTACAGGATACCTTCCTGTTCAGCGACACGGTGATGAACAACATCCGCTTTGGGCGTCCAGAGGCCAGCGAAGAAGAGGTTATCGAAGCTGCCAAACTGACTCACGCGGATGACTTCATCCGGCGCATGCCGCAGGGGTACAACACGATTTTGGGCGAGCACGGGGCGGGCCTCAGCCAGGGCCAGCGCCAGCTAATCGCCATTGCCCGCGCCGCACTGGCCAATCCCCGCATCCTCATCCTAGATGAGGCCACCTCCAGCGTCGACACACGCACTGAACGCCAAATCCAGTCTGCGCTAGAAAGCCTGCTGAAAGGCCGCACCAGCTTCGTTATCGCCCACCGCCTGAGCACCATCCGCAGTGCTGACCAGGTGTTGGTCATCGAAGATGGCCGCATCGTCGAGCGCGGTACGCACGCTGCGCTCCTTGCACAAAAAGGTGTGTACCACGGTCTCTACATGCGCCAGTTCCGCAAAGAAGAAACGGAGAATGGCAATAGAAATGGACAGGTTAAGGATCTGCTTAAGGGAGTTACTGGATGAACGGTGACTGTTCATAGATAACGTCCATGAGAGTGCGCGGAGCGTTGGCCTCGCGCACTTTGATTGACTCAGTATCTAGCCATAGATCAAAGAACAGGTCAATCCGGGGACTTTTAAACAGCTGGCTCGGATAGGGCGCTGCCAGCACCGACCCTCAACAATCTCACCGCCAGGCTCCCTGTTGCCAGGATCGAAAGCACCCCACCAGCCATGGATGGGATATCAATCAGCGCCGGGATGTGCAAGACAACGCCAGGTCCAATGATCAGGCACAGAGCGCCGCTGATCGCAAACAGAGCGCCCGGAGTGCGCAACTGACCCGTCTTCCACAATAACAGGCCGTAAATGAGGCAAGGAAAGCCCAGCAAGAAATATGAAAATTGGTCGAACATGATCAGTGTAGACTGCGAATTTATCTGGATCAGGTGCCGCAGCAGAGTGGTAGCAACAATATACACTTGCGGATCATTCATCTGCTCAATAAGCACAGGAACCACAATGAGTTGGGATAAATAAGAGAACAGCGCCAGAATCGCGTATAGGGGCACAAAAGCCAGCCCGATGGCAGTCCATCCCGGGTGTTCTTCTTTCAGCATTCCGTATAGGCTGCCGAAAAGCATTACATTGAGCAACGTAAGGACGAGTGCGTTGATATACGTTGCTGAATAGAAAAACCAGTGTGCTTCCCTGGCAAATTCCAATGCCTGTTCAAAAGCATTTAAAGAACCATACATCATATTGACGCCAATCATCTGCACGAGCCAGATCAGGGTAAAGATTACCAGCAGCCCCGCCAGTATTCCCGTCAAACTGCGGGTACCCGCATTTAAAGATGATTTCATAATCGAGCCCTCCGCATTTCCTATATATCAACCCCTGCCAGTTTCAAAAAAAGCGAAACGTTCTGCTGTAAATCTTCTCGCAGCAGTGGTGGAAAAACCGAATAACACCCAACCAGTAGCGCGTTGAAAAGGCTGGCAAGGCTATTGGCTTGTAAGCTGTCATTATTAACTCTCTGAAACCATCTCCTCGCAGTGTCTATACGCAGTTCGTCTATCCGCTGCACATAAGCCCGCACTGGCTCATCCTGCAGCGCCCATGAGCGTATGGCGATTTCCACAGCAGGAGATTCGTTGGTTAAAATTGTGAGAAAACGCGAAAATATCTGCTCTGGCCCTTCCGCGCTTTCCGCAAATGCAATTATCCGACTTGTATACTGCTGCTCCCAAAATTCAAGCAGCGCAATCTTAAAATCCTCAAAATTCTTAAAGTGATGATAAAACGATCCCTTGGTCACCTTCAGCTTCCGCGTGAGCGCATCGATTGTGAGTCCCGACACCCCTTCTACAGCTAACGATTCCAATCCGATTGCTAGCCAATCAGTTCGAGATATACGTGACATAAGAGCTCCTTAAAATACCATACGGTATGGTATTCAAATAATACCATACCGTATGGTATTTTTCAAGGTTGGATGATCATCTTAAACCGTGTTCATCATACGGTACATCATCATATCAACTATGATTAACTGCTGTTCCTCCTACATGGTTTTCTTCAACCAAATCAGGCAGGCAGTCCATGTACCGTTTCAATAATTCCACCACGCAGTTTCCAGAAGCGTGCTTATTTAGAAAGCCATCCGCCCCGCCAGATAATGCTCTTTTTTCATCTTCTGTGTCCAGGCTCATCACAATAACAACAGGTTGGTGCTCGTAACGGCGCAATTCAGCGCGCAGGCGGACGATGTCCAGGCCAGGCAGGTTCCAGTCTAGCAAAAGCATATCCGGTCGAAATTTCGCGATGCATTCAATCACCTGGTCCGCGTTGCCAACCTCGCAGATCTCCGGAATGCCAAGTTTTCGTCTCAGTAAAAGCCCCAGTGCAGATAGCACCACTACATCTGCGTCGGCTAAAAGAACACGCTTCATCCAACCTCCCAGATTAACTGAATCCCCATGCTCAGTATAGGGAGCGATTCGACGCCGCTAAACAAACCCAGGTCAGGGTTCCTGCTGGTCATTCAACAGGTTTTTATACTGTCCGATCGGACAGCAGTATGATTTGAAACACATAGAGCGAGAGGATCTTTTGAATCTTACGATCGACTGGAGCGGTCGCCATCAGCATAAGATACGGAATGGGAACCGTATTCCACGAGACCTCTACACAACACTTGTCAATCCCAGCCATACCCCTCGATACCAGGAAGTGTTAATCCACCAGATGCTGCTGTAACGCCAGCGTCACCGCCTCTACGCGGCTTTCTACGCCCAGCTTCATGAAAATATTGCTGATATGAAACTTTACTGTACCCAGGCTAATGAACAGCTTTTCGGCAATTTCGCTGTTGCTCAATCCCTTCACCATTAAACACAACACCTCGCGCTCGCGGTCGGTGAGATCATTAGCCGGCGTAGCGCGGATCACCGACTGTGCTAGCACCTCGGTTGCTTCCGGTGAAAGCGTCATCTTGCCCGCCTTTGCGGCACGGATGGCCCGGGCCAGGTCGCTGGCAGTGACATTCTTCAGTAGATAGCCAATTGCACCGGCCTGAAGCGCCCCCTGCACCAGATTTTCCTCGCGGAAGCTGGTCAGCGCGATGACTTTTATGCCAGGATAGTGCTGGTGAATCTGGCGGATGGCGGCGATACCGCCTTGACCGGGCATCATCAGATCCATTAAAACCACATCAGGATGATGCAGCCCACATAACTGGACGGCTTCTTCACCACTTTCTGCTTCGGAAACCAAATCCATATCGGCATTGACCATTAAGAATTTGCTCAACCCGCTGCGGACAACAGAATGATCGTCCACAATCATCACCCGGATTTTCTCTTCTTCGGTCATCCCAGCTCCTTTGTTTTGTTCTCGTTCCAGTTAACTTCCACCAGCGTGCCCTTGCCACGCTGGCTCAGAATGGTCAGGTCCGCGCCGATGCCTTCCGCCCGCTCGCGCATTATGCGCATGCCCATACTGGTGGGTCGCACAGCCGCTGCATCAAAACCGACCCCGTTATCACGGATGGAAAGCAGCAGGCCAGCCGGACTCATCTGCAGATCAATGCATACCCGGGTGGCTCTGGCGTGTTTGACGATATTGTTCAGCGCTTCCTGCGAAATACGGTAAAGCGCCACCTGTACATCTGGCGGAAAGCTGCGCTGGCCACTGGCGTTCAAATCCACCGACAGGCGCGTCCGGCCAATCACGGCATCGGTAAGCTGGCGCAGCAGGTCCTCAAACCGGGCCTGGGTCAGCGCCGCGGGGCGCAGCTCCAGCAGCAGGGTGCGCATTTCCGCCAGCGCGCCGCGGGTCAAGTGGCGCAAGTCTTCAGTACTGCGCCGCGCTTCACCTGGATCCACCGTCCATAGATCCGGCAGCACCTCGGCTGTGATACTGGCAGAAAAGAGCGTTTGGGTTACCGCATCGTGCAGATCGCGCGCCAGGCGGCTGCGTTCAGCTATCACCGCCTCCTCGGCAGCTTTCTGCGCCAGGGCTGCTTCTGCCTTTTCGCGCTGCTCGATTTCCTCCTGCAAGCGCTCGTTCGCCTGCCTTAAGCTGGTGGTGCGGTGCGCGACCAATTCTTCCAGGCGGCGGTTCTGCACGTTCACGTTCATCAGGTAAGCCTGGATGCCAAGAAATACTGCCAAAATCAGGAAGATACTGCCGCATATTTGGAACCAGCGCGTCTCCCAGAACGGCGCGGCGACATAGATGGGAATCGCCACCGCGTCCTCATTCCAGACCCCATCGTTGTTCGATCCACGTACGCGAAATACATAGCTGCCGCTGGGCAGGTTGGTATAACTGGCGTAGCGACCAAAATCGGCACGCACCCAATCTTTGTCCATGCCATCCAGCTTATAGAGAAGCTCGTTTTGCTGAGGAATATGGAAATCCAGCGCCACAAATTCGAAGGTGACAAAGTCCTGGCGGTAGGCCAACTGGATCTCGGTTTTCCCGCTGAGGTCCGCTGCCACCGGCTGGTTATAGATGCGGAATCCGGTAACCGCGACCGGAGGTGGAAATGGGTTGTTCTGGATCTCCTCCGGTTTAAAGGCGCTAATCCCGCTCACACCGCCAAAGTACATCGTCCCATCACGGGCGCGCAGGCAGGAGCGGGGTCGAAATTCATTGCCCTGCAGCCCATCGCGGGCATCGAAAGTGCGGAACTCTGCCAGCGATGGATCATATCGAGTAATTCCCGCATTCGAACTCACCCACAAACGATTCTGATCATCCACCAGAATGCAGTAAACGTTATTACTCGACAATCCATCTTCAACCCGGTAATGGGTGAACTTTTGTGTTTTCGAATCGAAGTGATCGAGCCCACGCCCGGTGGCAAACCATAATTCGCCGTTCTGATCCTTGTTGATATGGAGGATCGTGTTATCGCCGAGGCTGGATAACTGATCGTCCATGCTCTGGAATCGGGTATAGGTTACTTTGTTCAAATCCACCGTTTTGAGATCCAGCCTGAAAAGCCCCGTGCCCTGCGTCCCGAACCAGAGTGTATCGGGGCGTTCCAGAAACAAATCGGTTCCTGGGCCTGCCTCCGGAATCTCCATGTGGATGAAGCGCTGGTTCTGACGATCAAACCAGTCTAACCCATTATTAGTGCTGACCCACAACCTCCCTCCGGCATCCTCAATCAGGTCATTAACCTGATGGGTTGAAAGATCGTCCGTCTGCTGCAGCACGTAATAATAGCGCGCAAAAATACCGGTGGCAGGATTGAACTGCGCCAGTCCATCCGGCGTTCCAACCCATAAATCGCCGTACCGATCGATAAATAGAGCGGTATAGGTATTGGCGCGCTCGTTAAACGGGTTGTTCTCGTAGTTGACATAATGACCAAAGGTAGCACTTTTCGGGACGTATCGATCCAGCCCGAAACCATACGTTCCTACCCATACATTCCCTTGCAGGTCTTCAACGAGAGGGCCAATCGAATTCCCTGCCAGGCTCAAGGGCTGCCCAGGGTTGTTGCGGTACAGTTGAAAGCGCTGCACAAATGGGTTGATTTTATTCAATCCACCGGCTGCCGCTCCAAACCATAATACGCCGGTGCGATCCTGCCAGATGGACCAGATATTGTTGCTACTCATGCTGAATCGGTCATATGGATCATTGCGGTAGTGCAGAAAACCTTGCGAACCCATATTGGGATCCAGGCGGTCCACTCCTCTGCCCCATGTCCCAATCCACAGCGCGCCAGAGGTATCCAGCATCAGAGACATCACATCATTGGACCCCAAGCTGGTCGGGTCCTCCGCATCGTATAAGAAACGCGTCACCTGCCCGGTGCTTGTGTCTAGCCGGTTCAGGCCGCTGCCCTGCAGGTTATACCCCCCGGTTCCCACCCAAAGCACACCGTTTGCATCCACAGCCAGCGCTGAAATGGTGTTACTGCTGATGGTATTGGTATTATCGGACTCATAGCGATAATGAGTCACCTGGCCCGTCTGGGGATCAAAGCGATCAAGGCCCTCGCCCTCCACGCCAAAACCACCGGTGCCAATCCATAAGAAGCCATCCGGTCCAGATACGATGGAAGCGATATTATCACTAATCAGCGCATCAGGGCGGGTGGGGTCCGCCCGGTAGTGACGGAACACATTTGCCTGCGCATCGAAAAGATTGAGGCCACCACCTTGCGTCCCGGCCCACAGCCTGCCCTGCGCGTCTACGTGCAACGCGGTAACGGTGTTGCTGCTCAGGCTGCCGGGTTGATCATTGTTATGTAGATAACGGGCGAATACCCCACTGCTTGGATCATAGCGGTTCAGGCCACCGCCGAGCGTACCAACCCACAATATGCCTTCCGCATCTTGCGCCAGGCTGATAACGAAATTATGGCTCAAGCTGTTTTCATTGGCCGGATCATTGCGAAAAACCGTAAAACGGTATCCATCATACCGGTTCAGTCCATCCTGCGTGCCAAGCCAGAGAAAGCCCTGCCGGTCCTGGAAAACGCGGATAACCGAATCCTGCGAAAGGCCATCGTCCGCGGTTAAATGTTCAAAGCGCAGCAGCGGCGGCAGCAGCGGCCCTTCCGCGAAAAGTTCTCTTGGCTGCTCCACTGGACTATTCACCATCGCCTGGCTACCGTTTGGCATGAACAGTAAGAGAACGACCATCAAGCACTGAACGGCCGGCCCCATGAAACGAGAAGGGAAAATTGCCAGATACTGCATCTTAACCAGGGAAAACGAAATCCATCGAATTACGGGTAATAAAAATTCTACCACCAGGAACTCTAATCCTACGAAAAAGCAGCGGATGACTTTTGCATAGCAAACAAAAGCCATTCGCCTGATCAATAGAGACCTGACTTAATGCGTGTTATTATCTTGTAGGAAGATCAGCTTCACCTTGGTGCCGCCGCTGGCTGCTGTTTCGATCTGGATTTCAACTGATTCTTCATTTTTTTGGTAACTCAAAACAACCACTTCCCCCAACTGCTCGAGCGGTTCTTTTTCCGTCCATCCTGCTTGAGCCAAAGCATTCTGATAATACTGATACATTTCTTCCAGGCTGGAGGCGCTTTCAAAGGAAGCCATTCCTGGCAGACGCACATAACGATCTAGCTGTTCAGGCAGCGGCACGCCAATTTCGCAGCCTTCTACCGGCGGGATAGCGACTACGTCCAGTGCGGATGCCTCATACTGCGCGGTCAACTGGCCCACACCTTTGCCAAAGAACGGGTCCTCTCCGGTGGCCTGCATGGTAAAGCGCAGCAAACCCTGGCTGGCTTTATCCTGCCAAACATCTACCTGCACATCTTTCCAATCGCCAATGGAGGGAGCGCTGCCCGAAAAGTGCCGGCTGCTGATGCCCGCCACACTTTCCTCGCCCACATAGGTAAGCACCCTGACCAGACTCTGCTCGCTGATCAACGTTTCTGGATAGAGCAAGGTTGGGTCCATACCGATGTCGTTTGGGTACTGAATGCATTCATCCTCGGTTCCTGGGCCGATCATCCAGCTGGTGGCGCCATCCGTCAGGATGCGAACATCCCCCGGGTTAGCGGATTTATCAATGCCCTCAATATGCAGCGCATATTCGCGCATCGGCGATGATTTGCGTGTCTGCAACTGGTATTTCCAACTATTCGTTCCAGTAAACACCACTTCCAATTTTGCCAGGTAGCGGTTATACAGGTCGCGGTTCAGGGCTACATATGTGAAGTCTGCGCTGCCCGTTTGAACCGCTGCGGTGCTGGGCACAGGGTCCGCTGCCGGTTTTGCCGTGGAAATCGAACAGGCAGACAAAAGCAAGGTGATGAGAATAACGAAAGGAAAAACGTTTTTTTTCATAAAGCACTTCTCAAAAATAGATTAATTGGCAGAAATCAACGATTACCTACATTATAAGTAGAAATAAGTAAAATCCGCAACCGGTATAGGCCTTTACAGAATTATAGATTCATGACCGATTTTTCATACCAATTTCTAACTAAAGTGACTCATTTTGCCCTTCTCATACGTTATCTACTATAGATCAACCTGAAAAAGGAATGGATTCCCCCTGAACCTCCATTCCTGTCCGTATTTTGTTCAGAATGTAGGAGGATAGCATGTTTCGTAAAACGTTCGTATTGATTGCGGTAGTGGTTGTGTTTTTGATTTCAACCGTTGGTCCCGCCGCCGCGCAAGATGAACCACCACCGCCAGACAATCCGGATGCTCAGTTCCTAACGCATCCAGTGGTGAAAGTTCTGAGCGAATATTTTGGTCGTGATACGGGGGATGTCAACCCTGACGAACCCGTTGACCCTGCCCTGCTGCCGGTGGAACCGGTAACTCCGGAAACAATCGCGGCGGAAATTGCTGCCTACCATGAAGATGGCATGGGGTTTGGCGTTCTGGTGAAGCTGTATGCCATGGCTGAAGCTTCGCGCGAAGCCTGCCAGGAAGCCGCCGAGGGCGAGACCTGTGAACCCCTGCTGGTGGATGATCTGGTAAACCAGTTTAAGTCGGGTGTGGGTATGGGAGCGCTGTTCAAGGAACACGGCAAGCCAGCCCTGCTGGGCGTAGGGCATGTTAAGAAAGAGCTCAAGAACCTGGATCAAGACACCGACACGGACGAGCAGAAAGACAAAGACGATAAAACGAAAGACAACAAACCCGAAAAGAAAGATAAGGACAAGGGCAAGAAAAAGTAGCTGGCCTTAAGATTAAACGTGCGGAGCAGAAGCGCAGATGCGCCTCAGCTCCGCACGTCTGTTTCCTTGTTGCTACTCGTCGCTTCCGCGTAGCCCGGTCAACAAGAAGGCATAGTAAAGCAGCGTCGAAATCGACTGCGCTGCCGCGGCTACGTAGGTGAGCGCCGCGGCATTGAGCACCGCACTCACCCCGTTCATCTCGTTCGAATATACCAGCCCCAACGACTCAAGCAGGGCCTTGGCCCGGCGGCTGGCGTCAAATTCCACCGGCAGGGTTACGATAGCGAACAAGGCTGTAGCCGCAAAAAGGATCAGGCCCACCCAGGCCAGCGTGGTGCCGAACAGCGAAGCGGTAAACAAACCTATCATAAAGATGATCGGGCCAAGCCAGCTGCCAATTTGTACTGTGGGCACCATCAGGCTGCGCACCTGCAGCGGCAGGTAGCCCTGCTGGTGTTGAAGCGCATGCCCGGTTTCGTGGGCGGCCACACCGGCTGCTGCCAGGCTCTGCCCCTGGTAAACATCCGGGCTGAGCCGCACTACTCGTGCTGCTGGATCGTAATGATCGCTCAAAAAGCCGCTGGCTGGTTCAACGCGCACGTTGTACAGCCCGTGGCTGTCGAGAATGCGCCGGGCTACTTCAGCTCCGCTGGCGCGCCGGATGGTCGCCACCTGGCTGTAGCGGCTAAAAGCTGATTTCACTCGCCACTGCGCCCAAAAGCCTAACAACAGGGCGGGCAGGGCAAAGACAAAGTACATCGGGTCGAAAAACATAGCTTCTAACTCCTGTTGATCAAATATATCATTAATTAGTCCATCTGTCCAAACCAGCCGCGCCGCTCCATCCATTTGACCAGTTCAAGCACGGGCGAAATGGTTAGCGAGACGGCCGTTATGATCAGCCAATCTTCCAGCGTCAGGCTGAACGTGCCAAAAGGCGTCTGGAGGAAGGGCACGTACACGATCGCCAACAGCATCATTAAATCGAACAGAATGGCCAGGTTCAGCCACTTATTGCTGAACGGCTGCCGCAGTACGGAATGCCGGTCTGAACGGTAATTATAGGCTTTGAAGAACTGGATGAGGACCAGCGAGACAAAGGCCATGGTCATGGCTTCGGCCAGGCTGCGCCCTGAATTGATTGCCCAACTGAACATACCCAGGTTGACCAGCGCCGACCAGGCACCCCCTGCAACCATTAGTGATACTACGGGCCGGGTAAAGATGCCCCGGCGCGGGTCGCGGGGTTTACGCTGCATCAGATCCTTCTCGGGCGGGTCAACTGCCAGTGCCAGGGCCGGGAGCCCATCGGTGGCTAAATTGACAAATAAAATCTGTACTGCGCTCAATGGAAGCGGCATGCCCAACAGCGCTGCCCCTGCCATAAGCCCAATCTCACCGATGTTCGAGGAAAGCAGGTACATCAGGTATTTCTTGATGTTTCCAAAAATCCCCCGCCCCTCTTCAACCGCCGCTACGATCGAGGCAAAATTGTCGTCGGTGAGCGTTACCGAGGCAGCCTCTTTGCTCACATCGGTGCCGGTAATTCCCATAGCAATGCCGATATCGGCCTTCTTCAACGCCGGAGCATCATTGACGCCATCGCCCGTCATCGCCACAATGTGGCCACGGTTCTGCAGCGCGGTAACTACTTTGAGCTTATGCGCCGGGGAAACCCGCGCATACACATCGATATTCTCGACTTCCCGCTCCAGGTCCTCGTCGCTCATCTGCTCCAACTCAACGCCGGTCACCACCCGTCGTCCGTTCTTCGAAAGGCCCAGTTCCTCGGCAACAGCTTTTGCCGTCACAGGGTGATCGCCAGTGATCATAACCGGGCGGATGCCAGCCTGCATGCTGGTTTGGATTGCGGCCCTGGCCTCAGGTCGGGGCGGATCGATCATCCCCACCAGGCCCAAGAAGGTCATGTCCTGCTCGGCCTCGCTGATGCTTTCAGCCGGTCGCGAGGCAACCGCCAGCACCCGCAGCGCCTGCCCAGCCATCTCCCGCGCCGCGGCAGCAATTTCCTCTCGCGCTTCAGGGGTCAGATCGCGCTCGCCATCTTCCGCAATGTAGCGCGTGCTGGATGCCAGGATCACCTCTGGCGCGCCTTTCGAATAGGCCAGTTTGCCGTGCGGCATCTGCTGCAAGGTGGTCATGCGCTTGGTTTCCGATGTGAACGGGATTTCATCCAGGCGCGGGAACTGCCGGTCGAGTTCCTCTTTCGCCAGTCCAGCTTTGGCGGCAGCAACCACCAGGGCGCCTTCGGTCGGATCGCCTTTGATATCCCATCGCCCGTCGACTTGCACCAGGCGCGCGTCTGATACAAGCGCAGCGCCGCGCAGCAGATCCAGCAGCGTGTCATCGACCACAGCCGGGTTTATCTTAAGGTTGTTCTCAGCAGCAAGTCCGAGGGATGGCGCGCCGCCCGTCACCGGAACACCGGTGATTTCAAATTTCCCGCTTGGTTCGTAGCCAGAACCGCCTACCTCGACCATTTTTTCAGCCACGAAAATCTTGCGCACGGTCATTTCATCTTTTGTTAGCGTCCCGGTTTTATCAGAGCAAATCACCGTGGTGCTGCCTAATGTTTCCACTGTGGGGAGGCGGCGCACCAGCGCGTTGCGCTTTACCATACGCTGGATGCCCAGCGCCAGAGAAATGGTCACCACTGCTGGCAGCGCCTCAGGCACAACCGCCACGGCCAACGCAATGCCGAATATGAACATTTCTAGCGGCGGCTGCCCCCGAAGCACCCCCAGGAGGACAATAATTACCACCACCACCAGCGTCGCCTTTGCCAGGGTCTTGCCTACCCGGTCCAGGTTCTTCTGAAGCGGCGTCTGCGCTGTTTTCACTTCCTGAAGCAGCCCAGTGATCTTGCCAAACTCGGTCTGCATGCCAGTTTCGGTGACCACGGCTTTTCCACGCCCATAGGTAACCGCGGTGCCGGAATACAGCATATTTCTCCGGTCACCTACGGCGAGGTTATCACCTGATAATGGTTCAATTCGCTTTTCCACGGGCAGTGATTCGCCCGTCAGCGCAGCCTCTTCCAACTGGAGGTTAACCGACTGTACTACACGGGCATCGGCGGGGACCCGGTCGCCAGCCTGCAGCAAAATTACATCGCCAGGTACCAGGGTGCTGGCTTCCACTTCGACTTCTTTACCGCCACGTAGCACACTGGCCGTGGGAGAGGCCATCTTCTTCAGCGCGTCAATGGCACGTTCGGCGCGGTATTCCTGGATGAAACCCAACAGTACTGCAAATAGAACGATCACCGCAATAGCGATGGATTCAACGCCGTGCCCCAAGACTGCCGATACTATGGTCGCGGCAAGCAAGATCACGACGAATATATTTTTAAACTGCTCCAGCAAGATGGATAGCGCACTGGTTTTTCCACTGGCTTTCAGCTCATTCAAACCGAACTGGTCCAACCGTTTGGCAGCTTCATCCTGCGAAAGGCCTTCAGGCTTCGTTTCCAGGCGTTGGTACACCTCATCGCTGTGCAGGGCATACCACGGATTGGATTGATCCATTTTCATTAACAATGCTCCCTTTGAAGATGTAGTTCTGCGTGGAGGTAACAAAAACCACCACAACAGATCGTTGCGGTGGTCTCGCTATCACAATGGAAGCCGGGGGTTTTTCAAGCCCCGTCATGACGACGTTCCATCCTGTTTTGCAGGTAGCTACTCCCCAACCGGAGTTGATGATAGTTTACCGAATTCGATATGGTTTGTCAAGTTTTTCTTAGAAGGCTATACGGACAGTTATTCTTTCTTTGGTTGCTCAGGCGCCTGGTCCGCCTCGCCGCTTTCTTCTGGCTCAGGCGCCTGCGGCTGAATCAGCGACGCGAAGATTTGTTCGGCGCAGCGCTGAATGCGCATCTTTGCCGGGGTGCTACGAGCCATCGCGTTGGATAATGTATACGCGGCGGCCTGTCCGTTTCCCATGCGCAGGTAGGCCAGCCCGCTGAGCATATTCAGGTAGTTGAACGGCGCCCAATAGGATGGCCATTGTTCTTCCGTTCCAAGGCGGTTAAGGATGTTGCCAACCACCTGGGTCGTTTCTTCAAACTTCCCGGCTTTATACAATTTCACCGCCTGGATAAACTGCGCGATATTGAAAATCTCTTCCGCTAAACCGTTCTGGAAAGAAAGCGTTTCCAACACCCCTACCGGAAGAACATCACGTATCAGGACGTGGCGGGGCATTTGCAATATTGCGTCGCCTTCCTCGACCGCCTGATTCAAATCCATTCCCTGCGGAAGCCCACCACCCGCCTCCATCGGCCTGCCGTATGTACAAACCAGGTGGATCATTGGCTGCATATTCGAACGGGTAGCCACGTAGCTGCCAAATACCAGCAAATCGGCATCCGTCATTCTCAATGCATCTTCCACCCGCTTTTCTGACAGGGTGGTTTCGCTTATTATGTCATCCGAGTGATCGACCAGTACCTCCGTGCCTCGCGCCAGATCGCGCAATATCGATAAAACAATCGGCGTAACGCTGTAATCTTCACGCAGCGGGCAGATATCATACACGGTTACCTTGACCCTGGCTCCCTGTACTGGGACAAACTTATCGGGAAGAAACATGTTCATGGCGCTCCAATAAAGTTGGGGATGGCGGCGAGGATCACGACCACGATACTTCCGTGGATGAAACCACTCCAATAGATAGTATATATGAGATTGGTTTTGGCTGCCTATAAACTTGTCGGACAATGGAACATCGTTTAGGTCGAGAAGTGAAAATGACGGTACAATTAGTGGAAAGGTCACATGAGGGATGCAATGAAGTTCTTTTTCAAAAAGCGTCAAAACAAGTTCATTCAGTTGATCCACGAACAGGCGCAGTTAACACTGGATGGGCTGGAAGCTTTGAAAAATTATATGACCACGCAGGATTCGGCGGCGGCGGAGATGCTGACCGCAAAGGAAAAAGAGGCTGATGAAGCCCGCCGAATCTTGATCGATGAGCTAAACCGCACGTTTGTCACGCCTTTTGACCGGGAAGATATTTTCGCGCTCTCGCGTACGATTGATGATGTGATCGATTATGCTTACAGCACGATTAGCGAGATGGAAATCTTGAGGGTCAAGCCCACGCCGTATATGCAGCGCATTGCAACACTGCTGCGAGATGCGGCTTCCGAGCTGCTGATGGCAGTCGACCGGCTGGAACAGCACCCTGGGGTGGCAAACGAACATGCCCAACGAGCTAAAGCACTAGAAAACCGGGTGGAGGATGTGTACCGTGAAGCACTCGCGGATCTTTTCAGCGGTGGCGAGGACATCAAACAGGTCGTGAAGATGTTGAAGTCGCGCGAGGTGTACCGTCACCTGAGCAATGCTGCGGACCGCGGAGACGAAGCGGCCAACGTGATCGCCGATATTGTAGTAAAGATCGCCTGACGGGGCTGCGGATGGACCCATTTGTCATTGCCGTTGTTGCGCTGGCGCTGTTGTTTGGGCTTCTCAACGGCGTACACGATTCTAGTAATGTAGTTGCCACTATGATATCCTCGCGTGCCTTCTCGCCGCGCGCTGCGCTGGGGATCACTGCTATGGCTGAGTTTACCGGGCCATTTATCTTTGGTGTCGCAGTCGCTGAGACTATTGGCAATGAAATCGTCGCCCCTGATTCCATCAATCTTCAGGTGCTCCTGTCGGTGCTAACAGCGGCAATCCTGTGGAATCTATTAACCTGGTACCTGGGTTTTCCCAGCAGTTCATCGCATGCTTTGATTGGCGGGTTTATTGGCGCAGTGAGCATGGGGGCTGGACTAGAGGCGATCCATCAACCAGGATTATTGAAGATTTTGGCCGCCTTGTTCCTTTCGCCGGTTATCGGGTTTGTTATTGGATATGCCATTTTGCGCATCATCTACCTGGCATGCTGGAATGCTACGCCACGCATCAACCAGGTTTTCAAGAAGGGACAGGTTGTAACCGGCCTGGCGCTATCGCTTTCACACGGCGCGAACGATACTCAAAAGAGCATGGGGATCATTACACTCGCTCTGTTGATTGGGGGGTATCTACCGAAGTTTACCGTACCAGGCTGGGTAGTGCTGAGCTGCGCCGCGGTATTCGCGCTGGGCACATCGATCGGCGGGTGGCGGCTGATCCGCACGTTGGGGGCAAAGTTCTTCAAGATCCGCCCGGTGGATGGATTTGCCTCGCAGCTCACTTCGGCAGTGGTAATCCTGGGCGCATCACTGGTAGGTGGGCCAGTGAGCACCACCCAGGTGGTCAGTTCGGCGATCATGGGGGTAGGCGCATCCGAGCGGATAAATAAGGTGCGCTGGGGGGTGGTCAAGGAAATCACCGCCGCCTGGCTGCTGACGATTCCAGCCACAGCGCTGGTCGGCGCAGGGATTTACTGGGTCATCAGCCGGATCTTTCCGGGATAACTGTGCAATCCACGAAGAAGGATAAAGCACGCCAATGAAACGCATGGCAATGTACGATATCCTTTACATCGGTAATTACACGAAGGATACGATCATTACCCCTGCTGGAACGCGTGTGGTGGACGGCGGAGCAGTAAACTACGCGGCGAATGCGGCGGCGCGGCTGGGCCTCTGTGTCGCAGTGGTCACACGGCTTGCAGAGCAAGATCGGCAGGTGATTGAGCGGCTGACTGCGCTGGGGGTCGACTGCTACGCTACCTACTCCCCGCATTCCACCTGCCTGCAGCTGGAATACCCGACTACTAACCCAGATATCCGCAGCCTGTCTGTCACCAGGGCAGCCGGGGCAATAGGGCTGGAGCAGGTGGAGCCGCTGAACGCCTGGGCGGCGGTGATTGGGGCCAGCTTCCGCGGCGAGGTGGGGACAGAGATCATCGAGGCGCTCAAAGAGAAGGGGATATTCCTGGCCGCCGATATGCAGGGATTTATCCGCGTCATCCACGATGGCATCGTGACCGCCGCGCCGTGGGATGAAATGCAGGCCACACTCTGCCGGCTGGACGTGGTCAAGTGCGATGCGGTTGAAGCAGAACTGCTGACAGGAGAAAGCGATCACCGGCGGGCGGCGAAGATCCTGGCTGAGATGGGGCCGGGCGAGATCGTACTTACGCACCAGGATGGGGTGCTGGTGTACGCGGAGAGAGAGTTTCACCAGGCCGGGTTCTACCCGCGCAGCATGGTAGGGCGCAGCGGGCGCGGCGATACCTGCATTGGTACATATATGGCCCTGCGCCTCACACGCCCGCCCGCCGAAGCGATGGTCTGGGCAGCCGCTGTAACCAGCCTAAAAATGGAAGCGCCGGGACCGTTTAATCGAACAATTCAAGAAGTAGAAGCACTTATTAAAGAAAAGTACATCAAGAATGGACCGGATAGGGGGTAATTGTTGCTTATCTTTTCCGCACCTGCTCTACTCTATACTTAACGATCCTGGTGATTAAGTCATACGGAATGGGTTGATCGAGGGGAAACTGCACCGAGCCTTTGGCCCACTTATAGGTGGATACCTCTTCTTTGAAAGCCTCTATCCCTTGTGGAGTGGGGTAAAAGCCGATATGACGCGGATGACCGCCAAAATGAACCAGGTTCTCATGCTGGTAAAACGTCGGCATTCCATAGCTGATTTTTTCCGCAGCTTCCGGCGCTGATTCCTTGATCACTGTTCTGATCTTCTTCAAGATTTGCTGCACATCCTCTGGAAACTGGGCAATGTACTCGTCAATTGTGGTGGGCTGATCTTTTTTGATATTCATTGTCCGTCCTGTAAGCTGTTCTAGATGAATTTATATAATTATAGTATATATTTATCCTCTCTCCCTGCTGCAATTTGCCCATGAAAGCAGGTTGTGCGATAATAAAATCTGTCACAGATGGCAGACAGGCTGCATTGATATATTCAACGTGATAAACGCTGCGCTTGCCGCGAAATACAACCGGCGAGTTTTTCCCTACGGTTCAGGAGAATCTCCTTGAAAATCCCTTTTCAACAGTATTGGGATCTGCTGGCGAAGTACATTCGCCCGCAGAGGTGGCGCTTTATTTTGCTGGCGGTACTGCTCTTCGGCAGTATTGGGATGCAGCTGATTAACCCGCAGATTATGCGGTTTTTCATCGATACTGCCCAGACCAGCCAGGAAACGGGACCGCTGCTTACCGCGGCCCTGATTTTCATCGGCATCGCCCTGGTGCAGCAGGTAGTGGGAGTCAGCGCTACATACCTTGGTGAAAACGTGGCCTGGACGGCAACCAACGCGCTGCGCGCGGAGATGGCCCGCCACTGTTTGAACCTGGATATGAGCTATCACAACAACGTCAGTCCCGGAGAACTGATCGAGCGCATCGACGGGGATGTGGCAGAACTCTCTAACTTTTTCTCGCAGCTGGTGATCCGCGTGCTGGGGAATATCGTTCTACTAGCAGGTATCATCGCAGCTTTGCTGATCGAAGATTGGCGCATCGGGCTGGCCTTTTTGGGATTTGCCATCCTCACGCTTCTTGCACTGAATAGCGTTCGCGGAATCGCCATCCCTTATCAAAAGAAGTTCCGCGAGGCAATTGCCGACATGTTCGGCTACCTGGAAGAACGCCTGTCTGGCACAGAGGATATCCGCTCCAGCGGCGCGGTAGACTTCGTGGTGCTCGGGCTGTATAAGCTGTCGCGTACCGTGCTGGGTCACTGGCGCGACTCGCAGCGACGGTTCGTACTGGTGCGGTTTGTGGCGGGCATGTGCATGACGGCTGGCGCGGCAATGGCGCTGGTGGCCGGGTATTTGCTGTTCAATGAGGGTGTGGTTACCCTGGGAACTGTGTACCTGATCGTCACCTATACCAACCTGATGCGCCGCCCGATCCGCGAGCTGACCCAACAGGTAGAGAATCTACAAAACATCGGAGCGGCCACCGAACGTCTGCGCGAGCTGCGCGCCATCCAATCGAAAATTACCGATGGACCGGGAGCCGATTTGCCTGCTGGTGCGCTGGCGGTAGCCTTCGAAAATGTCAACTTCGCATATAAAGAAGATGAAAAGGTCCTGGAGAATATCGATTTCCAACTGCAGCCCGGAGAAGTCATGGGGCTGCTGGGGCGCACAGGATCGGGCAAGACCACGCTGGCGCGGCTGATCTTTCGGCTGTATGACCCCACCCAGGGGCGCATCCTTTTAGGCAATACCCCCCTCACCCAGCCAAGGCTGCGCGCCCTGCGCGAACGGGTCGCGCTGGTAACACAGGATGTACAGTTGTTCCAGGCCACCGTGCGCGACAATATCACCTTCTTCGACCGCAGCATCCCAGACGATAAGATTCTGGAGGTCATTGAACAGCTTGGACTCGAAGAATGGTTAGAGCGGCTGCCCAACGGCCTGGATACCAAGTTAGAAACCGGCGGGCGCAGTATCTCGGCGGGCGAGGCACAGCTGCTGGCTTTTACTCGGATTTTCCTGCGCGATCCCGGCCTGGTCATTCTGGACGAGGCTTCATCGCGGCTAGACCCCGCTACCGAACAGCTGATCGAGCGAGCAATTGATAAGCTGCTGTTAAACCGCACCGCCATCATCATCGCCCACCGGCTGGGCACGCTGCACCGTACCAGCGCGGTGATGATCCTGGAGGATGGATGCGTTGTTGAGCACGGCGACCGAGAGCGGCTGGCAGCCGATTCTACAACCCGCTTCCACGGCCTGCTGCGCACCGGGTTAGAGGAGGTGTTAGCATGAGCGTTAACGGCGTAACCACCACTCCCGCAACCAATACTTCCACTGCCCGCACAGCCGAACAGGCAGCAGCGTATAACACCGATATCCCACGCACCTGGCCGCGCCTGCCTGCCTGGAAGGTCATCTTGAAGATGATCATCTACCGCAAGGACCTGTGGCTGGCCAATTCACTGGCCATGCTGTTTACGATGCTGTTCTACCAGGTGCCCGGGCTGGCGATCCGCGAATTTTTCAACATGCTGAGCGGCAACGCCCAACTGGGGCTGAACGTGTGGTCAATCGTGGCGCTGCTGTTTGCCGCCGAGATGGGCAGCATCCTGGGCATTTTCGGGTTGGTGACCACCAACGTCCCGTTCTTCATGAATACGATGACACTGCTGCGTAAGAACCTGCTGCGCCATATCCTGCGCCGCCCGGGCGCTTCAGCGCTGCCCGACTCACCCGGTGAAGCTATCAGCCGCTTCCGCGGTGATACCTTTGAGATCCCGCTCTTTGCACTGTGGATCAACGATATCCTTGGGTCGGTGGCCTTTAATGTAATCGCGCTGATCGTGATGGTGCGCATCAGCCCCACCTATACCGGGCTGGCGCTGCTGCCGCTGGTGGTGGCAGGCATCATTGCCGCGGCATCTACCAAGCGCATCGACGAGTACCGCCGGGCCAGCAGCCGGGCCACCGGGATCATCACCGGGTTCATCGGCGAATTCTTCGGCGCGGTACAGGCTGTAAAGGTAAACACAGCCGAAGACGGCGTGATTGGGCGATTTAATGAACTGAACAACGAGCGGCGGGTACTGGCGCTGCGCGACCGCCTGTTCAACGAGATCCTGAACTCAATCTTCCATAATGCCTCAAACTTGAGCACTGGAGTGATCCTGATTCTGGCAGGGCAGGCCATGCAGGCAGGCACCTTTACGGTAGGGGATTTCGCGCTGTTCGTTTATTACCTTGAGTTCCTCTCGGATATGACGGCTTTCTCGGGTCTGCTGATTGCCCGCTACCGGCAGATTGGCATTTCGCTCGAACGCATGCAGCGGCTGATGCAGGGGGCCAACCCTGAGGCCTTGGTGACGTTCAGCCCGGTGTATATGAGCGGCAAATTCCCCGAAGTAACGTATCCCAAGAAGAAGGATTCGCTCAAACTCAAGCACCTGGTGGCCCGCAACCTGAGCTACCAATTCCCAGGATCGGAAAACGGTATCAAAAATATCAGCCTGTCGCTCACGCGCGGATCGTTCACCGTGGTTACCGGACGAATTGGTTCTGGGAAAACAACGCTGCTGCGAGTACTGTTGGGCCTGCTGCCTAAAGATGAGGGGCTGATCTTCTGGAATGACGCGATGGTCGAAAAGCCGGGAGAGTTTTTCATTCCGCCTTACTGCGCCTATACCGGGCAGGTGCCGCGCCTGTTCAGCGATACCCTGCGAGATAATATTTTGATGGGCCTGGATCGCACCGATGAAGATATTTACCGGGCAGTCCGGTCTGCGGTGATGGAACGCGACCTGGGTGATTTCGATGATGGGCTGGATACAAAGGTTGGACCTAAAGGGGTGAAGCTGTCTGGCGGGCAGATCCAGCGCACCGCGGCGGCGCGAATGTTCGTGCGCGACCCCGAGCTGCTGGTGTTTGACGATCTTTCCAGCGCGCTGGACGTGGAGACAGAACGCATTCTGTGGGAACGGGTATTTGAGAAATCAGATGGAGATGCAGCGCCAGAGGCATCTTCAGCCACCTGCCTGGTGGTATCGCACCGCCGGGCGGCGCTGCGCAGAGCAGACCATATCATCGTGCTCAAAGATGGGAAGGTGGAAGCCGAAGGCAGGCTGGATAAACTGCTGCAAACCAGTGATGAAATGCGCAGGCTGTGGGCAGGCGAAGTGAAATAGGGGGTAAACGTCCCTATTTCCCATGCTTTCTTATGCGTTTACAGGGCAACTGCGCAGGCGATCAAAACAGTGCCCAGAGTTGAGAAAGCAGCACGGGCGATATTAAGGCGGTTGAGCCTACCGCGCAACTGAGTAATGCGCGCGGTATCCTCGCGTGAGGTGCGGAGGAATTCATTATAGGTTGGTTCGTTAAGCAGCCGGGAGATGGTCAGCGAGCCAATCACGTAAAAGAAACTGCCGGCATAGAACAGCGGATCGCTGGTGTGGTAAAAAAAAGGGTAAGCTGCCAGCAAGATCACTGGGGCAGCCACCAGAATATTGATGAAAATGGAACGCCGGCCAAATCGAATCACGCGGCTGAAAAGATCATGGAAGGCTGCCTCAGGCATATCGTTGAAGACGCAGCGCAGGACGGTGGCAAGAAATAGGGTCAGGCCAGAGAAGAGGCCTGCGAGGAATAGAATAACAAGTTGAAGGATGGTTGCGGCCATTTCAAACCTATCCCAACTTGAGCCCATTCGCCCAGGAACGGATGATTTCCCAGTTGCGCAGATCGCCGGGTCGGGCTTGGATGATGATCATCACAAATAGCGCCTGCCACCACTTGAGGCGGAACATCTCCATTTTGCCACCAAACATGCCAATGCTGACCGGCTTTACCGATGGGGCGGCCTTCAGCAAAGGGCGCAAATAGTTAGATATTGTGGCATAGGACTCTTTAATACTCAGGCGGCGCGGATTCTTTGGCTCAGCTGGTAGCTCAGGGTCGATATAGACAGGAACACCCTCGATTGAGTCCTGATGGGTCTGGGTGAGGCTCATCAGAGTGCAGAAACAGGCCACCTGCCTGCTGGAAAGTTCCTGGCGGTGGCGCTTGAGGAATCGCAATGCGGGGCGGCTCCAACCGAGGATCATTGGCGCACCGATGACCACGCTGCCATAATCGTTGAGGCTGCTAACTTCTTCCAGGCGGTATAAATCCACCTGCCCGCTCTTCCCTAGTTCATCCGCAATCGCCCGGGCTACTTCTTCGGTCGATCCGGCGTTGGTGGTGTAGGCGACCAGTATTTTGTTCATCACTATCGACTATTGAAGCCCTAAAGCTGTCCAAACAGACGCGCAAAAGCGCGATGCCAACCGTGAAACCCGGTGACCGGAGTAGCATACAGGAGGATACATTTCCCACTGACGAGGGAAACACCTAATTCTTTAGCAAGCGCCACCGTTTCAGCATTCTCCGCTCCCATCTGCAGCCAGGCTTTGGTAATGCCTGCCTCGGCTGCCTCACGCACCACTTCTTTGGCTTTGGCGGGGGCAACACAGATCACCACGCCATCCACCTGCCCTTTGGCAGCGGCCAGGCTGGAGTAGCACGGCTCGCCGTTAATTTCTTTGGCATCGGGGTGGATGATGGAAACTTTATAACCGCGCTGCTTCAATTCAGTATGGATGGTATTGCCAAACTTTTTGCCGGAGCGGGACACGCCAACGATTGCTAAACGCTTACACTGGATGAAATCTTCAATTGCTGGGTTCATAGGGAAAATTCTCCTCTGAATATTATACGAGGAAAGTAGCAAAAGGTAGCGAGAGAAACATATAATAGGTGGCGATACTGGGGATTCACAAAATGATGAAAACTGCACGGATTAATGTCTAAACCTCTATTCTCTGGAGAAATCAATGAAATTGCGTAGCCATGCTAAGAACAATACCTGCCCATGGTGGATCATCGGAGCGTATGATAATCCACTGCGGCAACTGATGCAAAAACCCGAACGGATTCTTGCCGGATTGGTAGAGCAAGAGCAAACTGTGCTGGATGTCGGGCCAGGGGTTGGATACTTTACCATCCCTATGGCGCGCCTGGTAGGGAAACACGGGTTGGTCATCGCTGCGGATTTGCAACCGGAGATGCTGGCTGGGTTGCGTAGGCGAGCAGAACAGGCCGGGGTCCTTGAACGTATTGAAACACACCTGACGAAGCCCGAGCAAATAGGCGTTACCACGCCGATCGATTTCGCGCTGGCTTTCTGGATGCTGCACGAAGTACGACAGCCAGATACTTTCCTGGCTGAGATTTACAACCTGCTAAAACCCAGCGGTCGGCTCTTGCTCGTTGAGCCAATCATACACGTCAGCAAACGGAAATATGATCAGGAGGTGCAGGCGGCGGTGAAGCAGGGCTTTACCGCCGCGGAAGGACCGGAAGTTGCAATCAGCCGGGCCGTACTGTTAAACAAGTAAACTGCAAGGTCAGGAGCGTCAAAATCGGAATAGTCCAAATGCGGGCATGAACAGAGCGGTAAAGTCCAAAACAGGCATGCTATGATGGTACTGGCTCAGTTGTTCTGTTCTTCTTCCTCCAGTTTTGTTTACCGTTAACAATTCGAAAATTTTACTGGTAGATTTATTTTTTCCCTTGTTCGTATCAATCGATATCCGCCCTCACTGCTGCCGGTCCATCGTCGTCGCGGGCAGTTTGCATCCAAACGTTTTGCTTGCATCCAGGAAGGGAAATGTTATGCGAAATTGGAGATTATTCAGTCTTATTGCGGCCTGCAGCCTGATCCTCATGGCGCCGACCATGGCCGCAACCGGGAAACGAGACCTGGGCACGGAAATACTGGGTGAAAATGATGGCTGGGCATCATTTGACACCGGTACAACCGGCGGGTCCGCAGCAGACCCGGAACAGGTATACATTGTCCACAACCGCAGCGAACTGATCGCAGCGCTCAACAACGGGGTTTACCCACCACCCAAAAACCCCTCCGACGAGCCAAAGATCATTTATATCGATGGAACAATCGATGCGAATGTAGATGATAACAACCAGCCTCTCACCTGCCAGGACTACTATCGCGACGGTTACACGCCCGAAGCCTTTATGGCCACCTATGACCCGGCAGTGTGGGTTCCAGACCCCGAATCCGATGAGGAAATTTACGGTCCGCTAGAAGATGCGCGGCTGGCCTCACGTAATGCGCAGCAAGAACGCGTGCGCATCCGGGTAGGTTCGAATACCACTATTGTTGGTCTGGGCAGTAAAGCGACCATCCGCGGCGCGTGGCTCGACATCCGCAAATTTGCCATCGATAACCCCGGGAACATCATTATTCGCAATATCACCTTCAAGGATACCTATGACTGCTTCCCCGAGTGGAGTCCATCAGATGGCGAGAAAGGCTCGTGGAACGCCCTATACGATTCCATTTCCATTCGCAATGCTCACCACGTATGGGTCGACCACAACCGCTTCGAGGATGATGATACGATCGACAAAAAGCTGCCCTTAGTTTTTGGCGTAATCTACCAGGTGCATGACGGATTGCTCGACATCACCAATGGCTCCAATTATGTGACAGTCTCCTGGAACGTATTCAGAAACCACGATAAAACGATGCTGATTGGATCATCAGACAGCGGAAGCACGGCAGCGGGCGACAAAGGCAAGCTCAAGGTTACCTTACACCATAATATGTTCGATGGAATGGGCCAGCGCGTTCCGCGAGTCCGCTTTGGTCAGGTACACGTGTACAACAACCTGTACAAAATTGCCAATACCCCCAATTACGTTTACAGTTGGGGCGTGGGGATCGATTCGTCCATCTATGCAGAAAACAACGTTTTTATGACGGATCAGAGCGTGCCACCCGCTAACTTCATAGGGGTCTACAAAGGTACGAAGATCTTTGACACCGGAACCATGGTGAACGGCAATAAGGGTCTCAGGCCAGTGAACGTGGTAGCCGAGTATAATGCCACCCATGATCCGGACCTTTCCACCGATGTTGGATGGACGCCGGAACTGTACACCACCATTGATCCCACCTGGAAGGTCATTCCTGCTATTCAACGCGGAGTAGGACCATTCGGCTGGTAAAAGTGTGCTAGAACGCAAAATGCGGCGTTGCGGCGCCGCATTTTGCGTTTGAAATTATCAGCACTGTGGGTGCAATGCAAATTCAATCATGATATGGGTCCAACCGGATGGCACCATCCTGACTGGATTCCTGCCACAGATACGGTACGAACGTAAGAATTGCAAACAGTGTAGCAAACATGCCAACAATGATCTGCACCACCGGGTTGGCAGAAACAGCGTTGCTGGCTGGGTCCGGCTGCGGTGGTTCCGTAAGAATATTTGGTTCGCTGCCAATGGCTTGAACAGTTGGGACAAAATTGGGTTGAAAAGCAGCGGCAATCAGCACTGCCAATATTAAGGATAGGGTAAGGATGTGTTTCTTCATGTTCTGCTCCAGGCGCCGGCGGTTCATTTGCAGCCGGTCTGTTACAGGATAGCAGAATGATGAAGCGATGAAATCAGACTGAAGGCGGAAAAAGGGTAGGTTCAGGGGAGGATTTTTGTAGGAGGTTCAGGCGCCGCCGGGGCGGCTGCGGCGGACAATGCCTTCCTGCCAGGCAAATACAGCCGCCTGGGTACGGTCAGCGAGGTGGAGCTTGCTGAGAATATTGGTGATATGGGTCTTGACCGTTTTTTCACTGATCACCAGGGCCTCGGCAATCTCGCGGTTGTTCTTGCCAGCAGCTACCTGGCGGAGAACTTCTAACTCGCGGTCGGTTAATTCCTGAAACGGGTTTACACCCTGCGAGCGCGCACCGTGAATTTCCTGAACCATACGGGCGGCAACGCGCGGATTCAAAACCGCCTCGCCAGACCGCGCCCGCCGGATGGTGTCTGCCAGATCATCGGGATCGATATCCTTGAGAACATAGGAAAGCGCCCCGGCGCGGATGGCCGGAAAGATATGTTCATCTTCATGGTAGGAGGTCAGCACAATTACCTGCGTGGATGGGCTGATCTTTTTGATCTGGCGAGTGGCTTCCACCCCATCCATGCTGGGCATGAGCAGGTCCATGAGAACCACATCAGGCGCCAGTTCGCCAACCAGGCGAACGGCTTCTGCCCCGGTTGGGGCTTCGCCAATTACCTCGATATCCGCGAGGGTGCTGAAATAAGCCCGCAGGCCCATGCGTACCATGTTGTGATCGTCAACAAGAAGAACGCTGATCTTTTCTGTTTGCATGAGGATCCCTTCGTAAACGGTGAACCGTCGAACCATTTATAATTCGTATTTAGACAAAAAGTAGTGCGGTAATCCCCTTGAGGAAAACCGCACC
>CAYTHO010000008.1:0-98093 GCA_964437595.1 uncultured Anaerolineaceae bacterium
TCCGGGCCGCGCGGCCCGGATTTTTTATTCGGCGATTATTCTTCTTCCTCGTCCTCATCATCGTCTTTGTACATATCCACCGGCAGCCGGTCTGCCAGCCAGACGATCATCAGGCGCAGATCGTTTTCGTGGGGCTCGTACCCGGGATACATTTCCGCGAAGCCCTGGCCAAGCACATCATAGTCCTGCCCCTCGGGCCACTCAGTCAGGAAGCCGGGCAGCTTGCTGCGGTCGGCTTCGGGCGGCAGCATCTCCCATTCGCGCGCTTTCAGAAAGTCGTACACTTTCTGGCGCAGTTCCGGGTGCAGTTCGGCCCAGGCCTGCAGCACCTGGGCGACGAATTCGGGGCGGCGCTCAAAGGTGGATACCGCCGCGCGGGCCTTGATCCCCGCCAGGGCCTGGGTGCTGTTGCGGAACCCAGGCACCTGTACGTGGCGTTTTACCAGGCCGTTCAGCGCGGAGCGGCGCTCGCCGGGCAGCTCGTTGAAACCGTTGAATACCGACTGGATCACCTGCAGCCGGTACTCTGGCAGCATAAACTCGTTGATTCCATGGAAGGGGAAGAATTGTGCTTGTTTGTTGTCCATAACGCAATTATACCGAATACCTGGGATAGAATGCGATCCATTTCCGTTTCCCCGCCGGGAAACCGTCAGTCCCAAAGGCGGTCGGAGGCCTGGTCAAGCTGGGCGACTTCTTCATCGGTAAGCTTCCAGCCCACAGCCCCGGCGTTCTGCTCTGCCTGGGCGAGGTTTTTTGCCCCTGGGATGGGCAGGGTACCCTTGCAGATGCACCAGTTCAGCGCCACCTGCGCGGGTGTTTTCCCATCATGGTCCGACCCGATGCGCTTAATCAGCGTCAGCAGCGGCGTCATGCGCTGCAAAAAGGCCCGGTTATAGCGCCCCCCGCGGAATCCGGAAGGCGGGTTCTCAGGCGTGTATTTGCCGGTCAGCAGTCCCATGCCCAGCGGGCTGTATGCGATCAGGCGCACGCCCTGCTCCTGGCACTGCTTGAGCAGCCCATTCTTCTCCACCTTGCGATTGATCAGGCTGTATTCTACCTGGTTGCTGGCCAGGTGGATCCCTTCACGCGCCAGGGCTACATACGACCGCTGCATCCAGTTGCGGCTGTAGTTGGAAACCCCTACCTCGCGGGTGAGCCCGGCCTGTACGGCTTCCGTCATGGCCTCCATCCAGGTCTCCGGGTTGACGGGGGGTAAGGGCTGGTGCACCTGGTAGAGATCCACCCGTTCCAGGCCCAGCCGCTTGAGGCTGCCGCGCAGGGCTTTGATCAGGCTGGCGCGTCGCAGCCGCCAGGGGTAGGGCATGAACTTGGTAGCAATCACCAGCGGCTGCTCCACCGTTTTGATATATTCTCCCAGCAGCAGTTCCGACTGCCCCTGTCCGTACACCTCCGCGGTGTCGATCAGGCGGATGCCCGCCGCAATGGAAGCGTTGAATGCCTCACGCACATCGTCCGCGGCATATCCTCTGCCGTATCCCCATACCAGGCGATCTCCCCACGCCCAGGCCCCGACTCCGATTTCCACTTGCTGCAGTGATGACTGCTCTGCCGGCGCTTCGTTCATTGTATCTCCCATGAACCAACAATATCACATCATTATATACTGAGAATTAAAGATTGTCCGTGGGGTGGGTGGTATAATCGGGCACATGCCCGCTATCGTAGCCCTGGACATTGAAACAACCGGCCTTGATTCCCGCAGTGATGCCATCATCGAAATCGGGGCAGTTCGTTTCTCTGGGTCCCGCGTGGAAGGGGAGTGGACGACGCTGATCAACCCCGGCAAGCCCATCCCGAGCTTTATCACCCAGCTCACCGGGATCAGCAACGAAATGGTGCGCAACGCGCCACCGCTCAAAGCGGTTCTCCAGGACCTGGCGGATTTTGTGGGCGATGCGCCGGTGCTCGGGCATAACGTGCGCTTCGATCTCTCTTTTCTTCAGCCGCACCAGATTCTCCTGCAAAACGATGTGCTGGATACTTACGAGCTGGCCTCTGTGCTGATGCCCACGGCCAGCCGCTACAACCTGGGGGCGCTGGGCCAGTTTATGGGGGTGATGCTGCCCGCCACGCACCGCGCCCTGGATGATGCCCGCGTTACCCATGCGATTTATGTACAGTTCACCGAAGCCGCTCACAACCTGCCCACCGGGCTGGTGGCGGAATTTGTGCGCTTGAGTGAAATTTTTGATTGGGGCGCCCGCTGGACGTTTAGCCAAATTCTGCGCGCGCACATGCGCCAGCCGGCGGCTTCGCACCCGCTCTCCAGGCGCCCGGAGGCTGCCCGCGGACGCGCGAACGTGCTGCCGCCCCTGGTGCCCATCGAGCCGCCCCAACTGCTGGATGAAGATGAGGTCGCCTCTTTACTGGAATACGGCGGGCCTTTTTCACGCTACTTCGAGCAGTATGAGTTCCGCACCCAGCAGGTAGAGATGCTGCGGGCGGTGATCCGCGCGCTGTGTAATGGGAATCACCTGCTGGTAGAGGCCGGTACAGGGACGGGAAAATCATTCGCCTACCTGGTTCCCGCGGCGCTGTGGGCGGTGCATAATAACACCCGGGTGGTGATTTCCACCAATACTATCAACCTGCAGGACCAACTGGTCAAGAAAGATATTCCCGACCTGCGCGAAGCGCTCGGGATCGATCTGCGTTCGGCTGTGTTGAAAGGCCGCTCGAATTATCTTTGCCCGCGGCGCCTGGAAGTGATGCGCCAGCGCGGCCCGGATAATGTGGATGAGATGCGCGTGCTGGCGAAAATCCTGGTCTGGCAGCAAAGCTCAGACAGCGGCGACCGGGGGGAGATCAACCTCAACGGCCCGGTAGAGCGCGATATCTGGATGCGCCTTTCTGCGGATGATGAAGGTTGTAAGTCTGAAAACTGCCAGGTGCGTATTGAGGGCAGTTGCCCGTTCTACCGCGCGCGGCAGGTTGCGCAAAACGCGCACCTTCTGGTGGTTAACCATGCCCTGCTGCTGTCGGATGTGGCCACTGGGAACCGCGTGCTGCCAGAATACAATTACCTCATCATCGATGAAGGCCATCACATGGAATCGGCCACAACGGATGCGCTCAGCTTCCGCGCCTCGCAGGGCGATATTTACCGGCTGCTGCGCGGTTTGGGCGGCCCGACCAGCGGCGCTATCGGTTACCTGCTCACCTTGCTGCAAGACCTGGTGAAACCCGCCGAGTTCGCTGCCTTTCACCAGGTGGCCCACCGCGCCGCCGATCTGCTCTTCCGCCTGGAGCACTGCTACCGGGAGTTCTTTGCCGTGATCGAAGATTTCCTGGCTGAACAGCGCGACGGGCGCCCGATCAGCAGCTACGGGCAGCAGGAACGCATTGTCGATTCTACCCGCACCCTTCCGCTGTGGACCAATGTGGAGGTGGCCTGGGATGAAGCCCACGAAACCACCGGGCTGCTGCTCAACCTGCTGGATGACCTGTACCGGTCGGGTGGAGAAATTGCCCAGGAAGTACAGGATGACGAATTTGCCGAAGCGCTCAACAGCCTGGGAGATGCTTACCGCCACCTGGCGGAAACGGACAGCAACTTAAACATCCTGGTGCAAACGCCCAACAAGCAGCACGTGTACTGGGTGGAGGTTCAGCCAGGTAGAAACCAGATGAACCTCAATATGGCTCCGCTGCACGTTGGGTCGCTGATGGAGCAGTACCTGTGGCGCGAGAAAGCGACCGTTATCCTTACCTCCGCCACGCTCGCCACCCAGGAAGGGTTTGATTATCTGCGCAGCCGTTTGAATGCCTATGATGCCCAGGAACTCCAGCTCGGTTCACCGTTCGATTATGAGAGCGCGGCGCAGATTTACCTGGTCAATGATATTCCCGAGCCGTCGGATGTCAACGGTCACCAGCGCTCGGTCGAGCAGGCGCTGATCCACCTGAGCAAAGCCACCGGCGGGCGCCTGCTGGCGCTCTTTACATCTTACGCGCAGCTCCGGCGCACGTCCACCGCCATCACCCCGGCTCTGGCCGAGGCAGGCATCATCGTTTATGAGCAGGGCGAGGGCGCCTCGCCGAACACCCTGCTGGAGACCTTCCGCGAAGCGGACAAGGCGGTTCTGCTGGGCACGCGTTCTTTCTGGGAAGGGGTGGATATCCCCGGCGAAGCGCTGTCTGTGCTGGTGCTGGTGAAGCTGCCGTTCGACGTGCCCACCGATCCAATCGTCGCTGCCCGCGCTGAGACCTATGATGATCCTTTCAACGAGTACAGCCTGCCGGAGGCTATCCTGCGCTTCCGCCAGGGCTTTGGCCGCCTGATCCGCACCCAATCCGACCGGGGCGTGGTCGCCATTCTCGACCGGCGCATCCTCACCAAGCGCTACGGGCGCGCCTTCCTCGAGTCGCTGCCGCCCTGTACGGTTCAGGTCGGCACAATGCGCGACCTGCCCGCCTGCGCGGCGCGCTGGTTGAATTTATAGGCTGCTGGCGCCGCTGACCCACCAGTCGTTTTCCAACAGCCGTTCGCGCTGCTGGAGCACTTCCACCTGCCCCTCTTCCAGCCACAGCACCGCCGGGCGGGGGGTGAGGTTATAGTTGGAAGCCATGCTGAGGTGGTACGCGCCTGCCACGGGCACCGCCAGCAGGTCGCCGCGGCGCACGTCGGGCAGGGGCACACCGGCGATGAGCTGGTCGCCGCTTTCGCAGAAGCGGCCCACCAGGTTGGCCTTCTGGGTAGGCGCCGCGTCGGGCCGCTCGGCCAGGAAGGCGGTATATTGGGCCTGGTACAGCGCCGGGCGCAGGTTATCGGCCATGCCGCCGTCGACCGCCACGAAGCGCGTGCCGTCGCCAGCGGTTTTGGTGGTACCCACGGCATACAGCGCAAGCCCAGCCCGCGCCACCAGCCAGCGCCCCGGTTCGATCACCAGCCTGGGCAGCGGCCAGCCGCGCCTGCTGAACTCCGCCTGCACGGTTTCGCTCACCGCGCGAATCCATGCTTGAGGGTCGCTGGGAGGCAGCTCGGGGAGATAGGGAACGCCCCATCCGCCGCCCGGGCTGATCTCGGCGGGGATAAAATCGTTTTCTTCGGCCAGCGCAGCCAGCCGGGCGATGGCCTGGCGGTATGGATCGAGTTCGAAGATTTGCGAGCCCAGGTGGGTGTGCAGCCCGGTCAGGCGCAGGCTCTGGCTTGACCGCGCCCTGCGTATCGCTGCCGCGGCGTCTGAGTCGCGACCGCCCTCGGTGGTAAGGCCAAACTTGCTGGTATGGTGCGCGGTTTGTACATATTTGTGCGAGTCAATTTTTACCCCTGGCGATATGCGCAGCCAGATGGCGGCCTGTTTATGCGCCTCTGCCGCCATGCTGTCCAGCAGTTCCAGCTCTTCGAGGCTGTCGACTACGATGGCCTGCACGCCCCAATCCAGTGCGGCGGACAGCTCTTCGATGGACTTGTTGTTGCCGTGCAGGTGCACAACGCCCGGCGCGAACCCGCCCCGGCGCGCCACGGTCAGCTCGCCCAGGCTGACCACATCGACGCCCAGCCCCATGCCGGCCAGGTGGCGGGCCATACCGGCAGAGAAATAGGCTTTGGCGGCGTAGGTAATTTCAGCCTGTCCGGGGTAATAGCGCTCCAGCGCTTCGCGCAGCCCGCGCACCTGCTGGCGGATGGTGTATCCATCGTAGATGTACAGCGGGGTGCCGTACGTTTCGGCCAGCGGGCGCAGCGCTTTGCCCGCAATGGTTAAAGCGCCGGAGGAATCCCTACCGGCTGTGAGTGGGAGTATGTTGTTTTGCATCTGTGTTTAAATCCCGTCTGTGTGGATCTCTTCGCCAGAACCCGTGATGCCAAGTTCATCATCGAGCGGTGCATTTTCTTCTTCGTTCAGCTCGATGCGCCGGTTGGAGTAGGAGATCATGGAAGCCAGGTGAAATTCCCCTGGACGCTCGCTGTCTTCAAACGCGCTGATGACGACTATGGCATTGTTTTGCGCCGTTCCAGGGTTGCGCCAGCGGTGAATAAGCTGGGCGGCAAAGATCAGGGTATCGCCTGGTTCGAGCACATACACCTGCCCATCGACCTCGTATTCCAGCGTGCCGCGCAGGCAGAAAACCAGCTCATGCCCGGTGTGAATCATGCCATGCGGGCCGCTGCTGCCGCCGCCCTCCATGGTCAGCAGAAAGGCTTCCACCCGGCCCACAAACGATTCGCCGCCCAATCCCTCGATCAACCCATTTGAGAATGGGATCAAATTGCGTTCTGTCGCTTTGCGGAACACCACCTGCTCGCGGATTGGTTCCGGGCGGAAGAAAGCGGTGATAGGCACTTCCAGGGCGGTGGCGAGCTTATTCAATGTGCTGACCGATGGAGAAGTAAGCCCACGCTCGATCATGCTGAGTGCATTCGCAGAGAGGCCGCTCCGGCGGGCCAGCGCGCGCATGGAGATACCGCGCTCTTCGCGCAGCAAGCGCAGGCGCAGGCCAACATCCACCATTTCTGCTTCTCTTCCTTGCGTGTCCATTTCTACCTCCAATAATCCCTGCCCCATGCGCAACGGCATGGAAGCTGGTTAAATGTTACAATCCGTTATACACATTATAACAAGGATGCGCCTTTTTTGTGACAGGATTATAAGCTTAAACAGAATCGCGCGCCCGGCAGGAACACTCGCTCGGGCGCGCGACCATCATGTTGAGGTTACGAGAGGCCTAATATTCTTCCCGTTTGCAAATCGATATCGATATCAAAGAAAGCAGGGCGGGTGGGCAGGCCGGGCATGGTGCTCATCTTGCCCAGCAGCGGGTAGAGAAAGCCCGCGCCTATCGATGCGCGGATATCCCGCACCGGGATGCGGAAGCCCTTGGGCACGCCCTTTAAGGCCGGGTCAGCGCTGAGGCTCAGGTGGGTTTTGGCCATGCAGATGGGCAGATGATCGAAGCCCAGGCGGGTGTACTCCTCGATGCGCTCCTCGGCTTCAGGCGTATAATCGACCCCGTCCGCGCCGTAGACCTCTTTGGCGATGATCTCGATCTTCTCTTTAATGGACATTTCCAGCGGGTACAGGAAGTGGAAATCGCGCGGTTGTTCGGACGCCTTCACCACCGCCTTCGCCAGGTCGACCGCTCCTTCGCCGCCCAGCTCCCAGTGATTGGAAACCACCGCGTCAAATGCTCCGCCTTCCTCCACCGCGGCCTTGCGGATCAACTCCAGCTCCGCGGGGCTGTCGGTGGCGAAGCGGTTGACCGCCACGACCACCGGCACGCCAAACTTGCGGGCGATCTGGATGTGGTGGATGAGGTTTTCCAGCCCGGCTCGCAGCAGCGGCAGGTTTTCGTCGGTATAGGCCGGGTCGAGCTGCTTGCCCGCCACCACCTTGGGTCCGCCGCCGTGCATCTTCAACGCGCGCACGGTGGCTACCAGCACCACCACATCAGGAACCAGCCCGGAGTAGCGGCATTTGATGTTAAAGAACTTCTCCATGCCAATGTCCGCGCCAAAGCCCGATTCGGTTACCACAAAATCGGCCAGCTTCAACGCTACCTGGTCGGCGATGATGGAGCTGTTGCCGTGGGCGATGTTGGCGAACGGCCCGGCGTGGACGAACACCGGCGTGCCTTCCAGGGTCTGCATCAGGTTCGGCTTGAGTGTATCTTTCATGAGCACCGTCAGCGCTCCGGCAACCCCCAGGTCTTCGGCGGTGATCGCTTGGCCCCCGCGGCTGATGCCCACCACAATCCGCCCGATGCGCTCGCGCATATCCGCCAGGCCGGTGGTCAGCGCCAGGATCGCCATCAGCTCGCTCGCCACGGTGATATCGTAGCCCGTCTGGCGGGTAAAGCCTTTCTCCTCTGGCCCCTGGCCGATCGTGATTTCACGCAAAAAGCGGTCTGAGGTATCGACCACCCGCCGCCAGGTGATCGTCTCAGGGTTGATATCCAGGCGCACCAGGCGGCTTCTTTCTTCTGGGGTAAGTTCTTCCGGGTTGGCTTTGGTGATGCCCAGCTTTTTCACCCTGCCCAGCAGGCCTACTCCAAAGCGCCGCTGGCCTTTTTTGTCCCGCGGGCACAGCCGGTCGAACAACTGCTCGTCGGTGGAGGTGGACTCGTGGAACATGCGCGCATCCAGCGCGGCGGCCATCAGGTTGTTGGCCGCGGTGATGGCGTGCAGGTCGCCGGTGAGGTGCAGGTTCATTTCTTCCATCGGCACCACCTGGCTGTAGCCGCCCCCGGCGGCCCCGCCTTTGATCCCAAAGGTGGGGCCCTGGCTGGGCTGGCGGATGCAGGTAAAAACGCGGTAGCCCAGGTGCGCGCCCAGGGCCTGGCTTAACCCCACTGTGGTGGTGGTTTTGCCTTCCCCCAGCGGCGTGGGGGTAATTGCCGTTACATCGATGTATTTTCCATTCGGCGTGTCTTTCAGCCGGTCCAGAATTTCGAGTTTTATCTTTGCTTTGTAATGCCCCTGCTGTTCGAATTCCTCTGGCAAAATGCCTAACTCTTCCGCCAGCCTGGTGATGGGCTTCATTTCCGCTTCTTGCGCAATTTCCAGGTCACTGGGCACAGGCGTCCTGCGTTTTAGCAGTGTTGGCGGTATGCGCCGCTTAGCGTGAAAAAGCTCGCTCATCGCTTATTTCGCTCCTTGAGATTTAATTGTCGGACAACTGCTTTCATCTTATTATCTCCCTATTGGGTGTAAAATGCAAGGAGATTCCGAATTCATCCGCATTCACCCGTTATGCCCGGATATTCCGGGGGAGGAAAGCATGGACAGAAAAGCCCGCTCCGTTTTCTTCTTCATTGTCTGCTTGCTGCTGGTGGCTGTCGCGTTTGGGGGGCGCGTATCACCAGGATCATTTCCTGCCGCGTCTGCCAGCCGATTGGGGCAGGGCACGCGTCCCTGGGCCTACCTTCCGGCCATTTTCAACGGCATCGGCGGCCCTACCCTGGCCGACTGCCCGATTTTTCCATACGATAATATCTGGAATACCCCGGTGGACAAGCTGCCCGTGCATTCGCGCTCCGCGCAGTATATAAACAATATTGGCTTTTCGCGCGGCTTCCACGCTGATTTTGGGTCAGGGCTGTGGGATGGCGGGCCGATTGGCATTCCGTTCATCGTGGTTCCGGCATCCCAGCCCACGGTTCCGATCGAGTATATCTGGTTTGATGATGAAAGCGACCCAGGCCCCTTCCCCATTCCGCCCAATGCGCCCGTCGAAGGTGGGGCGGATAACCCAGTGAACGACGGCGACCGGCATGTGCTGGTGCTGCAGAGCGGCACGTGCATGCTGTACGAGCTGTACTATTCCTATCGCCAGCCCAACGGCAGTTGGGAAGCTGGCTCTGGCGCTAAATACAACCTGCTGGTGAACGGCCCGCTGCGCCCGGATGGGTGGACTTCGGCGGATGCCGCCGGGCTGCCCATTTTCCCGGGCCTGGTGCGCTATGACGAAGTGGCGGCGGGGGAAATCCGCCATGCCATCCGGTTTACAACAAACAAAACGCAAGGCGCTTATGTATGGCCCGCACGGCATGAGGCTGGAGATTATGGGGTCGAATTCCCACCGATGGGCCAGCGTTTCCGTTTGAACGCATCTTTTAATGTCGCTTCCGCGCCAGCCCAGGTGCAGGTGATTCTGCGCGCCATGCAAAAATACGGCATTATCCTGGCTGATAACGGCTCGCCCTGGTACATCAGCGGCGTTCCCGATGAGCGATGGGATAATGATCAGCTCCGTTGGATAGGCAGCCACCTGCACGGCTCGGACTTTGAGGCGGTCGATTCATCTTCTTTGATGATTAACCCGGATTCTGGGCAGGCAAAAAGGCCGTAACGTGTATAATATTTAGTATTATCTCGTTAACCTTAATGGAGAAACGGGGGGGAGCGGGTCCTGAACCAAAGGGTGTGCGGGGCAGGACCAGAATGTCTTTCCCTTTGTGATGACAATCGAGAGGAGAATGGGGAGAGTTGGCAGATCAGTGGGAATTTAGCGGCGTCTTGATTAGACCCGGTGATACCTTTGGGGATTATCAAATCCAGGAAAAGCTGCAAGAAAGCTGCAGCTACTGCTGTACATATCGCGCCGTACAGCAGTCGACTGGCGCCGACGTTGCCTTAAAAATTTTTCACTTTTCTCATGCCAAGGCGCGGGCCTTGTTCGAGACCGAAGTCCAGAGCCTCCAGAAGATTCAGGGGTACCCGGGCATCCACCCGCTGCGTGATTTTGGCGAAAAAGACGGCTTCTTCTACATTTCCACCAATTTTGTAAAGGGTGGGTGCCTGGGACGCCTGTTGAAGAAATACCCGCAGGGGATGGATTTACAGGTGGTGCTGGAGCTTTTCGCGCCCATCGCGGATGCCATCGATTACTGCCACGCGATGGGGATTGCCCACCGCGACCTGAAGCCTGCCAATATCCTGCTGGATGAAACCGAGCAAGGCCTGGTACCTTACCTGACCGATTTTGGCATTGCCCGGATGCTGAACGAGTCGCAAGAATACGAGACTGTCAGCTTCTCTGGAACGCTGGCCTATTCCGCGCCGGAGACCTTTGACCATCACGCGGTAAAAACGCACGCCGTCGATATTTACTCCCTGGGAGTCATTCTCTACGAAGCCCTGGAAGGCCAGCCCCCGTTCCGAGATGCTGACCCCATCCGCATGATCGATCTGCATGAAAATGCCCCGGTGCCCTATCCGCAGCGCATCGCGGCAAAAACCAACCCGGATGTCGTTCTGGCGCTGATGCGGGCGATGTCGAAGAACCCAATCGACCGGCCTGGGTCGGCTGGTAAGCTGATCGAGGATATTCGCCGGGCCAGCGCTGCCGCGCAGAACCGCAGCGCATGGTTGGGACCTGGAAAACAGATCGATGATTATATTATCGAGGGCAGCCTGGGGGTGGGCCGCCTGAGCCAGACCTTCCTGGCAAAAACGGCTGTCGGCAGTGAAATGGTGGTTATGAAGATCTTCGCCACCGCCAGCATGCAGCCCGACGCAATGCGCTCTTTCCGGGATGAAGTCACTGCCTTAAAAAATCTGGGGCAGCCTAAAGGCGTGCTTCCGCTGCTCGATAACGGCGAGCGCGATGGGGTGTACTACCTGGTTACGAAATATATGCCAGACGGCAGCCTGCGCTGGCACATGGAGCAGCACCCGAAAGGCCTTTCCGGCAGCTTATCGTTCAAAGATATCATTCGTTTATTTTCACAGATTGCCGATGGGCTCGATAGCATTCATAAGCGCGGGATTGTGCACCGCGATCTAAAACCGGAGAATATTGTCCTCCGGCGGCGCGATGGGCAGTTGGAGCCCTTCCTGACGGACTTCGGCATTGCCAGAGTGCTGGCTGGCACGCAGTCGTTTTACACGCAGAACGTTACCGGAACGTTTCGCTACATGGCGCCTGAATCGTGGGACCCAGGGTTGAAGAAATCCGCCGCGGTGGATATCTACGCTTTTGGGGTCATGCTGTTTGAAGCGCTGGAAGGCCACCCACCATATAAAGCCGAATATCCGGCCATCATCCAGCAGCACGTTTCCGGTGAGATCCCGGTGCCAGAGCGAATCGCCCGGGAATATGGCATGCAGGCGGCCAGCCTGATCATGCAGTCTATGGCGAAGAACGCTTCGGACCGGCCAAAATCGGCTGCGGGCATTATGGAGGACCTGAAACGCGCCATTCCAGGCGTTGAGATGATCGGCGAGCGCTTTGGCAGCTACCGCCTGGAACGGTTCCTGGGCGCCAGCGCGGTTGGACAGACGTTTAAGGCGCAGGATGAACAGAGCAAGGACTGGGTAGCGATTAAGATACTGCCGTTTGTCAGCCCCACCCAGGAACTGGAAATTTATCAGAAGCTGGCCCCTCAACCTGGCATTCTTGCCCTGCGCGATTCCGGGCTGCAGGACGGTAAATATTACCTGGTGACCGACTATGCCGACGGCGGCAACCTCCGCCAACTGCTGGAGTCTCCCACAGAAAAACCTGACGCGCGGGGCATTCTGGATATGTTCCGTTCCATTGCCAGCGCGATCGACCACCTGCACCAGATGAAGATCGTCCACCGCGATATGAAACCGGAAAACGTGGTGCTGCGGAAGACAGACCAGGGTTATGAGCCGTTGATTACCGATTTCGGCATCTCGAAGGCTGTCAGCCAGACCCAATCTTTTTATACCGCAACGGTTGCGGGCACCTCTTACTATACCGCTCCCGAGGCCTGGACGCCCAGCGCCCGGCAAACGTACGCAGTGGACATTTACGCCCTGGGCATTATGCTTTATGAAGCCCTGGAAGGTGACCTGCCTTTCAAAGCCGAATACCCTGCCATTGGGCTGCAGCACCTCTCCGCCGAAGTCCCTTACCCGAAAAAGATCGCTGCGCAAGCGGGCTCGCGCGGGGTAAATGTTCTGCTGCGCGCGCTGGCGAAGAACCCCCTCGAACGGCCTGCCTCGGCGGTGGAACTGGTTGAACAGCTTTCCCAGGCGTACGAGCGGCATTCATCAGGGGCAAGCGCTCCCTTTATGAGGGGCTTTTTCGAGCGGCTGGGAAAGGCCCTGAGCGGGCGCAGAAAGCTGGCTGCCGCTGGCGCATTGGTGCTGCTCCTGGGGGTCTCGGCTGCTTCTGTTTGGGCGGCGAGGGCGGTTCCACCCGTTCCCCCATGGGCAATTACGGTCACTTCTCAGGGTATTCTGTCCAACCCCACCTCCATTCCAATTGTGCCTGCGACCCCCACCGCTTCGCCAACGTCGCTTCAACGGTCAGCGCCGTCCGGCTCTGCTACGGCAGGCGCCGCGGTTTCGCCGACCGCTGCACTCCTTGCTACGGAAACGCCAGCGCTTACCGCAACACGCACCCCGGCGGTTGGATCTTTTGCTCAAACGGCGACCCGCGCCGCGGGCGGCCCAACCAGCACCAGAGCGGCGGCAACGCCTACACCCGCACGTACCGGCTCCGCGACCGTTCCGCCGCCGCCGCTGCCGCCCACCGCCACGCGCTCGCTGCTGCCCACCGCCACGCATGCCCTGCTGCCCACGGCAACGCACGCCCTCCTGCCTACGGCCACCCAGGCATTATTCCCCACGGCGACTTTGCCTGGGCTGCCAACCGCCACACCGAAACCCCCGGCAACCGCTACGCCGAAACCGCCCGCGACTGCTACGGATGCGCCTCCGCCGCCCACCGCCACGGATGCTCCGCCGCCACCAACAGTGGCGCCGCCAACAGTGGCACCACCAACAGTGGCGCCGCCAACGGTTGCTCCGCCGCAGCCAACCAGCCCCAGGCCGCCGACCAATACGCCGAAACCAGAGAATACGCCGAAGCCTACGCATACGCCGAAACCAAAGTAATCCGGCTCTACTCAGGTATAATCAGTGCAGGATTTCTCTGCGATGCGCACCGCTGATATGCTTGAGCTCACAATTCAACCCCTCACCGATGCGGACCGCGGCTGGCTGGAGCGATTTGCCGTGGAGCATTGGGGCGCTGACCTGATCGTCGTACACGGAGAGCGCTTTTACCTCAGCCGCCTGCCGGGGTTTGCCGCGCAGGAAGACGGCCAGGTGGTGGGGCTGATAACGTATACCATTGCGGCAGACCAGTGCGAGATCACCAGTCTCGACAGCCTGCGGGAAGGCCGGGGAATCGGCGGGGCATTGATTGACGCGGTTAAAGCCGCCGCGGCAGAGCGGGGCTGCCGCCGCCTGTTCCTCGTCACCACCAATGATAATATCCATGCCCTGCGCTTCTACCAGCGCCGCGGTTTTGTTCTGGCGGCGCTGCGCCCGGGCGCGGTTGAGGAATCGCGCCGGATCAAACCGGAGATCCCGCAGGTGGGGTACCACGACATCCCCATCCGGGACGAGATTGAACTGGAAATGATCTTATGAGCATCACCGTCCTGCTTGTTGAAGACGCCCTGGACCTGGCGCGCGTGGTACAGCGCGAGCTGGAAAATGAAGGTTACCGCGTGCTGCATACCGCCAGCGGCAAACAGGCTTTAGCGATCCAGGAGCGGGACCACCCCGATCTGCTGATCCTGGATTGGATGCTGCCCGACCTGGATGGCTTGAGCGTGCTGCGCCAGCTCCGCGCCGGGCAGGTTTTCACTCCGGTGCTGATGCTTACCGCCCGCAGTGAGGAGATCGACCGGGTGGTGGGCCTGGAAGTGGGCGCGGATGATTACCTGACCAAGCCTTTCAGCATGCGCGAGCTGCTGGCGCGGGTGCATGCCCTGCGCCGCAGGGTCGAGAACATTCAGCAAATGCTGGCCGCCGACCGCGCTCCGCACGGCGCGCCGTTGTGTTACGGCGCGCTGCGCCTCGACCCGAGCGCTTACCGCGCAACCCTGGGCAGCGCGGAACTGGACCTGACGCGCACCGAGTTTGACCTGCTGGCCCTGCTGATGCGCTCCCCGGGCCGCGCGTTCAGCCGCACCTACCTGCTCGAAGCCGTATGGGGCGGCAGTTACATCACCGGCGACCGCTCGGTGGATAACGCCGTCCTGCGCCTGCGCAAGAAACTCGGCGATCTGGGCGACGCGGTGGAGACGGTGTGGGGGGTCGGTTACCGCCTGCGGCCGGCAGCATGACCGTTCATTCAGTCCTTACCCGCCTATCCGCAGCCTTCCGCTGGCTTTTCCCGGCGGGCGGCTTCTGGCTGCGCGCGGCGTTCCTGCGGGCGCTGGTCGAGGCCTGGTTGATTGCATTGGTCGTGCTCCTGGCGGCTAACCATGCCAGCCAGGACCTGGCCAACTTTTCGCTCAGTCATATCATCTTCTTCACCAGCTGCGCCTCGGGCATCTGGATGGCGCTGCGGGTCCGTCCCGTACAGGGCAAGAGTTTGCGCCGCATCTTATTGAAAGAAGCGCTTGCCGGCACGCTGCTGGGCGCGCTGCTCCTGGCAGGCGTCTTCCTGCCGCTCGTACTTCTGAACCTGGCGCAAATATTTAAGAACAGCGGCATCGGCCTGACGGTTTCGGCAGTATTCCTGGCCTGCTCGGGGCTGGCCTATTATGCCTTTCGCGGAGCGATCCGGCTGCTTTCCTATTGGAACAATCTGCGCCGCCATCGCCTGATGTGGTCGCTGACCAATGCGCACTTGAGCGTGGTCGTTTTCTCCGCGCTGTTTGCGGCTGTCCTTTTCACCGCCTATACGTTGATTACGGGCAGTAACCTTGACCTGTATGCGCAGCTTCCGCCTGCCTCTCGGTTTCTCACCCGGCTGGTTTCCACCGTTCTGCCGATCATTGGCGTTTTCCTGATCCTGACCGCCGTTGCCCTGGCGGTGCTCCTGCCGCCATCGGCAATTTTTTCCTTCTTTTTCTCCCGGCTGCTGACCCGCCGGCTGGACCATTTGATCAAGGCTGCTCAGCACTTCCGCTCGGGAGATTATGCCGCGCGCGTGGTGACCGATGGAGAAGATGAAATTGCCCAGCTCCAATCTGACTTCAACAGCATGGCGGAAACGCTTCAGCACACTCTGGAAGAATTGAATACCGCGAACCAGGGCCTGCGCGAGGAGCAGGCTCGCGTGCAGGAACTGCTCCAGGCGCGGCGCGAGCTGGTTGCCAGCGTTTCCCACGAGCTGCGCACCCCGGTCGCTACCATGCGCGGCTACCTGGACGCCGCCATCGACAACCCGACCCCAGGCCACGATCTGCAAGCGGATTTAGAGGTTATGCGCCGGGAGGCCGTTCGCCTGCAAACCCTCATTGATGACCTGTTTACCCTCTCGCGCGCCGAGGCGCATGGACTGCCGCTGGAGCTGCGCCCCGTTGACGTACGCAGCCTGATCGGCGAGCGCGTGTCCGCGCTGGCCGCGCTGGCCTGGCAGTCGGGCCGCGTGGAGATCATCGCCGATGTGCCCCCCGACCTGCCGCCTGCCCTGGCCGACCCCAACCGCCTGGAGCAGGTGCTGGTGAACCTGCTGCGCAATGCCATACGCTATACCCCGCCGGGGGGCATTGTGGCGGTGACTGCCAGTGCAGAAGAAGATCACCTGCGCATCGATGTGCGCGATACTGGGGCGGGCATCTCCGTTGAGGACCTGCCCCATATCTGGGAGCGCTTTTACCGCGGCGCGTCTCCCGAAGCCGACCCTTCTGGCGGCGCCGGGTTGGGCCTGGCGCTGGTGAAGGAACTCACCGAAGCCATGGGCGGTTCGGTTTGCGTAGAAAGCCTGCCTGGGCAGGGCAGTTGCTTCACCATTCGGTTCCAGGCCGCAGAAAAAGCGCGCCCGCAGACAGCGCTGTAAACCGCGACAAATTCGCGACAATTGCAAGACCTGCCCCCGACACTCCCCAACTAAAATTGCTTCTGTAAACCAATCGTTTTTTTGACGCCTGGTGCTTGCATGACTGTTAGACACACGTCGTGCCAATTCCAGTCGTCCAGGAAAGGATAACAGCATGCAAAAAATAGCGATTGCCACGTATGGTCTTACCCGCTGCTTTGGCAAGATCATAGCGGTGGATGAGATTAACCTGCGGGTGTTGAAGGGCAGTGTATATGGGTTCCTGGGTCCCAACGGAGCGGGGAAAACCACCACCATCCGCATGCTGCTGGGGCTGATCCGGCCCACGGTGGGCAAGGTGGAGCTGCTCGGCAGCCCGCTGGACCTGGAGCGCCAGGCTCTGCTCGGCAGGGTGGGGGCGCTGGTCGAAACCCCATCACTTTACCCGCACCTCACCGGGCGAGAGAACCTCGAGCTGGTGTGTAAAATGACCGGCATTTCTCCCCACCAGATCCCCCGCGTGCTGGCGATCATGCGCCTGGCGGATTCCGCCAACCGGCTGGTGGGCCAGTATTCGATGGGCATGCGCCAGCGTTTGGGCATGGCCCAGGCGCTGCTCGGCAGCCCCGAACTGCTCATCCTCGACGAGCCTACCAACGGCCTCGACCCGGCGGGCATCCACGAGATCCGCGACCTGATCACCCATCTCCCACAGGAACAGGGTGTGACCGTCTTCCTCTCCAGCCACCTGCTGAATGAGGTGGAACAAATGGCCACCCACGTAGGCATCATCCAGCAGGGACACCTGCTCTTCCAGGGCCCGCTTGACAGCTTGCAGGCGCGGTTGGAAGATTCGCTCACTCTTGGCGTGGATCGGGTTGAGGATACGGAAAAGCTGCTGGCGCAGAATGGCTGGAAGTTTTCGCGCCACGTAAACGGCTCGACGCGCCTGGTCATTAAGGTGAACGGCGCCTCAGACGCCGCGCTGGTGAATACCCAGCTTGTTACAGCGGGCATCCATGTATATCACCTCAGCATGAATCAGGTATCGCTTGAGGAAATATTTCTCAAAATTACACAGTAGGTTCTTATGGAAACCACCAATACACTCCCTATTTATCACGCACCCCGCTCGGTCAATCCGTTTCTGGCGCTGGTGCGCGCTTTCTCGGCTGAACTGCTGAAGATGAAACGCTCCCTTGCCTTATGGCTCACCCTGGCGGCGCCGCTGGTGATCACCGGGCTGCAGATTGCCGTTTTTCTGGATGGGGGTGACCGCTTCCTGGTCGATGAGCCGGATGTCTGGATCACCATTACTATCCAGGCACTGGTTTATTGGTCCTTGCTCATGCAGCCGCTGTTTATCACCCTGGAAACGGCGCTGGTGGCCCAGCTTGACCACACCGGCGACCATTGGAAGCATCTCTTTTCCCTGCCAATTCCACGCTGGACGATTTATACCGCCAAGCAGGGAATCTGCGCCATCTTAATCGCTATCAGCGTCGCGGCGCAGTTTCTTTATACGATCTTATCCGGCTTTCTTTTCAAGCAGCTTCACCCCGGCCTGGGTTTTGAGCAGCCTGTTCCCCTGGGCGAAATGGCCTGGATTTTCCTGCTGACGTACCTCAGTTCCTGGTTGATCCTTTCCCTGCACACCTGGGTGGCGCATTACTGGCGCAGCTTTGTGGTTGCGTCGGGGTTTGGGATTTTTATGACCATTGCCGGGGTGATGATCATCAACTCGGATTATGCCGGTTATTATCCCTGGACGCTCTCCGGTGTGGTGATCCATAACATTCAAGAAGGCCTGCCGTACCTGAACCTGGTCTCATTCAGCATGCTGGCTGCCCTGCTGATTTTCCTTGCTGGCTGCTTCTTGTTTGTCCGGCGGGACGTGTTATAGAACGGAATACATTTTGAGGCACACCAATGTCTACCAGAAAATCGCTCCTCACCATCCTTGGTATTTTTATCCTGCTCTATGCCGGGATCTTCGCTGTCAACCTGGTTTTGGGGGTTGGCCCGAACTTGCTGATGAAATCCCTGGAAATATCGCCCAATGTGCGGACGTATTTGGGTACCACGCTTACCTACGGGCTGCGGTTGGCGGCGTATATCGTGCTGCCCGCGCTGGCGCTTCGCCGGGTGCTCGGCAAAAATCCGGGGCCGACATTCTTTCCCGCGCCTGCGAAATCCTGGAAAGACATGCTGGGCGGGCTTGCGCTGGTTTCCATCGCCCTGGGGGGATTGTTCCTCTACGAAGTGCAGTCCGGCGGGCTGGTGGTCGAGGGCTGGAACTGGCAGGCCCTGCCCGTGGATGCCTGGCTGCGCACCGCCTGGACGGCCCTGCTGGTGAACCTGGCTGTTGCGGTCGGGGAAGAAACTATCTTTCGCGGATACCTGCTCACCAGCCTGAACACCGTTGTGGGGCGCTGGCCCGCCCTGGTCATCATGATGGTCGTCTTTGGATTGTTTCACCTGATCGCGTATGCTGAATCTGGCCTGGATTCGATCATCCTTGTGCTGGCGATTGTTCTGGCGTCGCTCTTTGGCGGCCTTTTCGGGTTGATCTACCTGCGCACGCGCTCGCTGTGGGCGCCGGTAGTGATGCACTTCGCCTGGAACTTCGTGGAAGCTGACGTGCTTAACCTGACCGGCAGCCTGGACAACCCCAACCTGATCGGCGCGCTCACCCGCCTGCAGAGCCCGCTCTCGCTGAATGCGTTCGATTTGGGAAACATCATTATCCTGGAGGGGTTGGTGTTTGCCGTCATCGCGGCGGGCGTTTGGCTACGGCTGCGATTGATGCGCGTGGCCGAACCGTTAGGATAGGTTCTACAATCAACGTTGAGTTCTATAACTCTCAAGCTCCATGTGTTATAATCCCCTTTGAACGCAGACCGGCTGGGTCCGTTTCCAGCCGGTTTCCGAATCGATTGATTAGGGAGGTTTGACCTTGGATACGCAGGATAAACCAAAGGCAGTTGCGGATGACGTGGTGGTCAGCATCGATTACACGCTGACGGTGGATGGTGAGGTAGTGGATTCGACAGAGGGCGATGCCCCCTTGAACTTCCTCCAGGGTCACCAGAATATTATTCCCGGCCTGGAGCGCGAGCTTGCTGGAATGAAAGTTGGTGACAGCAAAAAAGTCACTGTTACGCCGGCGGAGGCTTATGGGGAAGTCGATCCGGAAAACATCATTGATGTTCCGCGCGATGAGTTCCCCTCGGAAATTCCCCTGGAACCGGGCACGGAACTGGAAGTAAAAAATGCGGATGGCGAGGTTCTCAGCGCCACCATCAACGAAGTAAACGGCGACACCGTAAAGCTGGATTTCAACCACCCGCTGGCAGGGAAGTCGCTTTCCTTCGATGTTACCATCGTTGACCTGCGCACAGCAACCGAAGAAGAGCTGGCCCATGGGCACGCCCACGGCGAAGATGGCGAGTTCGACTACGAAGAAGACGAAGAATACGATGACGATGATTTTGAGGACGAACTGGAGTACGAGGAAGAAGATCTGGAAGAAGATCTGGAAGACGAAGACGCGGAAGACAATCACCGGCAGTCGTAATTGACTCGAATTCACACTGGAAAACCAAAAAGGCCCGCTGCGGATAACCGTCCAGCGGGCCTTTTTCTATTCTGATTACCTGGGCAAGGATCAGGGATGTGCTTGATTTTTTCTTTCGCTATTTGTCTTCCCAGACAAAATAACCGAGATTTTATGTCCTGCGGGTTATTTTGATATATACTAAACAAATCGCATGATGGAACTCGCATGCCTGCCAGATGGCAATGTTGTAATGTTCGCCTTGCGATTCGTTTCATCAGCCAGTCCCACAAAGACTGGATGACCTGCCGAACCCCTCATTTTTGGTGTAATGGAGCTTCCATGACTGACGCCTACCTCAATCACTTACTTGGAGAACGCGAGAAGATCCTCCTGGTTACCCACCAACACTGGTTTCAGCTTTTTCGTTCGATCCTCTTTGAATTAATTTTGATCATAATCACGATCATCGTGGTAGTGGCGATATCCTTACTGTCCAATAACCCGCTGGCTTTTACAGGATTCTTGATGCTGCTGATCCCCCTGGCCAGCCTGACGCGCGATGCGCTGATCTGGCTTAACCATAAATACGTGGTCACCACCCACCGGGTGATTCAGATCTTTGGCGTTTTTAACAAGAACGTGACCGACTCATCCCTTGAAAAGGTGAATGATGTGAAGATGGACCAGTCCGTCCTTGGACGCCTCTTCAATTTTGGCGATATCGAAATCTTGACCGCCAGCGAAATGGGCATCAACCGCTTTACGTTCATCGGCGACCCGGTGCGCTTTAAGACGGCTATGCTGGATGCAAAATTCCGCCTGGAACAGGGCCAGCACCCGGCTGCGCCCGCCGGTCACCCAGCGATGGATGTCCCCCGCTTGCTGGCCGAGTTGAACGAGCTGCGCGAGCGTGGGGTGATCTCCGACGAAGAATTCGCCGTGAAAAAAGCCCGGCTACTGGCAAGGATATAACTTTCGCCTGGCGGTTAATCCTTCACGCGCGGCAGCCAGAAGGCCATCAGCAGCGCGGCGATCAGCGCGAGGGTGCCCCCGAAGAGGAATGGGGCGGAAGGGCCAAAGCCGTTCCAACTGCCCGCGCCTTCCCATAACACACCCGCGATGACGGATGCCGGGAAGGTGAGGATGCCTAGAACGGCGTTGTAGGTTCCGTAAGCGGTACCGCGCAGATTCTCGGGCACTAAATCCGCGACCATGGCGTTGGCCGTGCCGTAGGCCATGCCATAATACAACCCGTAGGCCACGTACAGCATCCATACCTGCCAGGCCGCCTGCGCAAGCGCAAAACCCAGATAGATGGCGGCGTACACCAGCCAGCCGCCGATGATCAGCCGCCGTCTTCCGATCCGGTCAGACAGCGACCCTGCCGGGGTGGAGACAAGCGAATAGATCAGGTTGAACATTACCAGCATCAGCAGGATACCCGTAACAGTTAGCCCCAGGTTCTGGGCGCGCAGCACCAGGAAGGCATCCGAGGAATTGCCCAGGGTGAAGAGGCTGACAATGACCAGAAACACCAAAAAGCGTTTGCCCATGCTGCGCAGGCTGAACTTCGGCGCAGCGCGCTGGCTGGTCACCGGAACATCTTTGGCGCCCAATGCTAAAGATAAAACAGCCAGCAGCGCCGGCAGCAGGCTGATCAACACGACCGTCTGGAAAGTGGAGCGGCTCAGGTCAACAGCGTTTGCCTGCGCCAGCCATACTGCTCCCAGGGCGATGAGCAGCCCGAGCATGGCTCCGGCGGTGTCGGCGGCGCGGTGAAAGCCAAAGGCCAGCCCGCGTGTCTCTTTGGTTACCGAATCCGCGACCAGCGCATCGCGCGGCGCGGTGCGGATGCCTTTACCAACCCGGTCGGCCCAGCGCACGCCGGCGATCAATCCCCAGGTGCTGGCAAAGTAGAAAAACGGCTTGGTCAGCGCGGAAATGCCGTACCCGGCGACCGCCAGCCACTTTCGCCCGCCCAGCTTGTCCGAAAGCCAGCCAGAGAACAACTTTAGAATACTGGCAGTCGCCTCGGCCAGGCCTTCGATCACCCCAATGATGCTGGTCTGCACCCCCAGGACATTGGACAGGAACAATGGCAGGATGTTAATGACCATTTCGCTGGATATATCCATAAAGAAGCTGGTGAGGCTCACGGCCCAAACGTTGCGGGGCAGTTTTGCAAGGGATAATCGTTTCGTTTCTGGTTCTGCTGCTTCTGCCATGATGATTACCTCGGGTTAATAAGAGATTGTGTCCGGCACCACTCTGATACCATCTGAATGCGCAGGATGGCTTCTTCCCCGGTGCCCTCGGGAACTTCGTCTGAAACGCCCAGCACCAGGTGGGGATGGAACAGGCGAACGATCTTTTCGACTGTCGCCATTAATTCTTCCCGCGAGTAGGTAGGCAAGAACAGTACTGCCGGGATACCGTCCAGTAGAATTTTATCGCCGATATGCTCTTTAATTTCTTCCAGTGTCACATCGCCCTGTGGGGTAGGGGTCAGCGCTTCCAGTCCATCGAAAGGCAGCAGGCGCAGGTATTTGAGCAGGGAATGGAAATATCCATCCAGGTGCACGTGGGTATAAATCCCGGCCTTCCGCAACTGGGCGCAGCGCTTTTCGTAGAATGGGAAGAAATAACGTTCAAAATAGCGCGGTCCCATCAGCGTTTCGTGGAGGTTCTCGCCAAAGTTGAGAATGTGCAGCTTGCCGCATCCGGTGAGCTGTTCGTACAGATTGTCTTGCGACGCATCGATGACGCGCATGGTCGCCTCTACCTCATCCCGGCAGTCGACCAGCGCATAAATGAGATCTTCCAGGCGCATGTACCACTGCGCCAGGGCCTGGTACGGGCTTTTGGGTACCCAGAAGGATGGCTCGCCGCGCTCGCCAACATATGCACTGCCCTGATCAAAATTTTCCTCGCTGAAGTCGTAGCGCATACGCTCGCAAAGCCAGCGCAGCTTTTTGAAGTCCTCCGGGCGCTTGACCGGGAAATCCACCGTCCGCCATGTTTGATCCGGCGTGCGCTTGAGCCGCTCAAGCAGATCGCCGTACGGCGTTTCATATACAATTGTTCCGGACTGAGCATCATACTTCTCGCGGATGCGTACTTCGGGCGCAAACGTGCGGACAATGGGATCTGGCATGCCGGTGTAGTAATGCACCGTGCGCATAGACACTTGCAGATGGTCGTACAGCTCGCGCAGCGAAAGGGAGCGGTAGCGTTCCGGCATGCAGTCGAACGTCTTGTGCCAGTCATACCAGGGCTCAAACCGCGGCTGAAAGAACACGTGTGGAACGGGTTGGCGCTGGAAGATGCGCAGGTTCATTTCGCGGTAATTCATAGCATTGATTTTAAACCCGAAATGGAAGGAAGGCCATCTGCCGACAGCCTTCCTTCCATCATCAATCTCTCGTGAAGCTCATCCTGTTTATCGGATGATTACCAGACTCCAGGAATCAGGCGGAAGCGGGTGCGAGTGGAGAATTCCGCGTAGCCGTCCAGGTTTTCCCGCAAATAGCGGTCTTCCTGCATGGTGCGGTAGATGAACGTCAGGGCCATGAGAACCGCGGGGGTATAGGCCCACCAGGAGCCCAGCATCAGCGGCAGGCCGAGGAATAAACTCAGATTGCCCAGGTACATTGGATGGCGGACGATGCGGTATGGGCCATCCTGGATCACGTGATGCCCGCGGTCGGATTGCAGCCGGACCACCACACTGGCAAACGTGTTGGTGCGCATGACCCATAAAATAAGAATACCGGCAAACAGCCCCATCGCCCAGCCGAGGGCGCGCAATCCCACTGGAACACTGGACCAGCCAAAACGGCCAGCATCCAGCCCGGCAGTAACATAGAGCGCAAGGGTGAAAATACGCACGCCTGATAGGATAACCTTCTCCACCCGGCGGACTTCTGTATCTTCGGCGGTGGCGCGTTCCTTCAATAAGCCAGCATCGTTGCGCGCTAGCCACAGCATTAACCCAACGGAAAAGCCGGCATGTAAGCACAGGTATGTCCATCCGGCAATCCAGTCGAGCCGGCCAGCGGAAATGAACAGGGCTGCGGCGATCAGGCTGTAAAGCAGGACAACCTTGAGTACAAGCCTGCTCATTGAAATCGCGGGTGCACCGGGGGTAGACTTCGCGGCGCTGGTCTGATCAGTAAATGTGTTGGATGTCATAAAAATCCTCCCTGATAATTTAGTTGAGATTAAAATATTTTTTAATCTCAACTAAATTATACAACCAATTTGCTTATTTTCAAGATGTTTGTGTCGATACTAAGTAAACCGCCATAAGTACTTAACCAAAAAGCAATGGGGCCAGGCGGTTTACTCGAGTAATTCGCCGGGCAAAGAGGCTTTTTTGTAAAAATACTTTCGGCGAATTACTTATGCGCTTGGTCGTCTGTCTGAATACCTGTGGAAATGTTCATTTCTTACTTGTATATCCGGGACATAATTGATATAAATTAGATAAGATTTGGTGATAAGGGGTATACCATGGAATACGATCTGGTCTTTGAGGGTGGGGGCGCAAAGGGGATGGTGTTTGTCGGCGCGATGCAGGAATTTGAGCGGCGTGGGCACACTTACCGGCGGCTGTTGGGCACCTCCGCGGGAGCCATCACGGCGGCGTTGCTCGCCGCGGGATATTCCGCGCAGGAGATGCTGGAAGCGCTGGGCGAAAAAGAGAGCAACCGCTCGGTGTTCAGCGGTTTCCTGGGAAAGCCCGGGCCGTTTGAAAAGGCGCAGGTGTTGAAAAGCACCACGCTGGAATTTCTGCATGAGGTGAATGTTCCGCTGCTGCCGGATTTCCTGGACAAGAAACTGGATGAGATGATCGTACGGTGGCTGTCAGCCAACCCGAAGCTGGCCAGTTCATATTCGTTCCTGGAATATGGCGGCATATACTCGGCGGATGCGTTCATCGCCTGGATGAAGCGCAGGATGGACACGGGCATGAATCGCGGCAAACAGCGCCGCTACTCCGCGATGACGCTCAAGGAATTCTACGATGAAACCGGGTACGACCTGACTTTGATCGCTACGGATACCACCGGAGCCGCCATGCTGGTGCTCAATCACCGCACCGCGCCGCAGGTTCCGCTGGTGTGGGCCGTGCGCATGTCGATGAGCATACCGCTGTTGTGGCAGGAGGTCATCTGGCAGCCGGAGTGGGGCGCCTACCGCGGGCGGGAAATGGTGAACCATGCCATTGTGGATGGGGGAATGCTCTCCAATTTTCCCATCGAGCTGTTTGTTTCGAAGGACGATTACGTGAAAGGCTTGATGGGCTCTGAATCGGGGGAAGGCGTGTTGGGAATGCTGATTGACGAATCTTTGCCAGTGCCGGGGGTGCAGGTCGTTATGGGGACCGATACTGGCTCGCCGCTCAGCCGCGCGCCGCTGATCCGGCGCGTGACAAATCTGTTAAACACCACCCTCAGCGCCCACGATAAATTGGTCAGTGAGAATTTTGAGCACCTGGTGGTGCGCCTGCCCGCCAATGGGTTCGGCACAACCGAATTCGAAATGAGCGACGCAAAACGCGGGCTGCTGGTCGAAGCGGGCCGCGCGACGATGCAAGCCTATTTTGATCATCCATCGATAGGCGATATTTCCTTTAGTTTGGAAGAAGGCGCGGGAAGTGGGCAGATAACACGCCAGGCGGATAAGGTGGCCCTGCGGATGTTGGGACATTAATTAGATAAAATTTGGAACATTTATCGCCTTTTGTCGTCTTACATATAACAAGGGCAGCGGGCAGGTAAAACAACCTCCTCGGCTCCCACACATCAAACGATAACCGAAAGGCGAATGACCATGTTTCAAACGTATTCTTCTAAATTCGCGGTGGGTTTCCTGGCACTGCTGATGTTCGTCCTGGCGGCCTGCGCCCCCAATGTTCTCGTACCGCAAACCGGTGGGGAGCCTGCCAAACCGTTCAATACGGCAGCGCCTGTCGCTACGGACGCGCCCACCGCTGGGCTTTCCGGGTTGGATGCCGATGATGTTTTGATCCAACTCACGTATGAACCCGGGTTTGCGCTGCAAGAAGTGAACTACCTCTTTGGCCGGTTTCCTATCTTTACCCTGCTGGCGGATGGCCGCATCCTGTACCATAATGAAGACCAGGATTCGAGAGTGATGCAGGCGCAGTTATCGGTGGATGAAACTGCCGCGCTGCTGCAAAAGGTCCGCGACATGGGCTTTGCGCGGCTGGAATCGCACACCGATATGTGCGGCAGGATGGCGGACGGCTCAGAATCTTGCATTGCAGACGCTTCCACCAATGTGATGCGGGTGCGCATGGAAGACGGCAGCCTGCGGGAAATCCGCAATTATGCCGGCTTCTCCAACGGGCCCGCCACCTACGATGCCATATATCAACTGCTGGACGAATTCTCACACCCGTCGGCTGCCGCTTACCTGCCGCAGGGCGCAACCCTCTTTGTTCGCATCGTGCCCCCGCCGGAAATGGCCTCACCCGCCGATTGGCCGCTGGACCCTATGTACGTGAAGCGCGCCCTGTCTGACTCTAACCAATTTATCGCCGTGGCGCTCAGCGCTGAAGAATCCGCTTTGTGGCAGAAAGACGTGGGCATCAACAACCGCAGCATCACCTTCCAGCTCGAAGGCCAGCCTGTCTCTGGCTTCTTCGTCCCCTGGCTGCCCGGTGAGGACTTCTCCAAAGAAATCGCGGCGGAGTTCCCGGCTCAGTAGGGGTCCGCGACCAACCCTCCCCCCGATAAAGCTCGAGGGGCTGTCCAGAGGCAGTTTTTGGACAGCCCCTCTTTCCTTTCGGTCTTGACACGCTTTCGCTTCGGGCGTATCCTCATTCCGCAGGCTCTGGCAGCGGATAACCAAATGCCTCAATGCCCCACTTCATTCTTGCTCAGGAGAGGATCGTGCCTACAAAACGTTCGATCACAGCTCAGGATTTGTATCGCATTCAACAGATCAGCGGCGCGCGGATGGCGCCGGATGGAAAAAGCGTGGTGTATGCCGTGCAGCGCGTGGACGCGAAGACGGAGAAAAAGTATGCCAACCTGTGGACCGTCGCCACGGATGGCAGCGCCCCCGCCCGGCAGTTCACCTATGGGGATCAGGTCGATACGCACCCGCGCTGGTCGCCGGACGGGCAGTGGATCGCTTTTCTCTCCAACCGCGGCGATAAAGAGAAGCCTGCCCAAATCTACCTCATCCCGTTCTACGGCGGTGAGGCCCGGGCGCTGACCCGCTTTGAGGGCAGTATCAGCACGTTCGCCTGGTCGCCGGATGGGAAGCGCCTGCTGATGCTGGCGCGCAAGACGGATGCCGAGGCGCTGGAGCGCGAGCAGGATGAGCAGAAGAAAAAGCTCGGGGTGGTTGCCCGCCATTACAACCGGCTGTTTTACAAGCTGGATGGGTTTGGCTACCTGCCCGAAGAGCGCCTGCACATTTGGACAGTGGATGTGCCAGATGGCGCGTGCCGCCAGCTTACCGACCACCCTATCTACGATGAACGCTACCCGGCCTGGTCGCCGGACGGCGAGACGATTGCGTTTATCTCGAACCGTTCGGCTGACCCCGATTCCGCGCCAGACCACGATGACATTTACCTGATGCCCGCGCAGGGCGGCGCCGTGCGCAGGATCGAAACCCCGGAAGGCCCCAAAAATCACATCAACTTTTCCCCAGATGGCGGCTGGGTTGCATACTACGCCCAGGAAGGCGAGGACGAGGGCTTCCGCAACATCAACCTGTGGGTGGCGCCCGCGGATGGCTCTGCCCCGGCGCGCTGCCTGACCGGCGCGTATGATCTCAACGCCTCGGCCTGGACGATTAACGATGTAGGCGAGCCGGAAACCATGCCGCCAACCTGGTCGAAGGACGGCCAGCGCATCTTCTTCCCGGTCACGCTGCACGGCTCGTCGATCCTCCAATCGGTGGCAGTGGATGGCAGCGACCTGCAAACCGTCATCGGCGAAGGGGGCGTGGTGGGCGCGTTTAGCTTCGACCGCGAACAGGGCAAGCTGGCCTATTTCTACGGTCGCATGGATGACCCCGGGCAGATCGTGGTGCGCGAACTGCCCACCGGCCAGGACCGCGTGCTGACGGAACACAACCGCGAGCTGCTGGACAGCATCGACCTGGGCAGGGTGGAGGAAGTGTGGTTCAAGGGCCCAGACGGCAACGACCTGCAGGGCTGGGTGATGACCCCACCTGATTTCGACCCGCACAAGAAATATCCATCGATCATGGAAATCCACGGCGGGCCGGTGACGCAGTACGGAAAATTCTTCATGCACGAGTTTACCTTCCTGGCCGCCGCCGGTTACGTGGTGTACTTCTGCAACCCGCGCGGCGGGCGCGGCTACGGCGAGGCGCATACCCGGGCAATCTGGGGCAACTGGGGCGACCGCGACTACGCCGACCTAATGACCTGGGCCGATTACGCCCGGTCGCTGCCGTATATTGACCCGGCGCGGATGGGAGTCACCGGCGGCAGCTACGGCGGTTACATGACGGTGTGGATCATCGGGCATACGCAGCGGTTCAAAGCGGCTGTTACCCAGCGCTGCGTGAGCAATTTCGTCAGCATGTGGGGCTCGAGTGATTTCAACTGGGTATTCCAGAAGGAGTTGAACGACAAGGCCCCGTACGAAGATTTTCAGTATGCCTGGGAGCATTCGCCCATTGCGTATATTGGCAATGCGAAAACGCCCACGCTGGTCATCCACAACGAGATGGATCACCGCTGCCCGATCGAGCAGGGCGAGCAGGTATTTGTGTCGCTCAAGCGGCTGGGGGTGGATACGGAGTTCGTGCGCTTCCCAGAGGAATTCCATGGGCTTTCCCGCTCGGGCCGCACCGACCGGCGCATTGCGCGGCTGTATCATATCCGCCGGTGGTTTGACCGGTATTTGTAAACGGTTCTTCACCTGCCCCGCTGATCCCCCGGCGGGGGCAGGTGGATTGCCCGCGTTTGCAAGGATGCTTTTCCTCAACTATAATCGAGCGCATGCCGAACAAACAACTTACGCATTTGGATGAAAGCGGCCAGGCCAAAATGGTGGATGTGGGCGCCAAGCCCGACACCGAGCGCATGGCAGTGGCGGGCGGTGAGGTGGTGCTCAAACCGGAGACGGTGGCGCTGATCCGCCAGGGATTGATGAAAAAAGGGGATGTGCTGTCGGTGGCGAAAATTGCAGGGATTATGGGGGCCAAGAAAACCTCCGAACTGATCCCGCTGTGCCATCCTATCGCGCTGACCCAGGTGGACGTGGATTTGCAGTTGAGCGAGGATCTGCCGGGGGTAGTGATCCGGGCGACGGCGCGGACAGTCGGTAAGACGGGCGTGGAAATGGAAGCGCTGACGGCGGTTTCGACGGCGGCGCTGACGGTGTACGATATGGTGAAAGCCGTGGAACGCACGGCGAAGATCCAGAATATCCGCCTGATTGAGAAGCACGGCGGGCGCAGCGGGGACGTGGTTGTGGAAAATGAAAATTAAACTCTTATTCTTTGCAACATTGAAAGACCGCGCCGGGTTGGGCAAGGTGGAAATGGAACTGCCCGATGGGACCACCGTGGCGGACCTGCGGGCGCGCTTGGCGGCAGATTATCCTGCGGTTGGCCCGTTACTGCCCCACGCGCTGGTTTCCGTGAACCAGGATTACGCGTTCGATGAGGACCGCATTCCGGACAATGCCGAGGTGGCGCTCTTTCCGCCGGTTTCGGGCGGCGCGGGGTCCGGCGAACTGCCGACCATCCTGCGGGTGGACCGCGAGCCGATCGACCTGGATGAGCTGGTGGCGAAAATCACCCTGCCAACGACTGGCGCCGCGGCGATTTTTACCGGGATGGTGCGCGGGGTAACGCGGCGCGGAGACCCGCACGAGACGGTCTACCTGGAATATGAGGCGTATGTGCCCATGGCCGAGAGCAAGATGGGACAGGTGGCCGATGAAATTCGCCAGCGCTGGCCAACCGTAGAGGGTATCGCCATCGTTCAGCGCATTGGACGGCTGGATGCAGGCACCCCAACGGTGCTGATCGCCTGCACGGCGGCGCACCGCGACACGGGAGTGTTCGAGGCCGCCCGCTACGGCATTGACCGGCTGAAAGAAATTGTGCCGGTGTGGAAAAAAGAGGTCGGCCCAAACGGTGAGGCATGGGTGGAAGGGGACTACATGCCCAGGCGGGGGGATTAAAATCAGCCCCTTGGATTAAATGCCCTGCTGGATTAAAATAAGGCCATAACAATTTATTCGGAACTGATGGAACGCAAGCTGCATCAGGCGGCGCCGGGGAAGGTTGGATAAGCTTTCCAGGCGTGAGGGATTGAGCGGCTGGCGCTCCCTGAGTTCCCGGGAGGTCATTGTGGAGAATCAACGCGTTCAACAGGAACCGCCGCAGGAGTTCGCGCGGCGCTTGAACCTGCCTTTTCGGGACTGGCTGCTGCTCAGCCGGGCGCTGACGCACCGGTCTTATCTGAATGAGCATTCCGATGCGCTGGAAGATAATGAGCGCCTGGAATTTTTAGGCGACGCCGTCCTCGACTTTGTGGTGGGGGCCTGGCTGTACAACCGCTACCCGGAAATGCCTGAAGGCGACCTGACGCGCATGCGCTCAGCGCTGGTGTATACCGAGTCTCTGGCAGAGTTTGGGCGGCAGGTACACCTTGGCAATGCCATGCGCCTGGGGCGTGGAGAAGCACAGGCCGGGGGACGCGACCGCTCGGCGCTGTTATGCGATACGTTCGAGGCGGTGATTGGGGCGCTGTACCTGGATGTGGGGATCGATGCCGTGCTGGACTTTGTGGGGCCGCTGCTGGACCGGGCCTCGGACGAGATCCTGGCCAACCGGAAAACAGAGGACCCCAAGAGCCTGTTCCAGGAATGGGCGCAGTCAGAAGGGCTTTTAGCGCCGCTGTACGTCACGCGCAATTCCCTGGGGCCGGACCATTCCAAGATGTTTGAAGTGGATGCTACCGTCGGCGGGAAGGTTTATGGAAGTGGACAGGGGCACAGCAAGCAGTCGGCTGCTAAGGAAGCTGCCCGGGATGCATTACGCCGGCTGGGGTTAATTAACGAATGACACTACGGCTGAAGGCTCTCGAACTGCACGGCTACAAAACTTTTGCCAGCCGGACGTTATTTGAATTCCCCGGTGATATTACTGCCGTCGTGGGTCCAAACGGTTCGGGAAAGTCGAACATTGCTGATTCCATTCGCTGGGTGCTTGGCGAGCAGTCGTATTCGCTGCTGCGCGGGCGCAAGACGGAAGATATGATCTTCGCCGGTTCGGAGCTGCGCCCGCGGGCGGGCATGGCATCCGCCACCATTACGTTCCATAATGAAGACGGCTGGCTGCCCATCGATTTTAACGAGGTTTCGATCACCCGCCGGGCCTACCGGGATGGGCAGAACGAATACCTGCTGAACGGTCAGCGGGTGCGGCTGAAGGAAATCTCGGAACTGCTGGGGCGGTCGGGCCTGGCGGAGCGGACGTATACCATTATCGGGCAGGGGCTGGTCGATGCAGCACTGTCCTTGAAACCGGAGGAACGCCGGAGGTTTTTCGAAGAAGCCGCCGGGATCGGGCTGTACCGGTCGCGGCGCGAGGAAGCGCTTAACCGGCTGGATACCACCCACCGCAACCTGGAACGGGTGCTGGATATCCTCAGCGAGCTGGAACCGCGCCTGGGCAGCCTGGAAAAGCAGGCCCGGCGGGCCATGGAATATGACCACATCCGGGCTGATTTGCGCCTGCTGCTGCGCGACTGGTACGGCTACCAGTGGCACCGCACGCAGCAGGAAGTTGTTCACCACCACGAGGTGGTGCGCGCCCAGGAAAGCCGCCTGGAACGCGCGCGCGAGCGGCAGGCGGAAGTGGAAGTGCAGTTGGATGATCTGCGTGGAAAGCTCCATGCTTTACGCGCGGACCTGAACGTCTGGCATGGCAGCGCGGCGGCTGTGCACACGGAATGGGAAAAGGTCAGCCGAAGCCTGGCGGTGATGGAAGAACGCCAGCGGGCCCTGCTCAGCCAGCAGCAGAACCTGCAGAAAGATCTGAGCCGGGTGGAAGAGGAACAAAAAGCGCGCCAGCAGCGCCTTCAGGACCTGGAAGCGGAGCGCGACCGGCTGCAGGTGGAACTGGACGATGCCGAAGCGCAGGTGCAGGAAGCGCGAAAGAACCTGGAAAAACGCCTGGCGGAACGCGGGCGCATCGAACAGGCCATCCGCGACACACGCCGGCTGCTGGTGCAGTGCGAAACTGACCAGGTGCAGCGCAAGGCGCACCAGAGCGAACTGCTGGGGCGGGTAGATACGCTGCGCAAGAACCAGCAGTCGCTGGCAAAGACGCTGGATAATGAAAAACAACTGCTTCAGCAGCTTCAGGCGCGGCTGGAAAAACAGGCCGAGTTGAAGGAGCAGGCTGAAGAACAGCAGAAAAAGGCCGAAGAGGCGCTGCGGGAACACCGTACAGCGCTGGCTGAGCTGGAAACCCAGCGCAAGCAGGCCCAGGATGAGCGCAGCCGCCTGGAGGGCGAGCGCGCGAAGCGAACCGCGCAGTTAGAAGTGCTGGAACAGGCCGAACGCTCGTTGAGCGGGCTGGCAAACGGGGCGAAGTTCCTGCTGCAAGAAGCGCAGCAGGGCCGCCTGAAGGGGCGCTACCAGCCGCTGGGGGCGCATCTGGTGGTTCCGGCAGAATATGAGACTGCGGTAGCCGCGGCGCTGGGCGAGTACCTGGATGCGGTGGTGCTGGAAGGCGGCACCGATCCAGAAGACGCGCTGTTGATGCTTTCCCGGTCCGATAAGGGCAGGGCGGTGCTGCTGCCGGTGGATTGGACGCGCGCGCCGGATGCGCTGGATGCTCCGCTGGACACGGGCTGTATCGGTGTGGCATCCCAGTTGGTGCAGGCGCCCGACAACCTGCGGAATATCCTGTGCCTGCTGCTCGGGCAGGTGTTGATTGCCCGTGACCGCAGCGCGGCCCGGCAGCTTGCAACCGGCCTGCCAGCATCCGCCCGCGTGGTGACCCTGCAGGGTGAGGTATTCCACGGCAGCGGGATCGTTGCGGCGGGACCGGAAAAGCGGGCCGGGACGATTGGCCGCCCGCGCCGCATTCAGGAACTACAAAGCGAGCTGGCGGAAGCCGAGGAACTGGTGAAATCCGTCCAGCAGCGCCTGCGCGAGGTGGAGACCGAAACCAACCGCAAGCGAGCCCAGGAAGGCGAATTGGATAAGGCCGCGCGCCAGGCTGTACAGGGATTCAATCAGGCCAACCAGGCGCACCAACGGGCGATCCTGGAGGTCGAGCAGGTGCGCCAGCGGCACGAGTTCCAGGCGCGGCAGCTCACCGGCCTGGATGGGCAGATCCAGCAGGCCGAGCAGGAACTGCGCAAGGAACAGGCGGAAATTGAGAAGAACAGCCAGAAAATCAGCGAGCTGAATGACCAGATCCGCGAGCACAACCGTAAACTTGCCAACCTTCCGGCGGAGGAACTGCAGACGCAGTTGGTACACTGGAATACCAGCGTGGCGGTCACCAGCCGGGCGGTTAAAGATGCTGAGCGGCGGCTGACCGAACACCATGAATCCGTCGCGGCAGGAACGCACCAGATGGACCTGTTCAAACAGCGGCTGCAGGAGACGGCAGCCGGCCTGGAAAATCTGGGTCAGGAGAAAACGCTACTGCATGATCAGGAAAGCGTGTTGGGAGGCCGGATCGAAGAACTGCGTCAGCAGATCGAACCGGCGGAAGCGCAACTCCAGGCGGTTGAAAATGAATACGGAGAGCACCAGGAAGTCTTAACCGCGGCCCAGCAGGCGGTTTCCATCGCCGACCGGCATTCAACACAGGCGCACCTGGAACTGACGCGGGCGCGGGAAGCGACCGATTCGCTGCGGCGCAGGATCGAGGAAGACTTTGGCCTGGTGGCATTCGAATACCGCCAGGAGATTTCCGGGCCGACCCCGCTGCCGCTGGATGGCATGGTGGAACAGTTACCCAGCCTGACCGAGATCCCGGCGGACCTGGAAGATAATATCAACCGCGCGCGGGCGCAGCTCCGGCGCATGGGGCCGATCAACCCGGATGTGCAAAACGAGTACAAAGAGGTCAAGGAACGCTTTGACTTCCTCACCCAACAGGTGGCCGATTTGCGCAAAGCGGATACCGATCTGCGCGAGGTGATCGCTGAGCTGGATGAGCTGATGCGCAGGGAGTTCCGCAAAACGTTCGATGCGGTGGCGGCAGAGTTCAAAGGCATGTTTACCCGCCTGTTCGGCGGTGGTTCGGCGCGCTTGATCTTGAGCGACGCGGATAACCCCACCGAGGCAGGCATCGATATTGAGGCGCGGCTGCCCGGGCGGCGCGAACAGGGCCTCTCGCTGCTCTCTGGCGGCGAGCGCAGCCTGACCGCGGTGGCGCTGATTTTCTCGCTGTTGAAAGTATCGCCTACCCCATTCTGCGTGATGGATGAGGTGGACGCGATGCTGGATGAGGCCAACGTGGGCCGTTTCCGCGACCTGCTGCAGGAACTGAGCGATAAGACGCAGTTCATCCTGGTTACGCACAACCGCAACACCGTCCAGGCGGCCAACGTGATTTATGGCGTCACCATGGGCCGCGATTCGGCCAGCCAGGTGATCAGCCTGCGGTTGGACGAAGTCAACGACGAGTTAGTCCGGTAATAAAAAAAAGGCGACCGCGAGGTCGCCTTTTTTATAGTCTTTCATGCTTACGGCTCGGCTGTAATCATCATTTGCTCAAGCTGCTGCTGCTGAAGCTGATTGGTAAGCTGTTCGATCTGCCGCTGCACGTCTGCCGGGATGGCCGGGTCTACGGGGACAACGCTGTTCCAGGTTTCAAAGGTCTGGACGTTGAGCTCTGTCTTGGCGTTCTCGAGCCATTCCGAATACTTGGTCTGTTTTGCCTGCTGAAGCTCGCTGCTGTCTAACGGGCGATCTTCATGGCCCAGCACCTGAATGATGTGGTACCCAAAGGTTGTCTTGACCGGGTCGCTGATCTGGCCGATTTCTAGCGCATAGGCCGCGTCTTCAAATTCCTTGACCATTGCGCCTTTGGCAAACCAGCCCAGGTCGCCACCGTTGTCTTTGTTGCTGTCATCGGTCGAGTACTGTTTGGCCAGGTCGGCGAAATTACCACCGGCTTTCAGCTCTTCGGCAACTTTTTTAGCCGTCTCTTCATCCGCGACCAGGATGTGGCGCGCCCAAACCTTCTCGCTGGTGCCCGAGATTTCCTTGGTTACGGCGTCGAACACTTTCTGGCGAAGGAGCTGGCGGCGAATCAGGCTGCGCAGGTCTGCCGCTGAATAGCCAATCGGCTTGAGATCGGCTGAATAGGTAGCCACCCGGTTCTCAAAGCCTTCCTTGGTAAACGGGGTAGGCGTGAGGGTAACGGTGGGGGTGACTTCCGGCGTCTCGGTCACCACGGGGGTCGAGGTAGGCTCGGCGGTGGGGGTCGGCGGGGTGCCGGTGGCGGTGGGCGTGGCGCTGGGGATGGGCGTTTCGGTAGCCGTCGCGGTAGGGGGCACGAGCGTCTGCTGGAGCGAGGAAAGCGTGGGCGTGATGAACGTTGTGCTGGTAACGGTTGGCGAAGGCGTGCCGTTGGCGAAATACCCAAAGGCCTCCTGGTAAGCGGCCTCAACCTCGGCGTCGGTCAGCTTGATACCGAGCTTCTCCGCCTGCTGGGCCACCACGGCGTCTTCAATCAATTGATCTAAGACTTCTTGCCCCATCTGCGTGCTGTCTTGCAGCTTGTTCGCGAGCTGGGCGATGTACGACCCATACACCTGCATGATGAATGAATCGCTGGTGTAATTTTGCAGTTGGGTTATCTGCTGCGCCCGCTGAAAACGCACTTCCTTCTGGAACGCGGAGGTAGTAATGTTCTGCGTACCTACCCGGGCAACCGGGCGCATTGCCTTGATAACCGTCTGGTCTAAAACACCATAAATGATAAGGGCAAGGACGATGATGATGACAGCGACCGCACCAATAACTAAATAGCGTTGTTGGGTTCGCTCCTTCTCCAGCCGCGCCTGGTGTTTCTTTGTCAGGATTTTCTTCGTAGGCTCTTTGGCCATGGGCGACCTCTCGATCAAAAAGGTAACTTAAATAACGGGGCATAAGCCAGATGCCCATGCCCCGCCACAATCATCGGACGGAATTAGAAATCCCCAATTTCTCCGGTAAACGCGAAAGGCAGCAGCGCCAGGTGGCGAGCGCGCTTGATGGCGGTCGCCAGCTCACGCTGGTGTTTTGCGCAGGTTCCCGTTTGGCGTCGCGGGCGAATTTTCCCATCTTCGGTTACGAAGCGGCGCAGGAAATCGGCTGCTTTGTAATCAATGAGGGTGTTTTTATCGGCACAGAACTGGCAGATCTTGGGTCGGGCTACATAGCGCCGAAAAGATGGCTGCTCATTCTCGTTAATGTTATCGTCACTCATCTGTCTTACTCCAACTAGAATGGATACTCATCTTCAACTTGGTCTTCATCAGCCATGGGCGTTTCTGCGGGCTGTTGGGCGCCGGAGTCACGGCGATCACCGAGCATCATCATTTCACTGGCGACAATTTCAATGCTGGTATGTTTGGCGCCTTCGCTGTCTTCCCATCGTCGGGTCTGCAGCCGGCCTTCCACATACACCTGCTGCCCCTTGGTGAGATACTGCTTGCAGATTTCAGCCAGGTTGCCCCAGGTGACCACATTGAACCACTCCGTTTCGGTATGGCGCTCGCCGTCTGTAGAATTCCAGGTGCGGCTGGTTGCCACGGTGAACGTTGTGACGGGCTTCCCGGATGGCGTGTAGCGCATTTCCGGATCGCGGCCCAGGTGTCCAATGATCATTACTTTGTTCAATCCTCGGCTCATCTTGTGCTCCTCGATTGACGACCCAACTCCACGTCTTGCCTTTCAGGCTGCCCCTGGTGGGTTTCCCAGGAGAATGGAACGATACCTTACTTGCTGATGATCGAATAGCGCATAATGGGTTCTACAAACCGCATATTGCGATCGAGTTCAGCACTGAACGAAGGGGCAAACTGTGCTTCCATGTACACATACTGCCCTTCGCGCTGCTTGCGGATCGAGTAAGCCAGCCGGCGCTTACCCCACATGTCGACTTTGTCGACGCTGCCGCCAGCGCCCGCGATCCATCCCTGGACACGATCAACAACACCCTTCAGGGCAGTTTCGTCCAGGTCGGGATGGACGATCAGAACAACCTCGTAGTTACGCATGATGGGAACCTCCTTTCCTCGGGATTGCCCTCTGACGACGCCGTGGGCGGGCAGAGAACGGAAAGTAACAACTGGGTTGGATAACCGCCCTAGTTTATCATATCGAACGCAGTTTGAGTAGGGTAAATTAAATGTCAAATGCGATCGCGGTATAATACGTTGCTGCGAATTCTATACCACATCAAGGAGACGGGCATGGCAGAACATGAGACAAACCGCTGGCGCAAAACAGGAGCGGCGGCGGTGCGTTCTGGGGAACGGCTGCTGGATGCGATCTTCTATTCCGGTACGGACCATTTCTCGCGGGTGGTAGGCTGGGCCTGGCTGGCTGGGCTGCTGCTGTTTGGCGTTTACCTGTGGGGGATATTTTACAGTTGGGGCAATATCTCGATGGATTTTCTGGATTGGGCTGAGGTGACCGGGCCGCGCTACGCGCTGTTAAAAGATGCGATCACCCGCGGCGAACTTCCGCTGCATGCGGGCAACCTTACCGCGCTGCGCGGAGTGACCGACCGCTATTTTGCGATCCCAGATACGCCGTTTTCTCCGGAGATCATCGCCTTGCGTTACCTGGGAATCGGGCAGTACCTGTTTTTGGATACTTTGCTGTGGTACGGGGTTGGTTTTGTGGGGCTGGTACTATTGGGGCGAAAGTACAGGCTCTCGCCGCTGGTATTTGCGCTGCTTTTCCTACTGTTCAACTTCAACGGCATCCCAACCGGGCATCTGGCGGTTGGCCACTCGATTTATACGGCTTATTTCCTATTGCCTTACTTTGTATTGCTGGTAATGGAACTGCTGGAAAATGAGCAGGTCGGCTGGAAGTGGGTGCTGGGGTTTGCCGTGCTGCAGCTGGCTATCCTTCTGCAGGGGCTGTTTCACCTGTACGTGTGGTGCCTGATGTTCCTGGGCCTGCTGGCATTGTTCAACCTGCGCCTGCTGCGCCCGGTGATCTGGGCAGGGGTCTTCTCGGTACTGGTGGGGCTGCCGCGGCTGCTGCCTCCGGCGCTGATCGTGCAGAAAATCACCCATGAGTATTTAGGCGGCCCGGCCACGGTGACGGACCTGTTTGCCAGCCTGGTGATGCTGCGCGACCCGGACCGGGCGATGGTGCTGCCGTCGCAGGTGTATCCGCTGCGCTGGTGGGAGCAGGATTATTTCATCGGGCTGCTGGGGCTGGCATTGGTGATTGGTTTTGGGGTGCTGGTGCCGCTGTGGCGCGACCGCTCCCGCAAGTCGGTGCATGTGCAGCTGCTGGTGGCCTGCCTGGTGTTCGCCATACTAACCATTGGGCAGGTGTTTGGCGCAATCATCGAGCTGGTTCCCGTCCCGCCGATTACCGGAGAGCGGGTATCAGCGCGCTTCTTCGCTGTTCCGCTGGCGGCGCTGCTGGTGCTGGCGGCCATTTTCATGCAGCGAGCGTTGAATCAGCGCAAAATCCCTGCCTGGGTGCAGTTGATCCTGCTGGCTTTGAGCGGGGTGGTGTTCCACGATTTGAACCAGCATTTGCAGGCCTGGCGCATCCGCTACCTGGATGGGCTGGTGTACCTGTTCCCCAAGGTGCCGTTTGATGCAGCGCAGCACACCATCAGCAACCACCCCGACCCGCAGTACATTGCGCTGCTGGGAGGCGGCGCGGGGGTGGCCGTACTGGCATTGATCTTCCTGGTGGTGATGTCCTGGCGAACGAGGAAAGGAAAAGCTTAGCCCGGTTTAATCCGCCCGATGAGATCTGCGGCCTGGAAGGGCCCCGGCTCGGCGATGACCTGGCGGGCGGCATCCAGGCCGCGGGACATATTCCACAGCAGCACGCCGCGCACGCGGTTGCCATCCAGGTAGTAGGCCGTCCCTTTGATGAAAGGTTCCTCCCAATCGTACACGATGGGCAGGCGCGGGTCGAGGTTGCCAACGGCATCATAATGCAGGTCGAATAAGGTGGAGTAAACGCTGGAGAGCGTTTCATAGCGGCCTGGCTGGCCGGCCATGCCCTGACCGGCCAGCATACCGGTGAGGTTGGCGTTTTCCTCGTGTTCGGCGCGGATGCGCCTGCCGAGCACGGGATGGTAGTAATTGGCGGCATCGCCGGCAGCAAAGATGGCAGGCTGCGAGGTCCGCATGGACTCGTCCACATGGATGCCATCGCCGGTGACCAGCCCGGCGGCCTGGGCCAGGGCCACATTGGGGCGGATGCCCAGGCCGGCCACAACGCCATCCACCCGCAGGATTTCGCCCTGAGCGGTGGTGACGGTGACGCCAATTTCATCTGGCTCAATCGACTGCGCCAGGCGCCCCGCAAGCACCTGCACGCCGCGGGCCTGGAACGTCTCATTGAGATAATCGGAAATATCCTCTGGAAGGACGCGCGCGCCAATACCCGTCTCCGGGAAGATCATCACCACGTCTTTCTCCAGCCCGGCTAAGGCAGCGGCTATCTCTGAACCAACGAACCCACCGCCGATCACGGCGAAGCGATGCCCGGCCTCGGTCAGGGCGCGCAGGCGGTGATAGTCGGCCAGGGTGCGGAAGTAGATTACGCGCTCGCTGGGGGGACCGAGCTGGATGGGATCTCCGCCGGTAGCCAGGAGCAGGGAATCGTAGGTGAATTCTTCCCCCCGGCTGCCGGTGACGCGCTTTTGGTCCGGGTCCAGATCGACAACCGTGCACTCCAGGTGCAGGTCGACCCCCAGGCTGGCGGTGTTGCGCCAAATGCGGGAGAGCGGAAATGGGCGCGGGCCTTTTTTCCACAGGTTCTTTGAAAGGGGAGGCCGGTTGTAAGGCGGGTCCGGTTCGCGGCTGATCAGGCCAATGGGGCGGTCGGGGTCCACCTGGCGGATGCCGCGGGCCGCGCTGTCGGCGGCCATGCCGCCGCCGATGATGAGATAGGGGTAGTGCGTCATGCTTCGCAGGTAGCGATGTAGTGGAGCAGGGCGCGGGTGAGCAGCGTATCGGCAGTGGAGCGGTGGGCGTTGGGCAGGCTGATGTGGCAGTGACGCCCGGCGGAGGCCAGGGAATGGTAGCGGTATGAGCGCCGGCGGGGGTCCCACTCGCCGTTGAATTCGGCGTACAGCTTGAGCAGATCGAAGGTAGTGAACTTTTCTTTCCAGGGCAGGCGGTAGCGCGTATGCGACTGCTGCATCATGCGCAGATCGAACTCCTCGTTGTAGATCACCACAAGGCGGCCAAAGAGTGCCGCGCGTACTTCGGGCCATACAACCGGCCAGGTGCGCGCACCGCGCACATCATCATTGGTGATGCCGTGAATGCTCGTGGAGTCGGGTGGAATGAGCTGGCTGGGTTTGACCAGGGAGCTGAATAGCACTTTTTCATCATCATCGATGATGGAGATTTCGATGATCTCATCCGTGCGCTCTAACCCGGTTGTTTCGGTATCCAGGTAGACGGGGCGCTTTTCAAGAATCGTTCGCGCGGTTTCAACGGCGCGGCGGCGGACAGCGGAGGAAGGTGAATTGATCATATTATGGCAGTTTCCACAGAGAAATTTCGTCCATCTTTACCGTAAAACCGGCGGTGTCATTCGCGGCGACCAGCGCGCCGAAGCTGCCCTGCGCATCGTAGGCGCTGTCAGTGATTTCCTGAAGCAGGATACCATTCGCGTACAGGGCAATCTTATTACCATTCGCCATCACGCCCAGGCGGTTGGTCTGGTTGGACCCGGCCAGGATGGCGCTGTTGGAGGTGAGCTGGATGAGCGCGCTGTCGGTCCCGGCCTGAAAATCGCGGGCATGCAGGTTGAAGCGCCCATCACAGGTCACGCCGAAGAAGTAGCCCGAGTCGGCGTTCGGCGCGCGGAATACCAGCCCATACATATCGGCTGCCAGGCAGGATTGTGGAATGAAAACAGCTTCCAGGTAGAAGTTGCGAGCGGGCTGGCTGTAGGTCAATGACCAGCCTGTCCAGCCGTTGGCGGCCAACCCGGTGAGCGCGAGCGCGCCGTTTTCCAGCACAACACGGGTGTTTTCGTTCTCGTACTGGTAGAAGGCCTTGCCCGAATCGAGCGTATTGCGCCAGGTGGGGCTGCCGAGTGCGCTTTTAGGATCGGTGGTAGAAACCGTTGGCGTGGCGGTAGGCTGGCTGGCGGGCGGCGCCTGGGTAGGGGCCGGTTCGGTTGGGGCAGTGGTGGGAGGCTGGGTGGTTGCCGTGCTGGCTGGAGCGGGTGTGGCAGTAGGTGCCGGGGGCTGGGTGGGAGCGGGTTGGGTATAGGTTGGCGCGGCGGTCAGCAGCATCGACACCTGGGTGGCAACCTCGTCGGCGGTAGGGGTGGCGGCAGCCGGCCCGGAGGGCAAATTGCAGGCTGTGAGCAGAAGAAGCAAGAGGATTGAAAGAGATTTTTGAAGCATAGGCGCGTAACTCGATCGGGCTGTTCTTGAATTGATTTGAAATGCGTGTCTTCGAACCGGGCTTATCCGAACTTCGAAGGCAGGCTTGCGGGTTTATTATAGCCGGATTTACGCAATCTATAATAAAATGGACTGTACATGGACGAATTTATCTATATCGCCTTCTATAAACCTTATGGTGTGTTGACGGCCTTCACCGATGCGGAGGGCCGCGAAACACTCAAGAAGTATATTGACATTCCCGATATCTACCCGGCTGGGCGGCTGGATATGGACAGCGAAGGGCTGCTGCTGCTGACCAATGATGGGGGGCTGGCGCACCGCCTGACCGAGCCGCGTTATAACCATCCCAAAACGTACCTGGTGCAGGTGGAGGGGATCCCCACGGAAGATGCGCTGGCGAAGCTCGCCGGCGGCGTGGAGGTAAAGGGGGAGGTAACCCGGCGCTGCCAGGTAATGAGCGTGCCCGAGCCTGACCTGCCGCCGCGGGCAAAGCCGGTTACACCGCACGGTCCGTCAAGCTGGCTGCGCATCGTGCTGCGCGAGGGCAAGAAGCGCCAGATCCGGCACATGACGGCGGCAGTCGGGCTGCCAACGCTGCGTATTCTGCGCATAGCCATTGGGTCGGTGACGTTAAAAGAACTTCAACCGGGGGAGTGGCGGAATTTGACCCCGGTTGAAGTAGATGCGCTGAAGAGCCTGACAGCGGTTGGAAAACGGCCAATGACTGGAAAGCAGCTGGCGGCTAAGAAGCCGGTGGATAAGCCGCCGGAAGCCAAGCAACCGGCGGCTAAGAAGCCAGCGGCTAATAAGCCGGAGACTAATCCACCGGGGATGAATCGACAGAAGGCTAAGGCTGAGGCTGAGAGAAAGCCTGGAGCGTCTTCAGGTAATAATCGGGGATCCCGATATCGAAGCGCTGGCCGTCGATCACCAGGCCGTTAAAGCCATCGATCTGGCGCAGGCGGTCGAGCGCGCCGGTAAGCTGGAACTCGCCGCGCTCGCGGACGTTGTTCTTGATATTGCTGTCCAGCAGGTCGAATAATTCGGGCTTGATCACGTACTGGCCGAAGACGGTCAGGTATTCGTCATCGGGGAGAGACGGCACGCGCAGGTTGGTCTGGGCGTAATCGAGGTTGGGTTTTTCAGCGAACTCGGTGATGCCGAGCAGCCGGTTATCGTCGATCCATACGCCGTTGACCACACCAAAGTTCGCGATCAGGTTCTGCGGGGTGCGTTTCAGCCCGACCACGCTGGTGCCATAGTGCTGGTAGGCATCCAGCATCTGCTGGGCGCAGGAAACGGGACCATTGGAGCGGTAGATATGATCTCCGAGCATGAGCAGGAAGGGCTCGTCGCCAACGGCCTCGCGCGTGCTGTACACAGCATGGCCGAAGCCTTCCTGATTCTGCTGAATGACGTATGAAATGTGCTGGCCCATCTCCAGGATGCGGCGGGAATACTCCTGGAAGTGCGGGGGCAGCTTGTTGTAGTTCTCGATGGAGATCTGCCGGTTGAAGAAGGATTGGAAGTCGTTCAGATCATCCTTTTGAACAATGATAATCACCTCTTCGATACCGGCCTGGAGGGCCTCTTCAACGATGATGAGGATGGCCGGTTTGGCAATACCATCGCGGTCGATGACCGGGAAGAGCTCTTTCTTGGTGGCTTTGGTAGCGGGGAATAAACGGGTGCCGAAGCCCGCAGCGGGGATGACTGCTTTACGCACCTTGGGGCCGGAATGCAGGGTGAGCTTTAGCGCAGGCATGTGGAAATCACGCTTGAGGATTTCGATTACACGGTCCTGATCCTCGGGGCTTTTCACCAGGAACTGCGCTGTGCCATCGCCCTGCGAGCCAACGCCTTTACCGCCATAAATGTGCGGGCGCAGCGGTTCGTGGTTGAGCACTTTGTGCAGGACCGGGGCGCCCAACTCTTCGGGGCAGACCGGTGTGGCAAAGCTGTCAAAATACGACTGGGCTTCGACCATCACCGCTCCCAACTGCTCGGGGTCGGAATCCTCAATCGCCCGAATCGCGCGGTGGACGATCTCTTTATTGATCGGCCCGAGCAGCTGCTGTACGTTGTGCTCGGTCTCATTTTCGGCGATGGGGAAGCAGCGGTTTAAGCGGTTGAGGATCTCCATGGTGTCTTTATGAGATTGGAGATCGACAACGACCAGGTGAAAATCGCGCTTAACCTGGATTTCCTTGGTTTCGAGCCGGTCACCGTCGAAGGTCATCAACACGGGGCGGTTGCCAAAAGCGCAGCCCTGGTCCATACGACCACAGCGGGAGGGGGTGGTGATTTCACCCTGGTAGGCCAGTTCCATCTCGCCGCGGATGGTGAGCTTGAGATCGTACATGCGGTTGAACGCCCGGGCGGTGAGCACGCTGATGGCGGCGCTCGACGAGAGGCCTTTCTTGATCGGCATGTCAGTCTTATAGTTGTTGATTACCAGCCCGCGCACATGATAGTTGGTCAGCACCTGGTAAGCGACACCGGCGGCATAGCTAAAAAAGCCGCCCTTTTGCGCTTCTTCTTGCAGGGCATCGGCGCGCATCGGTATTTCATAAGGCCCCAGGGTTTTGCCATCCGGCATGCTGGATGTCAGAACGAGGGAATTCGGGTGCGGCTCGACTTCCGCATAAATGCCCTGATTCGTACCGCAGATCAGGGCATAACCTTTTTCGATCTCCGCATTGATGCGCCGGTATCCGCCGGCCCAATCGGAATGCTCACCGAGCAGGCAGATACGCCCAGGCACAAATAGTTTCACAGGATTTTCCTCCGCAGGTTATTCGATGTGTCTGCTGCAATTTTACGGTGATCAGCCGAATTATGCAACACGATCTATTGTATAATTCAACCACCCGGAATGAAGACGTATATTGTCCAGCTTGAAGACCACGATGATGTAATATCCGCCCGGGATAAGATTTCCTGGAGCAAGGCCAGGCGCATCCTGCTGGTTTGGCCGCGCAGGGGGCGGGTTCTGGAAAGGCGCGTTGACCTCCAGCTCTTACTGCGCTGCAGTCAGTCGTTGGGCGGGCAGCTTGCGCTGGTTACGCAAAGCAGCGCGGTGAAAGAACAGGCTGCCGAGCTGGGCATCCCGGTGTTCAGCGATGCGCTGGAGGCGCAGGAAGCGAGCTGGCGGCGGCTGCGCAAGCGCAGCAAGCTCTCTTTGCGGAATGCGCGGTTGAAAAAGAGAAAGTTCTCCGATCCACAAATGGTTCGGGTGGAGCGCCTGGCTGCGCTGCGAGACCGGCGGGCGGGTTTGGCGGCGCGCATGGCTGAAAACCTGTGGGTGCGGTTGGGAGCGTTTACGCTGGGTATCGCGGCGTTTCTGATGCTGGCGCTGGCTTTTGTACCGGGCGCTGAGGTGGTCGTGAAACCAGAGCGGATTCCACAGCAGCTTGAGATGGCCGTTTGGGCCAACCCCGAAATCACCACGCCGAGCGTATCCGGCGGGCTGCCAGTAGAAACCATGCGGGTGGTTGTTGAAGGCCGAGACCAGGTGGAGAGCAGCGGGCAGCAAAAAATCCCCGATACGTATGCCACCGGCCTGGCAGTGCTGACGAACCTCACCGACCAGGGTGTAGAGGTTCCACAAGGCAGCATTCTATTGACAACGTCTACCCCGCTGGTGCGCTTCATCACCACCGAAACGGTGAAGGTCCCGGCGGGGCCCGGCAAGGATAACTGGGTATCGATCCGGGCGGAAGCGCCGGGCAGCGCCGGAAACCTGCCAGCGGGTAAGATCCAGGCGATGGAAGGCGCGGTTGGGCTGCGCCTGCGGGTGAGCAACAGTGTGGCTACCAGCGGCGGCGGGGATCGATCCAGCCGGGCGCCGACTGCCGCGGATTACCAGGCCCTGCGGGCGAAGCTGATGGACAACTTGCGGGCGAATGCGCTGGAAGAAGCGCGGTCGCAGATCAAGCCAGGGCAGCGCCTGCTCGAGGGCGCGCTGAACCTGCGCGGCGTATTGGAAGAAAAGCGCGAGCCAGCCGAAGGCCAGCCTGCCGACCGGCTGCAGTTATCCATGCAGGTGGAGTTCGCGGCATGGACGGTGCGCGAGGCAGACCTGCAGGCGGTAGCCCAGGCAGCGCTGGACGCCAACCGCGATAAACTTTACCAGCCTGTACCCGGGTCGCTGAATATTATTTTCACCAGCGAGCCATCATTCACCGCGGGGAGCGCTGATACGGCAGGTGCTCAAGTGCAGGCCGCTGCTGGCGCAGGGGTGGCGCGGTGGACTATGCGGGTAGAACGGACCCTGGAAAAAAGCTGGACGCAGGAAAGCGTGGTTCAGTCGATCCAGGGGAAACAGATGGCTGAAGCAAAGCAGATTCTGACGGCAGGGCTGCGGCTGCGTGAAGCGCCGCAGATTAATATATTTCCCGGCTGGTGGGGCTACCTGCCGTTCTTACCGGCGCGGATCGAGGTGATAAGCCAATGAGCCTGAATATGCGCGGGCGGGTGCTGGCAGTGGACCCGGGCGAAAAACGACTGGGCATCGCGGTCAGCGACCCTACGGCGACCATTGCGCGCCCGCTGCAGGTGTTGAAACACGTCTCCCGCGCAGTGGACGCGGCCATGATCGCCAGCCTGGCAGCCGAACAGGAGGCAGCGCGGATTATCGTTGGCGCGGCGCTGGATGATGAAGGAAATTCAACACCGCAGTCGCGCCACGCCGAGCGGCTGGCGGAAGCCATCCGCCAGCAGACGGCCCTGCCAGTGGAACTGTGGGATGAGAGCGGAAGCACCCAGGCAGCGCGCAGCGCGCGCATTGCAATGGGCGTTTCGCGGCGCAAACGCAGCGGTCACCTGGATGAGATGGCCGCAACGGTCATTTTACAAACTTACCTGGATGCACATGAACGAACAGAAACCTGACCTGGGATCAAAACGCCCCGAAAGCCGTTCCGCAAATAGGGTGAAAGAACGCGAAGAGATCACCCAGCAGGTGCGAACCCGGCGGCGCAGAGAGAAAGAAAACCGGGGGAGTGGGGTTGCATCCTTTGTTCGCCTGGTGCTGCTGCTGGCCGGGATTCTGCTGTGCCTGGCATTGGCGGCTGGGGCCGCGGCCTGGGTGCTCGTGCCGCGGATGGCGGAGGAAAAGTTCGGCCCGTTCGGGGGGAACCTCAGCCCGACGCAACGGGTAATTTATTCGGCGCGCCTGCTGGCTAGCGAGGACAGCCTGCTGACGGCATTTGACGCGGAAGGGAAGAAGCGCTCATTTAACGTGGCCCTGGGCGAATCGGTTAACTCGATTGCTACCCGGCTGGAAGAGAAGCGTTTTATTCGAAATGCTGACGCGCTGCGCACGTACCTGATCTATGCTGGCCTGGATACAGGCGTGCAGGCGGGCGCTTACCAGCTCAGCCCGGCGATGACGGCGGTGCAGATCGCGCACGAACTGCAGGACGCTGTACCCGAGGAAGTGACGTTTATTATTCTGCCCGGCTGGCGGGCGGAGGAAATCGCCGCCGCGCTGCCGACTTCGGGGCTGAGTATTTCGGAGGAGGAATTTCTCCAGGTGGTGCGCAATCCGCCAGATGAAATTGTTCCGGAGGGGGTCCCGAAAACAACAGGCCTGGAGGGCTATCTTCTGCCAGGGGAGTATCAGGTCAAGCGCGATACTACCGTGCAGAAGCTGGTGGCGTTGTTTGTGAGGCGGTTTAATGAGACCGCCGGAGCGGAGCTGAGCCAGGCCTTCAGCGCCCTGGGGCTGGATTTAAACGAAGCCGTGATTCTGGCCTCCATTGTCGAGCGCGAGGCGGTGGTAGCGGATGAGCAGCCGATGATTGCCTCGGTATTTTTCAACCGCATCCAGAATGGCATGAAGCTGGAAAGCGACCCAACGGTTCAGTACGCGCTCGGGTATGATCCGGTCAAGCAGACCTGGTGGAAGAATCCGCTTTCAGCGCAAGATCTACAAGAAAATTCTCGCTATAATACATATGTGTATGCGGGGCTGCCGCCAGGGCCCATTGCCAACCCAGGCATCGAGGCGCTGCGCGCGGTGGCCTACCCCGCACAAACCGGTTATTTCTATTTTCGGGCAAAATGCGATGGGTCTGGGCGGCATGCTTTTTCGTACACTTACGATGAGCATTTGCAAAACGCCTGCCCCTGAGTTTAACTATTCAGGCGAGGAGGAGAAAAATGGCTGTTTTAGGAATTGATGTAGGAGGATCGGGGATTAAAGGTGTTCCGGTCGATGTTGACTCAGGGGAATTTCTTGGAGAGCGTTTTCGCCTGCCAACGCCTGATGAAGCCAGGCCAGAGGATGTAGCGGATACCATCGCTGAGTTGGTAAAACATTTCAATTACGAAGGGCCGATTGGAGTCGGTTTTCCGGCGGTGATCCGCGGCGGAATTGTGTACACGGCTGCCAATGTTCACGATAGCTGGATCGAAACCAACATTGAAAAACTGCTCAGTAAAAGAATTGGCTGCCCCGTTCACGCGCTCAACGATGCGGACGCGGCAGGAATGGCCGAAATGAAGTTTGGCATTGGTCGAAAGCACTCCAAAGGGGTGGTGATGATGATCACCATCGGCACCGGGCTGGGGACAGCGCTGTTCGTGGACGGCAAGCTGGTGCCCAATACCGAGCTGGGGCATATTGAAATTCGCGGCAAAGATGCCGAAACCCGCGCAACGGACGCAGCGCGGCAGCGTAAAAATATGTCTTGGGAAGAATGGGGCGGCAAATTTAACGAGTACCTGAGCCGGTTGGAGGCGCTGTTCTGGCCTGACCTGTTTGTGCTGGGCGGCGGGACGAGCAAGTCGTTTGATAAATTCAAGCCGTACCTGAACCTGCACACGGAGGTCATCCCAGCAGAGCTGCTCAACCAGGCCGGGATTATCGGCGCGGCGCTGTACGCAGATTTGAAGGCTGGCTAAAGCGATTTTATTTCTGGAGGAATGCGTCGATTGCTTCGAAATATTCCTGTTGATGGGTGATAGCGGCATCGTGGCTGGCGCCTTCGATGACGTGCATTTTTGCATTGGGGTATAGGGCCAGCATAGCCGCGCGTTTTTCGGGGGTGGCGGCGGGATCATCGCTGCCGAACAGCAGCAGAATTTGCCCTGGCCAGGTATTGAGATCGTCCGGCGTGAAGGTGTAGTTCTTGGTCTGATCCACCAGGCGGCTCATGGAGGCGATAAAATCCGCGCGCTGCATGCGCGTGTAGAGAATTTCTTTCAGGTGCGCCAGTAGAAACTGCTGGTTCGGCTGGCCTGGTTTGAACAGCTTGCCAAAGGTGCGCATCAGCATATTGCGGATCATGAAAGCAGGGAACAGGCGCAGCATGGGCAGCATTTTTTCGATTTCGCGGCTGTTTTCCGGGTTGGGCGGCCCAACGGCGGTAAGCACCATTTTCGGAATACGGTCGGGGCAGTAGCGCACCAGGGACTGTGCCATCCAGCCGCCGTAGGAACCGCCCATCAGGTTGAACTGATCTATCCCAAGGTAATCCAGCAGGCCAACAGCGCCGCTGAGCATTTCTTCCAATTTGCCGAGCGGCGGGTAGTCGGGCGCAATAACCCGGTAGCGCTGGGCCAGGTGTTGCAGGGATTGGAAAGACGTTTCGGCGATGTTGGTGCCGCCAGCCAGGACGAGCAAGACCTGGTCCCCCGCGTCGGTATCGATATAACGCCAGGTTGTGCCCTGGATTTGAACCGTCCGATAGGGGTAGCGATTCCGGAAATCGAGCAGGTGTTTGCGCTGCGCATCCGGCACATCCGCGTAGAAGCGGTCAATTTTCAATGGATCCATTAAAATCCCTCCTCTAACCACCTCCACCTACGCCGCCGGCAATGCCGCCTTCCGTGAGGCGGCGCAGGTTGCCGAGAGTGCTGATGACTTCTTCCGCGGTAACCAGGCGATCGTCGTCGCGGTGTTTGAGCAAACCCTGGTTGATTTTTTCCAGGGCAACTTCCTGGATGGTGATATTGCGGGCCAGGGCTTCCTTCACCAGGGCAGCGCCGGCGCTGTAGCCGATCAACGGGTTGAGCGCGGTCACAACAATGGCATTGCGCGCCAGCCAACCCTCGGCCTTTTCGCGGTTGGCCTGCACGCCAGTCACGCATTTTTCAGTGAAAGCGCTGACCGACCCAATGACCACCTGCATCATCTCGAATAGGTTGTGGGCGATGATCGGCATCATTACATTCAATTCAAGCTGCCCGGCCTGGGCCGCGAGCGCAACGGTCGTGTCGCAGCCGATCACGTGGAACATGGCCATGTCGAGCATTTCCGCCAGGACGGGGTTGACCTTGCCGGGCATGATGCTCGACCCGGGCTGTACTGCCGGGAGGCGCAACTCGTCCAACCCGGTGGATGGCCCGGAGGCCAGCAGGCGGAAATCGTTGGCAATGCGCACCAGGGTCACCGCCAGAGTGCGGATCGCGGCGGAGAAATCCACGGCGTCGGCCAGGGACTGCATGCCCTCGAACAGGTTGTCTGATTCGGTGAGGGGAATGCCGGAGATTTCGGACATGCGCCAGACCATGCGCGCATGGTATTCCGGATGGGCGTTCAGGCCGGTGCCGGTGGCGGTTCCGCCAATGGGCATCCGGCGCAGTCCATCGGCGGCGCGGCGGATGCGCTCCGCGTCGCGCTCGACGGCCTTCGCATAGCCACTGAATTCCTGGCCCAGGCGTACGGGCACGGCATCCTGTAAATGCGTGCGGCCCGATTTGACAATATCATCAAATTCGATGGACTTTTGATGCAAGGCAGCCGCTAAATCATAAACTGTACAAAGCAGCTCTTCCAACCTCCATAACGCGCCCAGGCGAATGGCGGTGGGGATGGTATCGTTGGTGGACTGGGACATATTGACGTGATCATTGGGGTTCACGCGATACTCACCAAGATTCCCGCCCAAGATCTGAGTCGCACGGTTGGCGATCACCTCGTTGGTGTTCATGTTGTGACTGGTGCCAGCGCCGGCCTGGAAGGGGTCGACGACAAACTGGTCATCCCACTTCCCTTCCATGACTTCGGTGGCAGCCTGGGAGATGGCATCTGCCAGCGCGGGGTCGAGCAAGCCCAGGTCGCGGTGGACTTCGGCTGCCGCGCGCTTGACGAGCGCCATGGACAAGATAAAGGCTCGCCAGGGGCGCAGCCCGGAGATGGGGAAGTTCAGAACGGCGCGCTGTGTCTGAGCGCCGTATAAGGCCAGGGAAGGTACGCGCACTTCACCCAGTGAGTCGCGCTCAGTGCGGTACGTAACCGGTTCGCTCACAGATCACCTCATTTCGATCGCAGTTCGAAAGGCATTGATATATTGAGCACAAACGTGCTTGAAGCACAATAGTGCTTGAGGCACATACGTGCTCGGGAAAAAAAGAGGAAGTCAGGTTTTTCGACTTCCTCATGGGGTGTATCCAGCAGGATATTACGCGGCGGAATAACCGGGGCCTGACTGGTAGTAGTCGTAGTTGGATTGGATGTCTTTCGTCAGGTCAAGTTTTTCACCGGCAGAGAGCGTATGGGTCGCTTCCAGGTGAACCGGCTCGCCTTCATGGTTGGTGCCATCGTAAACTTCGGCGTACCCGGCTGTACCAACAGGCATGGACTGCACTTCACCACCCTTGGCTGTATAGGCTGCGGGAACTTCGTCTTCGGGGAAAATCGCCATATACGGGCACTCGGGAACGCACGCTCCGCAGTCGATGCAGGTGTCAGGATCGATATAGTACCAGGGCCACTCTTCCTGGGGCTTACCGGGCACGATACATTCTACCGGACAGACGGTTACACAACCCCCGTCGCGCAGGCACAAGCTGGTGATGATATGAGTCATAGAAACCCTCCTGGTTTGCTATAATGCATCTGCGTACCCGGGCAGACTGATCGCACGCACCGACACCGGGTACCATGCTGTTTGTTAATTATTATATGCATTTGGCGTAAATTACAAGAGTAATCGGTGATTGTATATAGGGTATGGGTAGATCTGTGCCAGGGGAATGCACTGCCTGGTGTGCGGAGAACGCGCTTTGGGAGGTATGACGGTTGAGTAATCGGGTAGAGAAAGAACACCGCGTGCTGCCGGAGGTGCGGCTGCCTCCGCTGGTGGTTTTATTCGCGGGTATTTTAATCGTTTCCACCGCTTCCATTTTCATCCGGTTCGCGCAGCGGGAGGCCTCATCGTTGGTGATCGCGGCATACCGCCTGTCGCTGGCGGCGCTGATCTTGCTGCCCATCGCGCTGGCCGGGCACCGCGACGAGCTCAAACACCTGACGCACAGGCAGGTGACGCTGGTGGTGGTGTCGGGGGGATTCCTGGCGATTCATTTCGCCACCTGGATCTCTTCGCTGGAATATACCACGGTCGCCAGCTCGGTGGTGCTGGTAACAACCTCGCCGCTGTGGGTAGCGCTGCTTTCGCCGCTGGTACTGCGCGAACGGCCCTCGCGAATGGTGGCGGCGGGGATGCTGGTGGCGCTGGTGGGCGGGATGCTGGTGGGAATGAGCGAGGCGTGCCAGATTGAAGCAGGCGCCATCGCCTGCCCGCCGGCGAGCGTTTTCTTTCAGGGAAAGGCCTTCCTGGGGAATTTGCTGGCGCTGGCGGGCGCGCTGTGCGCGGCGGCTTACCTGCTGGTGGGCCGCTTCCTGCGCCCGACCATGTCTTTGGTCGTGTACATCTTTACGGTATACGGCATGGCCGCGGTGATTCTGGCAGGCATGGCACTGTTTTCCGGCCAACCGCTGGCCGGGTTTTCACTTCCCATATTCCTATTCTTCCTGGCCCTGGCGGTGGGGCCGCAGTTATTGGGGCATACTTCATTCAACTACAGCCTGCGCTACCTTTCCGCGGCATTCGTTTCGGTCGCACTGCTGGGCGAGCCGATTGGCTCGGCACTGCTGGCGCTGGTGATTCTGAAAGAAATCCCGACCACGCTGGAGGTGGTCGGGGGTGTGGTGATCTTGGTCGGAATTTACCTGGCCGCCAGGGGGCAGCAAGAGGAAGATCCATTGAAAACAGCGAATGAGAAAGCGGACAGCGATGTGGTTGTCTAGGTCTAGTCGAATGAGAAACGAGTTACGCCATATCCTTCGCTTTGGGGCTGACCTTGATGGCCTTGCCTGGTTCTGCCAATTCTTGACCGAGCATGCGGCTGTAAAGGAAGTTGGTTTCGCGAATTCGGGCGGACAGCTTTTCATTCATCTGTTCGGGTAAAACTCGCCAGCTCCAATTGCCGCCCAGCCGCCCAGGCAGGTTCATGCGCGCCTCGGTGTCCAGGCTGAGGAAGTCTTGCATGGGGGCCAGGGTGAAGGCCGCCACGGAAGACCATACGGCGCGGATCATATCCCAGGCGATATCCTCTGCGGGGCGAGCCAGGTAGCGGCGGCAGAAATCGCGCTCTTTTTCCGGCGCGGCCTTGTACCAGCCGACACTGGTGTCGTTATCGTGGGTGCCCGTGTAGGCCACGCAGTTGACCGGGTAGTTGTGCGGTAGGAAGGGGTCATCCGGGTCGGTTTGGAAGGCGAACTGGAGAATTTTCATCCCGGGCAGGCCCAGGTTTTCGCGCAGCTCGATCACGTCGGGAGTGATCTCGCCCAGGTCTTCGGCGATAATGGGCAGGTCTTTCAGCGCCTCGCGGATGGCGATGAAGAGGCTTTCCCCGGGGCCGGGCGCCCAGCGGCCCACTTCGGCGGTGGGCATACCGGCGGGAATTTCCCAATAGCCGGCGAAGCCGCGGAAATGATCCAGGCGAATGATATCGTACAGCTTGAGCGTCGCGCGGATGCGCTCGATCCACCAGGCGTACCCGGTTTCTTTATGGATATCCCATTGGTAGATGGGGTTGCCCCACAGTTGACCGGTAGGGGAGAAATAATCTGGCGGAACACCGGCTACGAAGGTGGGCTGCCCGGCTTTATCCATGAAGAACAGATGGCGGTTGGCCCAGGCATCCGCGCTGTCGAAGGCAACGAAGATAGGGATATCGCCAACGATCTGGATGCCCAGCGAGTTGGTGTAAGCATGCAGCTTGGTCCACTGGCGGAAGAAGAGGAACTGGCGGAAAATATGGCGCTTGATATCTTCGGAGTGTTCCGCGTTGAATTTCTGAAGTGCCTTCTCGTCGCGCATGCGCAGCGGCTTCGGCCAAGAAATCCATCCCTGCATGCCCTGAGATTCTTTAATGGCCATAAACAGCGCGAAATCATCCAGCCAACTGGCCTCGCTGGCCTGGAATTGGGCCAGCTCGCGCTTGATCTCAGGGGAAGCGGCTTTTTCAAAGCGGGCAAAAGCGCGGTCGAGCAGTTTGAGCTTCCATTGGATAACCGGACCATAATCGACCCGATCAGGCGGGAAATCGGGGCGGTCGGCCAGGTCGGCGGCATCCAGCAGATCATCTTCCAGCAGCAGCGCCGGGCTGATCAGGTAGGGGTTTCCGGCAAAGGCGGAGAAGCTCTGGTACGGCGAGTCGCCGTAGCCGGTGGGGCTCAATGGGAGCAGCTGCCACAACCCCAGACCGCATTCTTTGATGAAATTCACCCACCGGTAGGCCTCTGGGCCGAGATCGCCAATGCCATCGGGGCCGGGCAGGCTGGTAGGATGCAAGATAATACCCGAGGACCTAGTAAACTTCATTGGGTAACCTCCGTGTTTGAATATACATTCCTGAGCGAATAATTTCGCTGGAGAAGTCCGAGACGACTACGTCAACCCCAATGGATGCGCCGGGCTGCACAACCAGGTGCGGGGGCAAGATGGAATTTTTACCGATCATTGGGATGGATGTGGCATCGACATTCAGGTCGCCGATGATCGAGTTTTCACCAATGCTGACCCGTTTGTCTAAAATCGCCCGTTCGATGCGCGCGCCCCGGCCAATGGTAGTATCGGTGAGCAAAATGGATTCTTGAACGATGCTTCCGGAGCTAACATACACGCCCGGAGATAGGATGCTGCGGATCACCTGGGCGCCAGGCTCGACCACGCAGCCATCACAGACCATGCTGTCTTCCACAATGGCACCGCGCATTACCTTGGCCGGTGGGCGTTCCTCGGTACGGGTGTGCAGCACCCACGAACGGTCATACAGGTTAATGGGGGGTGGGTTATTGAGCAGGTCCATGTGCGAGCGCCAGTAGGAGGTGACCGTGCCGACATCCACCCAATAGCCCTCGTATGGGTAGGCGTATACATGCGCGCCCGAATTAATCATGTTTGGGAGGATATCTTTGCCAAAGTCGTGCGAAGAGTCCTGGCGCAGGTGATCTTCCCACAGGGCGGCATCCAGAGTGCGCAGGTTGAACAGGTAGACCCCCATATTGACCAGGTTGGATTGTGGGTCGGAGGGCTTTTCGGTAAAGGAGGTGATCCGGTGGTTTGCGTCAATCGTGACGATGCCAAAGCGTGAGGCTTCTTCGATGGGAACGGCAATCGTGCTCATGGTCACGTCGGCGCCATGGCTGATGTGGAAATCGACCATCGCGGTGTAGTCCATGGTATAGATGTGATCGCCGCCCAGTACCAGCACGTAATCGGGGTTGCCCCGTTTGATGAACGAAAAGTTCTGCTGAACGGCATCACCGGTGCCGACAAACCAACTGGCCGCGCGAGAGCGGAACGGGGTATAAATGCGGATTCCACCGGTAAAGTCACGGTTAAGGTCCCAGGGGCCACCTGCCCCGATATGCTCGATCAGGGAATGCGGGCGGTATTGGGCCATGATCATAACGTCAAAGATATTGGAGTTCACGCAGTTGGAAAGCGGAAAATCAATAAGGCGGTACTTGCCGCCAAATGGAACCGCAGGTTTTGCCCGTTTGGCGGTAAGTACGCCTAAGCGTGTGCCCTCGCCCCCTGCCAGAATAATCGAGCGGATCTTCATGGCAATTACTCCTGTATTATGGTGAACATTGATCGGTGAAGCGGCAATCGTTCACTACACAAAATTACCTATGTAATGGAGAACTACGACAGCAGTTTTTGATAAAGGGTAGCGTAGGATTGCGCTGAGCGCTGCCAGGAGAAGTTCTGCTGCATGGCAAAGCGCTGCCGGGCCTGCCAGTTATCTTGATCGGCATAGGCCGCAATGGCCCGCCTGAGTGCGGCGGCCAGCGCCGCGGGGGTGGCATTCTCGAATAGAAAACCGGTGCTGTTTTCTGGGATTTGGGTATCCAGAATGGTGTCGCGCAGGCCGCCGGTTGCCCGAGCCACGGGCAGGCAGCCATACCGCATGCCGATCATCTGGGCCAGCCCGCAGGGTTCGTAGCGCGAAGGCATCAGCAGCATATCCGCGCCTGCATACATCCGGCGGGCAAGCTGGGCATCAAAACGGATGACGGCCCGAGCGCGGTAGGGGAACTCGGCTTCCAGCTCGCGGCAGGCGGCCTCCAGGCCGGGCTCGCCGGTGCCCAGGATAATGGCCTGCCAGGGAAGCCCGGCAACCTGGCGCAGCCCCTCAATCGCCAGATCCACGCCTTTTTGCCGGTCCAGCCGGGTAACCATTACGATTAACGGCATATCTTCGATCCGCGGCAGAACGAACTCGCGGAGGAGGGCCTGCTTGTTGACCTCGCGCCGATGCAGCCGCTTGCGGTCGAAATTCTCTACCAGCGCTGAATCTGTTGCGGGGTCCCAGGCCTGCTCATCCAGCCCGTTCAGGATGCCGGAAGTATCGGCGGCGCGCATTTGTAAGAAACCCTGCAGGTCGCAGCCGAATTCCGGGGTGAGGATTTCTCGGGCATAGGTGGGCGAAACGGTAGTGATATGGTCGGCGGTTGCCAGGCCCATGGGAAGCGGCTGGTACGATCCCCATGGCGGCAGGCGGTTATCGTACAACGGCGGGATGCCATAATCCGTCAGAGCCTGTTCCGTACCGGCGCCCATGAAAGGCAGGTTGTGAACGGTGAGCAGCGAACGGATGTGGTTGAAGCCTGGGTCTTCGCCGCGGCGCCGGGCCAGCATATATACCGAAAGGGCCGTGTGCCAGTCATTGGCGTGGAGGATGTCTGGGGTCCAGCCTAAGGCGCGGGGCAGCTCGAGGACAGCCTGGGAGAAGAAGGTGAATTTTTCACCGTCCTTGCGCGTGTCCAGGCTGTAAACCGGCGCCTCGGCAGGGATGGGGTCGCCGCCGATGAGGTAGACCGGAAGGTCGCCGACATGCGTTAGAAAAACCTGGGCGGAGACGGGTCCCGTGGGACGGGGTACATCAAATGTAGCAACCTTTTCCAGCTCGGTGATGCGCGTGCTGATGGCTGAGTGGAAGGGGATTGCCAGGCGAACATCGATCTGGCAGCCATTGGCTTTGGCGGGCGCCAGGGCGCGGATAGCCCGCGGCAGCGACCCCGTTACATCACCGAGGCCGCCGACTTTGATGATCGGGTCTGCTTCAGCGGCGACAAACAACACGCGCACTACTTTTTGAGAAGAAGCCATTGTTTGGGTCACGAAGGCGATCTCCTTTACATCGATTTTACCATTTCGATATAGTCGCTGAAAGTCGTTTCAGCCTCGGATGCGCCAAGGAATTCGATTAGTTCTTTTGCCAGGCGGGCTTTCCGATTAGCATCCTTGCGGCTCCAGGTGCGGCTCTTGATTTCCAGGAACTTTCCCAAGGCTGGTTTAATAATATCATCGATGTTGATGAAGAACTCGGTGTCTTTGAAGCGGACCAGGTAACGCAGGCGATCCTTTTCCACTTCCTTTTCCTCGACCGGTTTGAAGTACTCGCGGTAGAAGCGCAAGCTGTGTACCGCTGGCGCGTAGTAGCGGCTGCGCGACAGCAGCACCGACTGCGGGAACTTCGATTCTGGAGCGCCGATCAGTGTCAGGCGGGCGCGGACACTGGTGATTTCGCTATTTTTCTCGATGAAGTGATCTTCCCGGAAGCGCAGGTAGCCCTGGTCTGGGTCTTCAAAGGAGAAATAGGTATCGTATTCATGATAATGCCGGTGGCGCAGAATTTCAATCTCGGGCCGGCGGAGCGCCTGGAGAATCGACTGCGGATCACGAATGCGCATCTTGCCCTGGATTTCGAAGCTTTCCTGTTCCATCGCGCCGCCAATGGCGATCAGCTTGGAGAGTACAGAGTGCTCGCGGTCGGTAAGAAAAGCATCGATCTGGCGGGCATACTGCTGGGCGCCGTTAATCAGCTCCGCTTCGTTCAGCGTAAGCAGTTGGTGGTCGTTCATTACCCAGCTTCCGTTAATCATCACATCCGTCACGTCGGTAGCTTTGGCGGCATAAACAATCTGCGCGTAACGGGCGTTGGGATCGCGGTCGAAGCGCGGGGAGTTATGAATCGGCACAAGGTTGATGAGGATCAGGTCGGCGCGTTTTCCAGGTTCAAGGGACCCGGTGATATCGCCAATATGAAGCGCTTTTGCGCCAAGGCGCGTGGCCATTTGCAGCGCTTGCTGCGCGGGCAGGGCGGTGGGGTCGCCGCTGGACCCCTTGGCCAGGAAGGCGGTCAGGCGGATTTCCTCGAACATATCCAGGTCATTGTTGGAGGCCGGGCCATCGGTGCCGATGCCCACATTGAGGCCCGCATCCAGCATGCGCGTGACCGGGGCGATGCCGGAGGCCAGCTTAAGATTTGAAGAGGGGTTGTGGGCGATGCCAGCGCCAGCGTGCTGCAGGGTACGCATTTCGCCCGCGTCGATGTGCACGCAGTGGGCCGCGAGCACTTTGGCGTCCAGCAGCCCCTGCTTTTTCACATAAGGCACCACCGGCATACCCTGTTCCTGGCGCATGTTTTCTACTTCCTGGGCGGTTTCAGAAATATGGGTGTGCAGCGGAACGTCGAATTCAACGGCCAGCTCAGCGGTAGCGCGCAGGATTTCTTCGGTGCAGGTATAGGGTGCGTGGGGAGCGACGGAAGGAACGATCAGCGGGTGCCCTTTCCAGCGCTGGATAAATTCACGGGCGGCAGCCAGGGATTCTTCGTACGACTCGGCGTCTGGGGTGGGGAATTTGAGCACGGTCTGCGAGCAAACGGCGCGCATACCGGCCTCCGCGGTGGCTTTGGCGATATCTTCTTCAAAGTAGTACATATCGGCGAAGCAGGTAACCCCGCTGCGGATCATTTCCGCGCAGGCGAGCTGGGTGCCCAGGCGGACGAATTCCGGCGAGACAAACTCGCGTTCCACGGGCATCATGTAACCCATCAGCCATACGTCAAGGCGCAAATCATCTGCCAGGCCGCGCAGCAGGGTCATAGGGACGTGGGTGTGCGCATTGACCAGCCCCGGCATGAGCACCTTCCCGCCGCAGTCGAAAACCTGTTTGGCGGTGTAGCGCTGGCGCAGATCGCTTTCCGGGCCGACGGCAATGATCCGGTCTCCCTGCACGGCAACCGCGCCGGGGGCATACTGATTCATGTTTTCGTCCATGGTAAGGACGGTCGCGTTGATCAGGAGGATATCAAGAGGGTCCATAGTTGTTTTATCTGTTTCCCGTTTGTCAGTTGGCGAGGAGGATCTTGTTTCGATAATCGAGGACTATTTGGCGCCTGAGCACCTGGATGGCGTTCATTAAGGCCGCTGCCTGCCGTCATTCCATGATATGGCGGCGCAGCATTTCAAGACCGGTATTGACAGCCCATGGGGCGCCCAGAGCGCGTTCGCCACCATAGGCGCGGGTATAGGGGCAGATCCCGCCAGGAGTGGAAACAACGATGTGTAGAATGTGGTTTTCCGGGGTCTGTTCAAGACTGATGCCGAGGCACGCGCTGGACTGGCATTCGTGCTGGAAGCGAGCCACATGCTCGCGCAGCGCTTCTGGTGAAGAGGGATCAGGAAGTACCAGAATGTTTCCGGCAGGGAAATGCGCGGGCTCCATGCGCTTTTGAAGGGCGCCGCCTATGCCGCATTCCACCATAGAAGCGGACCAATCCTTTATCCGTAAGGCGCCCAACACGGTTTCTTCCAGGGTCTCCTGGTCGACGCCGTACAGGCCTTCCGTGATCCGCTCGCGCACGAGGGCCTCCATTTCCGCGATCAGGTGGTCGGCCTCAGCCATAGAGTTCGCTTTGGCGGTGATGCGCACATCCACCTGCCCGGGGTGGGCCAGCAGGCCTACGGTTGGATTGGGGTTGGCCTCCAGGTCGCCGATCATCTCATCTACCGTGGATTCGCCTACACCGGCAACGTGCAGCACCCTGGCTTTGATCGTCCCGGTCAGTTGGAAGCGGTCGCGCAGGTAGGGGAGGATGACATTTTGGGTGAGGTATTCCATTTCGCGGGGAACGCCGGGCAGGCTGATGATGCAGGCGTTCACGGTTTCGCAGATGAATACCGGCGCCGTGCCAACCGGATTCTCTACTGGAATGGCGCCAGCGGGGATCCAGGCCTGGCGCCGGTTATTTTCGGATGGCGTCCGCCCATAACGCTGAAAGCGAGCCTGGATTTGCTCCCATAGCTCGGGCCGGAATTCTACATCTACGCCCAGCGCTCGAGCAACAGCAGCCCGGGTTGGGTCATCTACCGTTGGCCCCAGCCCGCCGGTGGTGATAATAATCTGGCAGCGCTGCATGGCTTCGCGGATCACCTGCGCAATGCGCTCGGCATTATCGCCAATCAGTGTGGCGCGGAAAATATCGACCCCCAGGTCGCGCAGGTTGCGGGCCAGGTAGCGGGTATTGGTATCCTGAATTTCACCTAACAACAACTCCGTACCAATGGCGATGAGTTCGGCAGCGGGCATTAATCCTCCTCAAACAGGTTTTATTAAAAATGCAACCGGCGATCCAGAGGGCTCACCGGTAATGAAAATCAAACGGTCGAAATCTCATCCCGTAAGGTACAATTCATTTGGAATGGGTTGCCCGGGAGGCCAACAGGCTTACCGGGATGAGACAAGTTTAGCACGAATTTTGGAATTGTCAAAGTTGAGGATGATACAATGGCGCAAACACGCAAGCAGCGCATTGGGCGGTGGGGCGAAACGGTGGCGGTATATTTCCTGGAACAGCGCGGCTACCAGGTGTTGGCCCAGAATGCCCGCACCGGGCGCGGGGAGATCGACCTGATTGCCCGCCAGAACAACGGCTTGCTGGTGTTTGTGGAAGTGAAAACCCGCACCAATGATGCCTTTGGGCTGCCGGAAGAAGCGGTAGATGCGCGCAAGCTGGAACACGTATTCCGCGCGGCGGAAACGTACCTGCAGGAACACAGCGAGCTTGATGGGCAAGAATGGCGCATCGATGTGGTGGCAATCCAGGGCAGGCCGGGTGATCGGGCCGAGGATGTGCGCATTGAACACTTTGAAAATGTCTCTGCCTGACCGCCCGCTGGTGGTCATCGTTGGGCCGACCGCGGTGGGGAAAACCGAGGTGTCGCTTCGCCTGGCTGAGCGGCTGGATGGGGAGATTATCTCAGCGGATTCGCGCTTGTTTTACCGCGGCATGGATATCGGCACAGCCAAGCCAACCGCTGAAGAAATGGCGCGCGTGCCGCACCACCTGGTGGATGTAGTCGCACCTGACGAGCCGTGGAGCCTGGCTGCTTTTCAAAGCGCGGCGGCGGAAGCCATTGCCGGAGTGCATGCGCGCGGGCGTCTGCCCTTCCTGGTGGGCGGCACCGGGCAGTACATTCAGGCTGTGCTGCAAGGCTGGGAGCTCCCACCACAGGAGCCTGACCCGGCGCTGCGCAATGCGCTGGAACGCTGGGGGCATGAGATTGGCTGCGAAGGACTGCACCAGCGGCTGGCGGTGGTGGATGCTGAGGCTGCGGCGAAGATTGATGCGCGCAATATGCGGCGCACCATCCGCGCATTGGAGGTTACGCTACGCACCGGGCGCCGTTTTTCGGAACAGCAGCTCCGCTCCAATTCGCCTTATTCGCTGTTCATCGTTGGGTTGAAGCGGCCTCGCCCGGAACTGTATCAAAGAATCGATGAACGCATCGAAGCCATGCTTTCGGCAGGGCTGGTGGAGGAAGTACGCGGGCTGCTGGATAAAGGTTACACCCCTGATCTACCCACGTTATCCGCTATTGGCTACCGGGAGATCTGCGCATACCTGCGGGGACAAATGACGCTGGAGGAAGCAGTGATCCAGATGAAACGCTTGACCCGGCGCTTTGTGCGCCATCAGGGGGCATGGTTCAGCGAAAAGGACCCGGCTATCCACTGGTTCGATGCCGGGCCTGGAACGGTGGATGCGGTGGAAAGGATGATCCGGAGGACGGAATCCTGGCAGCCGTTAAACGCGCATTAAGGAAGAATTGCACTTGTAATACAATAAATGTGCCGCACGACATAAGCAAATAAATTATGCTATAAAATAATGTTAAATCCCTTATTATTTCGTAATATCCAGGTTTTATCGATTGGATGATTCTGATGGATGACGCCACTGGAGAACAATGAAAACCTCACTGCGGTTAGGGGTGTTTCTCTTTTTGGGGGGAATGGCAATCGTCATTAGCCTCACCGGCTGGGTTCTTTTCTCCACACAAGCAAAGCTGGCAGTGGTCAGCGGGCAGCCGCTGGCTGGTTGGCTGCTGCCCGTCTACTTGCTGGCAGCCTTGTTCATCGCGGCTATCTTCGCGGTAGGTTTCTCGAAATGGAACAGGGTTTCAGACCGTGCTGTGATTGAGAAGACCCAGGAACTCGTGCAAACGGAACTACACCGGCTGTCTGCCGGATTAAGCAAACTTTCTGAAGGCGACCTGACGGTTCAACTCGACATGCAAACCAACCCGCTCGATGATACCTGGTATCCCGGGCTGCAGCCGCAGGTCAGGTTGTACAATCACCTCCTTCAAGAAATCCATCAAATCTATCAAAAGTTCAACCAGGTCACCGATGAACCCTGCCAGCGGTTGGTGTATGTTGGGGCCGACAGTTTTATGGAAGGAAGAACCTGCGCTGAATTAATGGGCCAGGTTCTTCAAGGGCAGGGGAACGTTGCCATCATCACTACCGTGCAGACCCACGCGATGGAAATTCGCAGGGCGGGCTTCCGGTCCTTCCTGAGTGAAAATGTTCCGGGCATCCGCGTGGTAGAATTTCTGGACTGCCAGGGGCAGCTTGACAACGTTTATTCTATGGTGATGGATTTATTGAAGCGCAACCCTGACATAGCGGGCATTTATGTTACCAACGGGTCTACGCCGCATCTGGTTGTTCGTGCGCTGGTGGATGCCGGTAAGGCCGGTAAAATAAAAATGGTGTGCCACGACCTGGTAGACAGCACCATGCAGGCCATGGAACAGGGGGTGGTCACCACAACCATCAGCCAGGACCCATTTGCGCAGGGACATGACCCGGTTATTTACCTGTATAACTACCTGGTGGCGGGAGAAGCGCCTCCCCGGGCAAAGATGACGACCCACATGGACCGTATCACCAGTGATAACCTGCATGAATTTTGGGACCCAGAACACGGTGCAATTGAAAATGAAGTGACCCTGGAGCGCCGCGCACGCCCGGTGGAGGCGCTGTCGAACCGCGAGCTGCGCATTCTCTTTCTTGGGCGAGAGGATATTGCCTTTTATGGCCCGGTGAAGCGGGGAGTTTTATCGGCAGCGGAAGAGCTCAAAGTTCGCAATACCCAGGTTACCTGGCTTGAGCCTGAGTCGGCGCGCGATGGACACCGGTACAGCGCCGAAGATTATGGGCCTGAAATCGAGAGAGCGATCGCGGAAAAATGGGATGCCATCGCGGTGCCGGTATATGATAAAGCCCTGGTGCCTTACATCAACCGGGCGGTGGCGGCAGGTATTCCGGTAGCCACATTGAACAGCGAGCCCAGCAGCCTGCGCAACCTGATCAATCACTTAATCAACCAATCAGAAAACCTGCGGGAAATATCCATTCATCTCGCAGAGTCGGCGGCGCTTTCGGAGGTACATGCCAATCAGATCAGCGATTCGATTGGGGTGATATCACAGGCCCTGATGAGCGAGGTCCAGTCTGCTGTTGAGGCGATCCAGCATACCGATGACATTGCCCAATCGATGACCCTCATCAACGACGGCGCTAAAGATCAGGAGAAAGCGCTCAACAGTGTCCTGGAAGCCATTGATGGCATTTCTTACGCGGTGAGCAGTACCAACTTTACTGTACTGACGAGTGAGGAAACCGCCGATCAGGCGGTTGTGATTGCCCAGGAAGGCGCAACGGTAATCCACGAGACCTTGAGCCAGATCCAGTCAATCAGCGAGGCGGTCAGTGCATCCGTCAGCCAGATTCACGAACTGAACAATATATTGAAGCAGATCGACTCCATTGTTGGCACGGTGAACGACTTTACGGAGCAGACCAACCTGCTTGCGCTGAATGCTGCTATCGAAGCAGCGCACGCGGGTGAATACGGCGCCGGGTTTACAGTAGTTGGCAGTGAGATTCGAGACCTGGCGGTGAAATCGAAAGCATCGACCCGGAAAATTGCCCTGCTTATCCACGAGATCCAGAAGAGCTCGAAAAAAATGGTCTCGATGGTCGATAATGCGATGCTCCAGGTACAGTCGGGCAGCCAACTGGCCGCCCAGGCCGGGAACGCGTTGAATGATCTGATGAAATCCGCCGAGTTGATGAAAACGCAGATGGAAAACGTGATGCTGGCCAATGCCCGCGCGATCGACAGCCTCGACTACCTTAATGTCGCAAACGAACAGGTTTCTACGGTAGTCGGGAAAAATGTCGCTGCTACCGCGCAGGCAACCAGCGGCATCCAGCGCGCCGTTGACATGATCAACCAGATGACGGGTATCAGCATCGAGAATTCTAAATCGATCGAGGGGATTGACGCCAGCGCTGAAGACGTCGTCACCCGGGCACAGCATTTGAAAGAAGCGATTTTGACGCTGGTCACCATGTCTGAAGAACTGCGAAGTTCCGCGGCATCGTTTAAGACCCAGGAGATCCAATAAAGCGCTAGTACCCGGCGGCATAAATCCCTCTATGGTTAGCACGCGGCGCCGGGTACTTGCGCCAGGAGGCTTGGCGAAAACAGTCGGGCGGAACCGGCAAATAACAACATAGGTATTTACGCCCGACTGTACTAGATGGATTGTACAAAGAAACCCGGGCAGTCTTTGATTTGATAAAATGTCTTCATATGGATGGAGACGAATGAGACGATGGGGACAATAATTGAGAAGCCCTGGCTGAAAATGTATGATTCTGGCGTACCAGAGCGGATCGATTATCCGCAGGTACCCGTATTTCACTTTTTTGATGCAGCAGCCCAAAAGTATCCGGGCCTGGCCTGCACGGTATTCCGCGATGACGTGGTGACCTACGCCCAGATGAGCGGGCTGGTGAACCGGCTGGCGGCGGCGCTGGCTGCCCTGGGGGTCAAAAAGGGTGACCGGGTGGGTTTATTCCTGCCAAACCTGCCGCAGTTTGTGTTGGCCTTCTACGCGGTGCTCAAGGCGGGCGGCGTGGTGGTGGCGATGAACCCGCAGTACAAGCAGCGCGAGCTGGAATACCAGGCCGCCGACGCGGGGGTAGAGGTGCTGATTGGGCTGAGCAGCGCGTATGAACTGTTCCAGGTGGTGCGCCCGCGAACCCGCCTGCGAACGGTCATCTTAACGAATGTCGAGGATGCGTTTGAAATGGCGGGCTGGGCCGAGGGGCGCGAACCGCAGGCACCCCCGGCTGCGCCCACCCTGGCGCATGGCGACGCCTGGCTTGGACCGCTCATTGCTCGCCAGCCGGTTGGAGCGCGGGTGGAGGCGCTGGTCGGCGCGGATGATGTGGCGGTATTCCAATACAGCGGGGGCACAACGGGCATCCCGAAGGGGGCCGTTGGCCTGCACCGCAACCTGGTTGCCAACTCGCTGCAGTTCCGGCGCTGGCTGGTGGGGCTGGAAGAAGGTCAGGAAACAGCGCTGCTGGCAATCCCGATGTATCACGTGTACGGGATGGTGGTGGGGATGAGCGTCAGCATCCTGCTGGGGGCGAAGATGGTGCTGATCCCCGATCCGCGCAACCTGCCCGACCTGCTGGCGAATATCGAGAAATATCAGGCCAGCTTCTTCCCGGGCGTGCCGACGATGTACGCGCTGATCAATCAGAATCCGGACGTGCAGGCTGGCAAGTACAACCTGCGCTCGGTGCGGGCGTGCATATCCGGCTCGGCGCCGCTGCTGAAGGAAGTCCGCGAGCAGTTTGAGGGGTTGAGCGGGGCAAAATTGATGGAGGGTTACGGCCTTTCCGAAGCGCCGACTGCTACGCACTGCAACCCGATGTTTGGCGAGAAACGCAGCGGCTCGATCGGCCTGCCCCTGCCGGACGTGGACTGCCAGATCGTCAGCCTGGAAGATGGCGTGACTCCGCTGCCGCCGGGAGAGATTGGCGAGCTGGCGCTGCGCAGCCCGCAAGTGATGAAGGGCTATCACAACCGGCCAGAGGAGACCGAGGAGGCGCTGCGCGGCGGATGGCTGCATACCGGCGACATCGCGCGCATGGATGCGGACGGCTATTTCTACATCGTCGATCGCAAGAAAGAGCTGATCAAGGTCAGCGGGTATCAGGTGTGGCCGCGCGAGATCGAGGAGGTAATTGCCGGGCACCCGGGCGTGCTGGAAGTCAGCGTGGCAGGCATCCCTGACCCTATCCGTGGGGAGGCGCCCAAAGCATGGGTTGTGCTGCGGCAAGACGCTGAGGTGAGCGCGGAGGAGATCTGCGCTTTATGTGAGGAGGCGCTGGTGTATTATAAGGTTCCTGTTGAAGTAGTTTTTATCGACGCACTGCCGCGCACGATGGTGGGTAAGGTGCTGCGCCGGGAATTGGTACGGGAACATTTAGCTGGAAACAAATAAAACCAGGGATTGTCCAAAAATACGTTTGGACGACCCCTGGTCCAATAGATATCGTTTTTGCTATTGTGAAACGGCATATGTACCGTTTCACAACAACGATAAAAGACCCTTCAGACAGCCCCTGCTTTATCTGAGAAGGCTGTTTATTTTTGAGTGGGGTATCCGGCCTCTTCCCAGGCGCGGAACCCGCCGAATATCGGTTCGACGCGCGCGAACCCCATCTCGATCAGGATCTCCGCCGCACGGGCAGAGGATTCTTCGGCAGGTCAGGTGCAGTAAGTGATAATCCAATCATCGGCGTTCAACTCGCCGGCGCGGCTGGCTAATTCTCCAACCGGGATGTTGATTGCGCCGGGGATATGCGAGACGGCATAGGATTCCCGGCTGCGCACATCGACGAAGACGGCCTGTTGACTATCCAGGGCGGCTTTAGCGTCATCCAGCGTTACCCGTTGTATTTCTGGAAAGGGCAGGTTGGGGTCGTTGGTTGGCGCGGCCTGGGTTGCGGCGGCTTGCGGCTGGCCCGGGTTAAGGATTAACCAGATAACCGCGCCACCCATCAGCAGCAGGCCAATGATAATCAGGACCAACGGCCGGGTGGACGTTGATGAAGGGTTGTTTTTTCTTCGTTTCATAGGATATATTCTATCCGAAATCTACTTAATTGAAACTTCCTGTGCAGGGTTTGCCCGCGTTGCATGCCTCGGAATATCGAGAAGGAAGAGGAGGAAACCAGCCAGGCTGATTGCGCCGCTTAAAACCAGGGATAGGTTGAACCCGATCTGTGCCGCCAGCCAGGGCGCCAGCAGCGGCGCAACAATAGATGATGAATATTGGAGCAGCATAGCTACCGCGACAAACTTGGCGCTGTACTCCACCGGTACGGTTTTCATCAATTCATCGAAGAGGACCAGGTTGAGCCCGGCGGTGAAAATACCGTTCAGCCCGGCGTAGATGATGACGGGCCAGACCTGATGGGTCAGCCCGACCAGGATGGGAAACAGGGAACCGCCGAAAGTTGCAGCTACCAGAACCCATCGCGATCCGCGCCGGCGTGATTGGAGCGTCCAGAAGAAGTAACCGAGGATGACGGTGATATTGGCGGCGATACTGATCAGCGCGATCGAAGAATCGGCGGCGTTGAGCGTGCGAACATAATAAATTGGCAGCAAGGGCGCGGCCAGGGCGCCGCCGGTGAGAAAAACAAAGCGCTTGATGATATAGGCGACAAACGGCTTTTCACTGAGAACGTGGTGTAAATAGTCGCGGACCTCTTCCTTAACGGGCCGGCGCTGGTGAACCTGTTCGTATTGGGGATTGTCTGGCAGAACGATCTGGCTGGAATAATAATAGCTGATCAACCCACCGGCGGAAAGGCCGATGAAAACGACCTGGTAATTGAGGGGAAAAGGCAGCCAGTCGAGAATCTGCCCGGCCAGCAGCGCGGTTGTGGCATTGGTTAACCCCATGATCGACCAGCGGTGGGTCATCAGCTCGTAGCGCCCGCCCGGGCCAGCGACGGAGTTCATCACCACCGAAAAGCAAATATTGACCACCGTTTGAGGAACCGTGACCAAGGCCCAAACACCCAGGATTCCAATCACAGAAGCAGTCTGGGGCAGGAAGATGGTAATGATGCCGGTCATTGCATAGCTAGACAGGACAATCAGCCGGGCGGCGCTGAACCAGGGCACAATGTTGCGCCGGGATTGAAGGAACTGCCCCAGGGGGAGCGACAGCAGCATGCCGGTGACGGCGGGCATAAAGGTGAGCATGGTCACCGCAAAGGTGGAGCCGCCCAGGCGGGTGAGAAGAACCGGCAGGAACGGCGCGGCTGTGCTGGCCAGGGCCACGCCAACCGCATCGATCTGCACGTTGCGGAAGTTGATGGGGTTCATATCCGGCGCGGTCTGTGGAACGGTAAACCACCGGATAATTCGGGTGCGGAGTAATTTGAGGTTGGTTCGGACGCTCATCTATAACTCAATGTCAAATTCACCGACCTGGATGGTGGCAGTCTCCGCCAGCTCGATGTCAAATCGCTGGCGCCAGAGCGCCAGGTGGAGGGAAAAGTCCAGCCACTTCTTTTCGGACGCAGACAGGTGTATATCCTTGACCCGTTCTTGCAGCGCGGCGGCGGCAGGCTGGGCCGCCTTTCCGGATAAGCGGGTGGTCAGGAAGGTGCGCAGGTCCCAGGCGTTGATGCGCCCGCCGCTGTCGGCGCTGTACAGGAAGTCTCCCTGCGGCGACAGTACCAGCCCGGTGAGCGGCTGGCGGTGACCGGAAAGCTGGTCGATCACCTGCCCGGTGGAAAGGTTCCATACGGTAATCATACCCTTACTGTTGCCACCGGCCAGCACCTGGTCGTTTGGGTGCATGCACAGGGCGGTCAGCGGGCCGGCGGCATTTTCAAAGGCGCGCACCAGGCCGCCGCTGGAGAAGTTCCATAAGCGGATCAGGCCTTCGCGCCCCGAGCTGGCAACCAGTTCAGAGGTAGGGCTGGCGGCCAGGTGGGTGATGGTATCGGTATGGCCTTGCATCTCGCGCGCCGCGGCGCCATCTGGCAGGGTCCACACGCGCACCTGGCAGTCGGCCCCGGCGCTGATCAGGTGGCTTCCAGATGCGCCCATAACCAGGCTGAAGATTTCCGCAGCGGAAGGGCGGAGCAGGTTCAACCCCGGACCATGGGGGAAGCGCCAGAAACGGAGGGTGCCGTCGAACCCGGCGCTGTACAGGCTGCGCCCATCGGGATGAACTGCCAGTGCGCGGATCATGGCATGGTGGCCTTCAAAGGTCTTTACCAACTGCCCGCTGCTCAAGCGGAAAATGCGGATGCGGTTGTCGCCGGAGGCGCAGGCAAGCAGCTCGCCATCCGGGCTAAAAGCCAGCGCGCGGGTAACGGGGGCCGGGCCAATCAGCGAGGTGGGAAGCAGGTCGCCGTCGGGCAGGTTCCACTGCAGGATGTACTGGTCGCTGCGGCCAGCGGCAAGAACCCTGCCAGCGGGGTGCATGGCCAGGCAGGTGATGTCGGAAATGGGCGGGGCGTACAGCAGTTTCATCGGGTGGATGGACAGCGGGCTGGCCAGGCAGGCGCGCGAAAGCAGTACCAGACGGGAAAATTCCTCCCGCTCCTGCGCGTTTTCCGGCTGCCAGTTGTGCTTCTCCAGCCAATCCAGGATGGCGGCGCTCCAAACCGGCGGGGCCACCTGGGCTAACCGCCATAACTCAGCATGCTTTTCTTGTTCAGACAGGCGGCGGATAGTCAAATTCCAATCCGCATCGGTCAGGTCCTCAAGCCAGCGGACTTCCGCGGCGCTGCCAGTTTCACTCAGCCAGTCTAACTGGCCGGTGTGGCGGCTGTGTTCTAGCAGGCGGCGGCGCAGCGACCGCCCGGCAGCTTCGTAAGCGTTCACCAGCAGGTGATGATCGAAGTCGAGGGCGGCATACTGCGGCCAGGCTTCGGCCAGGAAGAAAAACAACGCGCGCTGCTCGGCGTCTTGCGGCAAGTAACCGCGCGAAAGGATCAACCGGCGGGCATCCGGGTCTTCGTGCCGGATGAAGAGCAGGGCCAGCGCGTTGCGCGCCGCTTCCTGGGCCGGGGTTGGGGGCGCGTGCGAGGCGTCGGGGCCAGCCAGCCGTTCAAGCTGTTGGAGAACGACGGCGCGCTCGGCAGGGCGGAAATACGGGTAGCGCTCCACCAGGTCCAGCAGTCGTTCGGCGGTCTCGTCCTGAACGCTGGAAATGATCCGCGCCCAGTTATCCATCTGAACCGAAGCTGCCGTGGCTATCAACCGGCGTTGAAGCGCTGGAGACGCTTCTTCAAAATATGCCTGGGTCAGCACCGGAATGGATTCTTCGGGATACGACCGGCGCGCTTCCAGGTGGGTAAACCAGTCGAAGAGGGCGCGCAGCGCCGGAACGCCCGGCTGCCAGCCCTGGGTGATGATCTGCTGGCGAGCCGCCGGAAGATCGTCTTCGACTGAAAGGCGATAGATGGCATCTATCGCCTGGATGCGGCCTGCCTGGGCCATGCGGAGCAGCGCCTGAAACGCCTGCCCGCGCACGCCTGGCAGGGAATGTTTTGCAGCGGTTTGGTGAAGCAGGGTGATGGGTGATGCGGCTTCCTGAGCGGCATCCTCCGCCGACCATTCTTCCAAAGTGGCGATGACGCCCTTTAATAACAGCTCCTGCTGCACCTCGGCGGGAAGCGCCTCATGGATGCTGTTATTGAGGAGATCGGTAAACACGCGAAGCTCTTCGGAAGTGTACACAAGCGGACCTTACCAGGTCAGCGGGTCAATGCCGCTGAGGACGATATCGCCATCGGGTTTTACGATGATTTCGGCCTGAGGTACGGCTTCCAGGTCCGCGAGGGTGTAGCGGCCCGTCAAGAAATGCGCAACCTTGTTAGACGAGCCGATCAGTCCCTGGGCAAGGCGGCGCGAGGCATCATAGCGGCCAGCGATCAGCACATCCACGTGGGCCAGGAAGCGGTCTATCCCTTTCAGGTGATGAAGCTCATCCCAATCATACCCGCTAAAGACCAGGATGGAAAGGTTCGTCTGGTCACGCACCTGCTGGAGGAAGCGGGCCAGGGCGCGGTGCTGGTGGAGCGGCTCGCCGCCGCTGATGGTGAGGCCTTCGAGACTTTCCCCACCGGCGCTGTTTTTGATTTCAATGATGCGCTCCACCAGCTTTTCAACTGGCCAAATTTCTCCACCGCGTACGGCATGCGTCTCCGGGTTAAAACAGCCCGGGCAGCCGAGGGCGCAGCCCTGCACCCAAACTACGGTTCGCAAGCCGGGGCCGTTCACCCGGCTGGTCGGTTCCAAACGGTGCAGGCGGATATTTTTTTCTTGCATGGGCTTACGAGGATGCTTTCAGGTGCTGATCCTGGTCGACGTCCAGCGGGTTCTCTTGCTCTAAGGCTTCCGGAGACATGATGCGGGCGATAATCTCCCCTCCCAGGGCTTCCTCCAACTCCTTGGTAAGCTCAAGGCATTTTAATCCCTGCACGCCGCGCACCTGTATCTGCACCTGCCCATCTTTACCAATGACCACTTCTATTTCTTGGAGTTCCATCTTTTTCCTTCCTTCGGACTAAGCCATGCGGCGCAGGACGATGCGGATCTGCCCGGTCTCTTCGACCTTTTCCTCCACCATGCTGAATCCCTGCTGTTCGAGCTTGGCGCGGGAGGCATGGTAAGCGTAGCGCTGCATCAGCCTTTGGGTGAAATCCTTCTGGTTGATGCCGCGCACGCCGAACCAGTCGGCAATGATCTCGTAGGTCTCTCCGCGTTTGCGGAGGCCGATATCGTAGCTGAGGGGCAGCTTGATGCGGATATCAACCTGGCTTTTTTGCCCGCCGAAGCCCCGAACTTCCTGTTCCCCTTCTTCATAGCTAAAGCCCAGGTCTTTGATGGCCTTGAGGGCAAATTCTTTATCCATGATCTTTGTCTGGATCCGCGAAAAATGCGACATATTTCTCTCCAATCAGGTCAGTTTAACGACCGGGTAATCCTTATGGGTCAGACGGCCTGTGATGAGATCGCGCGCGGTAATGGTCAGGCGCTTGTTTTCATCTACTGAGAATTCTACCTCAAAGCGCGCTTCTCCGCGGCGGGCGGGCGGCTCGGCGGTGAGAAAGGTCTGGTTGTGCTCATTCATCCAGAACATGGCGCGCTTTTCCTGCTCGGCGGGGGTCAGGCGGGTGATGCGCGCCGCGCCGCTGGGGTCGAAGACCAGCTCGATCGGCTGAGCACTGGTTTTCTGGCGCACCTCGCCCAGCTCGTAGATGGCGATACCGAGGTGCTTCTGGTCATCATAAGATGCTTTAATCGACAGGCGCGTGACGGGCTCATTGGTGGGGTAGGGTGTGCCGCGCTCGACGATGGTGCGGTAATCGTATTTGCCCTTTTCTGGGTTCACGTAGCGGATGGCGTAATCGTGCTGGATGTGGTCGAAGAAATCGATCCCCGCGATGAAAGAGGCCGCGCCGCGCGCCACGGCATCCAGCGGGCGCTCAAATTTGACCCGCTCGCGCCCAAAGATGTGGCGCAGCGTGCTCTGCACCGCCGGGATCTGGCTGCTGCCGCCTACCATCAGGGCGGCCTGGATGCTGGTTTCATCGTAGCCGCGCTCGGTAGCGGCGTTAATCGCGGAGCGGATAGTCTGGTTGATCTCGGTGAACAGGTCGTGGTCGTCGAGCAGCTTCTCAAAGCTGGCGCGGGTGAAATCCGCCGCCAGCACCGCGCCGGTTTCGGGGTTAACTACGCTGAGGTCAGCCTGCTCGGCAAAGGACAGTTTTTCTTTGATGCGCTCGCATTCCACCAGCAGGGCGGTGCTGATGCGGCGCACATCTTCGTCGCTGTCGGAACGGTAGTTTTGGCGCAGTACATCCTGGAAGATCCACTGGTCGATGGTGGCGCCGCCGATATCGCGCCCGGCCTTGCCCAGCACCCGGCAGCGCCGCCCGCTGACCAGGGAGCCTGTGCCGCCCGGCTTGCTTTCTTCAGCTTCAATCAGCACCACCGCGGCATGCATGGTCCCGCCGCCAAAATCGAAAAGCAGGTACACGCTGCCCGGCTGGATGTGCGCGCCGTAGCCCAGCGCAGCGGCGGACGGTTCATCGATCAGGCGGAAGCGCGGCATGCCGGCGCTTTCAGCTACGGATGCCAGCCAGTTTTCGTAGTGCTCGAAGGCTTCCACGGGCACGCTCAAGGCCACTTCTTCATCCCGGAAGCCGGTTTCCTGGGCGGCGAAGACCAGCACGCTGGTGAGAAAATCCTGACCGGCAGTGTAGGGCGTTATCTCGCGCCCTGCCACGCGCACTTTGTTCGGGCTGCGGTGGCTGATGTAGCGCTTCATCCAGCGGAAGGTGCTGGGCGACTGGCGCAGCCCGTGTTGAATGACCTGGCTGCCGATCCAGGTGCGGTTATCCGGCGTGTAATGGATCAGGGATGGGATCACGGAAATGGTCTCATCTCCCTGCTTTTCAAGCATGCCAAATTCGGGGATGTGCAGCGGCACACCCTGTTGAAGAGTCTCATCCCACAGGGCAACAACGGTATTGGATGTACCAAAATCGACAGCCAGGCGTCCGGGCATATCCACCTCTTACTCCACAATGGCCTTGTAAACCGTCTTCCCCTGGTACGTCACGCCTGCAAAGCGGACGGTTACCGCCTGACCAGCCTGCGGCTGGACGCTTTCGTTGATGGGGGTGTGGTGGTTCGGATCATAGGCGACCTGCTCGCCCACCTGCCCGGCGTATTGAATGCCATAGCGTTCGAGCGCGCGGGGGATGCGCCGGGCTACCGAGAGCACATCGCGCGCCTGGACGGGCTTCCCCTGCTTTTCAAGAAGGTCGGCCTGGGTGAGGATCTGGCTGGTAGGTCCGGCCAATTCGCCGAAGAGGCGTGCGAACTGCGCGTCCACCGTTTCAGCAATCACCTGTTCCTGGCGCAGGCGCAGGCGTTCGATTTCCTGCTTGAGGGCGGCAATGCTCTGGCGGCTGCTGTCCAACTCCATGCGCAGGGACTGGTTCTCTTTTTGCAAGCTGAGCCATTCCGCGGGCTGTACCGTCTGGGCGGTTGGGGCGGAGTGAACAGGACTCCCGGCAGCGGGTTCGCGCGCGGGTTTCAGAAGGTTAGAGAACCATTTTTTCATGCGGATTTTTCGGCCTCATCCAGGATAATATCGAACTCCCCGTACTGGATCAGCGGCGCTTCCTCAATCTGGATATCGTAACGGAACCGATATTGTAGCAAAGTTCGCAGAAATTTCAAGCCGTTGCGGACGGGTTCTGGCAGCGATTGATATTCACCGAGGGCCATTACCGTGGAGATCTGGTCGTGCGAAGCCGTCGACAGCGGCTGGGCAAACAGCTCGGGAATATCCAGCACGCGCAGGTCCCACAGCACCAGGGTGGCTTCGCTGGTTCCGGTGGCCATAAATGCCCCCTGCTGCGACACGCGCAGCGAAGTCAGCGTTCCCTCTGGCGCAAATCCCTGCCCCATCAGTCGCATATCCGGCCAGTGAATGAAGCGCATCTGGCCCTCAGCCCCAGCCGTTACCACCAGCGGGTGCCCGGGTAGGAAATGGATTCCGCGAACCGGCTGGCTGTGCTGAGTCAGCACAGCCCTGCGCGGGCGCTGGGGCAGGGAGTTATGGTAGTACAGCCCCACCTGCCCATTATGCTGCCCGGCCAGCAGGTACTTCCCATCTGGCGAGAAGACGGCATCCTGAGCGGTGCCTTTCCGAAAGCCATCCGCGCGGGAGGCCAGGTATGGATTGCCAGGGACGAGGTTCAACTCGGGCAGGCGGACCAGGCTGAGGCGGTCGTGAAGCAGGGCGACGGTGGTATTATCTGGCGAAATGGCTGCCGAGCGCGCCCAGAAGAGGAACTTTTTCTCCGAAATTTTCTTTTTTCGGGCCAGGTCCCATAAGAAAACGTGGCTGTCGCGCCCGGCGGTGAGCAGCAGGTCATCGCCCACCGGCTCGAGCGCGGTAACGGTGCCCTCGTGGGCGGTAAGTTGGAAGGCTTCCTCCGGGCCGTAGGCGTATACCGAACACATGGCATCGTTATTGGTGCGCTCGGCGCACAGCAGCAGCCCGCGCGGCGTGAAATGTACCTTCCCGACGGAGTGTAGAAAATCTTTCCATACTCGCTCGACCGCGGCGGTCTGGAAGTTCCACAACACCACTTTGCGCTGGCTGGTGGCGATAGCCAGCACCGGGCGGTTGGGTGAAAAGGCAACATCATTGATGCGGCCTTTTACCTTCAAGGTAGCGCGAGAATGCGCCAGCGGTAAGACCCGGGTTAGCTCGGGTCCGGATAAGAGAATGGGCTGCTCGGATAGGCGCACCAACTCATCATATACGCCCTGGTCGGCTTCCGCAGGCGGGTGCCAGTTGGCCCTGGACAGGATTTGGATGATTTCCAGGCTGAAAGGGAGGGCCAGGTCAGGCGCCAGGCGCCAGAGGCGCTCGTACTCGCGGTTTTCGGTCAAAACGCGGATCAGCAGGGCAGCCTCGCTGGGGTTGACCTTCTCCACCCGCGAGCGGTAGTCCACCCCGGCAAGGATGGTGAGGTAGTCGGTGCGCCTGGCAGCCTGCACGCGCGCGGCGATGCGCTGGCGCATCTCTGGTGGGCTGCCTTCATAAATCGCGCGCAGCATGCTCTGGTCAAAATCGAGCGCGTCATACTCGGCCCACTGGTCGGTAAGAAAGTAGAAGAGGGAGCGGGTTTCTGGCGCGCGGGGAGCATACCCGCAGGTCAATGCAACCTCCCTGGCTGCGGCCACATCCTGGGCCGCGGTTGGATCTTCGCCAGGGACATCGTTCGCTTCAATGGCTCGCCCGCACAATGCATCGCGCGTCTCCGCATCCTTCAGGTTCGCCAGTGCGCGGCGGGCATTCTGCTGGATGGTTTCATCGGGGTCGCGGGTGGCTTGCAACAAGAACGGCAGCCCCTGCGGGGTGGCTTTTTCGGCGATGTGCATTTGCCCGGCTTTGAGCGCAACCAGCAGGCGCACCCGGGCAGGGCTGCGTGCTTTATAGCCGGCCTGAAGCAGGGCGGTTTCAAGCAGCGGGCTGCGGTTCTCAGCCCACAGCCGGCAGAACTCATCTACGGCGGCCTGGTTATTGAGATGTGGAAGGCATTGGCGAGCGCGGGCGGCGATCTCTTTGTCGGTATCCTCGCAGGCAGCTACCAGTGGGGCCACGACCTCGGATCTGCCGCTCATGACGGTTTCGAGCTGGTTAATCAAAAGCGCGGAGAGCACGCGCGCGGCGGGTGGTTTTTGGGCTACGTAACCGGCCTGGCGCATGATCTCGGCCAGCGCGGGGCTGCGGCTGGACTGCCAGGCCTGGCATAAGGAGTCGATCGAGGCGGGGTTGCGCAGGCCGCGGATGACCTCCCCGGCCCGGGCGGCGATCTGCGGATCGCGGTCCGAACAGGCCTGAATCAACGGCGCGACCAGGTCGGCGCTGCCGCGGGTGATAGTGTTCGCTGCGTCGGGGCGCAGCAGGCTGAGCCGCAGCGCGCTGAGCAGGCGCACGCTGGCGGGGTGGTCAGCGATGCGGTTGTAGCCCAGCGCGATCTGTTCCAGGTCGGGATGGCGGGTTTCTGCCCACACCCCCCACACAGCATCAATGCCGGTGGAGTAGTTGATGCGCTGCAGCGTCTGCCCAGCCATGGCGCGCACATCGGCGTCGCTGTGAAAAGCCAGAACCACCGCCAGCGACTGGGCTGCCAGCCAGTTCCCCGCCAGCGCGGATTCGTTCAACGCCGCAGTGACCCGGCGGTGCATCCAGCCGCCGATGATGGGCACATCCTGCTCCAGTATCCAGCGCCAGCGTTGGATGCGCTCGGCTTCGTTATTTTCAGTTGGCCGGTTGGGTTGGTTCTTCGTCACAATCTGCCTTTATCTTCTCGGTTCGCCGCTACCGGCGCGGCGCAACGTACTATTTCTGCGGCGCGAACGCCACTACTTGCGTGGCGCGAACGCCACTATTTGCGTGGCGCGATTTCCAGTCGGACAAACTGGTTCTCGGCATCCTGCGCTTCCACAAAAGAAGCCGATTGAGCGCGGCCTTCGCGCAGCCACTCGCGCAAGTAGTGGATCACCTCGCGCTGCGAGACGGAGAGCGGCACCTGGCGAGACAGCGCGCTCATAATGTCCGCGGTGGTGAACTCGCGCTCGTTGTCGTTGAAGCCAATGTACATGGCATCGATGATGGCTTGCTCGATCTCCGCGCCAACGTAGCCTTCGGAGGCGGCAGCCAGGCGGTCGAGGTCGAAATCCTGGGGCAGGCGGCGGCGCTTGCGCAGGTGTACGGCGAAGACCTCTTTGCGTTCCTCCAGGGTGGGTAGGTCCAGGAAGAAAATTTCGTCAAAGCGGCCTTTACGCAGCAGCTCGGGCGGCAGGCTGGAGATATCGTTGGCAGTGGCTACCACGAACACCGGGGCCTTTTTCTCCTGCATCCAGGTGAGCACGGTGCCGAACACGCGCGTGCTGGTGCCGCTGTCCAGCCCGCCGTGGGCCAGGGCCTTTTCCATTTCATCAATCCACAGCACGCAGGGAGCGATGGTTTCGGCCAGGTGCAGGGCGCGGCGGGTGCGCTCTTCCGATTCGCCAATCAGGCTGCCGAACAGCGCGCCGACATCCAGGCGCAGGAGGGGCATGCGCCACAACCCGCCGATCATCTTGGCGGTGAGGCTTTTACCGGTGCCGGGGATGCCCAGCAGAGCAATGCCCTTGGGCATGGGCAGGCCGTATTCGCGGGCGCGGTCGGAGAAAGCCCGGTCGCGCAGGCGCAGCCATTCCTTGAGCACTTTCAGGCCGCCAACGTTATCCAGCGACTCCGTGAAGGGGAAGAATTCCAGGGCTTCGCTTTCGCGGATGATCTGCTTCTTTTCATCGGTTACCAGGTCGATATCGGTATCGTCGAGCATGCCGTTGCGCACGATGGCTTTGGCAAATACCCGCTGGGCCTGAGAAGCGGTGAGGCCTACCGCGGCCTTGACCAGCTTTTCTTTCCCTAAAGCCGTCAGGTTAATGCGCACGCCGGAAATGTGGGTCAGGTCATCGAGCACCTTCTGCAGCTCGCTGGCGTCGGGCAGGGGAACAGCCTCCAGGACGATCTCATCCTTTAGTTCATCGGGGATGCGCGAGGTTGGGGTAAGGATGAGGATGGATTTCTTGGTGAATTTCATTTCCTGCGAGAGACTGCGCAGCTTGCGGCGCACCTGGGCGTTCTGCCAGAAATCGTGAAAATCTTTGAGCACAAACAGGGTCGCCACCTGACCGTCCATTTTCCCAATCTGCTCCAGCGCTGCCAGCGGGTCGCGGGCGGCGGGTAAGCTGCCGCTGCTCGCAGAAACCCATTGGAATCCATCCGCTACGTCCCAACTCATGCTGCTGCGGTGCGTTTCCTCGCACATGCGTTTTATCATCTGCAGGGCGCGTTCTTCTTCGTGCGTGGTCAGGACAATGAAGGTGAAGCGCGCGCGCAGATAAGTGTCTAACTGCTTTTCAAACCTTGGCATTTCTTTTTCGATCGTCATTCAGGCCAGTCTCCCTGTGTTTTTCTGGAGCTTTTGGATTTCGATAGGAATGAGGATTCTTGCCCCGAATATTATATTTTACGCGCATTCGTTCAACTTTTCAAATAATTCGAACAATTGTTTTGTTATTGAAACCAAAAATAAGCCATCCATCCTATTTGCTGATAAAATCCCAGGAAAAGGCTGGGGCAAAACTCGACACGTTCCGTTCTTTTCCCCGAAACCAATCGCAAAGGTAATCCACGTGGTTTGTCTAAGATGGTGAATTGAGGAGGAACAAAATGGATCCCGTTGAACATATCGTTTCATCGCAGTGCAAGCTGGGGGAAGGCCCCGTGTGGCACCCGGTTGAGCAGGTCTTGTACTGGTTGGATATCTACCAGGGCCAACTCCATCGTTATGACTCGCACACGCAAGACCATGCTGTGGTGGAGTTAGGGCTGGTAACCAGCGCAATGGGTGTGAGGCCTGGGGGCGGGTTTGTCATGGCGACTCAGAAGGGGTTTGCCTTGTGGGACCCCAACTCCGGGAATTTTCAGTTCCTTGGGGACCCGGATGCCGATGAAACGGGCAGCACCCGCTTCAATGACGGTAAAACCGACCGCCAGGGGCGGTTTTGGGCGGGGAAAATGGGGCCTGACCCGGCCAACAGCCTCTTCCGCCTGGGTGCTGACCGCTCAATACAGCGCATGGAAAGCAGCATCTACATCTCGAATGGTTTGGGCTGGAGCCCGGACAACCGGGTCTTCTACTTTACCGATTCGATGGCGAGGGCCATTTATGCGTACGATTTCGACGCCGATCGTGGTTTGATTGGCAGGCGCAGGATATTTGCACAGGTGGCAAACGATCCAAAGGAAGGCCTGCCGGATGGTCTGGCGGTGGATGCCGAGGGCTGCATCTGGAGCGCCCGGTGGGGCGGCTGGAAAGTGGTGCGTTATTCGCCGGACGGATCGGTGGAACGAGAGATACCAATGCCGGTGGAATTCCCAACCAGCTGTGCATTTGGAGGGTCCGGCCTGACCGATCTTTATATTACCTCTGCCTGGGTTGAGGTACCCCCTGAACGGAGAGACAGCCAGCCTATGGCTGGGGATTTATTCCGCCTGCGGGCGGGAGTCAGGGGCCTGGAGGAGCCGCTTTACCTGGGATAGGTTCCAGAACGAATAACATGCCAGAAGCAAATTTCCGAACGGAAAATCTGCTTCTGGCATTTCATTTTCACCAATCGCCAGGAAGAGAATTACGAAACGCTGGAGGTCTTCAGCATCGCTTCAAGCGTTCTGTGGATGCTTTCATACGCGGGTTTAGGCTGGTAGTACTGGTCGAAGATCAGCGGTTCATCCGGGTGCCCGGTGAAGCCGGGAATCCATGAATACCGGTCGGCTACGCCCCACAGGATACACGCTTTAAACTGCGGGACGCGCAGCGCTGTACCCAGGATTTTTTCGTAAACATCCGCCTGCTGGCGCAGCCGGTCTTCCAGCGAGCCGGTGGCGTTCTGGATAGCCACATCCATTTCGGTGATATGGATTTCCAGGCCCAGGTCGCCCAGGCGCTTCATGTTTTCGTACATCTCGTTTGTGTCAGGTGGTTTGGCAAGCTTTTCTGTGCCGTTGATGGCAATGTGCATTTGCATGCCAACCCCGTGGATGGGGACATTCAGGGCGAGCAGTTCTTTGGCGGTATTGTAGATGGCGTTGGATTTACTATTTATCCCTTCCGCGCTGTAATCGTTGAGGAAAAGGCGCGCGGAGGGATCGGCTTCATGCGCCCAGCGGAAGGCGTACTCGATGTAATCTGGACCAATGGTATGCATCCAGAAGGAATCGCGCAGGCTGCCGTCCGCCTCAATGGGTTCATTGACCACATCCCAGACTTCAATCTCTTCATGGAAATGGCCCATGGTGGTGAAGATATGTTCGTGGAGCAGTTCGAGGGCCTGGTTTCGGTTGAAATCGCCCTCAATCAGCCAGGGCGGGTTTTGATGGTGCCAGACCAGGGTATGACCACGGATGTGCATGAAATTGGCTTTGGCGAAAAACACCAGTTCGTCGGCGGGTCCAAAGTTGTACACTTTGGGCTCGGGGCAAAGATTGCCAAATTTCAATTCGTTTTCGGCGGTCAGGAAATTGAATTCTTCTGCCAGGGTTTCCCGGTAAGCCGAATCGGTACGCAGCGCGTGGGCGTTTGCCGCAGCGCCCATGTAAAATTCTTGCAGATCAGCTATTTCGCGTAAGGAAGCAGTATGGTCTGCTGTCATGAGCCTCTCCTTGCCATAGAGATAGGTGAATATAGTTTAGCATAATCACTGTCAGACATTCATTCTGATTCGGACGTTACATTTTACATATTTGATAGCTGGAAGCTATAATGGAAGGAGCAGAGCCTTTGTGGAACAGTTAATATGGAGGTTGATGATGCGGTTAGGCGGTCCAATTTTTTCTGAGAAGATGGACCCGGAACATTGGGTCAATGCCGTGAAGGCGGCCGGCTACCGGGCTGCATACTGCCCGGCAGCCGGGAATGGCGCAGCGAGTCAAGAGGAAATCCGGGCTTACGCGGCAGCCGCAGCCCGAGCTGATATTGTGATTGCTGAGGTGGGCGCGTGGAGTAACCCGCTCAGCCCGGATGACGAAACGCGCCGCAAGGCAGTTGAATTGTGCCAGCGGCAGTTAGCGCTGGCGGATGAGATTGGGGCGCGCTGCTGTGTGAATATTGCCGGATCGCGGGGAGCGCAGTGGGATGGCCCGCACAAAGATAATCTGACCGCGGAAACGTTTGAGCAGATCGTTGCAACGGTCCGCGAAATCATCGATGCCGTGCGGCCAAAGCGAACGTATTACACCCTTGAGCCCATGCCGTGGGCATATCCCGACTCACCGGACAGCTACCTGGAACTGATCCGCGCCATCGATCGCGAGCGGTTTGCCGTGCATCTTGACCCGGTAAATATGATCAACAGTCCGCAGCGCTATTTCAATAACGGCGTGTTTTTGCGCGAGTGTTTTGCCAAACTGGGCAGGTATATCCAAAGCATCCATGCCAAAGATATCCTGCTCAGCGAGAAGCTGACCACGCACCTCGATGAAATGCGCCCCGGGTTGGGAAATCTGGATTATCATACATTCCTGCGCGAGGCCGCTCAATTACCGGCGGATACACCGCTCATGCTCGAACATCTGCCAGAGGCGCAGGATTACCAGCTGGCTGCCGGGTACGTTCGTTCGGTAGCGGATGAGTTGGGCCTGCCTCTATAGCGCAGCGCGCTTGATGAGAGAAGAACCTTTTGCAGGCAAGTAAACAGCAAGAGTATCAGTCACGATTACAACACACAGGAGATACAGCAATGACGGATGGGATGGGAACCAATATTGTCGTACAGGTGGGCATCATCGTAAAAGATATCGAGAAGACGCTGGATCATTACGTGGATGTCTTCCAGTTGGAAAAACGCCCGAATGTTTCCATCACGGATGGGCCGGAAATCGCGCATACCAATTACCGCGGGCAGACTTCATCCGCCGTGGCGAAACTGGCCTTCATCAATATGGGGCAGTTGGACATCGAATTGATCGAGCCAATCGGCGCGCCGAGTACGTGGAAGGATTTCCTGGATGCGCACGGCGAAGGCGTTCATCACCTGGCTTTTTTTGTGAAAGGCACCGATCAGGTGGTGGCTTACCTGGAAGGCAAAGGAATTCCGAAGGTACAGCGGGGCGATTACACCGGCGGCATGTACACGTATATGGACAGCGCGCCGAAGCTCGGTGTGATGCTGGAACTGCTGGAAAACTTCTAAACGAATTGCATCCCGAAGCGGACATGATTTTGCCCGGCAGGCATGCGAGGGGTTGCGTTTACTGCTGGTCGCAAATCGTGTAGGCTTCCTGCAGGGACTCGAACAGGTCTCGGGTCGGGCGGAATTCGTGACCCACATAAAGATCGTAGGGTGTGGCGGCCAGTGCTTTGCAAAGGCCGGCGTAATTGACTTCCTGCGTATCGCCGATTTCGCACCGCCCGGGAACGCCGGCAGTGTGGAAATGCCCGATCCACTGGATATTATCGACAATGGTGCGGATCAGGTTTCCTTCCATGATCTGCATGTGGTAGATATCATACAGCAGTTTCACGCGCGGACTGTTGACGCGCTTGACGACTTCCAGGCCCCACGCGGTATGATCGCACTGGTAGCCGGGGTGGTCAACGATGGTATTCAACAACTCCATGTTGAGGTTGACCCCCATTTTCTCGGCGTATGGGGCAATCTTGCGAAAACCTGCCGCGCATGCCTCAATTGCCTCTTCCTCGCTTTGCCCGGGCCGGCGGTTGCCGCTGAAGCAGATGACCCCGGGCACATTGAACCGGGCAGCCAGGTCGATAGACTCATGCAGCTCGGCGGCGATGCGCTCGTGCTGATCCGGGTCATTCAGGCCGGTGGCCAGGCTGTCGTGCCCGCTGAAGCTGGCGATGCGCAGGCCGTGCTTCTGAGCCAGTCCGGCAAGCGCTGGAAAAGATTCGTCCGGCTTCCATAGCTCAATGGCGGCAAAACCAATGGCCGCAACGCTGGCAAGGAACCTGGGCATCGGCACAGGCAGGGGTTCCATCATAGGGAAACAAACCGATTGTTTCATTCGCATAACTGGCTCCATAATAGGGCAGGGTAGGGCGTGATGAGGGGATCGGCGGCGATATATTAGGATCTTTCGTTATTATACCTGCGACCAGCGCTGTATCTTCGAGAAGGCGCCCAGTATTTGCTGGTCAAAACAGTGGTTCAGGTTATATTGACTCTACTAAAATTTTAGCTATAATCAATGTAAGTTTAGATAAAAAATTCGTTTTCAAAGAGAATAAATATCACCCATGCCGAGCTCGAGAAAGAACCGCGTAAAGTTATTCGATATTGCTCAAGCGAGCGGCGTCTCCTTAACGGCTGTCTCTCTGGCATTGGGAGATAAACCCGGAATTTCTGAAGAAACCCGGGTCCGCGTACTGGAAATTGCCCGCTCCCTGGGATACCGGTTCAAATCCCCATCCGCGCTGGCGGCGGCAAAAAAAATAAAAACCATTGGGCTTTTGGTCAAATCCAGCCCGGACGATGAACCCCAGGCGAACCATTTTTATTCGCATATCATCGCGGGGGTCGAATCGGCCTGCCGGCAGATGGGCATTAATTTGATGTTCGCGAACCTGCCGGTGGATCGGGAGAATTTTCCGTTAGGAATCCCACCACTGTTGGAAAAGGATGATGTGGATGGACTGTTGTTGGCCGGTATGATTGTTGAGGATTCGATCAGCCGCATCCTGGATGCCCGCCGCTGCCCGGTGGTACTGGTGGATTCATACTGTACCAAGCATGCCTATAACTCGGTGATTTCGGATAATATTCTGGGCGCGTACCAGGCGACCGAATACCTGATCCGCAAAGGGCACCGGCAGGTTGGTTTTATTGGCGGGCATGACCAGGCCTACCCCAGCCTCCGCGACCGCCGCACAGGCTATCTACGGGCCCTGGCAGATCACGATATCAGCACCCCGTATTTTGCCGACTGCCTGATGAACCGCGTCGAGGTCAGCGCAGCCGTTTTAAAACTGGTGATGCAGCACCGCGAGATCACCGGGCTGGTATGCGTCAACGACGAAACAGCCATTTCAACCATGTATGCACTCATTGAAGCGGGCATTCGGGTACCACAGGAAATTTCAATCATCGGCTTTGATGATATCTACCTGGCGGAGACCGTGGTTCCCTCACTGACCACCATGCGCGTCAACAAGCAGAGCATGGGCAGGCTGGCGGTCCAGTTGTTACTCAACCAGGTGTACCAGCCTGATGGGGGATGCATCACCTCGATTTTCCGCCCATCGCTGATTGAGCGAAATTCGGTTGTATCCGTTTGCCAGGGTGAAGATGTAGTAAGAGAAAAAGCGTAAAGAACGGTATCCGTCTCGATCCCATATCCCTGCTGTTTGCTAGAAGAATTGGAGCTTTTTATGCTGTCAAAGTCATTAAGTGGAAGCTGGCAGTTATGCCAGGTTGGCGAGTCCAAACGTTACCCTGGAACTGTACCGGGCGGCGTTCATACTGATCTGCTGGCGGCTGGCTGCATTCCCGATCCCTTTGTGGGGGATAATGAGTTGAGCGTGCAGTGGGTGGCCGAGAAGGACTGGCAGTATTCGCGCACCTTCGAGGTCACAAAAGAGATGCTCGATGAAGAGCGCGTATTTCTGGTGTGCGATGGCCTGGATACACTGGGAAGCGCGGAGATCAACGGTAAAGTGGTGGGCAGTTTCAAGAACATGTTTGTCCAATACCGTTGGGAGGTCAAAAACCTGCTGAAAGAGGGACAAAACAGCATCGTTTTTACCTTTGATTCCCCGGTTCAATATGCCAGAGAACATGAGGCGAAATCACCTCTGAGCGGCGTGCAGCCGTGGAGCATTATGGGCGGTCCATACCTGCGTAAAGCCCCCTGCCAGTTTGGCTGGGACTGGGGCCCAATGCTTCCGCCGGTAGGCATCTGGAAGGATCTTCGCCTGGAAGGGTACAGCACAGCCCGATTTGAGGACGTGCACCTGCACCAGCGCCTGGAAAATGGCAAGGGGATTGTGGAGGCCAGCGTCCGGGTGGAGCGATGGGGCAGCGCGGCGCTCGAGGTGGAAGTTGCGGTAACGGCCCCGGATGGAAAAACCTTGAAGCAGTCAGCGAAGCTGGATGACGCCACCGGAACGGTGACGGTGGTGGTGGATCAGCCGCGGTTGTGGTGGCCGAATGAGTATGGCGAGCAGCCGCTGTATAGAATTGGTGTGTCCTTGAAGGCCAGCCGAGCGGTGTTGGACCAGCGCGCCTATCAAATCGGCTTTCGCACCATCGAACTGCGCCGCGAGCCGGACGAATGGGGTGAATCGTTCACCTTTGTGGTCAACGGGGTGCCGCTGTTCGCCAAAGGCGCGGACTGGATTCCGGCGGACTCTTTCCCCACCCGGATCAGTGATGCCTATCTGGAAGGACTGATTCGCGACTCAGCGGCGGCGCACATGAATATGCTGCGCGTGTGGGGCGGCGGTTTTTACGAGGAAGAACGCTTTTACGATCTGTGCGACCAGTATGGCATCCTGGTCTGGCAGGATTTTGTGTTCGCCTGCAACCGTTACCCAACCGATGAACCGTTCTTTCAGAACGTGCGCGAGGAAGCTGTGCAGAATGTACGCCGCCTGCGCCACCGCGCTTCACTGGCGCTGTGGTGCGGCAACAACGAAATGGAGCAGGGTTGGGCGGATTGGAGCTGGAACAACCCGACCGACCCGGCCAACCAGCGTTTGAAGATGGGCTATGACCGCATGTTCCATCACCTGCTGCCGGATATTGTGGCAGCCGAAGACCCCGACCGGCCTTATTGGCCCAGCTCGGCTTCGTCTGGTATTCCCTTTTCTCAGCCGAACAGCCAGCAGCGCGGCGACTGCCACTATTGGGATGTGTGGCACGGGCGCAAACCGTTTACGGCCTACCGCACGCAGTTCCCGCGCTTTATGAGCGAGTTTGGCTTCCAATCCCTGCCGCCGCTGGAGACCGTTAAGGCGTATGCGGAGGAGAAGGATTGGAACATGACATCGTACATCATGGAACACCACCAGCGGAGCTGGAAGGGCAACGGCCTGATGATCAGCCAGATGACGGACCTGTACCGCATGCCGAAGGATTTTCCCATGCTGGTTTACCTGAGCATGGTGCTGCAGGCCGAGGGCATCCGCTATGGGGTGGAGCACTGGCGCAGGCACAAGAACCGCGTCAGCGGCATCCTTTACTGGCAGTTGAACGACTGCTGGCCAGTGGCTTCTTGGTCGAGCATCGATTACTTTGGGCGCTGGAAAGCGCTGCATTACATGGCGCGCCGTTTCTTCGCCCCAGTGCTGCTCTCGATCGAGGATCAAGAATCAGAAGCCCAAATGGACGTGTGGCTGACCAGCGACCGGACAGAGCCCTGGCAGGGCTCGCTCGAGTGGAAGCTGGTCACGCTGGCGGGCGAAGTGCTGGATCAAGGCCGGTTGGAGGCAGGGCTGGCGGCGCAGGAGTCGAAGATGGTGTTTTCGAAAGCCTTTGATTTGACTCCCGCGCAGAAGCGCAGCACCTTCTTCTACTGTGCTCTGAGTCAGGGCGGAAAAACGGTGGGCGAGCGCCTGGCTACATTCGCACCCAGCAAGCACCTGGAACTCGCCGATCCGCAACTTAAGGCAGCCGTTCACCAGCAGGGCGACCAGGTGGTGATCGATCTCACGGCCCAATCGCTGGCGCGCTTTGTGGAGCTAAAGCTGAACGGCGCGGATGTGGTTTTCAGCGATAATTATTTCGATGTGCTGCCTGGCCAGGGCGCGCAGGTGCGCTGTCCGATCCCTTCGGGGTGGAGCGTGGACCAACTGCGCAAAGCTCTACTGGTGACGAGCCTGTTCCAATCCTTCCAACCGGGCTGATTGAAAGTTCATCCGCCGCAGCGCTTCACGCGCTTCGCGGCGGATTTTGTTTCTGCAACAATGATGCTGACACCTGGAGTTAAAAGTCACTGGCCTGGATGAGGGGGGCATCCAGGCCAGTGATGTTTAGATTATAGCAGGTTTCCAAAAAATGGCAAGTGGTTTCGAAACCCATTCACCCGAAAATCGCGCGTTTACACTTTACAAAACTGAAAGCTATACAAGGTTTGGATTTGTAGTGTACAATACTTTTGATATCCATACATTATAAAACCCAGGCAGGAGCTGATATGAGCGTTCAAATCATCAACGGTGCATCGATCCCAAACCTCCCATGGGAGGATCGCCCTGCAGGAAGTTCAGATGTTATCTGGCGTTACAGCCAGAACCCGGTCATTCCACGCAATTTAAACCCCAATACGAACAGCATCTTTAACAGCGCGGTCATCCCTTATAAAGGTGCGTACGTGGGTGTTTTTCGGTGCGATGATAAGCGCCGGGTAATGAACATCTACTTTGGCAGCAGCCCGGATGGTTTGAAGTGGCAGATCAACCAGAACCCGATTGAGTGGGTCTGTAATGACCCGGAGATTGCTAAATTCCAGTACCGCTATGATCCGCGCCTGACGTGGTTGGAAGATCGTTATTACATCACCTGGTGCAATGGATATCACGGCCCGACGATTGGCGTGGGATATACCCATGATTTCCAGACGTATTACCAGTTGGACAACGCGTTTCTGCCGTTTAACCGCAACGGCGTGCTCTTCCCGCGCAGAATCGGTGGCAAATATGTCATGCTCAGCCGGCCCAGTGATAATGGGCATACCCCGTTTGGGGATATTTATTACAGCGAAAGCCCGGATTTAGAGCATTGGGGTCATCACCGCTATGTGATGGGAACAGGCTCCTGGTGCTATACCAAAGTGGGCGCCGGGCCGATCCCGATCGAGACATCGGAAGGCTGGTTGTTGATCTTCCACGGCGTACTAACTTCTTGCAATGGTTACGTGTACAGCATGGGCGCCGCGCTGCTCGACCTGGACCAGCCCTGGAAGGTGATCTACCGGGCGGAACCATACTTGATGTCTCCGCAAATGCTGTACGAATGCGTCGGTGATGTGCCCAACGTTGTTTTCCCCTGCGCTGCCCTGGTGGATGCGGATACCCAGCGCATGGCGATCTATTACGGCGCGGCAGACACCGTGACCGCCATGGCGTTCGCCCGGGTCGACGAAATGGTGCAGTTTGTCAAAGACAACGCGATTAAGTAAGCCTTGAGAAAACAAGCGCCTACATCTGCAGTTTGAAGGATACAATTTCGAACGGCCTGATGGTGAATTCCAGTCCGCCGGTGGGCCAGTCGATCGGCGCGCCGGGTTCGGGGTCTTCGAGCAGGTTACAGCGCTGCGCCGATTTCACCGGCAGGGTGGTGCGCAGGCAAGCAGCGCTCTGCGCGCCGTGGGATTCGTATAGGCGAACGATGATATCGCCCGAATCCTCGGCTTTTTTGACCGTTTCAATAACCACAGCCGGGTTGTCGATGCTGAAAAACGAGCGCTGCGTCACCTCCGCGGCGGTGGGGAACACCTGCAGGGGAATGTTAAAGCGGTAACCTTCTTCGATGACGCCGGCGGTTTGCGGGGACCCGGGATGCGGTAGAAGCGCATAGCGGAAACTGTGATGGCCCTGGTCGGCCTCGGGATCAGGGGCGGTCGGCCCGCGCAGCAGCGAAAGGCGCATCACGTTGCCGTGGGTGGCATGGCCGTATTTACAGTCATTGAGCAGTGCAACGCCGAAGGATGAATCGGAGAGGTCGGCCCAGCGGTGCGCGACCACTTCAAAGCGGGCCATATCCCAACTGGTGTTGAAATGGGTGGGGCGCTGCAGGTGGCCGAATTGAATTTCGTAGGTGGCATTCATCGCGCGGACGTTCAGCGGAAACTCAACTTTGAGGAATTTGTGCTGTTCGTGCCACTCGACCTGCGTGTTGAAATCCAGGCGCGGCGAGACAGCCGTGAGGGATACCGTCTGTTCGATGGTACTGTTGGGGGTCAGATCGTACGCAAACGCAACCGAGACGCGCAGCGGTCCGCGCTCGATAATTCGGCACGACCTGGCTGCCGGACCTTCTACCCGCTTTTCCAGGTGAAAGGCATCCACATCCCAGGCGTCCCAGAAGACGGGCTGGTCGTCGAATAGAACGAAATGGTTGGCGGGCTGGTCGGGTTGAATGCTTTCGCGCTGGGCGCGCTTGTCGAACAGGCTGGCGAGGCTGCCATCCCTGCGGAGCACGGCGCGCACGGCGTCATTTTCGAGTACAATCTGGTCGCCCTGCTCGGTGATCGACGCCTGCTGAATGGAATGGGCAGCAGGTGCGAATACGGCGTAGCCATACGCCGGGACGCTGGCGATAGCGAGGGGCTTCCCACTCGCGCCGGTTTGGGACGTAAGGCTGCCTTCAGGCAGTTCGGCAACCTCGCTGCGCGCGAAGCCGGTGGTATTGATGGCGCACACCTGGCTGCCCCGCGGGTCGGGGCTGCCGAGCAGGTTAGCGACCGCCTGGCTGCGCAGGGTGGCGCCGGCGTCCAGCACGTCCTGATAATGGCGGTCTGAATCCTGGTACACCAGGTCGATCGAAGAACCGGGGATGATATCGTGGAACTGGTTGGTCAGCACCAGTTTCCACATACGGTCGATCTCGGTGGTGGGATACGCCGCGCCCTGGCTGGCGTGCGCGACCGCGGAGAGGAATTCCACATCGTGGAGCATAAACTCGCTCAAGCGGTTATATTTTTTGTTGTTGGCCTGGGTGGTGTACGTCCCACGGTGCAGCTCAAAATACAGCTCGCCCACCCAGGTGAGCAGGTCCTGGCTGTTTTGTTCCAGGCGGTTGAAGAACTGGCTCGGCGAGCGCATCTCAACCCGAGGCAGGCCGTCTACATCCTTCATGCGCTGGATCAGTTCGAGCATGGGGCGGGTGGGGCCGCCGCCGCCGTCGCCAAAACCAAATAACAGGTAAGCCTCGGTCGAACGGTCGAGGTCTTTGTAGTTGGATACGCTGTAGAGCACTTCCTGCACGTTGGCCACAGAGTTGTAGGTATCGGCAGGGGGGAAGTGGGTGAGCACGCGGCTGCCGTCCAGCCCTTCCCACCAGAAGGTGTGGCTGGAAAGCTTGTTGAACTGGTTCCAGGACAGCTTGATGGTGAGGAAGTAATTCATTCCCACCTGGCGTAGAATCTGAGGGAGCGCGGCAGAATAGCCAAACACATCCGGTTCCCAGAACTCCGCGCAGGTGATGCCAAACTCGCGGCGGAAGAAGCGCTGCCCGTACAGGAACTGGCGCACCAGCGATTCGCCGGACGGCAGGTTGCAGTCTGGCTCAACCCACGAGCCGCCGGTAGGGATAAACTGCCCATTTTTCACTTTCGCTTTAATCCGCTCAAACAGGTCAGGGCAGCTTTCTTTGATCCATTCAAGCTGCTGCGCCTGAGAACAGGCAAAACGATACTCGGGGTATTCCTCCATCATGGTGACCGCGCTGGAGAAGGTACGCATACTTTTGCGGCGGGTTTCCGCCAGCGGCCATAGCCAGGCTGTATCGATGTGGGCATGGCCTACCGCAGAAAGGTTAAACTGGCCGTCTCCGTTGTGATCTGAAAGGTATTTCGCGGCGGTCTCACGGGCCGCGCGCCAGGTGGACCGGTCGGAAAGATCGATCTGGTTGACCATTTTGTTGGCAGCAAAAAGCGCCTGACCGCCGCGCGGCGAACTGGTCGGCAGCTCCTGGGCCATGTCAGCAATGACTTTATAATCCCAAAACAGGTCCCAGGCTTCGCGGTCGAATACGGCAATTTCGGCCTGCCGCAGCAGGCCAACCTCGGCCAGGCGGACCGCGTCGCTGCCGTACCCCTGGCCAAAGAGGTTATTTACGGCCATTTCCACATACAAAATCACCGATTCCCCGCCGCTGGCTTTTCGAGTCAGGATAAATTCCGGGCGGGTGGCCCCCACAAAACCCGGATAGAATGCTCCTCCTGTGCCGGTGAGGCCTTGAACGGGTTTTTCATCCCGCCAGACCAGGGCTTCAGAGGTGGAATCCCAAAGGAAGTGCACCTCACGGCCAGCCCACGCCGTGGGAATCTCGGTTTCTACACGGAACCAGTGCGTCGACCAGAAGGGGCCAAAGTGCTGGCCTACGACCGCCGGTTGATAGTCTCCGTTCACTGCTTCGGCATACGAAATCCGGCCAGGCGCGGCGAATACGGATAGCTTCACAGGCGCTCGATCCGTATATATTTTTCCAAAAATGCCACGCTCTGTGGCAAAGGATTGGATGCGTTTTCGGGTAAGCTCTGGATGTTTTTGCATGGGGTCCATTGTTCGGGATACTGGTTATGAGGCGTTTGATTATTTTCGGGCGTTATCTGCGCCGGTGATATTGGCGCTGCTGGAGATTATATTATGAATTGAGCGCGCGCTTAGAAATACCTCTGATCCGTTTTTTGTGATAGTATTCAGGCAACCGGTGGTTAACCGTGATTCTACCGAAATGAAAAAAAGACGAGGGAAGGAATGGCCGAAATCTCAGATGCGGAAATTCTTCCGCTGGCGCTGGAGCATAATTTCTGGACCTGGTCGGCCCAGGCGCATGTAAGCCCCATTCCGGTGAAGCGAGCGGAGGGCGTGTATTTTTGGGATGTGGATGGCAAGCGCTACCTGGACTTGAACTCCATGGTCATGTGCGTCAATATCGGGCATGGAAACCAGCGGGTAATCGAAGCGATGGTACAGCAGGCGCGCGAGCTGCCCTTTGCCGGCCCAGGCATGGCCACGAAGCCACGCGCTCTGCTGGGCAAGCTGCTGGCGGAGATCGTTCCAGAGGGATTAACCAAATTTCTTTATACCCTGGGCGGAGCAGACGCGAACGAAAACGCGATCAAGCTGGCGCGCGGCTTCACCGGCAGGCACAAGATTCTGGCGCGCTACCGTTCCTATCATGGCGCAACCGCCGGGGCAATGGCGGCTACGGGCGATCCGCGCCGTGTGGCCTGGGAGCCCAACCTGATGCCTGGGGTGGTGCATTTCCTCGACCCGTACCGCTACCGCTCTACGTTTCACCGGGGAAGGCCGGGGGTTTCGGAAGCGGAATTTACCCAGGATTATCTCAATCATCTGGAGGAGATTATCCAGTATGAGGGGCCGCACACCATCGCGGCGGTGATGCTGGAAACCGTTACTGGAACCAATGGCGTAATCATCCCTCCGGATGGATACCTGCAGGGCGTCCGCGCCCTGTGCGACAGGTACGGCATCCTGCTGATCTGCGATGAGGTGATGAGCGGTTTTGGACGGACGGGGAAATGGTTCGCGGTGGAGCACTGGGGGGTCAAGCCGGATATCATGACGATGGCCAAAGGGCTGACCTCTGGTTATGCGCCGCTGGGCGCGGTTGCCATGCGGCCTGAGATCGCCGCCGCCTTCAATGAGCGCACGTACCAGGGCGGCCTGACCTATAACGGGCATCCCATTTCATTGGCAGCGGCCATCGCTAACATTGAGGTAATGAAAGAAGAAAAGCTCGTGCAGCGCGCGGAACAAACCGGCGTGGTGATGGCAGAAATGCTGGCTGAACTGGTCGACCGGCACCCATCCGTGGGGGAGGTGCGCTCGATTGGACTGTTTGGGGTGATCGAACTGGTGCGCAACCGGCAGACAAAAGAACCTATGGCGCCGTACAATGGTTCCAGCCCCGAAATGAACCGTTTGAAGAAAGCCTTGCTCGACCGCGGCGTGTTTTTATCTACCCATTGGCATACCGTTCTGTTGATCCCCCCGCTGATCATCACGCCAGAAGAACTCAAAGAAGGATTTGATGTTCTGGATGAGGCGCTGGCAATCACGGATGCCGCGGTTCAGACAGGGTAGGGCCATGTAACCTTTTCGAAGACCCATCATCTAATGGATGAAGTCTTTATCATCATCGCAATATGAAAGACCCAAGAAGCATACATCAAACCTACCTGGAGCAGGAATTATGGAATTGAAAATGACGAATATGAATGCGGCAAATGTAGAACCCAATAAGCCATTAAAGGTGTTGATTTTGGGATCTGGGCCAGCGGGGTTATCCGCTGCGCTGTATGCCGCTCGGGCAGAGATGGAACCGCTGGTCATCACCGGCATGGAGATGGGTGGGCAGGCGGCGCTGACCAATACCATTGAGAATTACCCGGGCTTCCCCGAGGGAATCGGCGGCAGCCAGCTTGGCGAGCTGTTCCAGAAGCAGGCCGAGCGGTTCGGAGCGCGGATTGAGTTCGATACGGCGACCGCAGTTGACCTGTCCAAACGGCCGTTTAAAATTACTGCTTATAATCAGGAATACCTGGCCGAATCGCTGATTATTTCCACCGGCGCGAGCCCAAACAAGCTCAAGATTCCAGGCGAAGAGAAGCTGACCGGGCGAGGCGTCTCATGGTGCGCTACCTGCGATGGCTGGTTCTTCCGCGAGAAGAATGTAGTGGTAGTGGGCGGTGGCGACAGCGCGCTGGAGGAGGGTATTTTCCTCACCCGTTTTGCCAAGACGGTAACCGTTATTCACCGGCGTGAAGCCCTCCGCGCGGGAGCCATCTTGCAGAACCGGGCCTTTGCCAACCCCAAGATGCGCTTTGTATGGAACACAGTAGTGACCGAAATCCTCGGCCAAGACGCGGTTGAGGCGGTGCGCCTGAAGAATGTGGTCACTGGCGAAGAAAGCGAGCAGGTGACCGATGGCGTATTTATTTTTATCGGCCATACGCCCAATACCCAGATGTACAAAGGCCAGCTTGAAATGGACGATCTGGGGTACATCAAGACCAATATCCTGATGGAGACCAGCGTGCCAGGCGTGTACGCGGCAGGCGAAGCCGCCGATCCGAATTACCGCCAGGTGATCACCTCGGCAGGCATGGGCGCCGCGGCGGCTATGCAAGCGGTAAAGTTCCTGGAAAAAATGGAAGTCGAATAAAAAATCCCCGCCGGTCGCAAGAAGCAGCCGGCGGGGATTTTTTGTTAATTTTCAGGCTTGGGTGTTTCGGTTGGCTGCGGAGCAGGGCTGCCCGTGCCGACCCAGCTAAAGACGCGCTGCGCGCTGACCGCCCCGCCCGGTTCCCAGACGGGATTGCCGGTATCTTTATCCGTGCTAACCTGGCGAACAGGGAGCACCGACCAGCGGAATACATGTGGGTTTGTGCTGGTGGGACGGAAGCTCTCCGGGACAATGAACTTGGTATCGGTGACGTACTCAACCAGTTTGCGTGCATTCCCTTCCGTCACATCCTCGATGGTTACCGCGTAGGCTTCGTTCTGGCGCAGGGTGCCTACGGACGACCACTGCAGGGTAATCACCTCAGCGGGGTTGGTGTAGGATGCGCCATCGGCGGGCAGCAGCAGGTTCGGCGCGGCGTACGGCGGCACCGGGGTGGGCGAAGGCGTCTCCAGGCGCTGCTCGCAGAGCGGGATCACTAGCTTTTCGCCTTCATAGACCGTGTCATTGGGCTTATTGTTATATGCCATGATCGACTCGGAGCTCACCGCATAGTTGGCAGCAATGCCGCCCATCGTGTCACCGGCTTTAACGATCACCTCTACCTTGCTGCATTCTGCTGCGGCGGCTTCGGTGGGGTTAAGCGTATTGGTTGGCGCAGGCGAAGCTGTCGGGGTTGGGCGGGGGATCTTGAGCACCGTTCCCACCGAAAGCACATCGCAGTTGATGCCGTTTAACTGGATGATGCTGTCTACCGAAACCCGGAAATTCGCCGCGATGGAGGAGCAAAGATCATCCTGTACGACTGTATACTCAATCGGCGGCTCCAGCGTCCAGGTAGGCTGGGGGCTGGGGGTGAAGGTAATGGTTGGCGTCATGCTGGCGGTGGGCGTCGTGGTGGAGGTAGGCGTGGTGGTGGCAGGTGCAGCTGCCGCGATTGGCGCCTTGTCGCCCAGGCTTTGCAGAACGGCATAAACAACGCCTGCTCCGATGACCAGCAGCAGAATGGCCAGCCCAAAAACGACTGGCAGGCTGAGAGTCACTTGTGGAATACGTGACCCTGTAACGGCTTTGGCGGAAGAAACCGCCACACTGGGGGCAAGGTTACTGCCACACACTGAGCAGCGCGTGGCATTGATGCCCAGACGAGTCCCGCAGGTGGGACAAATTTTTGTAGTGTTTGGTTGATTATCCGGACTCATAGTTCCCTTAACGAAATACCGGGGGAATCCCCGGTCTGGTGGGGATTATACCATATTGGAAGGAAGTGGAAAGTCAATTATGCGAGGGTCAGGCGCGGAGGCGAACGAGCCTGGTTGTCCTAAACGAATCGCAGCCTGAAATGCACAAGATTGTGCTCGGCAGGTAGGTAATCCTCGTTGTGCGGTTTGTTCAGGCAGCGCACCTTCGCGCTCTCATTGACGATGATCCCTGCTCATGTTATCCTTGATTCAGATATGGACCTCTATAGTATTTATTTGCATGTGCCCTTCTGCCGGCATCGCTGCAGCTACTGTGATTTTAACACGTTTGCGGGCCAGGAGCGAAATATCCCCGATTATGTCAAGGCGATTTGCGCGGAAATCCGCGCCGTAGGTAGCAGCGCGGAGCGGCGGGTTCCTGTACGCACAATCTTTTTTGGCGGCGGCACGCCATCTCTATTGAGCGCCGCCGACCTGGAAACCATACTGGGTACGCTGCGCGAGCAGTTTATTTTTCAAGACGATATGGAAATCACCCTGGAAGCCAATCCGGGCACGGTCTCCTATGCCTATTTACGGGACCTGCACGGGATGGGGATCAACCGGCTGAGTTTTGGCATGCAGTCTGCTCACCCAGACGATTTGCGCTTGCTGGAACGTCAGCACGATTTTTTTGATGTTGTTCAGGCGGTGGACTGGGCGCGCAAGGCGGGTTTTGACAACCTGAGCCTGGACCTTATCTTTGGGCTGCCCGGGCAGGATGTGCTTCGCTGGCAGACCACTGTTGAGCGCGCGCTGGGGATGGACCCGCAACACCTCTCCTTGTACGCGCTGACGATTGAGCACGGCACGCCGCTCCACAAACGCTGGCTGCGCGGCATGGTACCCTTGGTGAATGACGACCTGGCCGCTGACATGTACGAATATGCTATGGCCCGCCTGGAGACAGCCGGTTTTACGCAGTACGAAATCTCGAATTGGGCGCGCAGCCGGCAGGGTGCTCTGCTTTCCAGCCAGCACAACCTACAGTACTGGCGCTGCTGGCCATACCTGGGTTTTGGGCCAGGCGCGCACGGGTTTGCTTACGACTATCATTTGGCCGGAGTGCGTACGGTGAATGTGGGCGGTATCCGGCCATATATTACGCGCTGTTTGGAGAGAACGGCAGATCGTGCTGCGGTCTTCCCCGCTGGTCCTGCCACGCGGCGCACCATCGCCATCGATACGCAGACGGAAATGCAGGAGACCATGATGGTTGGCCTGCGCCTGACGCAAGAAGGGGTAGCGGACGCCGCCTTTCAGGAGCGGTTTGGGCAGTCAATGCGAGCCGTGTTCGGTCACGAGATCGACCGCCTGTGCGCGCTTGGACTGTTGGAATGGACGGATCAAAACTGCCTGCGCCTTACCGGGCGTGGAAAGATGCTTGGAAACCAGGTATTTATGCAGTTTGTCTAAGAAAAAGTGATAACCGTAGTATATAATATGGGGGAAGGAGAATCATATGACACAAGAGACGACGTGTCCTGCATGTGGAGCACCTCTGATTATTACCAGCCCTCAAGACGCACTGCGCTGCGCGTTTTGTGGGGCGGACTTGGTTATTCAGGATGAAGCAGGTGAAGCGAAATTCCGGGTGGTAGGCCAACCGGAACCGCAAAAAGAAACATTGTCAAAACCGGTCGAGCCAGATTTGGGAGAGATGGATGCACAGTCAACAGCGGAAGCGGAACGCTTTCAAATCCCTCCTGTTGAATCGGTTCCACAGCCCCCGTCATTTCAGCCGGAGCTGTCGTCAGGCGGCGCGGGGGTATATTCGGCAGGGCAAGAACGGTCAACGGCCTCTGGCAGCAAGCGCTGGCTATGGATTGGCGGCGCAGTGGTGCTTGGCCTGCTGCTGTTGTGTATTTGCCTGGTTGTTGTAATAGCATCGCTGTTCCCAGCCATATTTGCTTAAAGTAGGAGCCGCCGGTGACGGCGGCTCCTGTCAATATCCTACAGGCAGGCCCATTAATCGGCGTCGTCCTGTGTGTTTCTTTCCCGGTCGCCGGTTTCCAACCAGGCGATGACGGATACGGCTTCTGATTGAGCATCCTCACATGGAAGGTAGGTGCCGTCAACGTTCGACGGCTTAACCAGGCGTAGTAAGGCAATGATATGCGTTTCTTCCATATCTTCTAGATACGGAAACCCGGTTACAAATTCGAGGTAGCGTTCGAGATCGTGCTCTTCCTCAAGAAGGTTATGAAGCGCGCTTTCCGTAATGGTAAAGTCATCCGGGCCCAGCTGCAGCCCCTTGGCCTGGATCGTCGCTACTGCTTTGGAAAAATTGGCGCGCAGCATTTCGGGGGTAAATGGCCGCTGAGTGGCGATGCGCGTTTGCGCAATATCGGTCGTGTCGTGCGTCGCTGCGAGCGGCGTGATCGTAGAGGGATTATCTGCCTGGGCCATTTCTTCCGTGGTGTAAAGGCCGCTCAGTTCATGCGGGAAAGCACGGCGCAGCGCTAGAGCCTCTGCGCACTTTGCCAGCATACCGGCGGGGTCCGTCTTCCAGCGGCTGACAGGATCGCCCTGGGAATTGGTTTGGACGTAGCTCTTGTAAAGAGCAGTTGCAAAAAGGGGTTGGTGAAAATCATGGCGCAGCACGCCAACCTTTGCGGCGGCGGGCGCTTCGTCTCTCAGCCAGATCTCTTTCCATTCGCCATCTGCACCGCACCACCACGGCCCAACCTGGCCCGCATACTTGTGGGTGCGGTCAGCGATCAGGCGGAAACCATCGATTGAAACCTGGATTACCTGAGCCTCCTCAAAAGAGCGGGTCAGGGAACTCCATTGTTTCCGCCGAACGGAGTAAATCTGTCGGGCAAATGGGTCGAGACCGGTTCTCCGGCACTGTTCAACGAAAAGCGCCAGTTCATCTTCAGTTGCGCCGCGGGCGATCGTACGGCGTATAAGCTGGACTTTTTCTTCGTCCAGGTCTAAACCGTATAACCCGCTGCCATTTGCCTGGTCAGTAAAGGAATAAGTTGTTTGGGTATCCATATTTCTTCTTTCTTTCACCTGTTCTATATGTGCCTTTTCTAGTCTCAAATGTACAGGATCAACTACAGGTGACCCAGATGTATCTACTCGCGCCGAGTGGCGGAGCGAGAAGCAGTCTGGTAAGATAGGGAC
>CAYTHO010000009.1:0-95294 GCA_964437595.1 uncultured Anaerolineaceae bacterium
GCCCACCCAGCCCCATTTGCGGCGGGTGAAGCGTTGGAAAGTGACTGGCGTGCCGGGTATCACCAGCCGTGCGGCTGTGCGTAAACCGGGGATGGCTATTTCAGCAGTCGCCAGTACCTTTTCGACCATTTCAGTTTTACGCGCTTCGTAGGCAGGACGATCGTTTTGGTAAAGCTGCCACCATGTGTCCAGGTTGGTGTGGGTGCTTAAAGTCAGCGCACGATGACCAGATGGGGCACGGCTGGCATCCCAAGCCGGACTAAGGGAGGCAAAAACGCTGTTGCCCTCGCCCAACGGACGGCGGAGGATAATCTGGTGATGTAGTGGGAAGTTTGGGGGAAGAACTGTACTATCTAATCCCATGTAAACCATAAATGCGCCCCAGCCATCTACCGGGCGAGTGGGCAGACTGCGAAGTGATGATGGAACGTCCGCCCCAAACAAGTCGACTGCATTCCACGGGGTCAGATTAGCGATCACCAGGTCTGCGGAGAAGGTGCCGTCCCGTTTGGTTTCTATAAGGTAAGAACGCTTTCCAGTATTTTGGATCCGGGTAACTTCATGACGGTAAAGCACCTGCCCGTCGTGACGGCGCACCGCGTTAACCAGCGTTTCAGCAATAACGCCCATCCCACCGCTGAGGTGAACCACACCACGCCGGGGCAGGTCAAGGGCAGCCGCGCTGTAGAGCGCGTTGGCATGCTCGCTGGTGACCTGCGCCGAAATGAGCAGCTGCGCATCTACAAACAGGCGCAGGTTTTCGGGCGCGTGGTGTAGATGAGCGGCAATAGGTTGGAAGGCATCAACTGCCAGCTCGGCATTTCGCTGCTGGAGCATCCATGAGATACCCGCAGTGGAGGTAATGCCGAGGTCCGTAAGAGATTGGGGAGGCCAGGGAGGCAGTTGCAGCGCCAGCTCCCACAGGGCATTCGCGGTTCGTTCCTGCCAGTGAAAAAAATCGAGCCCAGGTCGGCCAAATGCACTGTCGATGTCGTCCCACCGGGCATCTCCCGCGCGCCGGGGGACGCTCATTCCCTCTGGTAAATGAACGACCATAGCCGTTTCAGCCGGTTGGGCGGGCCAGGCATCAATCCCGGTGGAGCGCGCTACGAGATCCATCGGCCCTCCGGGATAAAATCCTGCAGCTAGCGTTGCGCCCGAATCAAAGCGATAACCCTGGTGAAAGTAGGTGCTGGCGCAGCCGCCTGGGTAGACCTGCGCTTCCAGCACAGTCACTTCCAATCCGGCGCGAGCCAGCACTGCGGCTGTGGTTAATCCACCAATTCCAGATCCGATTACAATTACGCGCGCCACCGCTTCATGCTCCTCATACCCCAACTACAACATATGTTAAGACTGTTCAGCCAGATTCTGCAGGGCTGCTCGCTTCCGGCGGTATTCGATAATTGGCAGGTCCCCCTGGATGAGGATCTCACCTATTTTCAGACCACTGGCTTTGGGCTGCTGGGTGACTACTACTCGACGGTCTTCGTGGGCGATGTACACGTTCGTTGGCATGGCCAGGCGGGCAATTAACTTGCCCAACAGAGGCATGCGCATGAAGCGTTGGTAGAAGCGAAGATAGAGAATTGTATTTTCCTCGTCCACTGGGACAAATGCCGCCAGGATGCTCACCTTTTCGCTAATATAGTTCTGCCACAGGTTGGGGAAGATAAATTCCAGGTGCTGGCTTCCGGCTGGCTTGGCTGAAAGCTCGCTGGTCTTGCGGGGCGGTTTGCCATCATCTACCCGGTTGAACACGTAGGTGTAGACCATCCTGTCGCCTTTCCACTCCACCAATGGGCCGTCAACTATGGTGCGGTTACCTCGCCCGATGGTATTGTAGTGGATGAAAGGAAGGTGGACAACATCCAGTTGATTTTCAATGACGCGCGAGTAGTGCGCGTTCCATGGGTCGCGAGCTGAGCTATAAAAATAGGTATCATCCAGGTTATCAAAGAATTCTGGCATCGGCAAATCGGCAGGGGCGGGGGATCCCCACCAGATCCATATGAAACCGTGAGCCTCATAGGTAGGGTACGTTTTCAGGCGCATGGCATTGGGGATCACGCCATTCCGCCCGTTGGCCGGAACCAGTACGCATTTTCCAGAACCATCGAACTCGAAGCCGTGGAAGGGGCACTGCAAATGATCCGACTGTATTTTCCCAGCGCTGAGCGCCACCCCGCGATGCGGGCAGCGATCCGCGGCAGCATGCACTTTACCAGATGGATCGCGCCAGAACACCATTTTTTCTCCCATGCGCGTGGCTCCGACCGGTTGAGTTTTGACTTCAGTAGACTCTAATACAACATACCATTCATTGCGGATCATTGCAGTATTCTCCTTGTTTTATTCGATCGGAAAGTAAAAAGGATCGGTAATCCAACCCACATTCCAAATCCAATCGCCCACCAAAGCGGCTCAGAGCGGAATCGCAGGGTGATTTCATCTATCACCGCAGTGGTCTGGTCATCCAATGCAATAAAGCTGTGCCGGTGAACCCACTCAGAGAATGGGCCGCTCAGCTGGCGATCCGTAAAGCCGGTTGGCGAAACATCCTCGATACGCGCCACCCATCGGATGGAAATCGGGCCAATTCCCAGGCTAAAATCCATCTTATCCCCCTCGCTTATCACACTGGGGGCATGGTGAAGCCGCACGCTCAAGGGTGGAGGTGTAATGGCGGGCATGCTGGCGGCCTGGCTGTGGAAATTGCTCACGCGAGCCAGAGGGGCGCGTACCTGAAAACGGTGGCGATATTTCATTTCAAACCCTCTAGCATTTCCAGTGTCGCTGCAACTACCTGGGACTGCTGATCAATTCGGGAGATGGAGGCCGGGTTGTCCCCAGCCTGATCGCCATACCAACCGAATTGGGAGTGGTTGCCGCCGGGAATAGCGACCCAGGTGGTATTGGCTGGCAGCAGTGTCCGTGAGGTTTCGACCTTTTCAACGGTAGATAAACCATCGAGTGTTCCAGAAATTAAAACGACCTTCAGTTTGGAGGCAGATAAATCATCGCTGGCAGCAGGGTAGGTACCCCACAACCCCAGCCCCTGTATCGCATCAGGGTTGTTTTTGGCGAAATTTGCTGCCATGGCGCCCCCCAAAGAATGTCCACCGATTGCCCAGTGTTTGATCTGTGGATAAGTGTTGATCACCTCGGATGCGGCGTTTGGACGGAAAACCGCCAGGTTGAGTGGCATTCGAACAATGACCACCAGGTAACCCTGCGCCGCGATTTGATGGGCGGCGGGCGCATAGGCTCGATAATCTACTCGCCCTCCCGGGTAAAAGATAAAGCCAGTAGTTGGTTGCGCAGTTGCGGGTGTAAAGACCAGCCATGGCTCTGCGGTAACTGTCACCTGTGCATCGGACTGCAATGCCGCCAAAGCCTCTGGCAAAGGTTGAGCAGGGATTTCGCCCCAGAGCACGAATCCGGCACCCAAAACGATGATTAAGCCCATGATGAACAGGGCAATCCGCCAGCCCTTATGCATGCGTCGACTCCACTTCTACCAGGCGTCGTTCCCGAATGGAGGGTAAGATAATGCGGCGGTAGGCGAAGGTCACCGCCCAACCCAGTGCCACAGCGCTGAATACTCCAGGTGCCCAGGTGCCCAAGCTCTGCAGCAACAGTCCACCAACGGAAGGCGCGATGACGCGGGTAAATGCTTCCAGCGAGCCGGCAATCCCTAAAATGCCCCCGATCTCATCACGGTGAACAGATTTGCTAATTGCGCTTTGAAGTACCGTGTTGAGCACCCCGCCTGCCAACCCCAAGGGTAAAATCACGATCAGCAGCACCCAGAGCTGGGTTGTGAATCCCCAGGCAAACAAGGCAAGCGCCATTACCCACAGGCCGGTGATGATTAACCAATTCTCTCGAAACCGTTTGGTTAATTGCCCGATCAACGCGCCCTGAACGATCACCGAAATCAAGCCAACATAGGCGAGAATGTATCCGGTGGTTTGCGCGCTCAGACCGATGGCCTGTGTGTAAAGTGAGAATATGCCTTGAAACGTGGCGAACCCTAACCCGTAGAAAAAACGCACATGCAGCAGCGGGCCCACCTTGGGGCGGCGCAGCACCTCCACCAATGCTTTAATTGTGAAAGGCAGTTTTTTCCTCTGGCTGATTTCCTCACGCCGTTCAGCGGTGAGCGATTCGGGCAGCAGGAAAAAGATTGCAATGAAATTCAGGATGGCAACACCCGCCGCCGTATAAGCTGGAACGCTGTAGCCCCACTGACTGAGGATGCCGCCAGCAGCCGGGCCGATGATAAATCCTAATCCAAATGCGGCGCCGATCAGACCCAGGCCCTTGGCGCGATTCTGTTCATCAGTGACATCGGCGATGTACGCCTGGGCAACGGTGATGTTGCCGCCGGTCAGCCCGGCTAGGGTGCGGCTGAAGAACAGGATGGCGATAATCAGTGGGTTGGCGGACTGAAAACCAAGCGTTGTAGCGAGAAACTGCCCGAGCGTGGGAGCGAGACCTAGAAGGATGAAACCAATAATCGTACCGGCAACCGAAAGCAGAAGCACGGGGCGGCGCCCTAAACGATCAGACTGGCGACCCAGCAGGGGGGCTCCAACGAGCTGCGCGGCAGCATAAGAAGCTACCAAAAAACCGATTATCACCTGCGTGGCGCCAAAGGATTCTGCATAATAAGGAAGCTGTGGCAAGATCAGGCTGAAGCCCAATAAATCCACAAATACAATCAGGAATATGGTTAACAAACGTGAGTTTTTCAAATCGATACCTCAATCATTCGGACAAAGTTTTCGCCGGTCATCATGACAGCATTTCGAACCTGGACAGCCATTCTGAGATCGGCCCGGCCTGTAAGCTGAGCTGCTCTTGCACTACCTGGTGTAAGGTGTGGTGATATTCAACTACAAACACTGGCGGTACGCCGTAGTTTTCCAGAAGCCCGTTCAACCACTCGACAGAATAGTCAAGCAGGTGGATATTGCCCAAAGTCAGCGCTGCTATGACAGCGCGACTGAAGTTCACATTCGCCGTTTCTAAATACTGCGGAGAGACCTGACTAGACTTCATGATCTGCTTTACCTGAGTCAGGATTAAGGCTTCTCGCTCTCTGAATCCTGCCAGGGCAGTAGCATAATCGGGCGGCAGCGGCCTGGAAACGGGTGGGGATGGCCGGAATGCAAGCAGGCGTTCGATCACCTTGGGGGCTGCATCAATATCCCTACCCAGAAAATGACCAGGGATTCGTTCGGATAGCCCGGCAATCTGATTGAAGATCCCACCACCAAAGGCCAGTGGGATCGATTGGCTGTTCACAATTTTCGCCAGTTCCGACATAGATGCGGCGCCTGGCAGCGTCTGCGCCGCCGAGAGCACCAGTTGCGGCGAGGCAGCGCGCAGGGTAGCATCCAACTGGTCGAGGGGGATATCCGCGCCTAGATAGGTCACTTCCCATCCGCGCCAGCGCAAGATGAAGGCCAGTATGAGCAGGGCCAGGTCATGATATTCACCCGGGGGGCAGGCGGCCAGCAGCCGGCCTGAACGGGTGGGTAGAGGCGCAACGGCAAACAGGGCATTCAAGCGGCGCGCGACCAATGCTGAGGCAAAGTGTTCCTGCTGCGCGCTAACTTTTCCCGCGTACCAACCACGACCAAGCTCTGCCAACCCCTTTTGCAGCACCTGCGCGCAAACCACTTCGGGGGTTGCGATTGCCAGGGCCTTCGCCATCGCCAGTTCAGCCTCAGGCTCGTTGAACGCCAGGCAAGCCTCGTACCAGTTTTTGGATAACTGGCTTAACATGCCTTCGCTCATTACGGGGGGCACCTGTGCGGCAGATGGAATCTGCACGGTTTCTTGGGATTTGGCTGCCTGGCTGCGCCATAAATCCACCGCACGGCTGATACTCAAGCCTTCTTTTTGTTTCTCGATCAGCCATTTTAGGAGATTAATCTCGTCTTCGCTGTAAAGGCGGTGCCCACCTGGGGATCGCTGCGGCTTGAACAGCCCATACCGGCGTTCCCAGGCGCGTAAAGTTGCCGGGGGCAAGCCCGTTTCCTTTATGACCGCCTTCAAGTTGTAGACAGGCGTTCTTTCATCCATGTCAATCCAAACTTCCTGCCAGCAATTTGTGAGAATTAATCAACAAGAAAGGGTAGCGATGGGGTGGGCAATTTCTTGATTTGTCTATATATTGTATAGATACTGTAATGATATTGTAAAATACTTGGATGATTTTGTCCAGCATTACAGGCGGTTGTACAATGTGAACAGAAAAGGGACACCCATTTTATTGAAGGGCAGAAAGGCATGTATATCTGGATGGATAAACAAACAGCTATTCCCGCCATCTGATGCTCCAGGCGGACTTAATCGAGGCGTGGTCACAAATCAAAACCGCGTCCAGGTAGAACTGAACGCGGCCACCGCCGTATTATAGAGGTTGCGCATCCATCCATAAACGGAGGCAACCTCGATGATACTGCAAGAAACGCTACTTGTCACCCTGGTCAAGCTGGTTGACTGGATACCCGAACCGCCAGAGAAAAAGCGGCGGAAACGGGGCCACCCGAAACAGTATAGTGATCGGTTATTTCTGAAAGCCCTGGTGATCATGATTGTGCGGCACCTCCATAAAGTCCATGAACTGCTCAGTGTGCTGGCCGAACCCACGGCGGAGATGAAGCAGTTGCGCCAACTACTGACCGAAAACGGGCATTATCCCACCCGGCACACCTGGGAACGGCGCTTGAAAACCTTGCCGGATCGTCTGCCCGCGCAAATTGGCTGTCTGGGGCGCTATTTGGTGACCCTCATCCAGCCGTGGGCGACCTGCGGACGAGCCGCAGCGATCGATAGTACCGTTTTGCGAGCCAACGGTGGGGTGTGGCATCAGAAAGACCGGGAAAAAGGCGAAGTCCCACACTCCTCGATTGACACCCAAGCCCATTGGACGAAATCCGGTTGGCATGGCTGGGTCTACGGCTGGAAGCTCCATATTATCTCCATCGCTGCGGCGGTCTGGATCCCACTGGCCGCCGATCTGACCCCCGCCAATATTGCTGATCAGGATCCCGCTCCAGCCCTCATCTGGGAACTGCCGGAGGAAGTCCGCTATCTGCTAGGCGATCGTCACTACCATGCGGATCCCGTCGAAGCGGCCTGTCAGCTTTCGAACTGTATTCTGGTGGCCAGTCATTACGGACGCTACCCGCATAAAGATCCAGGTGTAGAAGTCCGCCGGGTGTTACACAAGCTCCGTTCTGTCGCTATTGAGAATTTTAACGAGCATTTCAAAGGTATTTTCGATGCGCATGGCCAGGTCCCGACCAAAGGACTGGTCAATACGCGTCGCTTTGCGTTAGGGGCTATTTTCGTCTATCAATTAGCCCTGCTGTATCGTTTCCAGGCGGGTCTTGATCTCAATCTGGGCCTGAAAGCCTGCCTCAAAGCCGCCTGATGATTTATGACCACGCCTCATTTAATCAGGTGCTAACCCTGCGAGTGGATGAACGAATTGTACAACCTGCATTGGCAAGTACAAACGTGTATACGTCCCTTGTATTTCAGCTAATAATGATTTACAATGCAATTATATCGTATACGATATAATCTATAACGATATAAACAAGGGCAGTCGATCCATAGACTTTTGCCTAAAAAAGGAGCCTAGATGAAAACAGATAACAAACACCTTCAACTAGAAAGACCTGGCATTGTACGAACGATCTTCCGGATATTACTGGGAGCCTTTCTGATCTTTGCTGGAGTAAACCATCTTACCGTTGCGCGTGTGGAATTCCTGGCACAGGTGCCGCCGTGGGTGCCGTTGGATGGCGACCTGGTGGTGGTTTTATCAGGCATCGCGGAAATTGTGCTTGGGCTTGGCCTGGTATTTCTGGCCAGGCAGCGCGTGCTGGTAGGTCTGGCTACGGCGGCTTTCTTTGTGCTCATCTTTCCCGGCAATGTTTCGCAATACGTTAACCGGATCGATGCCTTTGGGCTGGATACCGACCAGGCTCGTTTCATTCGCCTGTTTTTCCAACCGCTACTGGTGATCTGGGCTTTGTGGGCCACCGGCGCCTGGAGCGCGTTGCGTGCTGCGAAATTTAACTTCCGGACAATTCTCTCGACGGCCATTGGCCGCTAACAAATTCCCCTCATTCTCATAGAAGGATCTGCTATGCCGCGTGTATCTCTCAATCAAACTGCACCAAATTTCGGCGCGTTTCGTCCACTATGGACACAAGTTGATTTATTGTCGAAATGTACGGCCAGAATACCCTGATTATCGTGGATCGCTTGAAATACCACCTGTTGCGGGCTACTATTTGCATCGGCATCGCCAATATACTCACGGCTGCTCTGTTGATTCTATAACTGCTGTTGGATAACAACTTGCTATGCCTGGCAATTACGCTGATAATGGCTGAAGTGATCATGGTGGTTTTCAGCGGTTATATTTCGGTGGCTAAATGCGAAAACTTCCATCACCGCTTGACTGAAATGATCAGGGTAAGCATGGGCGGCCCTGTTCGTTTTCGTGATTTGGTTCATCATTCGCCAATGGCTCGGCGTAGATGTTTAGGAGCGTTGTATGGCTAATGAACAATTGAGATTAGAAAATCAGATATGCTTCCCGTTGTACGCGGCTTCTCGGCTCGTTATTCAGGAATACCAGCCTCATCTTGACAAATTGGGCATCACTTACCCGCAGTACCTGGTGCTCATGGTTTTATGGGAAACAGACAGCATTTTCGTGAGCGAAATCACGCAAAGGTTGATCTTGAATACTAATACGGTCACCCCAATCTTAAAGCGGATGGAAGCACAGGGTATTATCACGCGCCGGCGTTCGGAAGAGGATGAGCGTAAAGTGATTGTCACCCTCACCCCTAAAGGTAAGGAATTGCAAATTGATGCTGCTTCCATCCCAGAGAAGCTGGTGGCGGGCCTGAATTCGAATAATGTGAATACGGAAGACTTGAAAACGTTAAAGGGTTTACTTTATGTGATCATCGATCATCTCTCGAAGAGATAAGTATAGCTCATGCGTTAATGCAGTCCGAGAACATAAAGTAACAGCAATATCATCGGCAATTGTGGCGATGAATACTGATTGAGCTAACCGCCTTAGGAGAAAATATCATGAAAAAATCGGATCGTAATGCCTTACTTGCATTCCCCATCATCATTATCATAGGCCTTCTAATTGCTGTTGCAGGCAGCCAGGGAGGAAGCACAATTGGGGGCATCCCTGTATTTGCTTTTTCAGTAGGGCTGGCATTTCTCATCCAGTGGCTGGTATTTATCCCTGCTTACCGGCTGCAAACTGAGAAATTCTTTGACCTCACTGGAAGTCTCACCTATATCTCTGTGATCAGTATCACAGCACTCTTAAGTGCGGACCTTGATGCGAGGTCAATCCTGCTCTGGGCTTTGGTGGTGATCTGGGCAGCCCGCCTGGGCACTTTTCTGTTTCGCCGCGTCCGCAAAGCAGGCAGAGATGACCGCTTTGACGAAATCAAACCTTCTTTTATCCAGTTCTTAAATGTCTGGACCATCCAGGGCCTATGGGTGACCTTCACCATGGCGGCGGCGCTGGTTGCTATTACATCCACAAACCACAAACCGTTGGATGTTTTTGCGCTGATCGGCTTGTTGTTATGGCTATTAGGTTTTACGATTGAGGTTGTAGCCGATGCCCAAAAAAGCCGCTTCAATGCAAATCCAGAAAACAAGGGCAAATTTATTCAAACAGGTTTGTGGTCTCGCTCGCGTCACCCAAATTACTTTGGGGAAATTGTCCTTTGGGTTGGCGTGGCTGTAATCGCTTTACCTGTTCTGCAGGGTTGGCAGTGGGTTGCTTTGATTTCTCCGGTTTTTGTTACTCTGCTGCTTACCCGCGTCAGTGGAATTCCGCTGCTTGAAAAGAAGGCAGATCAAAAATGGGGCGGCCAGGCCAATTATGAAGCCTACAAAAAAAATACACCCGTACTGATTCCCCGTCTGTAGTTACCTGAATTTCGCCCGAACTAGGGGCAAGATGCTGTCCCCAAAGGACTAAAGGGTGTTATGCTTTTTAAGCCGAGCATAGTACACTCACTGCATAAACCGAAAAGCCTATCCGAGCGATGTGGGTGACGATGAATGGGCGTTTGTCGCCCCGTACTTGACCTTGATGAATGAAGCGGATGATGCCTCGCCAACCATAGTTGGCGCATGACCTGCCGACCTGGTATACCGTGTACCAGCAAACTCAACGCTGGATTGCCGCCGGGGCGTTTGAAGCGATCGTACATAATCTTCGAGCAGTGCTGCGCTTGGCCAAGGGGCGTAAGGAGCAGCCCAGCGCCGCGATTTTCGACAGTCGCACGCTGCAATCGACACCTGAGAGCAGCGTGCGGGCTGGCTATGATGGCGCAAAGCGCAAAAAGGGCAGCAAAACGCACATTATGTTAAGTACAATCAAACAACAAGAAATTCAAAGAATCTTAGTTTACAATCTATTTAGTCACTTGTGAAATTAATCCTACTCGCCAGGCCTAGTGGATCCAAGGCGGTATTCCAGCACAAGTACATGCCCTGCCTTTACTCGTTTTTTCTGCAGGTTTCGGCTTGGTTGAAGGATTTGCCAGAAAGATCATGGATAATGGGGTATCCGATCTTCCATGTGCGGAGTTCTGGCGGGCTATCCGTACCTGGGGCGGATGCCTCGATAAACCTGCATGCCAGACAGTGTGCGTAGAATGGTTTCGGGGGGCCGGTGAATCGCTTCTCCAAGTTCAATTGGAGACATTGGATTATTGCCATTTGCCAGTAGCACGCGAAACACCGAATCCACAAGGGCTGTGTTACTGGTGACAAAATCTGGCTGCCTGGCGCAGTGCGCCATTAATATGTGCTGAAGACCATCAACTGTGTGAACTTCGGCGGTTTCCTGGTCCACCCAATCAACACGGATTTCCTGCCCGGTGTCTGAAAAGGCCGCCTGATGTTCGTGGCATAAATAGCTGTATAAAAAGATGCGCCAATTGTTATCGTGCTGCTTCCACCAATCGAAATCAATTTGGAAGGGTGTTTCCAGGGTGGGTTTAACCAGGCTGAAACGCTTGGCATCAATCATCGTCACCTCCGGAGGAGTCTTCTTGGCGGAAATACAGGTTGCCAAGATGCCTGGACCAGGTACTTTCGAGTAACACGTTGAGAATGACGCCAGGTGGGCAGCGGCGCAGTATATTGACGCCTGCATACAATTCTTCCCCATGAACGTGACTCTGCGGGCTGAGCTTGGCCATTTCGCCGATGATCTGGCGCACGATTTGATGAAGCGGCTGGCGTTGTTTATTGCTTTGTTCCCACGTTTTATCCAGTGCTTCGAAATCTGAAATCACAATCGCAGTTCGTTCATCAACAGAAGCGGTGAGGTTGTGTTTCAGCATTGAAAAAACCACGCCGCCATCCGACCCAATAATGGCGGTACGGATCCATTCTCGCGTTGGGCGTTTTTTATCTGCCCGGATGATGATCTCTCCAGGTTTCTTCCCGCGGCTGATATGAAGCAGGGTTCCTGAGATTAAACCTTGAGATAGATACCAGTCTCTCAACCCGTACACATAGTGCTTGTTGCGCACCACCCACCCTGAGAATACCTCTCCGGAATTGCCGTCCACAAAATTGAACTGAATGCGCGGCGATTCATAAGCGGTAGGGAATAAATGAATCAGGTTCCCGGCGAGTGGAAGTGTACCCGCCCGCCAGTGAGGATAAATCACACTCATACGAACCTCATCAACCGGGTCGTCGGAGGGCGGATTTAGAGATGGTTCCAATTCATCGATAATCCGCGGGCCGAAATCGCTTAATAAATCAAGCGTGTCGCTGCTGTATTCCTGGACCGGTGCATTGTACCGCAGGAACGTAGGAACTTCGCGGACTGGCTCAGGCTCCAGGCGGTTGAGATACCAGAGAATTTCGCCCGCTGCGCCAACTTCGTCGAAACGTTTGTCTTCCTGGAGTGCAAGGTTCAAGGAAAATTCATTCAGGTTAGTGTCTACATCTTGCGGCAGGTCAATCTGTTCCATGAGCGCCTGGGTGGGGAGTGGTCCGCCGCCCATCATATCTAAAACCGCTTCGGCTAGGTTAAGGTGCCCGGCGTTGATATCAACCAGCAGGGCACGTGGGAACCACATCCACGCGATCCGCACCAGGCCAGGGCTGCTTTCCAGCGCATCATTGAGCAGTTTAGAAAGGTCCTTGCCGTACGCTTCAAGCACTTTTTCAGAATCTAAGAGAGGGTCGTTTGAATTCAACAGAACCGGCTGGTTGAGTTTGTGATCAGCAAAACCAGCGGCAAATTGCCGTTTTTCGCCATTATTTAACTCAACATCGATAACTTCAAAAGGAGCGAGTTCGGGATTATTTCCGGACCTGCTGCCGGTGACTTTCCCTGCCTGCCAGTCTAATGCCGGGAATTGAAGAGTCTGTCCAACCTGGTAGTGCTCTTTAGGGTAATAAATATCTCCGCCTGCCTGTTGCTGCTTTTGCAGAGAGTCTTTTTCCTGTTTAATACGCTCATTCACCAGCGCGTGAAGAAGCTCTTCAGATGTTTGTGGTTTTTCTACCTCAAGCAGATAACTATTAAGGAAATCTAAATCCTGGTCGGTTACCTCAAAATTTTGCCAGTAGTCTTTTCGCAGAGATATAGGAGCTATTACCATTCGATTCCCGCTTGTTATTCCCATCAGGGAAAGATTACAAAATCATGAAATTGCCGCGTTTATTATACCCTACCTTCAATACGGGGCAAGTTTTAAGGAAAGGATTTTTCTAACCATGTCAGAGGGTTCACCTGTACGCCGTTTACCCACACTTCCCAGTGCAGATGCGGCCCTGTCACTCGCCCGGTCCCGCCCGATTGGCCAATTTCCTGCCCTGTCTCAACCCGGTCTCCTACCTTTACGTTGATCTGGTGCTGGTGGAAGAAGGCGCTATAAACGCCGTGCCCGTGGTCGATATAGGTGGCGTTGCCTCTCACCGTCAGTGGACCAGCGAAAACAACAATGCCTGGTGCTGGGGCTTTGAAGGGCAGCCCGGTTCCGCCGCCGTAATCAATCCCGGTGTGAAATGCACTCACCGGCCCGTCGTTGTAAGAACGGCGAGTGCCGAACCAGGATGTGATCCATTCGGGATCATAACCGGGCACAGCAAAGGGGCCGTCCCAGTATTTCTCGGGCGTCGAAGGCGCAATGAGAGCCTTCACCTGGTCCTCTTCTGGCTTTGTATTTGCCGGGTCCAGTGTGATTGGATCTACGCCTTGTATCTTTTCAGAAGCATACCCTAGGGATTCGAGAATAACCATCTGCTCAAAGGTGAACGTTTTTCCATCGGGTAATTTGCCTTCCAATGTGAATGGGTAAATTCCCGGATCGGCCATCGCATGGACGCCTTGTAGGGCCACATAGGTATTCTCACTCTCTTGGTAGAAATGCAGCGGATATCCGGCCAGGCTGCCGGTGAGTTCCACTGGTTGGGTGGTTGCGATCTTAATAACCGCTGTTTCACCTTGCTGGATAGGCAGTGGGTCCACCACAAGTTCCTTAATGGTAGGGTGGATCAAGCTGACTTGTTCTTGTGCTTCCGCTGGTTGGTCAAAAATCGCCTCCCCCGGTAAGATATCCCAGGTTGAATCGGTTTGATTCATCTCTGCAAGCAACCAGGGATTCTGCTTGCTTTGAATGGAGAGCTGGAATAAAGATTGTTGTGACCCAAGTAAATAGCGACTCTGTAACTCTTTAAAGTTCTCTCTTTCGGGAACAATCAGGCTGGCTCCTGCATAAACTTCTGCTGGGCTGGTGATGCGGTTAAGCTTGTTCACCTGCGGCGTGGTTACCTGGTTGCGAATGCTCAGCGAGCGAAGCGATTCCCCCAAAGGAATAGTCTCGGTCAGCAGTTTCCCCTGAATCCCTTCCAGGCCAGGGATAACCACTTCTGTGCCGATCGACAGCATGTTCGGGTTGATATTGGGGTTGGCGTTTGTGATATCGTCAACCGTTACGCCGAACATAATGGCAATGGAATAAAAGGTATCCCCGCCCTGCACCACATATGTAGGGCCATTTGGCGCACTGTCTTGGGCTTTGACGATTTGGGTAGATAGCAGCAGAACCAGAATCAGGAACAGACCGGAGACACGTTTTATCATTTTTTGATCACCAATTGGTCGCCGATTTTATAATCCTTCAGCCGGTCTGGGTGCGTTTCGAGAACGTATTTCGCGGCTTTTGCGGGAGCATAGGCAGGCCGCCAGCGGCGTGCAAGCTGAGCGTCAACCACCCGTAGGTGCTCATCTGCCCAAATAACGGCGATATCAAAGTTCATGAAGAACATGTGGATGGCTGCGTCAAGGCGGTCGGCGCGGGGCTGGACCATCAATAACCCCTCATCCTTGCCAATGGCTTTTTGAAACATTAACCCGCGCAGACGACCCCAGAAAGTGTCGCAGTAACGCGCCTTGAGTGGTTTTGTAGAAGATTTGGTTTGGTTTATAAGGAGAACGAGCTGCATGAATACGTTGTAATAGGCCGGCTAGAGCGTTTCCTGCGAATTGCGATTTAGTACCCGGTCGATACTGTCCAGCAGTTCTTGCGGGCGAAAAGGTTTTGAAACATAGTCATCAACCTTGGCGATGTGCAAACCCAAAACCCGGTCGATTGCCTGGGCTTTGGCAGTAACAATGATCACGGGAATGTCGCGTGTTTTTTCGTTCGCTTTGAGTTGTTGGTAGACTTCCCAACCATCCATTCCGGGCATCATCAGGTCTAGCAGAATCAAGTCTGGAGGTTCCTGGAAAATCACATCCAGTCCATTCCGCCCGCCGTGCGCACCCTTTACCTGAAATCCACGACGGTTTAGAATCAACACAACCAGGTCGATCATCTCCTGGTCATCTTCGATGTAAACAACCCGGCGGTCGGTTTCTTGGCTCATGATGTATTCCTCATCTATATTCCAATTAAGTTTACCACACAGGGATATAATCAGGCAACCAGGAATCGGGTGCCAAAAACCCGTATTGTAACGAAAACCACAAAAGGGAGTTCTCTTAGAAATGCGAATCACAACCTGGAACGTGAATGGTATCCGCGCTGCGATAAAGAAAGGCGCACTGGCATGGGCGCAGTCTGAGGCGATGGATGTTCTATGCTTGCAGGAAGTTAAGGCAACGCGAGAGCAGCTTCCGGATAGCGACCGAGAAATCCCCGGTTATACCAGTTATTGGAACTCCGCCAGGCGCCCCGGATACAGTGGGGTGGCAGTTTACACCAGGGTAGAGCCCCTATCAATTGTATACGGGTTAGGCGATGATCGATTCGATGATGAAGGTCGGGTTATCCGCATGCACTTTCCGGGGTTGATTCTATATAACATTTATTTCCCCAATGGCCAGCGCGGGCAGGAACGGGTGAGCTATAAGCTCGATTTTTATGCCTGCCTGCTGGAACAATGCGATCAGTTCCATGCTCGGGGTGAGAAAGTGGTGATCACTGGTGACTTCAACACGGCGCACCGGGAGATCGACCTGGCGCATCCGAAAGCAAATGAGAAAACCTCGGGTTTTTTGCCAGAGGAACGCGCATGGATCGACCGTTACCTGGAACATGATTTTATAGATATCTATCGCACCCTTTACCCCGAACGGGTGCAGTACACCTGGTGGACGTTTATCACCAACGCGCGGGCAAGAAATGTTGGCTGGCGGTTGGATTACTTTCTCATATCTCGTGCACTGGCCGGGCAGGCAGAGGATGTAGTGATCCATGATGATGTCCCTGGTTCTGATCACTGCCCGGTTACACTGGTGTTGAAAAATGAACCTCCTCAAGCGGCGTAAGTAGTTCGCCGGGATATTCGGATAAATCGTTCCTTTATACCCTATACAGTGCGAAAAAACAGGATGACGCGCAAAAGAATAGGTTATAATTTGGACGAAGATTGATAATAATATATGGATAGTTCGTACCGGAGGTTTTACCAAGAATGGCGAAACAGAAAATACTGCTGGTCGACGATCATGAAGTGGTCCGCCTGGGGCTGAAAGCGCTGTTGGAGCATAACTCTCAGTTCGAAGTGGTTGGTGAAGCCTCCAATGCCAAAGAGGCGCTCGAACAGGTCGGTCGGCTGCACCCGGATATCGTTCTGATGGATATTCGTCTGCCAGGAACTTCCGGGATTGAGGCGTGCGAGGAAGTGATCAAACAGTATCCTGAAACGCGAGTGGTGATGCTGACCTCCTATGCTGAAGACGAGATGCTCTTCTCTGCCATCCGGGCTGGAGCATCTGGTTACATTCTCAAGCAGATTGGTGGGGAAGACCTGGTTCACGCTCTGGAAGCGGTTGGCCGTGGTGAGGCCCTGCTGGACCCAGCAGTAACCCAGCGTGTATTTCAGGAAGTACGCCGGGCAGTGAAAGAAGAAGAAGCTTCCGCATTTGCTAATCTTAGCCAGCAAGAGCGCCATGTATTGATGCTGGTTTCAGAAGGTAAGACGAACCGTGAAATTGCCAAGGCGCTCTTCCTGGGTGAGGGCACCGTGCGTAATTACGTCAGCAGTATCCTCTCCAAGCTGGGCGTCAGCAACCGCGCCGAAGCCGCTGCCTACGCGGTGGAGCATAACCTGAAGGAATATCTATAATCACGTTCAATGCCTACCTTCGATCCGGCGTATGGGGCACCACATCGCTGGTTTCAAGGTAGAAATGCAGCAGGCGATCTTTCAACTCGCTCTGAATTGCGGCCAGAGTCGGGTCATTGATGCGGTTATTCAACTCTTGCGGATCTTCCTGTAAGTCGTACAACTCGTCTAACTCATACAGGCGGTGGACGAATTTGTATCGACGTGTGCGGCACATCGTGGCTTTGGTATGTTCGGGCCCTTCCTGCCTTTGCAGGCTTAACCTGGGCCAGTAGAGAAAATCTTGACCTTGTGGCGATTCGTTTTCCATGCAGTGGAATTCTCCAAGGCAGCGTCCCCCTTCGCAGAAAACAGCATCGCGATGTTGTGTGGTTTGCCCCGTGAGCAGCGGCACAAGCGACTGGCCAAAATGCGTATAGCCAGGTTGGAGACCGGTGATATCCTCAACCGTAGCACGAAAGTCCACCAATTCGACCAGCGCATCATTAATTCCAGGTTGAACTGCAACATTGGCTGGCGGCTTAACGATCAGGGGCACGTGAGTGAGGCAATCCTCAAAGGTGTTCTGTGTCTTTTCCACCAGGCCGTAGTCACCGGTGAAGTCGCCGTGGTCAGCAAAGAGGAAAATAGCTGTATCATCATAAATCCCGGCCTCTTTTAGAGCCTGAAGCACCAGGCCAAACTGGTGATCGGTTCGCGAACACATACCGTAGTATGTAGCGCGCAGTTCATCCCATTGTTCCTCGCTCCAGCCGCGCAGGTGTTGTCGTTCTGCAATGCCCTTCAATATGCTTGGTTTGCGATTCCAGTCCGGCGGGGTGGGGATACGTGGCGGGAGGGCGGAACGATCTGCCTGTCTGTACCAGGGGTCTTCTACTCCATAGGGGGGATGGGGAAAATCGAGCGCCAGGAACAGGCACAAAGGTTGGTCCGGCGGTCGCTGGCGGATCTGCTGGATGGCTGCGAAAACCACATCCCAATCGCCGTCGTAAACGAAATCTTCATCATCCGGAAACCCCGCCGGCTTTTCGATGCGACCCGCGTAAAATGAGTAATATCGGTCTCCGTCTGGGGCGCCGCGCCACGACGGATCTGCGTGCAGGTTTGCCCGGATGGGATGTCCAAGGCCACCATGCTGATAACGAACGGTGCAGTAATCAGCATAACCCTTCTGTGCGGGAACAAGGTCATTCTTTCCACCCCACCAAACATGGTACCCGGCGTCCTTGAGGTCGCGCAGCAGCACTGGTTCATCGGGCTGCATCATGTGAAACATCGTACGGTGTCCCCGAACATGCGGATACCATCCACTCATGAAGGAGCATCGGCTGGGAGTGCAGACCGGATTCTGGCAGTATGACTGCGAAAACGAAACGCCATCCGTGGTGATCAGGCGATCAATGTTAGGCGTACGCACTGCTCTATGCCCAAGGTGGCCCAGTGCATCGCCGCGCCACTGGTCGGGATTGAAGATTAGAATATGAGGTTGTTTGTTCATATGTAAATAATCCATAAATAGTTTATCACCGGTTTACAAATACCGTCTACCTCCTAACCGTTCTTTTCTGCATCATGCTAAAATCGAGTCTATGGATAGGTTCCATAAAAGGAATACTGCTAATGGATAATAATCTCAATCCATCTTCAGGCAATAGACCAGGGCGCAGCCGGCTCCCGTTTTCCAGGCGCACGATTGGAATTTTAATCATGGTGGCTGGTGCGTTTGCTTTTTTCTATTCGCAAATCCGGTTTGAAGATAATCTGCTGTGCCTGGGGGGAAGTACGCTTGTTGTGTTTGCAGGGCTGGCGTTTATCCTGGCTGGTCGCCGTGCGCCAGTCGGAGGGATATCAGAGGGATCGCAAGATAGACCCGTAAGCAACCAGCCCGAGCCGGTTTTTCGCCGGCGCGTACCGCCCGGTTTGCGTCAGGAAACGCGGCGAAGAACGCAATATCGGCCACCCTCGACCGCTTCAGCGCAAACGGACCCTGCTCCGTCGTCCATACGGAATGCGACAGTAGTTCAGCCCAACGCTTATTCCGACGGTCAAGACGCTCTATTAGGCCAGGTAATCGCCTTCTTGAATGAACAGGGCGCCCAGGTGGTAATTGAGACCCAGCGAGCAGATTCTGGTGGAAGCCGGAGCATCTTGCAGGTCCAGTCACAGGACGGTCGGTCATATACCTTCATGGTTTTGGAAGAGCTGGCCCCGGTGAATGTTGCCGATGTGCGTGCTTTGGCTGCATTAGTGAACAGCGGCGGCAGCACTGCCGGTTACCTGATTGCTTCAGCCCCATTTAGTCCAAATGCTTACGAATGGGCAGGTGCCCGGCATATTCATCTGGTACGCGAGGATGAATTGGAAGAGTTGAGTTTATAGAAATGATACGCAATATTATCTGGGATGTAGATGGTACGCTTTTTGATACCTATCCACCGATCGCAGGGGCGCTCCACGCTGCATTACAAGAAATGAATTGCCCCGCCGATCTCATTTGGATAGAAAACCTGGCAAAGGTTACGTTGGGTCATTGTATTTCAACCTTGTCCGCTGAATTTCAGATCGATGAAACAGAACTTGTTGGAAAATTTCATAACCATTATGACCGTGTAACAGCTATGGAGCAGCCGCCATTCCCTGGTGTAAAAGCGGTATGCGAACACATTTCCTCGATTGGTGGAAAAAATCTGATCGTTACCCACCGTGACCTATCCAGCACCAACGAGTTGTTGAATGCACATGGGATGACCAACCTGTTTACCGGCATAATCACGCGCGATGATGGCTTCCCAAGGAAACCCGATCCCGCGGCCTTCATCGCGATGGTCAAAATTCAAAACCTGAATTCAGAAGAGACGATCACGGTCGGGGACCGTGAGATTGATATTACTGCCGGGCAGCACGCCGGGTTGTTCTCATGCTACTTTGGGAGCCAAAATTCCAAAGCGGATCTGGTGTTTCAGGATTTTGCGAAACTGCTTGATTACATTATTGCAGTGTAATAACGGAAAAATTGGTGGTGAGATGTCCGAATACGAGATGATGCAGAAAAACCTTGCCCGGGGATGGAACACCTGGAATACCCGCAGCGTGCTGTCGCACGTTTTGCTTCCAGAAGGATTTGCGTTGAACCTGGGTTTGCGTGAATACGTAGGGCGCCGTTACTTGCGAGAGGCGCTCATTGGGCGGCGTGGGGCGGACGAAGAGCATATCCATCCTGGCTTGCACGCTTACGACGGCAGTTACACAGAACTCAAATTGAAATGGCAGGGTAATGAACTTTTCGTACAGTCGGCACGAGATGGCGATGATTTGATTCTGCTGGTGACGCCGTCGGTGATCCATCCTGATGCCCGGTGCGCGCCGCTGCTGGTGGTAGAGGCGGGCATTCTGTGGAACCGGTCCGGCTTTTTATCCCTGGAAGATGGTGCACTAAAAGGGCACTTTGCCAGCCGGACAGTATGGGTTTATGTTACCAAGACACTTACTCCTGACCCGCACATCCCGGCACAAACCCCTTATCTGTCTATGTTGCTCGACGGGCCAGTCGGTATATCCACTGGCCAGCCGCGGTCGCTTGAGCAGATCCAGCAGTTTGTTTCCGATAAGCGAGAGCAGTTTTTACAGCATTTCTCCTCGTATGGAACGCTGTCCGAAGTGTACAAGGCAATTCAGACAGCCATGGCATGGGATACAATTTATGAGCCAGAGCACGATAGGGTGATCTCGCCGGTCAGCCGCATCTGGAATAACAACTGGGGCGGTTATGTGTTGTTCGAATGGGACAATTACTTTGCGGCTTATCTGGCGTCGGCGGAGAATAAAGAGATTGCTTATGCAAATGCTGTAGAGATGACTCGCGAAGCCGTTGAGAGTGGTCTGGTTCCAAACTTTGCTACGACAAACGGGGTGTCTTCACGCGATCGTTCAGAGCCTCCGGTCGGCGCGATTATATGTCGTGAGCTCTTTCGCAAGTTCGACGACTACTGGTTCCTTGAGGAGGTTTTCCCCAATCTGCTGCGCTGGAATCGATGGTGGCATGAACACCGCCGGCTGGAGGGCCTGCTGTGCTGGGGTTCCGACCCCTACGAGCCGGTTTTGGGTGGTCATTACGAGCAAGAAACCAATCACCGCCAGGGTGCTGCCTGGGAATCGGGCCTGGATAACTTTCCAGTGTATGATGATATCCCATTTGATAGTGAAAAGCATCTCATGCTGCTTCACGATGTGGGCCTTAACAGCCTGTATATTGCCGACTGCGAAGTGCTGGCCGATATTGCAGCGCTGCTGAACGAGAAAGTAGCGGAGTACGAGTTGCGGATGCGGGCTGAGGTGTACCGACAGTCGCTGGCACGCTTATGGGATGAGCAGCGCGGTATCTACCTCAACCGGCGGGTAGGGACTGGAACATTGAACCCAAGAATTGCAGCCACCAGTTTTTATCCGCTGCTTGCAAAAGCCCCAACCCAGGCCCAGGCGGAGCGGATGGTGCGCGAGCATTTTTATAATCCTGAGGAATTCTGGGGAGAATGGATTCTCCCAACTGTTGCTCGTAATGATCCTGCCTATGCGGATCAGGAATACTGGCGCGGGCGGATCTGGGGACCGATGAATTTCCTCATTTACCTGGGCTTGCGCAACTATGATTTGCCGCAGGCCCGCAGGGATCTGGCTGAGAAGTCTGTCAACCTGCTGTTGAAAGAATGGGTAGAAAAAGGGCACGTACACGAAAATTACAATGCCAGTACAGGCGAAGGCTGCGATGTCTCCAGCAGTGATGCGCTGTACCATTGGGGCGGCTTGCTTGGGATGATCGGGTTGATTGAGGCCGGGTTAGTTCCTGCTCCAGAGTCGCAACTCGCCTGATCTGGAAAGGAAAACGGGCGGCTTTTTCGAATGGGTATAGCGTTTCTCAGAGCAGGCTCAACTGCTGCGGCATATCTGGTGAGACCAGCCCGTTTTCACGCAGCCATTCTGTTGGGGGGCCCTGCCAGCCGAAACGCGCCAGGTCAATCCGCTCGCGCGTGTCAAAAACCACCCCCTCTGCTTCCAGCATCTTGCGCTGTTCGCGCGCGCCCTGCCGCGCGCTGATTTTACCCTGTGAATTAATCACCCGCTGCCAGGGAACATCACCCGGGCTGGCAGCCATAGCATGCCCGACCCAGCGGGCGCGGTTAGCCATGTGATCATCGGGCAGAATGCCTTCAGGCGGTGGGATGAACCCCGCAATCTGTCCATAAGTGCTGACCTTCCCCGGTGGAATCAGCCGGACAATTTTCCATACAGTCTGGAAGAATGTATCCCGTGCAGTAGGGGGTAGTTCAAGACCAAACATGGTTACTCCTGGTAGAAAACGGGCGGTTTGCAGTTGGAGAGCAAAATCATCGCCTTTCCGTATTATATTTCAAACCTACAGGGCTGTTCACTTTTGTCATACAAATATCACCTTTCTGTCAGAAGGAACTCAAGCGGCTGCTTCGTCGTCATTGTAATATACAGTCAGCAAGGCACAAAATCAGCAATAACGCTTCGTAGTTCCAAAGTAAGTTTCAGGGTTGGAAGGCAGGAAGGAGCGATCGAAATGAACAGCACATGGCTAGCGTTTGTAACCCTTTTACTCGCCGCACTGATCGCAGTGGCAATTGGCGCGCAACAAATTGAAGCGCAGCAGGCAGCAGAAATCAGCCGGCTGGCGGAACAGCGCGATGCTGCGGAGCGTGCTGCTCTGGACGCCAGGGAGCAAATAGAAAGCGCAATAAAGGCCCGGGATGAAGCGCTCGCGAAGGTAGACAACCTCACCAAAGAAATTGCCAGTCTGCAGGATGATCTGCTCGGGGTGCAGAGCATGTCAACAATCCGCCAGGAAGAAATTGCCCGGCTGATCCAGCAAGCCAGCGAGCTCCAGGGACAAATCCTGGTTCTTCAGGCGCGCAATCAAGAGTTGGAAGCCCAGGTCGCCGGCCTGCCCCAGGGTTCCGTGCCGGTCACCGGAACCAATGATACGGATACGGTAAGACACGATACCAATTTTACTAAAGCCATATCGCGCGGCTTACCCCGTCAGCTTGGCCTTGGCTTGGGTGTGCTGATTGGCATGGCTGCGATCGGCAGCGGCGGTTATCTTTACTATCATTACGACCCAAATCGAAAATATTCGGTGAAAATGACCAGAGAACAAATCAAAGACTACGCCCGTTACCAGCGCGAGAGAGGCTACCGGGTGAGTTAACCTGGGAAATTGAGCACGGAAGGGGGAAAGATAGAACAGCTGCCATACAGGCGGCTGTTCCGTTAAAATCAGGATACAATGGGGGCATGAGCAGCGAACTTCATATCCAAATCCGACCGGGCATCATAGACCCTCCCGACGAAATCCTTGAAAATTTCCCCTTTGAACCTGGGCAGTCGATCTTGTCCTTTTCCAGTGGTATCATCATTGTCGATCTTGGCGAAGCGGATGATACCAACTATGTCCAGGACTGGTATTTGAACAGTCACGAAGACGTTCAATCGTATTACGTGGTGGAAGATTGAGGAGTCCGCGGACTATTTTGCCTGGTGATTCTTCACTGCGGCTGCCAGGTGCTCCACCAGTTGTTCTGGATGGTGAATCAATACCGGCAGGTCGGTGGAACAAATCCATAACGCCTGACCTTGATAGGTGAGGCTTACGAGGGGTGTATCTTCATCATTCTTACCGCAGAACAAACAGGTTTTTTTGTGATCCATTTTCTACTCCAATATTAAGAAATTACGAACGAGTATTATTTCGTGCCCGAACTGGCGCTTTGTGCCTGCTGTCGACGACCAGGTGCAGGAAAGCCAGCACCGGGTGATAGATAGGCATTAAAGGGCCTGCCCGCCGCATCATCTGGCGCACCTTCTCGCGCATCACAGGTTTATAGCAGTGAACAGTACACCTGGCGCAGGTTGGTTTATTTTCCTGAAAAGGGCAGCGCTGCAGCCGTTCGAAGGCATACTGAACAAGCTCCTGGCACTCCGCACATAATGTCCCACGGGGAGTATGATGGTCGCGGTGGCAGTAAAGGACTGCCATTTTCTCAATCGTTTTGCGTTCTCGGGCCAGACGTGGGGAAAGATTTTCCATTTTCATTTTTCACCGCTGTAAAGATAAGGAAATCGTACCCTAATTTTACCCGATATATACGATAAAAGAGGCGGAGAAAATCAGATTGTATAACAATTGCGTCAGGAGGAAATCTCCTGTTCTATCAACCGTACTGCTGCCATGACCCCATCTGGTTCAGCACGAATATGTTCACCGATCCTGGCTGCCCGTTCTTTCATATGAGAATCGTTCAAAGCTTCAGAAATTGCTTGGCTCAGGGCGGGGGCATTGAGCGATCCGCGGGTGATGAATTTGGGACCTGCGCCGAGCATGTACACCTGCTGGCCCCAATAGAACTGGTCGATGACATGCGGTATGATGATGCCTGGTACCCCAGATCGCAGAACCGAAGCCGTGGTACCAAATCCGCCGTGATGGACCACCGCGCTTACCTGCTCGAACAACCAGTTGTGTGGCAGTGATCCGGCATGGTACACCGAAGCGGGCAGTTCTACCCCCTGCAGCGCTTCATCCCAACCCTGAATAATGGCTCGTACGCCAGCTTCCCGAACAGACTGGAGAACGATTTGCGCGCCAAGCCTTGCTTGTTTCCCAGACATGCTCATCACACCCAGGCTGACGGCAATAGGTTTTTCGCCGATATTCAGAAATTCCTGCAAATCCGAGGGTGGCGACCAGTTTGACTCGGTGCGGTTCAACCAATAGCCGGTTGGTTTTACATAATCAGGCCAGCGTGGGTCCGGCGGAGCTACATGGCGGCTTACCGGCAGCAGAACCATGCGTTTCGACATGAGATCGGAAATATCTTTCGCTGGAGGAGCACCCACTCGCTTGCGAAAGCGGTTGGTCGGCGCGATGAATGCCCTGCCCATGAGCGGCCATACCAGGCGGCTGATCAGGGTGGTTTTTTTTGCTGGCACCGGAATGCGCGCAGGCTGGAGCGTTACGCTGATCCATGGGAGTCTCAGGCTTTCGGCTTCAGCGATACCACTCCCAGTATCTGTTGTAATTAACAGGTCAGCATCCTGGCAGATCTGAAGCACATCCGGATAAGCCTGTTCGACCAGCCGGGCGCCAAGACTCATTACGCGAATCATCCCGATCCACATATTGTCAAAAGATTGTGCCATGAGCCGGGCACCCTCCTCGCCCATGTCAACCGCCGGGCCGACCGGTGCGCTGTTTACCTGGTGCGAGGCAGCCAGCGCGCAAAGCGTGGGGTTGGTGGCCAGGGTTATATCATGCCCGGCTTCTTGCAATCCGCGTGCAAGGTTAATGTATGGCTGAACATCGCCACGCGATCCGATGGCCGCGATTATGATCTTCATTGAACAGCTCCAATTGATTAATTGCGCAGTGGAATCCGTTGGATACACCCTATCTATTGTAAATCACCATTGACACAATGACGGGATAGGCTACCTTTCGCTTTTCTTTTTTATGCTACGAACTGAAAACATCGGTTAGAATCAACCATGAAACGTTTTTCTCAATTACAAATGCTCTCGGAGGAGTATCTCTATGCCAATCAAAATCGCCATGATTGGGGCCGGTTCTATTGGCTTCACCCGCAAACTGATGCAGGATATCCTGAGCGTGCCAGAACTGGCAGACACAGAATTTGCTTTTATGGATATCTCTGAGCGCAACCTTGACATGGTGACCCAGTTGGCCCAGCGCGATCTGGCTGCCTCTGGACTTCCTGCCCGGCTTACTGCCACACTTGACCGCCGTGCGGCGATCGCTGATAGTGATTATATAATCAGCACCATCCGCCAGGGTGGGTTGGAGGCCTTCCAGCTCGATATTGACATTCCCCTGCGTTATGGCATTGACCAATGCGTAGGCGATACATTGTGCGCGGGCGGTATCATGTACGCCGCGCGTACCATCCCAGAACTGCTCGATTTCTGCAAGGATATCCGCGAAGTGGCGAAACCGGCGGCAATATTCCTGAATTACTCTAACCCCATGGCGATGAACACCTGGGCTTGCAACAAGTATGGTGGGGTCCAGACCATCGGTTTATGTCATGGCGTCCAGGGTGCTCATTGGCAAATTACCGATTGTGTGAACCGCTGGGCAAAGCAGCAGGGCCTGGTGCCGCAAGATTACCAGATGCACCGCCGTGAAGTAGAAGTGATTGCCGCTGGTCTAAACCACCAGACCTGGTTTATCAAAGTGGACTGGCGTGGAATCGATATGTTGCCTAAATTGCTGGAGTTGTTTGAGCAGCATCCGGAATATTCCAAAACAGAGAAGGTTCGCATTGATGTGCTGCGCCGTTTTGGTTATTACAGCACCGAGTCGAACGGGCACCTGAGCGAATATGTTCCCTGGTACCGCAAACGCCCGGAAGAGATCATGCAGTTGATCGACCTCTCTAGCTGGATTAATGGCGAAACGGGCGGGTATTTACGGGTTTGCACTGAAGGTCGCAACTGGTTTGAAACAGATTTCCCGCGCTGGTTGGCCGAGCCGCCCCTGGATTGGAAAAATTACAGGCGCTCCGAGGAACATGGGTCATATATTATTGAAGCCCTCGAAACGGGTCGCACCTACCGCGGGCACTTCAACGTGCCTAACCGTGGGAATATTACCAATCTTCCAGATGGCTGTGTGGTGGAAATCCCCGGCTATGTGGATCGGACCGGGGTTCACATGCCGGTCATCGGCGATCTACCCATGGCGTGCGCGGCAACTTGCGCTGTGTCGGCCCGCGTGCAAGAAATGGCGATGGAAGCCGCCGTTCATGGTGATGTCGCCCTCTTAAAGCAGGCTATGCTGCACGATCCTCTGACGGGTGCCGTTTGTAACCCCGAAGAAATATGGCAAATGACGGATGAGATGCTGGTGCAGCAGGCGCTTTGGCTGCCCAATTTTGCCGGTGAAATTGAAAAGGCGCGCCATCGTCTGGATACAGCCGAAAGCAGCGGCACGCGAGTAAAAACGCGTACGTGGCAGGGGGCAGCTCGCTTGCATACCAAAACCGTGGATGAGATGGCTGAGGATGCCGCTGCCGCTCGCGAAATGGCTGCTGCTGCAGACAAAGGAAAGCTCACCAGAACGTGATAGAGTTGGGATCACTGGTAAACGGTACGGGCAAGACGCTCATGTGAGTTGACCATGGTTCTTTGGCGAAAGCTCTTATCTGGCGGATTGGCCTTTTGCTTTGGGCTGCTAATCGCGGCCTGCTCATCCTTATCCGAATCGGCTTACTGGCGCGTCGAACCGGGTCATGCGATAGAGCCAACATCCCTGGTTTTAGCGAACCGCACGCCAAAACCATCCCTGACGCCAACAGCGACCCGCACCCCTACAGCCACGCCCACAAAAAATTTTGATCTGGACTATTATTACGGCGGGCAGACGGTCACGATGGATGATGTGGGGCGCATCCTTCCTTTACGGTTGGGCGAAAGTTTTTCGCTTTACCTTGGCAGTGGATATACCTGGCAGGTGGTTTCCCAACCCGAATACCTGATTAGCCAGAATTTGAAAATTACCCCGGCCCCAGGCGAACAGGGGATCTTTGTTGCCAGGCAGCGGGGTCAGGGCCTGTTAAAAGCGATTGGCGAACCTGCCTGCCGCCAGCAGCAGCCTCCTTGTGAAAGGCCAAGTGTCCTGTTCCAGATACAGGTTGTTATCGAGTAATAAAAAACGGCACGCAGTCCACAGCGTGCCGTTTCTATAAACTTGTTATTTCACTACGAATGTGGCAGTGGCTGGCTGCGGCGCCCCAAGGTCTGTGCCGCGCTTTCCTGGTGCGCAGCCTCCAATAACCAGGCGGAAATCACCCGGTTCGAGTTTCTGGGAGCCATCGCCATCGATAAACATCATCATCTCTGGTGTAATGGTGAAACGTACCGTTTTGCTCTCTCCCGCCTTTAAGGCTGTCCGCTCAAAGGCAACCAGCTTGTGCAGCGGCACGGTGGTCGAGGCTGCCAGGTCTGAAAGGTAAACCTGAACCACTTCCTCGCCATCCCGGCCCCCGGTATTGGTAACATTGACGCGCACTTCCAGAGACTCGCCGGCTTTTATACTGGACTGTATGAGCTTTAGATCATCATAAGCGAAAGTTGTATAGCTCAAGCCAAATCCGAATGGGAAAAGCGGTTCCCAGGTGGCGTAGCGGTAGGTCCTTTCGGTCATGCTGTAATCATCGAACGGTGGGAGCTGACTGGTTGCTTTGGGGAAGGTGATAGGCAGCTTGCCAGATGGATTGGCTTTACCGAACAGGATATCGGCGAGGGCATTGCCGCCTTCTTCTCCCGGGTACCAGACGTGAACAATGGCTTCCGCCAGTTCCTCGGCTTCGCCTAATGCAATGGCGCTGCCGCCAAACAGCACCAGGATGATCCTGGCCCCGGCGATTTTTAGTTTGCGCAGATACTCTACCTGTGCTTCCGGCAGCTCGATTGAAGCGCGGTCGCCACCCTTCTCGACCAGAATGGCTTCGCCTTCTTCGCCTTCCATCATCGGTGACAGCCCCATACAGGCAATTGTCAAACTGGCTTCCGCCGCCATTCCGATCGACCAGTTATTCGGTGTAAGTCCGAAGTCCGTGAGCATCATACCCTGGTGGTACACCATCCCCATTCCTTCGGGTACCGCGTTGGTAATTCCCTCCAGCGCCGTTACCATATGCCGGTTGAAACCGTAATAATTGCCCATCAGAACGTTTACCACAGCTGCGTTTGGCCCGGCGACCATGACAGAGGCTGTATTGGGATCGATTGGAAGGATATTATTTTTATTCTTAAGCAGGACGATAGATTTCACAGCGGATTCATACGCCAGTTGGCGGTGCTCAGGGCAGTCCACCACACTCAACGGTATGGAAGCATAGGGTACCATCTCGTCCGGGTCGAACAATCCGAGTTTAAAGCGCGATAATAAAGTTCGGCTTAATGCCTGGTCCACATCTGCTTCAGTCAGCAGGCCCCGATCAATCGCCTCCGCCAGGCTGTCGTAGTATGCATGGTCGCAAGACAGGTCGCACCCGGCTTTAATCGCTACGGCGGTTGCTTCAGCGGCATCGCTTGTGTATTTGTGGTTGAGGTGAATATCGGTTACTGCTCCGCAGTCAGAAACTACATGGCCTTCGAATCCCCATTCCTCTCGCAGTATCTCATTCAGCAGGAATTCACTGGCATTGCACGGGACTCCGTACACCGCATTGTAAGCGCCCATCACTGACTCTACCTTGGCCTCTTGTACCAACTTTTTGAAGGCCGGCAGATAGGTGTCATACAGGTCGCGTTTTGACGGATCGACATTAAATTCATGCCGCAGCGCTTCTGGCCCAGAATGTACAGCGTAATGCTTGGCGCAAGCAGCAGATTTCAAGTAGCGTGGATCATCACCTTGCAAGCCCTGCACAAAGGCAATACCGAGCTCGCCCGTGAGATGAGGATCTTCACCGTATGTCTCCTGCCCTCTTCCCCACCTGGGGTCGCGATCCTGGTTGACATTGGGTGACCAGAAATGCAGTCCACTGTATTGGTATGTATATCCCAATCGTTTCAGAGTGGCATGAAATTTTGCCCGCCCTTCATCGCTGATAGCCGTTGCAACTCGTTTCAATAGGTCCGGGTCCCAGGTAGCTCCCAGACCAATAGCCTGCGGAAAAACCGTTGCCAGCCCGTTGCGTGCCACCCCATGCAGCGCTTCGGACCAGTAATCATAGGCAGGAATCCCCAGGCGGGGAATTGCCCTTGACTGGTACGTCATCTGCGAGATTTTTTCTTGCAGCGTCATTCTGGATAACAGGTCTTTAATTCGTTCGTCTGTTGGGAGCGAAGGATTTTGGAACGCGGGAGTGCTATCAGAAACGGGCATTTGTATTTCTCCTCATTGAACATGGTTCATTGTTTGGCGTGTGGTTTTTAGTAAACCATGATGCCGTTTAAATAAAATTGTCAGTCCAATAACCTCGGCGAAGCGCCATGAAATTATTATAGGTTAGCCAGCCAAGCACCAGAGCCAGGTAGAGCCCACCCCGGCCCAGGATAACAACAACAACCAGGATTGCAAAAATACCAGACCCGATAGAGATGATCAATGGTGTGCGCTCATCGTATGGATTCCGTATCCAATGGTACGCATTTCGCATAATACTACCGCCATCCAGCGGCAGAATAGGGATCAGATTAATGATTCCCCAACCGATGCTAACCCATTTCAGGTTCTCTACAATGAAAAACAGGTATTCATTTTTGATGAATCCTGTGAAACTGGTGATCAAAAGGATGATACCGCCAAGGATAAAACCTGCCAGCGGGCCGGCAAAGCTGATTAAAATCTCCTTTGGATAGGATAAGAGCGAATTACGCGTGCTGATCGTTAAACCGCCCATCGAATATAATTCGATACGTGAAGAACGCCCGTAATACTCTGCGGCAACCGCGTGTCCTATTTCATGCAGTAAGACGGAAACGAAGACGATGAGTACCCATAACGCTATCTTAATGAGATTACCGGAATAAATACCGAGAAGTGCTGCCACCAGAAAGAAAGAGAAGTGGACCCGTACCGGGAAGTTTAAAATTTGAAAATTCAAACTGGCTGATGACCGCATTTTATCACCCGATTACGTTCCCAGACTCATTCAATCTTAGAGGAAAGTCGAAAATGCGTCAAGTGTTTTACGAAATAAGCCTTGCTGTAAGGTCGTGAACCATTGCGCCTGTAATCTGCGCTGGTACGATCTGCCCAATTTCGGCTTTACCCTCAACAAAAACGAGACCGTCAATTTCGGGAGCATCATGAAATGCCCGCCCGACGGATATACCATCGTTGTAGCCTTCGATCAGGATGGATTGAGTCTGCCCAACAAAAGACTGGTTCCGTGCTAGAGATATTTTCTCCTGTGCTTCGACCAGTCGTAGCAAACGCTCTTGCTTAACTTCGGCGGGAAAGGGGTCTCCAAGCGGCTCGCTGGTTGTGCCTGGCTCGAAGGAAAACGGGAAAACCCCAACATGATCAAATCGGATTTCTTCAACAAAATCGAGCAGCGCCTGGAATTCCTCTTCGGTCTCGCCCGGGTAGCCGGCAATAAAGGTGGTGCGGAGAGCAAGGTTAGGGATTGATGCGCGAATTTTCTCCAGGGTTTTATAGACCCAGTCCATGTTAGCCGGGCGGCGCATGCGCCTCAGCGTCAGCGGGTGCGCATGCTGGAGAGGCATATCCAGGTAGGGGACGATTTGCTTGCGGGTTGCCATCACCTCAATCAGGCGGTCGGTGACGTAGCCTGGGTACGCGTAAAGGATGCGGATCCAGGGTAATTCTGGGATCTCTTCTGTAATGCGCTCCAGGAGCTGCGCCAATCCATCCTTGATGCCCAGGTCATGACCGTAATCGGTTGTATCCTGTGCGATCAGGAGAATCTCATTCACGCCGCTGTTAGCCAGGGTTCGCGCTTCGTTCAATATATCCTCAATAGGGCGGCTGACGGCAGTACCCTTGATCAAGGGAATGGCGCAAAAAGCGCACGGGCGGCGGCAGCCATCGGCGATCTTAATGTAGGCGCTGCCGCCCTGGCGAGCGATCCGCATCACTCCTTTTTCATCCCTACCGACGGTCTCTATTTCTGGCAGGTGATAGATCGGCTTAGGGTAACCGCTGTCATCGCGCTGGCGTCCAGCTAACTCCTGCACCAGCTCTACAATATCCATCCAACGACGCGTGCCTAATATGCCATCGATTCCTGGCACCTGTTGGATGACCATCTCGCTGTAGCGCTGTGTCAGGCAGCCTGCTGCAATTAACAACTGCCCGCGCCGTTTCTTCCTGGCCAGGTCCCCTAGCACTTCAATGGACTCCTGGCGAGCAGGACCGATGAACCCGCAGGTATTTACGATCAACAGGCTGGCTTCCCCGGCGCGATCCGTAGCTGAAAAGCCGGCTCTTTGTAGCAAAGCAGCCATGGATTCGGAATCGACTGTATTTTTCGCACAGCCTAGGGATACCAGATAAAAATTTTTCTTTTTCATGGTGCTCATTCGTTCGGAATAAATGGGGTAATGGTTGGGGTTGCCTGGGATGTTGCCGTGGGTAGCGGCGTAAGAGTAGCCAGTGGAGTAGCCGTTGGCGTAAAGGTGAAGGCCGCCGTGGGAGTGAGCAACCCATCCCTGGAAAAGATCAGGCTGACCACCTCGCCTGTTGTACCCAGGGTCCCCAGGTCATCTTGGTTGAAAAATACCTGCATTGCGGCTCCATCCCCGGTTGTAAGCTCAATATTTTTTGTGCCAGAAAAAGCATAAGCATTACCGGGGACTGTTCGGCCCAGAAACTTTACTTTATCATCCGCCACCACGCGCAACCAGGCGCGTTCACGAGCCACAATATAGATCTGCAGTGGATCGTTATTGATGGGCGCTAAGGTAAGTGTAACGATCGGGGCTGGCGCTGGTGTCAGGGTGAATAAGTTATTTTGGGTATTCGCCTGCCCGCCGGCAGCCTGTGTTTTGGTTGGCTCAACCTGCGTAACTTCCTGGTTCGGATCGTTCACGGGTGTTACGGTAGGAGGCGTGCTGGGGGTAACGTCCATGTCGCTGTTACTGGTCGCTCCTGGCGGTGTCAAGGCAGCGGCTAGTGTGCCTGTGCGGTCGGCTTTTGGAGTGAGTAAAATACCCCCTACGCCGGGTGGTGTTGGCTCAGACTGTGTATTCCGCACGTTGCTGATCCGTGCTGTGGTCCATAGAGCGGAGAAAAGGATGACGCCCGCCACAGCTACCCCAAAGAGCAAGTCAGGGGTCAGCAGTCGCCGCCAAAATGGCGCCTGTCGGGCAGGTCGTTTTTTCGCCTGGATCGTTCCTGGTTCGGGTTTGGGGATGCGTTCGATCCGCCTGGTTTGAAGCCCCTCTGCAAATCGCAGGAGTACTTTGCCCTCATCCATGTTCAGGAACTTCACATAATTGCTGAGCATACCGCGTCCTTGCACAGGGGAAGGCAGTTGTTCGATCTGTCCGGCTTCTAACGCCTGGATGTAATGTTGGCGCAGGCGGGTAAACCGCTCTACCTCGGCTCGTGATAATCCCAGAGACTCGCGCTGCTTCTGCAGCATCTGTCCAATCTCGAGGAAAATCTCATGTGAGCTTTCTTCATTCTCAGAAGAGTAATCCCCTCTACCGGCTGCAGTCGCGGAAACCGTTGGCTTGGCAATATCTGCCAGGTTAATGGCAGGTAGCGGCGCTTCTGCTGGCGCGGGGTCTGTGAAGCTGCCTTCTTGTTCGATGGGGTTATCTTGAGGAATAGCGATGGAAGGGGCATCTGCTTCGGCAGGCAGAGTACCATCCCAGGCAGCCAAAAGCTCACCAATTGGCAGATCGAGGTGACCAGCGTAGAGACGCAAAAAACCACGCCCCTGTACAACGGACGGTAAGAAATCGCGCTGATCGTTTTCGAGCGCTTCCAGGTAATGCTTGCGTATATGCGTAGCCTGTGAAACCTGCTCTAACGTCAGCCCGCGTTTATTGCGCGCTTCTTTAAGCTGATCGCCGATACTCTGTGCCATACGTACTCATTCCGGATAATTATACCTTATCCCTTTGGCTGCTTTCTGTTTCCAAAAGTAGGCGCTGAAAATTTCAATAATAGAACCGGCCTGGGGAGACATCTTCCCCAGGCCGGTCAGGCTTTATCAAGTCAGTAATTGGTTTACTCAGCAGCCGCTTCGGGTTCAACCGGGGCTTCCGTCGCCGGGGGCTCTTCAACCTTTTGAACCAGTACGGCAGGGGTTTCACCTTCGCGATGGACGATAACCTTTACCTCGGGAGTGAGGTCAACAGTCAGGCGCACGATGCATTTGTGCTCGCCCAGCACGCGGATCGGTTCGCATTCGATCTGGCGCCGGTCAATTGTGGTGTTGGTTTTCTTGGAAATTTCATCCGCGATCATCTGTGATGTGATCGAACCATACAGTTTACCGGTTTCGCCAGCACGAACTGGAAAACCGATGACCAGGTCTGTGAGCCGATCAGCAATGCCGCTCAATTCTTGATTGAGAGCAGTGCGCTGCTCAGTCGCATGGGTGCGAATGTTTTCCGCCTGTTTAATGGCGCCAGCAGTCGCAAGGACTGCCAGGCCTTGGGGGATCAGGAAGTTGCGACCATAACCGTCAGCTACCTTCTTGACGTCGCCAGCGCGACCTAACTTATACACATCTTTGAGAAGCAGTACTTTCATTCTTCAAGCCCTTTCGTGCTTAGGAGTGGATTTGCCAAATGGCAGCCTGTGTGAAGGGTACAACACACAGAGCGGCCTGATTTTACCATAAACACAAATTTTTTGTAAAAAGCAGATCAGGTGATCAGGTGAACTTGTTCTATTGAGTTTTCATAATCGTTTTGGTTGCCGTCGCGCCTATCTTTCATGTATACTGATGTCGAGTGCACAATGAATTGAAGCAGATCCACAATGAGGAGTCCCATGAGTTTTGATGAGGAACGAAAACGTTGGGAAGAGAAGATTGTAAAACCGGTCATCACTAAGTTCCCAGAACGGGCGGCGGAATTTTCAACTACTTCGGACATCTCCATTCCGCGCGTCCTGGGACCTGTAGAGGCAAATTATTTTGAAACGCAAGGCTTCCCGGGCGAATATCCCTTTACCAGGGGAGTCCAGCCGACCATGTATCGGGGGCGTTTTTGGACGATGCGCCAGTACGCCGGTTATGCCTCCGCCGAAGAGTCGAACCGCCGTTATTGCTACCTGCTGGAACAGGGCCAGACTGGCCTGTCCGTAGCCTTTGATCTGCCCACTCAGATTGGCTACGATGCGGATGATCCACTATCGACAGGCGAAGTTGGTAAAGTAGGAGTTTCGATCTCCTCTGTTGAGGATATGGAGACCCTCTTCCGTGACATTCCCTTGGACAAGGTATCTACCAGTATGACCATCAATGCCCCTGCATCGATCCTGCTGGCTATGTACATCGCTGTCGCGAAACGTCAGGGAGTGGAAGAAAAGAAACTGCGCGGGACGATCCAGAACGATATTTTAAAGGAGTACATCGCGCGCGGAACCTACATCTTCCCACCTGCACCTTCTATGCGCCTGATCACAGACGTCTTCCGTTTCTGCACCGATCATATTCCCAACTGGAACACGATCAGTATTTCGGGATACCATATTCGCGAAGCTGGTTCCACGGCTGTGCAGGAGGTTGCTTTTACTCTGGCCGATGGCGTAGCTTATGTGCAAGCCGCTATGGATGCCGGCTTGAAAGTAGATGAGTTTGCGCCGCAGTTGTCCTTCTTTTTTAACGCTCACAACAATTTCCTGGAAGAAGTAGCCAAGTATCGCGCTGCGCGGCGTCTTTGGGCGATGATCATGCGCGATCGATTCCACGCACAGGATCCCCGTTCGTGGATGTTGCGCTTCCACACCCAGACCGCCGGGTCGACGCTGACCGCGCAACAGCCTGAAAATAACACCGTACGGGTAACATTACAGGCCCTGGCTGCCGTGATGGGCGGTACCCAATCGCTGCATACCAACAGCATGGATGAAGCGCTCTGGCTTCCTACGGAAAAGTCGGTGCGTGTTGCGCTGCGTACCCAGCAGATTATTGCTCACGAGTCAGGCGTTGCGGACACCGTTGATCCGCTGGGTGGTTCATACATCGTGGAATATCTGACGGATGAAATTGTCAGGCGGGCCACCGATTACCTCAACAAAATTGATACCATGGGTGGGGCGCTGGCGGCAATTGAACGCGGCTATCTGCAAAACGAAATCCAGGATGCTGCCTATGCATTTCAGAAGGCCGTCGAAAGCAAACAGCAGATCGTGGTAGGGGTTAACGCCTTCCAAACGGACGAATTGATCCAGCTTGAGCGCCTGAAGGTAGACCCATCCATCGAGCAGCAGCAGCGAACTCGCCTGGCCGACCTGCGCAAACACCGGGACCCGGTCCGAGTCGCTGAGTTGTTAGATCGTCTGGACAGCACGGCACGTGGTCAGGAAAACCTCATGCCGTTGTTTATCGAGTGTATGGAGCAAAAAGTAACGTTGGGTGAAGTGTGCGGCGTGCTCCGCCGTGTATGGGGCGAGTATCAATCAAAATAGGATTTATTATGGCGAAAATTTTACGCATTAACCATGTCGCAATTGTTGTTCCCGATATTGAGAACGCGCTGAATTTTTGGCGCGACGCACTGGGGTTGGAACTGGATCATGTGGAAGATGTTCCCAGTCAACGCTCGCAGGTGGCTTTCCTTCCCATAGAGGGTAGTGAAGTCGAACTGGTCAAGCCGACCACCGATGACTCCGGAGTAGCAAAATTTTTGTCAGATCGCGGCGCTGGTATGCACCACCTGTGTTTTGAAGTCGATGATATTGATGAGATGCTGTCTAACCTGAAAGCCAAAGGGATACGCCTGATTAACGAAACTGCTATGCAGCTCGAGGGCCGCAAAGTGGCATTTGTCCATCCTAAGAGCGCCAGTGGTGTTTTGGTTGAGTTGTACCAGATAACTAAATAATAATTGATATACTTTGAAGATAGAGCGGTGAGAAGATGGTATTTGGATTCCCTTCTGCGTTTCGCGTGATTGGCCGGTCGGTAGTAGATTGGTGGGATAGTTGGACGGATATGGTAGTACTGACGGTCGTCTGGCTGCTCGCGCAAGTCACGATTGTCCTGGGCCCTCCTGCTACTTTTGGATATTATTACGCAATCTCCAACTTGATGAACGGTCAGGGCACGGGCGTGCACGGATTGATTGAAGGCGCGCGGATGTACTTTAGAAAGTCCTGGATATGGGGATCGGTTAACCTTCTGGCAATTTTCGCCACATCTTTTGCATTCTGGTTTTACATTAATCAGCCTCAAGTCTGGGCTTTGTTTGCAGCCTTCATAGTGCTGATGGTTGGCTATCTATGGGTATGTATGCAGTTCTTCGGTCTGCCGTATTTCATGCAGATGGAGACGAAAGATTTATATACATCACTTAAAAATGGCCTGCTCACGGCCCTGGCTGCACCGCTGTTTACCCTCATCTTGATCCTCATGGCGATCTTGATTTTTGGATTAAGCGCGGTGTTTGTGCTTCCCATTTTCCTTGGTCTGCCGGGTATCATCCCGGTATTGGGTTTTCGTGGTGTAGCGGATCGCCTGATTGCCTTTGGCCTTCGGGAACGCGAAAAGACTCCCAAGGAACTTGAGATGGAAGAGAGCTCCCGAATTACTTTACCTGTCTTCGAGCGCGGCAGCCAACCTGGAGAATCAGTCGGCGACAGCGGTTCTGGCGTTAGCAGCGCGGCGGGTGTAGATATCGCGGACAGCAAACGGCAGGTAGAGTAGCAGGAACATCACCAGCCCAATCGCTTCCAACGCCAGGATATACCACGGCCACGGCCCGAGCATATCAATCAGGCTGGGGGTTTCTGGCTTGTGGGCAACATACATATAGTTGCTGCCAATCAGCCAGTTGATCACCCCTACAAACAGCAAATATACATTGCTCCAGATCATTACTCGGCCTAAAGACTTCCACGTAGGGCGGAAGCCTTCCACCAGCGTCATATAAATGGCAGCGGTGACGATCAAACCGTGAGAAATAAACGTTTGGAAATATCGGAAGTGCGGGAAGGCATATACGCCAAGGTCTGGTGTGAGCACAGCCTGAAGCGCACCAGCAATCCCCAGGAAATACGCGAATTCATAAATCGGATAATTGCGTTTCACCAGCATGTACGCCGATAGAAAAACGAACACGCTGCAGACGTGCAGCGGCAGCATGGTTTGGATATTCCACTGTCCAACCGCCAGGTTCCAGATATGCCAGGCTAGTTCATTAACGATTAACACGGCTGCCATGGTATAACGCCAGAAGCGGAGTGTTTCTGGTTTTGCGCGGCGCCGGAGGATCAAAAAGCTAACGTTCAGCAGCACAATCACTAAAATTGCGGCCCAATGTTCAGCCGAGAATAAAACAAAAGGTCCACCTGTGAAATCTTTGGTAAAGAATTCGTTCATGCGTGCGCGCTCCTGAAAGAAATTCGTTTGTGGAAATCTAGTTCTTGCGAAATATCTTGCGTCTCATTGGCTAGCATTCAACGCAGTAGTGTAAAGCAGTTTTTCCTGGACGAACAGAAAACGGATTTTTGCCATTGTATCTCGAAACATGTTTTTCATAAAGGAAAACGCACTTGTGATTTTTCGGGTGTTCTAACTATCACCACTTTATGCTATACTTTGTCGACCATATCCAATTTGACCCTTTTTCTTCACTATTTCACCTGAACGAATCGTAACCTGAAATCCACAGGATTTTGCTCAATAGCTATGTAAGTCTCGTTGTACGATTTGGTTCATTTGCTTGTTGCCCAAACACACCGACTCCTGGTTCCCTGTTCTTTAGTAACGAATTGGCTTTCTTCCTCACTTCTAACGAAAGGATCTGTATATGGGCCATTACCAGATAAACCACGATTCGACCCCCATCCGATTATTTAAGTCGGATTTTCTTGAATTCTTCACCCATATTTCTCCTGTGGTTGTCACCATCATCTGGCTGCCGTTTGCCGGTTACATGCTGGTCAGCGAAATCATCGCAGGACTGGCGCGAAACGATAACCTTTGGTATGTCCCGGTTGCATTTTTAACCGGCCTTTTTTTATGGACCTTTGCTGAATATAACTTGCACCGCTTTGTGTTTCATTATCCGCCCAAAACGCCTGTGCAAGAACGCATTACCTACCTGTTTCACGGTATCCATCACCACCAACCCCAATGCAAAACGCGCCTGGTTATGCCGCCAGTTGTGAGCATACCCCTCTCCGCGCTTTTTTATGGACTGTTCGCCCTGGTTGTAGGTGGGTTCTTATCCGCGCCGCATTGGGTGCGCCCGCTGGTGGGCGGCTTTACGATTGGTTATCTGGCATATGATCTGATCCATTATGCCACTCATCATTTCCCGATGCGTTCCGGCATTGCTCGTTACCTCAAACGCTATCACATGATGCACCATTACAAGACGCCAGATCAGCGTTTTGGAGTCAGTTCGCCGCTGTGGGATGTTATATATGGCACCCGGCCCAAAGATGTGATTCTTAAGCCAGGGGAAGCATAGAGGACGGTTATTTCTCTCGCTTCCACTCCCTTAGTGCGGCCTTGATGCGCTCCCACAGGCTGTTGGCTTGTTCCGCGTTCGGCTGTTCAATTGGATGTTGGCTGTAACGTGCTTCAAGGAATGTGTCTGTCAGGTTGTGCAGTTCCTGATCCACCTCGGGAATCGCTTCCCGCAGCCGAGTTTCATACTGGTAAGGCGTTTGGGAAGGTTTGCGTTCCAATCCCTGTTCCCCGGCAGCGGCTACCAGGTGAACGTAGAAATAAATGATCTTTTCGCGTGGATTCAATCGGCCAAAGTTGAACATACGGCGGATCGTTTCCACCGGTGAGGCCGTTCGCTGCGCGCGCAAACGAGCGATTCCTGCCTTCACCATCCCGCGAATTTGCCGGTTGGCGCCTCTTACCCACTTCCAAAAGCCATTCCATGTGGTACGAACCCAGCGGAAAAGCGGGAAACTTGAGATTACTTTCCACAGAGCCGCGTTTTGAGCAAAGTAAAACCGGAAAGCAAAAAAGATGACTGCCAGGAAAATGAGCCAAAACAGCAGCGAGCGCAGAATTTCCAGCCAGCCAACCGGTTGTTGAACGGGAGAATCAAGAATCATGGGTGGAGCGGCGGGCTGTGCTGGCGCTGTCGCCTCCGGATTCTCAGAACTTAATCTGAACAGCGATAGGCAGAATGTAAAGGGCACAGTGAGTATCGTCAATACTAAGGCGAGTAGCTGGAAGATCAAGCCAAGTATGTAGCGTAGAACATCGATCAGGCCCACCGTATATTCGGTAGGCAAAAAGAATACGATGATTGCCATGACAATAAAAAACAGCAGCCCGTACTTCACCCAGTTCTTTGCGATGCCCGGGTTGACCGGGATTTGCTGCCACAGCCAGCGGGATCGAAGCATGGCAAACTGGGTCTGGCTGAGCAGGACGAGTGCGATAATGAAAAACGCCAGAACGTTCACGACCGGTGCATAATACCCGGCGGGAGGCTTCCCGAGAGATCGAAAAACCGCCGTAGCATCTACACGCGACAGGGCTGTGAGAAGAACAACGACCGAGCCCATGATGAATATCCGGGTAGAAATGCGCGAATGAAGGGTGTGCAGTGCATTTTGCAATTTACCTAATTCATCCCAACCCGTATCGATATCCTCATCATACAGGTCTTCCAGGTCGCCGGCGAACCGGTAACTGTTAAACCACACAATTGCGGCAAGCACAATTGCCACAATGTATTCCCCTGAAAAAAAGTTTTCGATGAAGTTCTCTTGCCAGCGCGGCAGGTCAGCCAGTAATTGCGCGGGACCGCGGATCAGGTATATGAGAATTTTCAACGCGATCAGGATTGCAATCCATTCGGACACGTGGAAAATAACCCGCTCCTGACCTTCTAGCTCTTTGGCGCGTTTGCGAATGACCATCGCTTCGACTGCGATGATAAGGCAGGAAAAGATCAAGTACGCGCCCCCCCAACCGGGGGTAAAGCGCTCTCCAATATGCACCACACTGATTGCTAGCGTGCACATTAATAGCGCCACCATCACCTTGCCGAACAGGAGCGTTTGCCCCTGACCAGTGCGGAGATTCGTGAGTAGATCATAGGAGGGTTTATTCATATTCTTACTCATCCCCTCCAAATGTCGAGGTCTCTTTCACTGCGGAATACATGGACTGGCATGCCCATCAGTTTGCCCTGCTGGGCCGCCTGGCGGTTATTGGGATGTTCTCCACAGAGAATGAGAACAGGGTTAAGCCCGGCCCGGCGGGAAGCCAGTAGTTCATCGAACAACGCCTGTTCTGCCGATCCAGTAATTACCAGCATCGTTGTACCCCAGGGCAGGTGCACGCGGTGATCGCGCAGCATGCCTGGAAACGGTTCAATCTCAACTGCACGTACCCTGGCAAGGATATCCAGAATCCGCATCAAGTGACCGCGCCCTTTATGCGCGGGGATAGGGATGGGGCGGCTGTCAGCCGATAAGGGGTCTAACCCGTGCGCAACCAGCCCGGTAGATTGGCGTTGGGCAATAATCCAGTTCGCCAGTGAAGCGGTAACAACAATAGCCAGTTCCGTTGCGTCAAAATGCGTGCGCTGCTGGTAATCAGTCACGTTTAAGTTTAGAAACAGCGCCGTTTCCAGGGCAATGGATGGCTCAAACAATTTTGTTTGCAGCCGCCCGGCGGTAGCGCTGGCTTTCCAGTCGATTCGCCGCAGCGAATCACCGCTCTGGTAATCACGTTTACCCATGGGGCGCGTAGGGTCTTCAAAGATGGGTTGTTTGTGGCGCATGGTGCCCATCGGTGACCGAGACGGTATTTTTACATTACTCAGTGCGACCACCCTTGGATACACTGTCAGGTGATCTGTGGGGCCCTCGCTCTGCCGTTCAGTGTTCAATCCCAACAAATCACCAGAGGACACATGCAGCGGCCCGATTGTATAATACCCGCGCTTTTGTGTGCGCAGGTTATACCGAAGTCGGGTTTTCTCGCGAGGTCCCAGGCTGATCACTTGAGAGAAACTGCTGGTTTCGGCCAGCTCAATCGGGTAAAAATCCTGCACGCGCAGCCAGACGGCAGGGAGCAGGCTGCCATTGCGTATATCCAATTGAACCGGGACAGTTTCTCCGGGGAATGCCTTGTGGTCATATTTGCGTACAAACTGCAGGTGGTTGATAACTCGCCCTGTCCACCATCGCCCTGCCAGCATCGATCCGACGAACATGTATAGCAAAACAAAAACGAATGTTTCGCGGGTGAGGACTGCAAGAAGGATGAGTACAAAGAGAAAAGCGGTATACGCGTCGCCCATAAAGCGGTCCAGCTCAGGAAAATCTATTGCTCCAGCTTGCCAAGTTCCAGTGGCGTACGTTCCATGATGTCCGCCAGCACGCTTTTGGATGTCCGCCCTCGCAGCTCAGCTTCCGGCGCAACCAGCAGGCGGTGGGTGAGGATCGCGGGTACCAGGTATTGCACATCATCTGGAATAACGTGGTCCCGACCGCGGATCGCCGCCAGCGCCTGCGCTGCCTTGAATAAAGCCAGGCTGGCGCGTGGGCTGGCCCCAAGTACCAGATCGGGGTGTTCGCGTGTGGATGTGACCAATTTGATAATGTAATCTTGCAGGCTGTCTTCGATGAAGATTTCCCACACCTGGCGCTGTAGTTCAGTCAACCGGCTTGCTTCGGCAACTGCTCGAAGACTGTTAACCGGGTGTTCGCGCTGTAGGTGGGTAAGTAGCACTTTTTCATCTGCCAGGGATGGGTAACCAACCGAAAGGCGCATCAAGAAACGGTCGAGCTGAGCTTCGGGTAAGGGGAAGGTGCCTTCGTATTCGATTGGATTCTGCGTTGCCAGAACCAGGAAAGGCCTCGGCAGGTTGTAAGTGACCCCATCAACGGTTACTTGCTGTTCCTGCATTGCCTCTAGCAGCGCCGACTGGGTGCGCGGTGTTGCCCGGTTAATTTCATCAACCAGCAGTACGTTCACAAAAACTGGACCGGAGCGAAACTCAAACTGCCCCGACTGCTGGTTGTACACCGAAACGCCCGTTACATCATTTGGCAGCAAATCGGGAGTGCACTGCAAGCGATTAAAATGGCCGCCCAGGCTGATTGCCAGCGACCGCGCCAGCATCGTTTTCCCCACGCCAGGAACATCTTCGAGCAGTACGTGTCCTTCACACAGCATGGACACCATTAACATTTCAATTACCGGGCGCTTGCCAACAATGACACGTTCGACATTATCGATAACGCTGTTAATAAAATCCTGAATATCCGTCATCACCTACCCCTGCAATATGTGGATGATAAAAACTGATACAACAAAGGAATAGCGTGAGTAAGCTTGGTGGAGTGTACCACAAAGCCTGTTTTAGGGCTGCACCGAGCTTCTGATGATTACCAGGAAGGCATCGGCTACGATTGGATTAAACATTTTTCCGCGCTCTTGCTGGATAATTTGAATGGCTTCTTCCTCCGTGAATGCTTTACGATACACGCGATTGGAGATAAGCGCATCCCATACTCCAGCGATCGAAAGAATCTGAGACGCCAGTGGTATTTCGTTCCTTTTTAACCCGCGTGGGTATCCCAGGCCGTCCCATCGCTCGTGGTGATTGGATAGAATCTCAATGACGGGCTTCAAAAACTCCATCGGTTCCAGAATTTCAATCGCGTACCGCACATGTTCTCGGACGATCATATACTCGTCTTCTGTCAGAGCCCCCTTTTTTAACAAAATGGCATCTGGAACAGCCAGTTTTCCAATGTCGTGCAGCAAAGCTCCGCGGCGAATCGCAGCCAGCTCTTTATCGGGAACGCCCAGTTCAGTTGCTAGGAACACCGCCATCTGTGCCACCCGCTCACAGTGTTCGGCAGTGTCGTGGTCTTTATACGATAAAGCCCGGATCAAGCTTGAAATCATGGCATCATATTCTTTTTCAAGATCCACTTGCGCTGTGTTGGCCGCCATCACCACCTTCCTCGCCGATTTCACCAGGGGGATTAGATTATGTCTAGTATACGCTTATTCATTGGAAATGTCATTTGAAATACTGGCTATAATAAATGTACAGTACTGTCTATAAAAATAGTTGGCTTCTAGATGGATGGAGTGAAATTGATCCCAGAACATTTCAAGATCAAGCTTGGCCCGCTCCCAAACCCGGAAGCGGTGGTAAAGACTGCGCATGCCCGATTTACGGTATTAACCCCGCGCTTGGTGCGCATGGAATGGAGTCCAGTTGGTGTCTTTGAAGATCGCGGAAGCCAGCCATTCTGGTTTCGCAGCCAACCGGTTCCTAAGTTTGCCGTGCGGCGGAATGAAAGTACGCTTGTCATCGAAACCGATGCGCTGCGCCTGTTCTATATCTCCGATGATCCATTCTCCACGCAAAATCTGCGGATCGAACTGAAGCAAATGGGTGCAACCTGGTACTTCGGGGACCCCGACCCAGATAACCTGCTTGGCACAGCACGGACCGTGGACGGGGTCGATGGGGCCACGCCGCTCAGTCCAGGCCTGATTTCGCGCAGCGGCTGGTCCGTGGTGGATGATTCGGCCAGCCTGGTGTTCAACGATGCTGGTTGGCTGGAGTCCCGCGCAGCGCCTGAAGGCCAGCTCGATTTGTACTTCTTTGGCTATGGACATGATTATCTGGGCTGCCTGCGAGAATTTAACCTCATCTCTGGCGCCGTGCCGATGATCCCTCGCTTCATATTGGGCAATTGGTGGAGCCGCTATTGGGAATATTCCGAGGCAGATCTAAAGCGATTGATGAATGATTTTGAGGCTTACGAAGTGCCGCTTTCCGTATGCATCATTGACATGGATTGGCATATTACCAAAACCGGCAATGATAGCACGGGTTGGACCGGCTACACCTGGAACCGTAGCCTCTTCCCGGATCCGGAGGATATGCTGCGCTTCTTGCACGAAAAAGGACTGAAGGTTGCGCTCAACCTGCATCCGGCAGAGGGTGTCCACCGGCATGAAGAAATGTATGCTGAGATGAGCGCGGCAGTTGGAAATGACCCAAAGCTGGGCGAGCCGGTAGAATTTGACATTACCAATCCGCGTTTCGTGGAAGCCTATTTTCGCATTTTGCATCATCCTCAGGAGAAGCGCGGTGTTGACTTCTGGTGGATAGATTGGCAGCAGGGCGCCCGCACGCGCCTCTCCGGTCTCGATCCCCTGTGGTGGCTCAACCACCTGCACTTCTATGATCTGGGTCGCGATGGCAAACGTCGGTCTTTTGTCTTTTCTCGCTGGGGTGGCTTAGGGAACCATCGCTACCCGATTGGCTTTTCGGGTGATTCGGTGATTACCTGGGCATCCCTGGGGTTCCAGCCATATTTCACTGCCACATCCTCAAACGTTAATTATGGCTGGTGGAGCCACGATATCGGCGGGCATATGGGTGGGATTGAGGACGGCGAACTATATACCCGCTGGGTGCAGTTGGGCGCTTTCCTCCCGGTGCTGCGCTTGCACAGCACGAAAAATGCCTACCATGAGCGCCGACCATGGGGCTTTGACGCAGAAACCTTCATCGCCGCCAGGTCAGCGCTGCAGCTCCGCCATGCTTTGATTCCGTATCTATACAGCATGGCCTGGAGCTTCCACCGCAGCAGCATCCCGCCTTTGCTGCCCATGTATTACACGCATCCTGAGCAGGAAGAAGCCTATGCCTGCCCAAACCAATACTGGTTTGGCGACCAGTTGGTCGTTGCGCCATTCATCACTCCCATGCAAGCGGACACGCGTTTGAGCCGGGCGGTAGCCTGGCTTCCGGATGGCGATTGGTACGATTACTTCACCGGCCAGTTTTACCCGGGCGGTGGCTGGCAGGCTTTTTATGGCACGCTGCGCGAGATTCCCTTGTTTGCAAAAGCAGGCGCGGTTATCCCGCAGGGACCGTTGAAGGGGCGCGATAATGTCAGCCTCCCGGACCACCTGCTTGTTCATGTATTCCCCGGCGCGGATGGGAAATTTGAGTTGTATGAAGATGAGGGCAATACCAATGCCTATCTAACCGGTGAATACGCCGTGACCCCTATCGTGCAGAAGTGGGCCGGCACGGGCACTACATTGACTATAGGCCCGTCGGAAGGTGCGGTGGATCTCTTGCCACGCCAGCGCAAAATGGATTTACTATTCCGTGGTTTCAATCCTCCAGAGTCGATGGAAGTACGGTTGAACGGATCTCCTCTGGATGTGCATTTTGAGTATCAAGTTGATACGCATACTCTACTGGTTACTGGGATGATGCTCACGCCATCGGATTATCTTGAAGTAGCGGTCGCCGGGCGAGGTAATCTTGCCATGCGTGAGGATGCGCGAAAGCCTGCTTGCCTGAAAATGATCAGGTACTTCAAGCTAGATACAGGAGCGAAGGCCGGCCTTGCTGCCGAGTTGGACCAGTTGATGGAAGAGCCTTCCCGGTTGGCGCGTTACTTGCCGGCCCTCACTGAAAGCCAGCAGCGCGCTCTGTTTGAAGTGCTCACCGGCGCAGGGATGGATTACACGGACAGCACTGGCGATCCGCTAATTGTGGTGTGGAACAACCGTGGTGATGACAAGATCCATCATCTATTCGCCCTGTCACGGTTGAATCACTGGTGGCGCTATCCCGACCGTTTCCCCTGGTCGAGCGCTGAAGCCCCACGTTTTCTCGCGTACCGCCCAAAGAAAGATTTTAGCGAAAAAGACCCGTGGGTAGTGCAGTTAAATTATTATGGCGTTCATACAGTAAAATACGGAGAAAAGTAACCACGTGCCGGGTGTATAATGGCTCGGCTTTTGCCCGCTCTAAGTTTGCATATTATGGGTAGATTGGGCAAGCCGACTATTTATTGCTGAGGTTTTGAAATGAAGACTGATCTTCGTGAAAAGGAGCAGGCGAATAGTGTGTCTCTAGAAAAAACCGGGCGCGACGGTTTTACAACCGGCTTGGGCGTACTTGCCGCGACTCTAGGGTCTGCGGTAGGTTTAGGAAACATCTGGAAATTCCCATCTCTAACGGGTATTAATGGTGGGGCCACTTTTATTTTGGTCTACTTGTTGAGCACACTGCTGGTAGGCCTGCCGGTGATGATCGCCGAGATTGTTCTTGGGCGTACAGCCCGGGCTGATGCAATAACCACATTGCGAAAGTTAGCGCCCAATCGCATTCCCTGGTGGCTGATTGGGGTGTCAGGTGTGCTGGCGGCCTTTTTAATTCTGGCTTTCTACACTGAGGTTGCGGGTTGGGTTTTTGCCTATATTTTAAAATCCATCTCAGGGCAAATCATTACTACTGACCAACAGGTGCTGTCACAGGCCTTTTCTGGGTTGGTCAGCAGCCCAGTGCAGTCCCTGTTGTGGCAGTGGCTTGTGCTGGTATTGATTGGTGGCATTATTATCTTGGGCGTCACCAGAGGTATTGAGCAAACTACAAAACGGCTGATGCCTTTATTGTTTCTTTTAGTCATCATTCTGGTCGTGCGCAGTCTTACGCTCCCTGGGGCGGCGCAGGGGCTGGCATTTCTCTTCAAGCCAGACTTCTCCCGCCTTAACGCAGGCATCATCCTGGCAGCGCTGGGCCTGTCCTTCTTCAAGCTCTCGGTAGGTATGGGCACCATGATCACCTATGGCAGCTACTACCGCGAGGATCAAAATATCCCCAAGACTACTGCCATGGTTATGCTGGCGGATCTTACGGTATCGCTCCTGGCGGGCATGGCTATTTTTCCAGCGGTCTTCACCTATGGACTTCAACCGGAAGTGGGTCCATCACTGCTGTTTGTGACCATCCCATCCATCTTTGCTTCCTTGCCGTTGGGCGGCATTTTCGTGGTGCTGTTCTTCTTGCTGGCCGCGATCGCGGCTACTGGAGCCATGCTTTCTCTGCTTGAAGTACCAGTCGCTTTTCTTAACGAACGGGCAGGGTTATCGCGCACAAAAGCCACGGTTTATACGCTCATTCCCCTTGCGCTGATCGGGTCTACTGCGGCGCTTTCCAACAGCTTGCTGGCCGATTTCAAGCTTTTTGGCTTGACCATGTTCGACCTGTTCGACTTCATCACTTCCAATGTGCTCCTGCCGTTAGGGGGGCTGTTCCTGGCCTTATTTGTCGGTTGGGTATGGGGAAAGAAGTCCTTAGAAAACGCATTATCGAATAACGGAAAGCTCGCTAATCAGAAATTAGTGCGAGCCTTTTTGTTCATTATCCGTTTCGTCACCCCGTTGCTGGTATTGTTGATCTTGCTGAATGGGTTAAAAATCATCTCATTTTAAAGCATGACAACCTGGTGCAGCCGGTCTAGTACATCAAAAAATTCCCCGGCTGCACCGGTGTTCTGACTGAGTTTAGGAAGAGGAGGCCTGAATTACAATGGAACTGACTCTCACAACCCCGGCGTTGCTTTTTCCGGCTATCTCCTTGCTGCTGCTGGCTTATACCAACCGCTTTCTCACTCTGGCGAATCTCATTAGAGAGCTGCACCGCAGTTATAAAACCAATCCTGAGGAGATTATCATCGCCCAACTCTCCAATCTGCGCTATCGGGTAAAGCTCATCCGCAACATGCAGATATACGGCGTGTCCAGTTTCTTTGGCTGTGTGCTGTGCATGTTGATGCTTTTTGCAGGACAGGTGGTGCTCGCTTCTTATATCTTTGGTTTCAGCCTGTTCCTTCTGCTGGTTTCCCTGGCGCTTTCTCTGCGCGAGGTCCAAACTTCGGTCGATGCGTTAAACTATCGCCTGAGTGATCTGGAGCGGAAATAATCATCCTGGCGTAGAAAGAATAACTGCTTCGCCTGTTGTGCGCGGCGCCACATGAGCATCTGGCATGAATTCCTGGAGGAACTCGCCCAGTTTCTGATCGTACTCTGCCTGGTTCTTCCACAATGCTTCGGCATGGCCGGCGTTGGGGGCTAAGTAGAGGATACGCTTGCCGCGTGTTTTCGCGTTGTACAGATCAATGCTCATTTGGGGCAAAATATAAGAGTCGTTCTTTCCGTGGCTCAAGAAAATCGGGGTTTCCACCTGTGCAATTGAGTTGATTGGTGAAGCATCCTCGAACTTCCAGCCAGCGATTTGCCAGACAAAGAAATTGGCCAGGTTGAGCAGTGGGAAAGGCGGCAGGTGATACTCCTCGTTCAGCCGGTGGGTTAACAATTCACGAAGGTCCGAAAAGCTGCAGTCTGCAACGGCAAAGGCAATTCGCGGATCGATGGCTGCGTGCTGCAGTGTCGTCGCTGCGCCAAGCGACAACCCTGCGGTGCCGACAATTCCGCCAGGGTCCAGGCGGGAAAAAGCCCAATCAACCACAGCTTTTAGGTCCTGTTTCTCATAGAAGCCGAAGGATGTATTTGTTCCGCCGCTCCGCCCGTGGTGGCGTATATCGTACAGCAGCACATTAAACCCGCGCTTGCGAAACAAACCAGCGTATATCACCATGCCGTACATGCTCCAGGTAATCCCGTGCGTCAGCACAACCGTGCGTTGCGACCCTTCTAGCGGATGGTATACGGCATACAGATCATAACCGAAGGGCGATTCAATGCGCACCTCTTCCTTCGGCCAGGGCAGGTAGTCCGCTTCGACCAGCCTGCCGTTCTCCACTTCTTGGCGAAGCGTCTCCTCTATCGGGAAAATATTTGGGTAGATTACCTGCCTGGCGAAGTAGTATCCAGCAGCGAGCAAGATTAGTGAGATGAGGAAAAGAGAAATGATAATGGGCATAGGTTATGTTACATATCCCTTGCTGTCTTTTGGAAGCGCGTATTCCTGAAGCCTTTTTGCCAGTTTCGTGTTCCGCGCAGCAACACGATTGTTGCGCACAGCCATCGCTATTGCTTGTTTGCTGCCGACCAGCACCACCATCTTGCGCGCGCGCGTCACCCCAGTGTAGAGCAGGTTGCGCTGCAGCATCATGTAATGCTGGGTAAGCAGGGGGATCACCACCACCGGGAATTCAGAGCCCTGTGCCTTGTGTATGCTGACGGCATAGGCATGAACCAATTCATCGAGCTGAGAAAACTCAGCCTGAACGATTCTCCCATCGAAGTCGATCATTGCGACTGCATCTTCTAGGTTTAGCTGCTGGATTCGGCCCATATCGCCGTTAAAGACCAACCGTTCGTAATCGTTGCGAATCTGCATCACCCGGTCTCCATCGCGAAATACGCGGTGGCCATGCCGGAACTCAGCTTTCCCATTGCTGGGAGGGTTGAGCGTTTCTTGTAGCCGCAGGTTTAGGTCAGATACACCTACTGCGCCGCGGTGCATGGGGCAGAGAACCTGGATATCGTTCTGGGGATTGAAACCAAACTTTTCGGGGATCCGCTTGCATACCAGGTCGATGATCCAATTGCTGGCTTTTTGCGGGTCTTTCTCCATGAAAAGGAAAAAGTCGCGCGCGTTACGGGCGAATACGGGCATTTCGCCCTGGTTAATACGGTGCGCATTGACAATGATAAAGCTGTCCTCCGCCTGGCGGAAGATCGTTTCCAGGCGGGTGACCGGGACTACATCCGATGCGATAATGTCGCGCAGTACGTTACCGGCGCCTACGGATGGGAGTTGGTCCACATCTCCAACAACCAGCAGGTGACTCCCCTGGTCGATGGCTCCAAGCAGGTGATTCATGAGCAGTAGATCGACCATCGAGGTCTCATCAATGATCACCAGGTCGGTATCCAGAGGGTTTTTCTGGTCCCGTAGAAAGGGTCCATTGGCTCCGGGTTTAAATTCCAACAGGCGGTGGATCGTCTTCGCCTCTAACCCGGTAGCTTCGCTCAAGCGCTTGGCAGCTCGCCCGGTTGGCGCGGCCAGCAGCACGGAGTGATTACGTGCCTTGAGCATGCGAATAATAGAGCCAGTAATGGTGCTCTTGCCAGTTCCCGGTCCCCCGGTCAGCACGCTGACTTTACTGGTCAGAGCCATGCGCACTGCTTCTTTTTGCTGGTTGGTCAGTTGAATGGTGCCCTGCGCGTCCAACCACGTGAATGCGCGCTGCCAGTCCACGCTTTTAAAATCGTCAAGACGGTCCCGCGCCGCCAGTTGAATACGCCGCAGTCGGCTGGTGACGCCGCGCTCACCCATAAAGAACGGCGGCAGGTAAATGGCCTGGTTGCCAGGCGCCTGATCATCCGCATCTTCCGCAATGAGCGCCGTTTGGCGAATCAGAACATCCAACTGTTCTTCACAGGCCGGAATGCTCACCTCAAGAAGCTGCACGCCCTCCGATAATAGCTGGCTGCGAGTTGCATAACAATGCCCCTCATCGCTCAACGCGCTCAGCGCGTGCAGCAGGCCGGCTTGCAGTCGCTCCGGTGCAGAGAGCGAAATACCCATCTGGCGAGCAATCTTATCGGCAGTGCGGAAGCCGATCCCAAATACGTCGCGCGCCAGCTGGTAGGGATTGGACCGGACTACGTTAATCGAATCCTGGCCGTATTGCTTGTAAATGCGCACAGCCAGGCTGGTGCTGACTCCATGACCTTGCAGAAACATCATGATCTCTTTGATTTGTTTCTGTTCTTCCCATGCACGAGCGATGGTCTGGGCGCGGATATCCCCAATGCCGGGTACTTCCCTCAATCGGTGTGGCGTGGCTTCGATCACATCCAGAATCTGCAGGCCGAAATGATCAACGATGCGGCTGGCTGTAACTGGGCCAACGCCGTGCACCAGGCCGCTGCCCAGGTATTTTCGCAGCCCCTCGATAGTTGCCGGGTAGTGCACGCTGAATGAGCGCACTTCGAATTGCCGCCCATACTGCGGGTGGCTGGTCCAGATACCTTCCAGGTGCAGCAGTTCGCCAACATTCACACCGGTTAGCGTCCCAACCACGGTGACTTCGTTGGTTTTGCCTCTAGGAATCAGGCGAGCAACAGTGTAACCGTTTTCTTCGTTTTGAAATGTCAAGCGCTCCAAAGTGCCTTCCAGGTATTGGAGCTTGGGGGGTATTCCGGGCGCTGCCTGTTCATGCTTTAACACAATGATTCCTTATGCTTTCCGTAGCAATTTTACCCGGAAGAATGCCTTAAGGAGAGGTCCTGCTGGTAAGGTTGACAAAAGCCGCACATTCTCCTCTACGGAGTCTGTTTCATCCAGGAATCGAAAGATCTCTTGCACGGTATTACGCTGGAATAGCCGGGGCACCATTTCCTTCATCTGGTCGCCCTGGCGATAGATCATCTGCAAAAATAATGAAGCGAACAGGTGATAGCGGCGGGGTGTTTCGGGGACCTGGAAGGGATGGCCGAAGTCTGTTAGCGATTCTACAATGGCTGCCGCGTCTTTTTGCATGCGTAAAAATGCACTTTTGACGATTGGCTTTACCATTCCTCCCCTGGTTCCAATAGCCATTACCCGTCTGCCCAGCCGGCGAGGGAAAGGGTGGTCTGTGATTGGTATTACTCCCGACTCTACCGAGTCTGTCCGGTACCGCCTGATTTGACGAATCTCCTCCAGGTATTCAGCAATCGCCCGATCATATTCGTGCGGTTTTAACAGATCGGCGGAAAGGACAATCAGCTTGATCATTGCTCGCCGGCGGGTAAGGGGCAGGATATGAAAAAAGCGCAAGTTCCCTTTTTGGGGGATGCGAAAATCGAACAGCGTTACAGTCTGGGGGTCAAAGCAGTCAGTGGGCGTTTCGATTTCCCATCCTTTGAAATGCTGCTTGAGGTAGTGATAGCGCTTTGGACCGGATGAGTAGTTGGAAGGTTTGAAAATACTGTCGAAGGCAAACCGCGCGGCATACGGCTCTTCGTTAATAATAACGCTTGCGCTGGCTTTGTCTTGTGTATCACCAATCTCACTGACACGCGCTTGCATGAAGTGCACGCCAGGGGTGCTGGCCAGTGCTTCTCGCATGCTGGTATAAAAATCGATGCCGCGGATCATCTTGTACAGGTATGGACGGATGTCGAATACCTGGTGGTAATGCTCGCCGATGATTTCGACCTGATCCCAGGTGTGATACACCAGGTGATCAAAACGAGTAGGTTGTTCTGTCAGAAAAGACCAGGTGCGATCGTTGAGCGTTTTGGCGTCCCGATCAACCAGGAGGATGGACTGCCCCCGTAGTGGAGACAATGCCATCTCATAAGCTAAACCTAAACCAGCCGCCCCGCTGCCAGCAATGATGAAATCATATGAATGTGTTTTTGGGGGAACCTCTGTGGTCACGAAATACCACCCCAAGAATCACTTCAATTGAATAGTGGTTTGCTTCCTGGCCGCATCGTATAAGGCTTGTGCAGTGCGCACGTGATTGCGGCTTTCCTCGAGGCTGATGAGCGTTGGCGCGCCATCCAGAATAGCTGCATTCATATTCTCAATCTCACCCAGGTACAGTTCTGGCGATTTCGCCTTTAGCTTCTCCGGTTTTCCATTAGCGGGAGTGAACACAATTTCTCGGTCCTTTTCGTTGACACCCGTAAATGGGCGATTCAGCGTCAGCCGGCCCAGGCTTCCGTGGATTTCAGCCATGGTGAAGAATGGCACGTTAAAACCAGCAAATATTTGCGCCGAGCGCCCGCCCGAATAGGATAACTGCCCGGCAAAGGTTTCATCTACCCCGCTCGGGCCGATGATCTGCTGTCCGGTGACCGATTCGGGTAATTGACCATATACGAACTGAACGAAGCTGATTGGGTAAATGCCCACATCCCACAGCGCGCCGCCGCCGTAATCAGGCACAAGCCGGACGTTGCCAGGGCTTTCACCCATGAAGAAGCTGAACCCGGCCCGCACATAACGAATTTCACCCAGCCGTCCCTCGCGAATGATCTCACCGACCAGCTTGGTTTGCGGGTGATGCCGGTACATAAAAGCCTCTTGTAGAATCTGCCTGGTCTGCTGGCGGGCAGCAATCATCGCATCTACCTCTTCAACCGTTATGGCGAAGGGTTTCTCGCACAGTACATTTTTACCTGCCCGCATGGCTTTTATGCTCCACTCGGCGTGCAGGTGGTTGGGCAGGCTGATATAAACTGCATCGATTTCATCCGAAGCAAGCATTTCCTCATAACTGCCGAATACCCGCGGGATACCCCATTCCTTGGCGTATGCCTGGCCTTTGGCGAAATCTCGGCTGGCAACGGCTGCCAGTTTGCCGCGTTTCGATGCCCGTATAGCCGGAATTACTCGGCGGTTAATATTAGCGGTGGAAACAAGACCCCATCGGATCGTATCCATAATCCCTCCGAATTCTTTACTATTAGAAGCATAGTATAGGTGAGAAGATTAGTCAAATCTTTGCATGAAGGAACGAGAGATCTGTTCGTCGGCTTCGCCGAAAGCGGAATGCCGTTCCGGTAACCTCGGAACAGGTATAATTGCCGGAGATGGTGTTTACTTTCTATAATCGGAGGCGTGATGAGTCAGATCCAGAGAAAATGGCCAAAAGGTTGTCGTGCGGCAGTTAGCCTGACGTATGATGATGGAATTGTAAATCACCCTCAAATAGTCGCTCCGCTGCTTGAGGAATATGGTTTCCGCGGAACCTTTTATGTACCCATCACAGATGATGTAACGCATGACCCCTTGCCCTGGCGAGATATAGCTGCCCGTGGACACGAACTCGGCAACCACACTGTATTCCATCCCTGCTGGTCTCCAAAGGGTGAATCGAAAGACTGGCTATCCGATCAGTTCAACCTGGCGAATTACACTCCCGAACGCTGGCTGGATGAAATCAACACGGCCAACGAAGGGTTGGAGTTAATCGACAACCAGACAGAACGAACGTTTGGCAACACGTGTTTTAATAATTTCCTTGGTCCCGAAGAGCATCTGGTATGTTTAGAACCGCTTATCGCCCAGGTGTTCCTGGCAGCCAGAGGGGAAAAATCGGATAAACCGGTAGACATGGCACAAATCAATTTCAATAACCTGGGTACAGTTTGGGCTGACCGGCGCTCATTTGGCGACTTTACTGGGGAACTGCAAGAGATAATCGACAATGGCGGTTGGGTAATCTACACCTTCCATGGGGTTGGGAAAGGCTCGCACATGCATTATATTGAGGCGGATGAGCATCTTCATCTCTTGCGGTTCCTACGGGAAAATGCCGATCAATACTGGACCGCGCCTGTTATAGATGTCGTGAGGTGGTTAAAACGATAGAGCGTTTGGATAGTTTGTAAAACGCCAGAAGTCTTTCTACAAAAAAGCCACTTTATAATTGGGAAAATCGCTATACCAATTTTGCCTATAAATGATACACTTATGTAGCACTCATTTTTAACCGATTGATAATTTTTGCGATCCTGCAGGTTTACAACAGTAATAGCTGACGCAGACCATGGAGGGAAAATGCCAATTGAAAAGCGCAAAGAACCCCGGCGCCATCTTATCTTTTATCTAAAGGTGGTAGACCCTGCAACCGACCAGTTAATTGGTCATCTGGTAGATATTTCAACCGTTGGCATGATGATCATTTGCCAGAATGAACTTGCCATCGGCCAGATTATCCCTTTAAAGCTGCTGTTACCTGAGGTTTTTGAGACTGCCACGCATTTGGATCTAATCGGCGAAACGGTCTGGTGCCATAAAGACGTTAATCCAGATTACTATGCTGTTGGCATGAAATTCAGGCAGACTACCTCTGATTCGAGAGAAGTCATAAAAGATCTGGTCAGTTCGTTTGGCTTTCAGGCCTGAACCCTCAATAGCCTGGCGGTTGATTTCGTCGCCATCCTCTTTCGGCATGGAGAACTGGTTCGCCGGTGTTCTCGTCTCGTTCGATACGACCCTCAATAAAGATTAGCTGGTTTGCTGAAGAAACAATATCCTGCATCCGTCGAAAGGCTTGGGGGTAAAGGATTATATCGAGAACCCCTTCAAGATCTTCCAGGGACATAAATGCCATCCGCTCACCGCTGTCATTTGTCACGCGGTGAAGGATCTGGAGTACCCCTGCTACACGGACAACCTCGCCCATTTTCGCCGTGGCTTCAACGGTCGAAATGACCCCGGCATCGCGCATTTCCGCGGCAAAAGCCTCTAATGGATGCGCTTCCAGGCTGATCCCGAGCATGCGCTGCTGCGCGGCGGATTTCAGGTCAATATCCCAATCCTCGCCAGCAAAATCGCTCATACCGAATAAGGAGAGTTGGCCCGGTCTCGAGCGGCCTGATGAAAGCGCATGCAGCAGATCAGGAATTTTGCCGATCCCCTCGAATGCGCCCACCTGGATCAGATTTTCTGTTTCCTGCAAACGCGGATTTACTTTCAATAAAAATTCGGTCAGGCTGTGAAATGGCCTGTGACGGAGTATTTGTTCCTGGGTCCTGTTGGTGAGTGCGCGTACCTGATCCATGCCCATATAAAGGACCGGTTCACCGCTGGGGTAGACCACAGCGAACTGCTGCCGAGAGTAATTGACATGTGGTGGTCGTACTTTAAGCCCTAACCGGCGTGCTTCGCTGAGGTAAATAGACTGCGAATAATAGCCTCCCCAGTTAGCCAGAACCGCGGCGATAAATTCAGCCGGGTAATGCGCCTTGCACCAGGCCGACCGCCAGGCAACCTGAGCGTAAGACGCGGCGTGGGCCTTTGGAAAGCCATATCCCGCGAATGCCGCCATCATTTCCCAGATATGCGCGCCGGTATCCGGCGGAACGCTGCTGCGCTCCTGCGCGCCAGCAATGAACTTTTCCTTCAAAATTTGCATCTGCTTTCCGGGGTCAAAGTGACTCATCGCCCGGCGTAGCAGATCGGCTTCGCCCAACGAAAGGCCAGCCAGATCATGCGCGATGCGAAGTACCTGTTCCTGGTAAAGGATCACTCCGTATGTATCAGAGAGAAACCCGGCAAGAGCAGGGTGGATGTGCGAAACCGGTTCGATGCCTTTATGCCGGCGGACGAACGCATCACGAAGCCCGCCTTTGAGCGGTCCAGGCCGGTAGAGTGCCAGTGCGGCCATCAGGTCGGATATATTGCGTGCGTGAATTTCCTTGAGCGTGGCGCGCATCCCTGGCGATTCGATCTGAAAACATCCAATGGTTCGCCCCGTAGCAATCAGCGCCGATGTTTCTGGGTCTTCGGTTGGGATGGCTTCTAGTACATCCATTGATCGGCTGTATTCCTTACGCCGCCAGGAGTGGATGCTGTCGGCAACATCCCCAATCACCGTCAGCCCGCGGATGCCAAGCAAGTCAAGTTTTACCAGACCAGCCTGTTCAACATCATCGAGGTCCAGTTGGGTGATTGTGACCCCTTTTCCGCCGGAACGGGCCACGGGGACAAAATCGACGATAGGCCCTGGGGCAATCACCACGCCTCCAGGGTGGACCGACAAATGGTGGGGAAGCCCGAGGAGCGCTTCCGCCTCATGGAACAAGGCCATATAGCCTGGTCGTTTTCCATATTCGGTTATCAGCGCGGCAAAAGGTCCTTGATCTTTTTGTCCCGCCTGGCTCTCAGCTCGCGGTGACCAGTAACGATAACCAAGTCGGTTGACCATGCTGCGGATCTCGGCAGGTTTCAAACCGTGCGCTTTGGCAGCTTCGCTGAGCGCCGAACGTGGCCGGAAGGTATTGACAGTACCAACCATAGCGACCTGCTCACGCCCATAAGTATCAAAAAGGTGTTGGATTACAGCGTCGCGGCGGCGCGAACAAAAATCGGTGTCAATATCTGGTGGGATTGCCCGGGCCGGGTTGAGAAACCGTTCAAAGTACAGATCGAGAGCGAGCGGATCAGGCGTTGTTATTCCCAGGCAGTGCGCGACCAATGATGAAGAAGCCGAACCACGGGATGCGGAGGGCACGCCGCTCTGGTGGGCGAAGTTGATCATTTCTTCGGCGATTAAAAATATTGGTGCGTACCCGCGCGCGGTGATCACATCGAGTTCGTGATCCAACCGCTGTCGGATGTCGGCAGGTATACCTGGATACAGCTTGCGCGCCCCTTCTTCTGCTTTTTGCCGCAGTAAATCCACATCTGTCATTCCATCTGGAAGGGGAACCTGAGGATAGTGCGGCTGGTTCAGGGCAAGATCCAGGTTGCAAGCTGTGGTAATTTCTGCAATGGTCTCCAAGGCCTGCGGATAATCACTGAATGCCGTTTTCATATCGTCTGGAGAGCGAAAATAAGCTCCTTCGGGTGCACAGCGCGCGGGTGGAAGATCGCTCAAGGGAGTGATGGTTCGGATAGCTGTGAGCGTGCGCTGAAGCGCTGCCTGATCCGGGGTAAGATAATAAATATCATGCGAAGCTACAACCGGCAGGTGACTGCGTTGGGCGAGTTGGTATACTTGCCGGTTCGTTTCTGCATCAGCCGGCGTTTTCTGGTGCATCTCAACATATAACCTGTCAGGGTAGGTCTTTTTCAGAAGATGTAGCAGGTGGGTGGTTTCGGATTCGCCATCGGTGCATTCAAGCAGCCGCTGAACAGCTCCGCGGCAGCCGCCCGTCAGGCACATCACCCCCTGCTGGTGATCTGTAAGCATTTCTAGTGTACACAGTTGCGAGGTACCTTCCGGAGCCGTTTGCACGAGACTGCTGATCCGGCAGAGATTTTTCCACCCGCTGGTGTTTGTTGCCAACAGCACCAAAATGCCGCTGCTGTCCCGAGTCGATGCAGGGGCTAGATGAAAGGGCAGCAGCAGGTCGATCTCCAATCCCAGGATAGGCTTTACCCCTACCTCCTTGCAGGCGCGGTAAAATGCCAGCGCGCCGGTGAGGCTGAGATGGTCGGTCAGCGCCAGGGCTGGCATTTCGTATGCTGCGGCAGAACGGGCCAGATCTGCCGGGGACGGAAGCCCTTCGAGAAATGAATAACAAGAGTGGGTGTGCAGGTGGCTGATCAAGCAGGTTCTCTGAAAATTACATTATGATTACTTCATGCGCTGTGGATTGAAATGGGTAGCATCTCTGGTTGCGTGTTGATGTTGATCTTACCTGGGTAAACTGCTCCCCATCAACAGAATACACTATAATTCGCCCATGAACAAATTCCCGGTCTTTGATGGACACAATGATACTCTGACGGAATGTTTTTCACCAGAAACTGGCGAAAAACGGTCGTTCTTTGAGTGGGGCCAGAAAGGGCACCTTGATTATCCACGGGCGGTTGCAGGCGGAATGGTTGGCGGGCTTTTCGCAATTTTTACCCCGCCGCCTCCTGAGTCGCCGGACCGGGAGTTGCTGAGTGGGGTGGTGTATACCGATCTGGGTTATGAGGTTACCCGCCGCAGCCCCCTGGAAACAACCTACGCGCGCGCATACACCACTGCGGTGATCGATTATTTACGCGCTATAACTGCTCAATCTGCCGGAAAGATGGGCATCGTTTGTAGTGTGGCAGATCTAAACCGCTGCCTGGCAGAAGATCGTCTGGCGGTTGTGCTGCACATCGAAGGAGCGGAGGCGCTTGATCCTGGTTTAAGCGATCTGGAATGGTATTATCAGCAAGGGGTTCGTTCTTTGGGGATTGTGTGGAGCCGCCCCAACGCTTTCGGCGAGGGTGTCCCATTCCGTTTTCCTGGCAGCCCGGATACTGGGCCAGGACTGACGGAAGCGGGCAAGCAGTTAGTACGCGAATGCCGCCAGTTGGGGATGCTGGTGGACCTGGCGCATATCAATGAAAAGGGTTTTTGGGATGCCGCTGCGATTCTGGATGCGCCTCTGGTTGTAAGCCATACCGCCGTACACACGCTTTGCCCATCCACCCGCAACCTGACCAATCAGCAGATCGATGCGGTGGGTCAGTCAGGTGGTCTGATCGGGATCATGTATGAACCGATGAATATCCGTCCGGATGGAAAACCAGGCGCGCAGGTGGCCCTGGAAGATATCATTCGCCATTTCGATTATATCGCCGCCAGGATAGGCGTGGATCATGTGGCATTCGGATCGGACTTTGACGGCGCGGATATGCCTGCCCCGCTCCGTGATGCTTCACTGTACCAGAACCTGGTGCAGTCGTTGGCGGATCATGGTTACCAGGGTGCTGACCTGGAAAAGATTACCTGTCAGAACTGGCTGAGAATCCTGAACAATTCTCTAGAGTGCCGAAGTTAAAATAACGCAGCCGCCGCTTCATCCACCATCCAGATTAACATACCTTTGTCTGCGCGGATGATTTGAGCCGGGTAACGGTCTGGCTGAAAAACGCCATAAATAACCCGTTGGAGGGTATTACTTTTCCCCGCTCCGGCAGCCAGAAAAACGATCTGTTTTGAACGGTTCAACAGGGCAGGGGTGAGGGTTACCCGCCATGCAGCCAGCTTATCAACATATACGGCATCAACCCAGCGCACATCCTCATGAACCACCGGGGTGCCCGGAAATAATGATGCTGTATGCCCGTCATCTCCTACACCCAGCAGGGCCAGGTCAAAGCCAGCCTGCTTCCGCTCTTCTTCATCCGTCAGTGAGGAAAAGAAGCGCAGCAGTGTCTCCTCATAATCCTCGGCAGCCTGTTTGGGAGACATCTCGGCGCGAATGCGGTGTACATTCGCTTCCGGGATAGCGATATGATCCAGCAGTAGGTTTTTCGCTTTAAGGAAATTGCTGTCTGGATGGGTGGGGGGAACACAGCGCTCATCGCCCCAAAAAAAGTGGGTTTTTGACCAATTAACGCGTTCACGGTAAGGGTCAGACCCTAATAGCGAGTAGAGCAGGGATGGCGTGGATCCACCAGATAGTGCGGCGCTGAAGATCCCGTTCAACTCGATGGTTCTCTCGGCTGTTTGTATGAACTGCTCTGCTGCAGCTTTTGCCAGCAGATGGGCATCAGGAAATATTTTTACCCTGGCATGATCAATCATGTATTAATTATATACACGTTCTGTAGATTTAGAGAAAAACGTTTCCTTGTGTATCGTTATCTTTCATTAAGCCTGCGCTTTTCGCGCCTGGCCTTTCGTCCAGAAACAATCAATCGCTCGATTAAGCCAACGAATGGTTCGGGTTTTGGATGGTCCAGCAGTGGCCACACAGGCAGGTCTCGTGATTTCAACACGCTGTTAGCAGCCGCAATCCCAGTGATGCAGGCGCGTTCCAGGAAGAGCGCGGGGTTGGGGTAGCGTACCCAATCGCCGCAGCAAAATAAGCCTTCCCACGGAGTTTCGATGCTCAGGTGCTTCCCAGGTGGCCCGAGACCAAACAGGGTATGCGTGGATGCGTTGCGCTGGATCATCTGGTGGATGCGGTGGCCGCGCAGTTCGGGAAAGGCAGCCTGTACATCACTGATTGCGCGGCTGATCAATACGGCATCTGGCTCTGCCAGCACCTGGGGCGGTCCGTAGATATGCGCTTCAATGGCGCTGCCCCCGGTTGCATTATGCCAGCGGATGTACGCTCCCTGGATCCGATCTAGCCAGAAGTAATTGTCCAGGGTGAAATCTCCGCTGAATATTCCGGCCTCTGATGTGTAATGTGGGGTCCGGTCGAACCACAATCGGATAATGGCGGTCTCCATGCCAGCCGGGAAATACAAATCGGAAGCCAATGCCTGCGTACAAGGGCTCTGTTGCAGAATAGCAGATGTGTTGGGCGCATCCGTAGCAAGGATAACGTGCTGTGCCGTAATTTCACCCCTCGATGGCTCGTTGACTTTCTCTTCGCTGGCCTGCCAATAGACTTTCCAGCCATCCTCTACCTGGTCAATCGATGTGACTCGCCTGCCCATCCGGATACAGCCGCCCAATGCGCGCACCTGTTCCGCCAGAGGTTGGATCAGGCTGGTGCCAGCATCTGCTGGCAGGTATGAAAATGCCCATGAGTCGCGCCGCAGAACGGTATAGAAACGCAAAAAAGCCAGGAACCCTGAAAGCGGAATCTCATCCGGCTGCCCGGCCAGGCCGCTGCGCGTCAATCCGATCATAAAAGCCCGCAGGGCTGGTGACCAACCATTCAGCAGCCCGCTCATGTGCAGCCCTTCCAACGGCTGCTCCTCGCGCAACGGGTCGATGCCCACGGCGAAGATCAGTGTGTAATACACCAGCACGAGTGAAATCCAATCGTTGATTCCAAGCGCTGCCAGGAAGCTGGGCCGCAGGAACAGGTTAAGGTAATGGAAGGGGGCCGGGATCCAGCTGTCACGGATGGCGCTTCCCACGGCAGCTTTTTTGATTTTATTCCTCCGGCGGTAGATCCAATCTTCCTCCTGTGCCGGAACAAACACGGGCCGGATTCGCCGGCGTGCGAGCATTGCCTGGAGGTTCAGGTATGGTGACCAGATGCCGTGCACCCCATGCTCGCCGGGGAACTGCCAGCCGTTGAATTCAACGCCTTTCTTCCCCGATACCCGTCCCCCCAGATCGTTTGCATCGGCTTCCAGCACGATCACGGGTACGTTCCGCTCGGTTAGGTGCAGCGCGGCAGTCAGCCCAGCCAGGCCGCCGCCTACAACCACCACAGGGAAAGATTCAGTGCATGGTTTCAAAGAAAGATAACCCCCAGTTGCTTTGCGCATAGTCTATCAGTGTTTGTGGATCAAAAGCTGCAGCGGGAGCCAATAAGCCTTTGCGCTCATGCTGAGGTTCCAATAGGCGTTGAACGGCATAGACAAGGGTTTCAGCGGTCATGCCGTATGGATCATTGCCGTTCAGCAGGGTGGTTCGCTGTTGATCACCCACCCTGGCTTCCACAGAAATTGAAAATTTCGATTGTTTCCTTCGGTTCGTATCCTGCTCGCTGTTTGATGGAAAACTTGCCGCAGATCCTTTCCCTCCCAGCGAAGCAATGGTAAGAATGAACTGGCGAAGAACACTGCGCGACAGCCGCGATAACAGCGGTACGAGTATCGGCCCCCAGATTCGTACACCGGGCGTGGTGGTCATCCATGCGTTCACCTGGCGAACCGGCAGGTGCGAAGGGATGGTAACGCTTTCGGAAGATGGAAACGAGAGAGCATAAGGGTGGCGATCGTGGAAAGCTGCTCGTCTTACCTTGCCACCCGGTATTTGCCCAGTCCAGCCCCATTCTCGATAAGTGACCCAGGAGGTAGCCAGAGATCGTATCGCAGAGCGGCGCGTTCCTGCGCTCGCGCCATTCCAGTTCAACATGTAGGTAACGTTGATTTCATCCAGCGCCTCAGCCTGGCTGGCCTTAAGCAGCGCGGAGCCAGCCAGGTGGGCGGCGCAGTCAGCCAGCGCCACTTCGAATCCGCAAGCTGGAACCAGCGCGGCGCCCGTCTTTTGGGCCAGGTCGTTATATCCGCGAGATCGGAAAACGTATCCCAGTTCGTTCGTGATATCCAGGTAATGCACTCCGCTGAGCGCGGACTGAGAAATCACCCGCTCGCCCAGGTCTGTGAAAGGCCCTGCGCAATTAATCAACACGCGAGTGTTCTGGAACAATGCTGGGAGGCTGCTGGATCGGGCGGCATCCGCGGTAAGCCATTCGGGATGATTGGGTAGGGCATTCGAAAGGTTGGCGAGTTTTTCGGGAGAACGCCCGGCAATGCGGAAGGGAATCCCCTCGCGAGCAAGCGCCAGGGCAATGAGCTGCCCGGTATAACCGGTTGCGCCAAATAGGGTGACTGGGCATGAATGGGAAGTCATTGAACAGCAGCCTTTATTAAATGTAAAGATTTACAACAACACATACGAACCCGCGAGTTCCATACCAGCTCTCAGCCTGGCGCGAAAGTGACAAGGTTGGCGTCGCGGCTTGCTGAGAAGCGTAGCCACTCAATCAGCCATTCAACTGGGCGAGCCTGCATGAGCGAGGGCTCGGCAAAACACTGTTGGTAGCAGCTTGAGCAAACCAGCGGGGGAGAACCAAACGCCTCAAGCGCGCGCTGCATGGCCTCTTTCCAGTTCCTAACCTCCAGCAGGTTGCAGGGGACCCCGCCGTGACCGTTGTTCTCTTTCTGGATGGGGCGGCAGGGATAAACCAATTCGCCTGCGGGCAGCACCCGAGGTACCAGGGTTGGATAGCAGGCATAGGGATGAAAATCGAGAAGCGTGCGCAGATAGGCCATACTGCCCAGTATGGGTGCTCCGCGCTGCTTCTGCGCAATCATCTCGGTCAGAAAGGCTTTATATTCTTCAGAAACCAGTAGATCGTAGCTGGGCCAATTCATCACTGCCTGGGGCGAAAACGACACCAGCAGCCCCTTATCCTGGCAGAACTGCAGCACAGCCCGTGCGCCAGGCAGAGTCTGCGGTGTAATCACGCAGTTAAGAATCATGCGGTAGCCAAATTGAGCCTGCCTGCCCGCATATCGACAGATGTTTTCCAATATCCGGTCGGTTGTTTCGTCCGTAACATGAATAATTGATGTCCATTCTTCACGGTCGGTAGAATCGAGACTGACAACCAACCGCGTGAGATGTGGCAGAATGGCTTCATGGTGATGAAGGAGCGAGGCATTCGTCAGCAGGGTAATGCCACGAAACCCGACTTCGCGGTGCGTGCGATCCACCAGTTCATCGATCTGCGGGTGAAGCAGCGGTTCGCCGCCAGTCAGGATCACCTGGTCTGTGGCAGTACGGATGACTCGCAGCACGCGAAGTGCATCCTCCAATGCAAGGGGCGGTATGTTTTGAGCGTTGCGCCGCGCGCCAAAGTCTTCACAGTAGGTGCAGTTTAGATTACATTGTGTCGTAATATAATACGTTACCGCCAGCGGGCGTAGCAGCCGCTCGCGGCAAACAAGGTTAGCCAGGTTGATCCCATAATTGGTGATCGCGGAAGGCATGCAGCCTCTCATTCAAAGAAATTGGGTTAATCATAACGTATTCAGGAGGCTGTGGGGGGACCAACCAGTTTTCAGTTTTATTAGGCCCGCTTTTGGCATGGCATGCGCAGTTATGAAGGAGGGGCATCCTGCATGGTTTCAGTTGGATCGATCTTTGTCCGGTCTTGACCAGCGGGCATATCTCGTAAGGTTTGTTCGATCTGCTCTTTTAGAGACTGCTTGTTGGGTCGCCGCTTGCCCAGGTTTTGCAAGGCGGTCAACAGGTACTGCGTGGTATCTTTTGTCATTCGCTTCAATGTCTCGTTCGAAATACGCTCCCCAGTATCAAACCACACGGAAGCGGCGTAGCCCATAACCACAGTGGTTGATGCGGCAATCGCCGCTCCCAGCAGCCAGCCGGGGATGCCGCCCAGTCGGCTCAATTCCTGGAAGAGAATTCTTCCGAGAAAACCCAAACCAAATGCCGCTACGATTTCCCGGGCGCGCTCCAGGGTGATTTGATAATTGTAAATGCGGGCAATACTGAGTACCATCACACTTTGCGTTGCTACCAAGGGGATAAAATCGATAACCGGTAGCGGCGTGAGTGCGATGACCGCTGAAGCTGAGGCAGCGCTGACAATTGCCCTCCAGGCAAGCTGCCAGCGGTAATGCGGCATAGCCTGCCCCAACGCTGCGACAATCGCTGGCTCCGTTACTGCAATTGCGATGAGCACATCGTCCAGGTTCTCGGAAGTTTTCGCAACGATGGGGATAATCTGGTCGGGGTTAAGGTGAAGGGCATTTGCTGCTCCCTCAAGGACGCGCTGCCTTTCTTTGCGAACGAGGTCGATTTTGTTCATGACGACCACGAATGGTTTATTTAAGCCGACCAGCCGTTCGTAGATTTCGAGTTCAGTGCGCTTGATGCCCTGGATCGCATCGAACATGATAATGAGAAAATCCGCGCTGGCCGCCGCGGATAGCGCCTGTTCCTGCTCATTTGCGCCAGTTTCACCGGTGGCATCTGCCCCAGGGGTATCTACAATGGCGAATAATCCAGCGTCGGCAAGTTGATTTTGGCGGGTTGTGCCGGGCAGCGGGCTTACCTCGGCTCGATCTTCTTTTCGCCGTACCAGTTGATTGTAAAGCGTGGATTTCCCCACATTGGTTGGACCAACGATTGCCACGCGGTGTTTATTGCCAAAAGCCATCTTAATTTGGCCAGAAGACAGCTTTAACAGAAGATTGATCAGATTCGCTTGAGATGGAAAAGCCTCAATGACCTCTTCGATTGCACGTCGATCAGCCGGGGAAAGCCTGTTCCAGACAACGCGGGCTGTTTCTGCTGTGCCAGGGGGCAGCTTGTTGGTTATTTCTTTTTTCTCGGCCATGCTTCTCTCCGTGTGTGAGATGTGAACGGTATCCAGATGCGCTAATGGATTACTTCAGGTCAACGCTTTCTACGAAACGAATCGCATGATGGTACCACATTCCCACAAGGCGGCGATGATGCGGATTTCACCTTGCGATTTATTTCGTTGAGTATAGCATGGCCTGATCTTTCCCGGCAAAAACTGTTGGTATCTGGATAATTTTTTGAACTTGCCGTTTCCTCCGCCATCCATGTTGGGTCTTCTGAAAACCCGCGTGCTCCTGGCCTTAAGCATAGGAAAAACCTAAACCGCGCCCTGGCCCATCCTCTACCTTTGTCAGATGCAGTATGTCGCCCGGCGGGCTATACTTTATCCAACTTTACCAAATCCACAGATAATCCCCGCAACCTGCCTCATCTTTGCGCGTATATTGAGTAAATATGACCTGCGCGGTGTACTGCAGGTGTGCGGAGAAGGTATGAAGCAAAAAATGCCCACAACCACGCCTTATTTGTTGAGAACCCCCGGCGGCAGCTCGGATGAATATTATGCGACCATTGCCGCCTTTGCTGACCGCTGGATTGAGGATGCCTGTACCTGCCTGGATAGGCCGGTCAACAGCTTCCTCGCCTACCTGGACCAGCAGCGCACCTTCCCCGAGGCCGCGTTTGAGATGCTGGTGCTGGGCGTTCTGCTGCGCGAGCACGGCGCCGAGGCGCTGCTCTACCCCCTGGCCCCCGCCTGGGTGCTGACCCGCCTGGTGGAGGCGCAGTGCAGCCTGCCCTTACCCGCCATCGAGCAGCCGGTAAAGGCCGTGCGCGGCTTTGTCAACGGGCTGGTCGCCAGCCCGTGCCTCCCCGCTGAAGCCGTCGACGAGCTGCCTTTTGGCGAAGGCGCCGCGGCAGTGGTCGCGCGGCTGGTGGGCTGGCTGCGCTCGCAGGGCCAAAATGGCCAGGCCGACCGCCTGGACCAGTGGGCCGCCTTTATCAGCGCGCTGGAAGAGCAGGAGGCCGAAGCGATCCTGGCCTGCTGCCTGCTGCTGGCCGATGATTTCGCCGCCGAAAGCGCCGCTGTGCTGGGACAGTACACTGCCGGGGTGGAAAAATATATCGAAGGCATCCCCGACGGCGGGCGCTGGCGCTACGACGCTGAACTGATCACCCGCACGCCGGTCGAGTACCACCTGGGTATGTTGGGCACCGAAATCCTCAGCCGCGCCTACCGCGATCGCTTCCGCGCCCAGCCGCGCAAGATCGTCATCGTGCCCGACTGCCTCTCCGCCCGCTCGGAGCGCGTGGCTCCCGAAGGCACGCCCGAATGCGAGGCCCAGCGCACCGACCTGGGCGGGCGCTGCGTGGGCTGCACCCCCGGCTGTCGCGTGCACATCCTCACCAACCTGGGCAAGCGCCGCGGCTTCGAGGTCTACATCCTCCCCGACGAAATGCGCGGCATTGGCCTTTCGGCCTGCACCCAGCTCCAAGGCGTGGGCGTGGTGGGCGTGGCCTGCGCCCTCACCAACTGGGACGCCGGCTGGCAGGTCACTGGCGGCGGCGTACCCGCCCAGGGCGTTCTCCTCGATTACCCCGGCTGCAAGAGCCACTGGAGCGAGCAGGGTAAGACAACCGATGTCAACATTACGCGGGTGGTAGAGATCGCCTCAGGTCATTAATCCCTGACTACCCGGTTTTTTAGACTCCAGACCTCAAAGGTTGTGGCTGCTACGCAGCCATTAAAACCTTTGAGGTCTTTTTGGCGCGTCCAACATGGGTGTTGGCTAGCTGGCAATCGATATTCGATCTCGTTTTCTCTCAAAATAAAAAAACTGGCCCTATATTCAACATCCAGGGCCAGCTAAAAATTTTATCTCAATTTGCGAATATTGTTTATTTAAGCGTACTACTACGCCCCTCATTTTCTTCACCGGTGATCCGCTGACCACCGTTATCATGGCAAGTTCCGCAATAATTGATCTGGTCACCGTGAGAAATATGACAGGTCTTACAATCTAAATCACCATTATGGTTCTTGTGAGGGTTTCTGTGAAGAAAATCTGTGGCTTTTGCCATGTATTCATCACTAATGTGGCATTTCAGGCACATATCATCACTATAAGCAACGGGCATCAATTCGCCTTCGGTGTTCACGGTATAGTTACCTGTTATATATTTTATGCCACTACTTATTTCGGCAGGGATTGAGTAATCATGGCATTCTTTGCATTGAACGTTTGCCTGAGCATGGACATTGTCCATATCATTACTCGATAAATAGGAGTTGACGTTCTTCTGCATGATATGGCAAGTACCGCAAAATTCAGGGCTTGTGTTGGATAAATGAATCACGTACCCACCTGTGCCTGCCGCAGCCGCTATGACGGCTAACGCAACCGCAACGATTCCAATAATCGGCCAACCCTGTTTTTTGGATTTTTTATCCTTTTGTGCCTCTTTTTGTACAGGGTCATTTTTTGTTTTGTCCACCATTAGTATCTCCAAAACACGAAAGGTTATTTGACTGTTCTAAACAAATCGCAAGGTGAAATCTGCATCATTGCTGCCTGGTAGGTATGTGGGTTCCACCATGCGATTAGTTTAGGAATGTTTTATTGCGCGAATGATTTGTATTCTAGCGTATATTAAAAAAACCACCAAGGGGTTACCAAAGACAAATTGCCAAATTTGTCCAAAAGTAATAGCCTGAAAAATAGAGTGGGAAATGCGTTATCTATGCACAAAACAACCGATGCTATTCAAAAAGGGGCTGGTTGTAACGATCTGTAATTCGTTACATATTTATTTACGTGTCGCACAGATTTTTTAAAAAATCGGGGATATGATGGTTAAAGATGCGAACAATTTTTTCCACAGGTACCACCATGCCATCCCGGCCCCATTTTGTGGTAAGCGTTGCCAGGGCCTTGATCGTGTAATCCAATTCAACAAGTTCATCATTCGTCCATGTATGGTTTTTCCGCTTTTCCACATTATTTTTTACCGCCGTAAAACCACCCCGGTATCCATATTCAGGAATGGAATGATAATCACTCTCCCAATATATTTTTAGGAACAGCGTTTTATTGTCAAGAAGGTTTTGGAACATGAGACGATGCCCCTCATCCCATGTTTTGGTGGCTCCGATTTCGTATAGGGTTGGTTGCATCATCTCATCCCACAAATACTGTGGAACCGAATAGATATCACAAAAAAGCGTGTAGAAAGTAGAACGAGGGATCCCACTTAACCGGCATAAATCAATTACTTTGACTTCCGATATCTTTTTTTGTTGAACTAGAATCGCAAGTGCTTTATAAATCTTCTCACGATGCTCTTCCTGTTGGCCCACAGAGAAAACTCCTCATCCTCTGGTAATTGAATAATTATAAACAGTATTCGGTTATTGTCCAGAAACAAAACGAAAATATGGACGTTTTGTTTGATTTGTTCATTGAAAAATTACCGTATCCCTTTAAACTTAATACAGCTATTTTCCCAAGATAACTTCAAAACCATTACATATTTAGGAGAGGCGGAAAATGACGAAAAATTCGTCGCGTCGGAATTTCTTAAAAACGGCAGCAATTGGTTCGGCTGGTATCGGCATCGCAAGTATCACTGGCTGCAAACCAAAAGTAGCTACTGAGGAGACTGCAGAACCGAAGGATGCTGGTTCCGGTGGTAATGATGCGGCAGCAAATGTGCCAGAACCTTTAACGCTTGCAGAATTCAAAGATTCGTCAGTTGAGTTAGAGCCCATCACAAAATTCGCTGGTGAAGTTACAGCGGATATCATCGTAGTTGGCGCTGGCGCAGCCGGGGTTCCTGCGGCGATTACAGCAGCCGAAGAAGGCAGCTCCGTTGTGATCCTTCAGAAACATGACACGCCTGTTTCTCAGGGGAACTGTGGTTCCGGCCTCATCCTTGATGAGAGCGACCCAGAAGGTTTGCTGCGCTATGTACATCATACTAACAGCCTCAATAACTGGCGCTCAGATACAGATCACCTGAAAGCCTACGTAATGAATTCGGGTGAAGCGGTTAACTGGTTGTATAACCGGGCCAGATTGAATGGCACCTCAGCAGAGAAACCAAATGACAAAGGTTTATTTATTTATCTAAACACCAGTCAAGACTTCACTGGCGAATGGACGGATGGCCGGTACTGCAGATTCGATTATGGCAAAGCAAAGGCGCATATGTACGCCCCCTGGATGGGGCCAAAACCGAATAATGTCGGCACCATTATGACCTATGTTGTTGAAGAAGCCGTCGCGGAATTTAAGGGCCGGTTGAAGGTCTTCTTTGAAACTCCAGGTGTTCAACTCATCCAGGAAAACGGCAAGGTCGTGGGTGTGGTTGGAAAACGCAAGGACGGCACTTACATTAAATTCAATGCCAATAAAGCGGTCATTTTGGCGACCGGCGACTATCAGAACAACGCTTCCATGGTGAAACACTGGTGCCCAGATGTGGCTGAATTCGACAAGAAACAATATTCAAAGACGGGCGATGGCCACCTAATGGCGGTAACCGCCGGCGCCGTAATGGAAAACCTGGGCCACACCAAAATGTTGCATGACTTTGACGCGGGCCTCATGTACGAGGAGCCTTTCCTGTACGTCAATATGAAAGGCCAGCGTTTCTGCAACGAGTTTGTTGGCTTCGTCTACATGAACGATATTATGGTTCATCAGGGCGTGTACAAAGGTGGCAAGAATTACACAGTTCCTGAAGCCGGATCAAAGGGCTGGTACTGCCAGGTCTACGACAGCACCTATATGGATAATCCCGCCGTGTCAGGTTTGGTTCCTCCGGCTGTCATGGAAAAATATATGCCAGAAATTTCCGACGAGGATTATGCCAAAGCTCATGATGGTAAGCCTCGCACCGGTGTTTTCTCCCACTTGATCGACACTTACCGGGCAGATACCCTGGACGAGCTGGCTGATAAACTGGGCATCGAAGACAAAGCTGCTTTCCTGGCTTCTGTTGAGCGCTACAATGCATTGTGCGAAAAGGGTCTGGATGAAGACTTTGGCAAGGAAGCCAAATGGATGAACGCCATCAAGACGGCGCCTTTCTATGGAATTCGCCGCCACTTACGTGTTTCTGCTTTGTGCTCGGGCGTTTATACCACTGCAAACGGCGAGGCCCTGGATGCTAAGAAGCAGGTGATTGAAGGTTTATACTGCGTCGGCAATTTGGGCGGCCAATTCTACGGCGGAGCGGATTATCCGTTCCATGCCACTGGGCTGTCCCTGGGCCACTGCTATACCATTGGACGTCTGGCAGGAAAACATGCTGCCAAACTTGCGGGTGGAACGAACAAGATTGATGAATCGATCTAGAATCTGCTGAGCAGCTAGAGCGCGATTAGCATAACAGACAGCAGGGCAGGAAGATGCGCAAGGTTTGCGCGGTCTTCCTGCCCGTTGTGTTTTCTACCCTTCATCCGCAGACTACAGCGTGGCGTAATCATCCTCACTCAACTCTTCGCAACGTGGAACCCTCTTTTCTGTTACTTTCAGTACTGTTAAGCACTTTCCTGTCACTTATATAGGATAATTATTTTATCCAATGATGGTTGGGGAAAACGCATAACAGTCAGTCCAAAGCAGTCACGATATTTCATTTAGCCGATAAAGCCAAGACAATTGTTGATCATGGGGAGGATTTTATGTTGCCCAAAAAGCGTATCGATATCCATTTCAGCATTCCGGTAATCCAGTTCCCGGCAAACATCGACTGGCGCACATGGCTGCCCTCTCGCGGCAACGTGCTGTTTACTATCCTCGTTATTGGGTTACTGTTCACTACCCAGAATGTATGGGCTCGTAACCTGGCATCTGCGGCAAACGCGTACGGTCCCAGCGCAACGACGGTGAATTACCAGGGGCGGTTAGCCAACAAAGACGGCACACCCATCACGCAAAACGATGTGCTGATCAAGTTTGGCATTTATAATGCCGCCGAAGGTGGTTCTCTGCTGTGGCCCGCGGGTGGTCCAGAGACGCATCAGGTCGATGTGGTCAACGGCCTGTTCACGGTGGGCCTGGGCAGCCTGACAACCGGCGGCATTCCCACTAATCTATGGACCGGCGACCGCTATCTGGAGATCACCATTGGTGACGAGACCCTTACCCCGCGAGAACTGATCCGCAGCGTGCCTGTGGCGGGGATGGCCCTCACCGTCCCCGATGGTGCGATTGGAACAAAGCAAATTGAGAACAATGGTATCACGACCGATGATATTCTAAATGGAACACTGGATAGGGCTGACCTGAATTTCGCCACATCAGAATTGTATCGCCCTCAGATACCAGTTAATACCTGTTCGAACTTAATAACAAATCTAAAAGCCGCAGGCTTTAAGCACTGTATCGCTATCGCTTCCGGTGAAACCATGTGGTATACCAACACAACCTGTACGAGTAATGTAACAACGGACCCCAATTATTGGCAGAAATATGATCTTTGGAGTATGAGCGATAATTATGGCTCACCTCAGGTTTTTGTAAAGCCACCATATCCAGATTCTTTACCGTATATGATCTGTACCAAAAACCCATAATCGAATTGCCAAAAGCCAGTTACATGGTGTTGAGTCAAAATTGAGTTTCCGAAAGACCTGGATCGATGCGAAAATCGAGGATGGGGATGATGAAATCATCGACCGATAAAACAAAAAGAACGATTGCGGGGATAATCCTGATTGGACTGATCCTTCTGCAAACGAATTTCCACCCGGCGGCGGCTCAACAGGCTTCGCCAACGCTGGAGGCTGCAATCTACACGGCGTTGCAGCGGGTCTCACCGCAGCCCGAAAATTCAACCGCGGTCTGGACGATTTTGGAGATTAAGCAAAGTGATGCTTGGGCTGTCGCGAAAGCAGATCTGGCGGAAGGCGTAAATTTTCTTGCGTTTGAAGTTGTCATCGCCTACCGGGATTCGGCGGGCATCTGGCAAGCGGTGTCCCAAAAGGATTCTGGCTGGAAGGACGCTGTCACACACGCGCCAGGTGCAGTGCTGTCCGCGCCGTTTCGTGAGATGCTGCTTTCTGAGATGAATTCCGCGAAAACGGTGGCGGCAGCGGATGTAAAGCTTGGCTTCCCATTTTGTGGTACGGCTAAAGTCAGTCGTGGTTATCATACGAGTCATAATATTGACTTTATAGATTTGCCCAGCGATCAAATCAGATCCCCCGAATACGGAGATATTGTTTTAATAAAATCGGACAGTGACCATAATTGCCCCTTTGTAAATAATAAATCAGCACATCCTTGGCACAACTCCATGGATTACACCAACCGCATCATCATCAGACATGCGGATCGTTTCTACTCCATTTTCATGCACTTAAGAAAAGATAGCGTCCCGGAATGGATTCAGACTGCGTATAACAAAGATGGAATCGTCAAAGGGGTTCCCAAGGGAACCATTGTTGGCCTGGAGGGAAACACCGGTTTAGCCTCTGGAGAACACCTGCATATAGAAGCGCAGGTTTCTCAATCAATTACTGATTCTGACCTGGAGTACTATTTCCGCGAAGGTAATCAGGATATCCATTCCAGTACGATCAAAGGTGGCCAAGCGTATACATCCACCAACTGCGGCGATAACCAGCCGCCGGAAACCGTTTTTACTGGCTCTTCGCCTCACGTCTGGTCTACTGGCGCGAATCCTACCTTGCTGCAATGGAGCGGCTCGGACAATGTGACGCCGGTAGATAAGCTGCGGTTTTCCTACCGTCTAAATGACGGCGCATGGTCCGAGCTATCGACCAACAAGAGTGTCCAGTTTATAGGGCTAGCGGACGGTCAATATACCTTCCAGGTGAAAGCGTTCGATCAAGGCTACCTGGACGATCCTACTCCCGCTACGGTCACATTTGGCATTGATCGTAGCAACCCGAGCCGGCCCATAATCAACATCTCCGGCCCAGGTTGTGCCAACAGCCTGAACGGCGAGCCGCAGAACACCTGTCGCGACCCGGCCTTTACCTGGTCAGCAAGCGACAGCCTGTCGGGTATGCGAGGATATTATTATTCCTGGGGAACGGAGTCTGACGCCGTGCCAACCACCTACACCACTGGGCAGACGTTTGATCCCCCTGCCATCAGCCCGGAAGATGGTCACGCATCCTATTTCCTCAGCGTGAAGGCCGTGGATTTTCTCGGCCATGAATCCAGTATTTCCACCTTCGCCGTCCTGTACGACAAAGACAGGCCGAACGCGGTGTTCACCATCAATCGCGGCAGCGAAGAGACTTACCAGGTAAATGTAACCCTTCATGCCACCAGTAACGATCCAGGGAGCGGCATCTCCAGGGTGCGCGTTTCCAACAACCAGGTGTACTGGTCGGAATGGTTGGAATATCAAGACGAGATTCCCTGGACCATTCCCGGACAGGACAACCGGGTGTACACCGTTTACATGCAGGTATCCGACCGGGCCGGGAACGTCTCGGATGTGATGTCTGACTCTATCCGGCTGAATCTCAACCCGCCCGCGCCCCACTCGCTGACCTACCGCATGTGCCAGAACAGCCTGACCAGCGCCGGGTCATTCAATACCACCGCCAGCGCGGTCTACCGCCTGGACACTGTGTTCGGTCAGCCAACCGGTTTTTCCCAAAACCCACCCGGCAGCGCAAGTTACCAACTGCGCAACGGCTTTTGGGCTGTTTACCCAGACTGCCTGCCCATCGAATGGACCAGTACCGTCATGGGCTATACCATTCCCTGGTATTCGCTCAACGCCGGTGGAAACAACCGCGCTACCCCGCTGTATCAGCTAACCGATACCTTGGGCCAGCCGTTCGCCAGCGCGAACGGGCTGCTGCTCAGCACCAGTTACCAGTTATCCAGCGGCTTCTGGTCTAACCCTGGTTCATCCAGCGGCGGCAGCGGTTCGCCATCCCTCGATCCACTTCTTAGTGATCCGCGCATGGCCGCGAATCCAGACACGCCCCCGGTTACCACGAGCGAATTTGATGAGTTCAAAATTTTGATCAACGAAAACAGCCGGTACACAAACACGCCGAATGTTACCCTGAGTCTCGATGCTCCTTTTGGCGCTCGGATGATCTTGTGGAGCGGTGATCCGTTAGCAGAGGGATCCACGCCGGTAATTCCGGAGGGGGTCATGGATGACTGGATCCAGTACCAGCCGTCCATTGAATGGTCGATCGTGCTAAGCGATACATATGTAAAACCACGCGCGGTATATTTCCTGGTGGAAATGGTGGACGGCCTGGTGCTTGGGCCGTTCAGCGATGAAATCATCTATGACCCGGTTGCACCTACTGCGCAGATCACTCCATTTGGGACGGATGACCAATACATTACAGTTGAAATGATCGCTATGGATGATAACAGCGGCGTCAGCGATGTCCGCATCAGCGCCAGCCCGCGCTTTGACGGGGCCGAATGGCAGCCGTACGAACAGTCCTACTTCGAATGGAACAGTTCGGATGGGAACGCTTATATCCAGTTCCGGGATCGCGCCGGGAATGTATCACAAACTTACACGGTCGATTTCGGCGGAACCCATTCTCAAACTTATCTGCCAATCATTAGAAAGTAACGGATGGAGATTAACATGGATACACAACCGAAATTCTTTACTCGCCTGGGAAGCTGGCTGGATACTTTCTTCACCCGCTGCCTGTCTCATCTTCACTTTAGCAAGCGCGCCTTGGCCTGGATGATGCCAAATGGCGGCACGATCTTGATCGTACTGGTTTTACTGGTCACCCAGCACGCCTGGGCGCAAAGCTCGCAGCAAATCGCGGGTTACCCCAGCGCGACAACGGTCAATTACCAGGGGCGGCTGGCGAACAAAGACGGTACGCCCATCACGCAGAACGATGTGCTGATTAAGTTTGGCATTTACAACGCCGCCGAAGGCGGCAGCCTGCTGTGGCCCGCGGGTGGCCCGGAGACGCATCAGGTAGACGTGGTAAACGGCCTGTTCACGGTTGGCCTGGGCAGCCTGACAACCGGCGGCGTCCCCACCAGCCTGTGGACCGGCGACCGCTATTTAGAGATCACCATTGGCGACGAAACCCTCACCCCGCGTGAGTTGATCCGCAGCGTTCCGGTGGCGGGTATGGCGTTGACTGTGCCGGATGGGGCGATTAAGTCGCGCAACATCACTTTTTCTAGCTACGAGAGTTATGGTAAGGCTCATATAGTAAATGACACCACTACCATGAAGCCAACGGGGACAAAAGTTACATTTACCTGCGATACGAACTGCGTAGCAGAAATCGAGCACCGCGGATTGGCAATGTCAACAATGGCAAATGCCCGTGTAAATGTAATGGTTGCAGTGGATGGTAGCCGGGTTTTTTCTGAATTAGGGTATACCAACAATGAGTTTGCAGTACTACAAGGATTTGGTTATGTAAATCTTGAGCCTGGCCAGCACACAGTAGAAGTTCTCTTTCAGTGCCCATACTTAACAACCGGTGCGAACTGTACCTATTATGGGGACCAGTCAGGGTGGTGGGACCATTTGTATGTAAGATTATCCGCTCAGCCATAAAGAGATTAATATATTTCTCGTGGCAATGCTCTGCGTTGTCGCCTCATCCGCCACGTTAAGACCTCAAAGGTCTGCCAGACCTTTGAGGTCTTAAGAAAACCTACCCCCTCCGAAACAGCGACCCCAAAATCCCCGCCGGCTTCTCTTCCACCGGCTTCTGTTCTTCCGGCTCCTTTTCCTCCTTATGCCCATTCGCCAGCAGGCCCAGCTCCACCTCCGGATTCCGGAACTGCATGGTATACAACCGTGCATACAGCCCGTTCTGCTCCATCAGCTCCTCGTGCGTGCCCAGCTCGATGATCTTGCCCGCGTCCAGCACGGCGATGCGGTGGGCCACCTTGATCGTGCTCAGGCGGTGGGCGATGATCACCGTGGTGCGGTTCTGCATCAGCCGGTTGAGCGCGTCCTGCACCAGCTCTTCCGACTCGTTATCCAGGCTGCTGGTCGCTTCATCTAGGAGGAGAATGCGTGGATCTTTGAGGATGGCCCGCGCGATGGCGATGCGCTGGCGCTGCCCGCCGCTCAGGTTGGTCCCGCGCTCGCCGACCGTGGTGTTGTACTGGTCGGGGAATGCCATAATAAATTGGTGCGCGTTGGCCGCTTTGGCCGCCGCGATCATCTCATCTTCTGTCGCTGCTGGTTGGTTCTTATCTGCCAGCCGCCCGTAAAGGATGTTTTCGCGGATCGTCCCGCCGAACAGCATCGTCTCCTGCGGCACAATGCCGATCTGCTGGCGCAGGCTGTGCTGGGTCACGGCGCGCAGGTTCTGCCCATCGATGCGGATCGCCCCGCCGCTGGGGTCATAAAAGCGCGGGATCAGGTTGAAGATGGTGCTCTTGCCCGCCCCGCTGGGTCCCACCAGCGCCAGGATCTCCCCGGCGCGGATCTCCAGCGACACGTTTTGCAGCACCGGCGTGGTCCCGTCGTAGCTGAACGAAACGTTCTCGAAGGCCATCTCGCCGCGCGCGGTTCGGATCTCCGCCGCGCCGGGCGCGTCCCGCACAGTGGGCGGGGTATCCAGCAGCTCGAACACGCGCGTCACCCCGCCGATCGCCGCGCTGATCTGCCCGTACAGCCCGCCCAGCCCGCCCAGGTTGGCGGCGATGGTCACGCCGTACATCAGGAACCCGGTGATCATCCCCAGCGTCATCCGCCCGGCGATCACCTCGCGCCCGCCAAACCACATAATCGCGGCGATGGCGGCGAAGCCCAGGAACATCATCACCGAGGCAAACAGCGAGTTGGTCACTGCCATGCGCAGCGAGGCCCGGAAGGTTTGCAGCATGGCCCCGGTGTAGCGCTCGGTCTCGTACCCTTCGCGCCCAAAGCTCTTCACCACCCGGATGCCCTGCAGACCCTCCTCCGCCACCACGGTCGAGGCCGCCAGTTGATCCTGGATCTGGGTGCTGCTTTTGCTGATGCGCCGCCCGAAGAAGAACGCCACCGCGATCAGCACCGGCACAATCGCCAGGATGAACAGCGTCAGCCGGGCGTTGAGCGCCAGTACGATCACCACCGAACCGATCAGCGACACGATCTGGCTGAGGAAACTGGTGATGTTGCCGGTCAGCATGTTGCGCATCTGGGTCACGTCGCTCGACAGGCGCGAAACCAGGTCGCCCACCCGCCGCGTAGCATAGAAATCCAGCGACAGCTCGTGCAGGTGCTTATACAGCGATGTGCGCAGGTCAAAGACGATCCGCTCGCCGATAAAGGAGAGCAGGTAGCTCTGCAAAAAGCTGAAGGCGGCCTGGAACAGGAAGATCCCCACCAGCAGCCCCGCCAGCATATTGAGCGTGGCATAATTCAGCGATTGGGTCGCCGCGTCCAGCAGGCGCACGATCACCAATGGGAAGGCCAACCCGAACCCACTGTACACCAGCAGCGCCAAAATCGCCAGCGCCATCCGCCCCCGGTAGGGCTTGAGGTAGCCAAACAGCCGCCCCCAGTTCACCGACCTGAACGATACTGGGGTCTTCTCATCTTCCGCCGGGGCCGCCCTGCCTGCCCGGCGTCCCGAACGATTACGCATCATAGAAATTTCTCCATCCCTAAATTGTAACCCTGACGATCTCAGACCTCAAAGGTTTGTATAGTTGCGCGGCAACCGCGATCTTTGAGGTCTTAAATCAGTACGTATCAATCCGCGCAAATATTCATATATAATCCTATATATCTCACCCCATTCCGCGAGGACAGCATGATCGAAACCAAGTTCGGGCATATCCAGTTCAACGTTGCGCAGTGCAACCTGCCGTTCTATAAAGACCTGTTTGCTTTTCTTGGCTGGGGCGTCCTGGAAGACGACCCTGTGATGCTGGGCGTCGGCAGCACCGTCTTCAACAGTCTGTGGTTCTTCGGCAGTATCAAAGACCGCGCCAACGATTATGATGGCCCCGGCATGAACCACCTGGCTCTGCAAGCCCCAACCCAGTCCGCCGTCGACCAGGCGGTCGAATACCTGCGCGAGCATAACATCCCGCCTCTCTTTGAAACCCCGCGCCACCGCCCCGAATTCGCTATGGATGAAAACCACACCTACTACCAGGTCATGTTCGAATCCCCAGACCGCATTCTCTTTGAGGTGGTCTATATGGGGCCCAAGGAAAAGTAAGTCGGGCATTCTCCCGTGCCGCTCGTAGTGGGTCGGGGGCCTTCCCCGATGCTCGCGCCAGCGAGAGACAATCCCTATCTCGCGAAGTACCCATCCACTACCGCCGCGATCTCGTCCCAAAAATGTTCATTTTTCACCCCAAACGCTGCCGCTACCTTTGCTTTCAGCGCCTTATGTCCCATGCGCTCCGCCAGCAGTGAGTGCAGCAGGTCCGGGTGGTTCTCATCGAGATATCGCGCCAGCCAGTAGCCCCGCGCGTATAGATCCACCAGCGCCTGGCGCTTCTCTCGCATAGGTTTGTGAGCAGGGGGGCGGGTCAGCCGCTCGCGCGTATCTTCCCGCACAATGCGCTGCTCCAGGTAATATTCCATCGCCAGCATCGCCAGCCCTTCGTTCAGCCAGAAGGGCAGCCGCAGGTGCGCAGTGAAGGCGTGCGTCAGTTCGTGGCAGGTGATCGCCTGAACCTTCTCCCCTGCAGACAGACCGGGTGCATAAATCTGCTCGCCCAGGCTGGCGTCCCCCGCCCGGATCAACCGCTCCGGCTTGATCCCCACCACCCGCCGATTCCCGAAAGATAGCGACCAGCCGCCCGAAAAAGCCCACACCTCGCTGGCCCGCCAGGTGATCATCGGCAGCACCAGCGCCAGGTACGCCTTCCACAGCCAGGGCGCGGCATGGAACAGGAAGGGCAGCCAGGCCGTCATCACATACACCCGGCAGTCGGCGGGCGGGTACAGGTCCCAGCGCTCCGCAAGCAGCCCGGCGCTTTTCTCCATCGCCGCGCCGATCACCCGCGCCGCCTCGCGCTCTTCTTGTGCATAGACCAGCCGCATACCTGCCGTAGTTTCAGCTTGCATGTTTTCTCCCTCGGATGGAACGACCCACCGCGCGTCCTCTCTACACCTCGCGTTCTTCTTCCACCCGGTCCGGCTGGAACCAATCCATATAAAACTGTTCCGGCGTCTTCCCGGATTGGTCGCGCAGCACGTACAGCTCCTCGCGAGGGATGCGTTTCCCTTTTATTCCACCGGCGGGTGACTGCGCTACTGCCGCCCCGTTTACGCCTCGCAGCGCGTCTTCAATCCGCCGTCGGTGGCCAAATCCCAGCTCGGCGGGCAGCTCCGCTGGATCGAAATAGCGCACCTCCAGCGTCTCGCCCGGCTGCGGAGTTAACGCGCCGCCCGTCGGTCGCGCCGCGAACACCACCGCGTGCCCGGTGGGGGTGTCCGCAGGGCGTGAATAAACCCCGACCAGCCGGGTCAGCGCCACCTCCAGCCCGGTTTCTTCGCGCGTCTCCCGCTGGGCGGCTTTCGCCACCGTTTCGCCATCCTCCACGCCTCCGCTGGACAGGCACCAGATATGGAAATCATCTCGCTTCGTCAAAAGAATCTTATTGTCGTGGATCACCACTACGCAGACCGTGAGAAATGGCATAAGTTTGCTCCGCACGCCAAACTTCTTTCTGGCAGGCTGTGCATTCTCTCTATCCGATGCTCTGCGGCGGCTGACGCGCATCATCAGGTGCCCGGATGATATATGGCCGGTTGTCACGCCAGCCGATCTCCAGCCGTGAGAGATACCAGGTCTTTCCGCCGTCATTGTTGCCCTGGAAAAACAGATAATCGCGCTGGTCCGGCGCGCGGAAGAAAAATGGATGGCCGGACTCGCTGGCATTCCACTCGCCCGGCGCGCCGTTCGCCAGGAAAGGCTGCTCCGAGAGGCGCGTCCAGTTCATCCCATCCAGGCTGGTTGCCACCCCAATTTGCTGGGGACTGTTATTGTAGGCGCCCCCATAAAACAAAAACAGTCGCTCCCCATGCCGGGCCAGGGCAGGCGCTTCGATACACTCCATTTCCCAGGGCAGCTCCGGTTTGAGGATAGGCGCCGTGCATTGCTGCGTCCAGGCCGCCCGGCCAAAACCTGAATTGAGCGCAGCCGAAGCCGTGCCGAGCATCTGAATTCTCATCCCCGGATCGCGGGTGGCAAAGTATAACCACAAGTGATCCCCATGCACGATCACATCCGCGTCGATGGCCCGCCCGCAGGTCCATTCTCCCGTGGGTGAAAAGATCGGGTTGCTGGGGTCGCGTCGGAATGTCACCCCATCGCTGGAAACGGCATGACAGATCGCATCATGCCGGCCGTTGCCGTATGTCTGGTAAAAAAGATGGATTTGCCCATCCAGCACGATGGCTCCCGGCGCGCACAGGCCGTTTTTTTCATAGTCCGCCGCGGGGAGAATCTCGCCAACTACATGCCATGCATCGAGGTCATGGCTGGTTGCAATCCCAATCGCCCAGCCATCGCCCGTGCGCGCGGATCGCCCCATTTCGTCGATTTTATTCGAGCCATTAAACTGCGACAAACCCACAGTATCGAACGGCGGCTTGGAATAATATAGCCAGTACTGGCCCTGGAACCAGACCACTGCCGGATCTTTGGAAAACGGTCGACCGCGTGTTGTATCCGCAAAATACATGTTGGAATCCTTTCTACATTTCATTCTACAATACCTTTGCCAAAATACCATCTCGTATTCATCCGGGTTCATTCGCGGTTTAAAATCTCTTCCTTCTCATCCTATTTTCCTAATCGAATAAATTCCCCATTAAATACCCCCATCCTTTCCTAATTGCAAACCAGCGGCTATTGGTAATATCCCAGCTAACTTATATAATTTCAGTTGTACGTTGCAAAAAAGTTATATTTGGAATCGATTGATTGGATGTCTTTCATTCTTAATAATTTACTTGATCAATCGCAGGATAGATAAAGAATGTTCAATAACCTAAAAATTGGCACCCGGCTGCTTCTAATTACCGTCCTGTGCGCCGTAGTCCCTATTTTCATAGTAGCCCTGGTGGTTGGTGTTTTCATCAACCAGGCTATCACTCGCCTGGAAGAGAACGTCCAGAATACCCGCGTGCAGATATCCGGCGATATCATCGGTGAAACCCTGGCTGATTCCGCTTCCGTTACTGCCCAGCAAATCGACACCTATATGTCCAATAAAATACGGCAGGTGACGGGATGGGCTGCCAACCCCATCATCCGCCAGGCAGCCCGTGAAGCTTCTGCCCGTGCCGTTAGGGATGACCTGCCTTCTCTTGAAATTGACGCGCTCGAATCCCACATGGCCGGCACCCGCGCCTTGTTAGGCGATCCGCTGGTTTTCAATTATTTGAAAGAACTTAAGCGGCTTGACCCGGATTTCACTGAGATTTTCTTTACCGAAGAACATGGTTTTATCGCCGCTTATAGTGAAATGCCCTCTGATTTCTACCAAAAGGATGAAACCTGGTGGACGGAAGCCACCCTTAATGGCTTTTATATCAGCCCGGTTGTCTACGATGACTCGGCCAAAACATTTGCCGTGGAGTTCGCCGTGCTGATTATTGATGAATCCGGCAGGTCAATTGGCGTGCTAAAATCCATTATGAATATCAGTGCCGTGCAGGAATTGACTACCGAAGCGGCCAATCGCTTTGATGAGAGCTGGGTGCGCGTGGTTACGCAGGATGGCTTTCTGGTTGCCGATACCGGTATTAGCCACGATCCTGCGATAATGATGCAGGAGAGCAGTAATTTGCTCAAAACAGGGGATGCCACCTTCCAACAGATCATGTCTAGCAAGCAGTCCACAGGTTATTTGCTCGGGCAGATGAAAACCGGCGGCGTCGAAGTCATTAGCGCATTTGCCAAAACTGCCGCAGGTGAGCATTATTCGGTGAGTGGGTTTGAAGGCTTTGATTGGCACGTTATCATCGAACAGCCCAGCAAAGTAGCCCTTTCGCCGCTCGAAGTGATGGATGAGGAAATTACTGCTCTTCGTAACACCCGTCAATCCATCATCGTGCTTTTCCTCATCATGTCGTTGATCAGCGCGCTGGCGGCAACTGGCTTTGCTTTCCTGGTGACGCGCGGCATCACCACCCCTATCAGCGACCTGGCGGAAATTGGCAAGCGCTTTAGCGGTGGCGACATGGATGTCTCGGTTGAAGTGCGTCATAACCATGAGATCGGCGTGCTCGAGAATACCTTCCAGCAGATGGTTGTCAGGCTGCGTGCAATGCTGATGAGTGAGCGTAACCAGCGCGAGTATATGAGCCGTGTTGTCCAACGCTATGTACAGTTTATGCGCGGTGTGAGCAGTGGCAACCTAAGGGACCGTCTGGAGGTGGATATAGATCAGCGGCCAGAAGATGACCCCCTGGTGCAGCTTGGCCTGGACCTGAATATGGTTACCGAGAGCCTGCACGATATGATCCTCCAAGTGCAGGAGACCGCCAATCAGTTAGCCTCGGCCTCAACGGAGATCCTTTCCGCTACTACCCAGCAGGCCAGCGGCGCCAGCGAGCAGTCCGCGGCCATTTCGCAGACTACCACCACCGTTGACGAGGTGAAGACCATCGCCGAGATTTCCGCTATGCGCGCCCAGGAAGTGGCAAATACTGCCAAAGAAACCGTCCAGACTTCCAAGGATGGACGCGGCTCGGTAGAAGCCACCATCGAAAGCATGGCCCAGATCAAGGAGCAGGTGGAGCGCATCGCCGAGAACATCCTGGCCCTGTCCGAGCAGATGCAGCAAGTCGGCGAGATCACCACCACCGTCAACAGCATCGCGTCGCAGTCCAACATGCTGGCCTTGAACGCCTCTGTGGAAGCCGCCCGCGCCGGGGAACAGGGCCGCGGCTTTGCCGTGGTCGCCGCCGAAGTGCGTAGCCTGGCTGAACAATCGCAGCAGGCCACTGCTCAAATAAGGGCCATCCTGCAGGATATTCAGAAAGCCACCAACACCACTGTCATGGCTACCGAAGAGGGCGCCAAGAGCGTGGAAAATGGCGTGCGGCTTGTGGAACAATCTCGTGATGCTATCGAGCGCCTGTCGGATGTGATCGACCAGGCCGCGCAAAACGCCTCGCAGATGGTCGCCGCCGGGCAGCAGCAGACCGCCGGCATTGAGCAGGTAGCACTGGCCATGAACAATATTAACCAGGCCACCATGCAGAATCTGTCCAGCACGCGCCAGTCGGAGAAAGCTGCTCACGACCTGCATCAGCTTGCCACCTTCCTCAACGAAATCGTTGCCCGCTATCGGGTATAAGCAAGGCGATTGCTCTCCACTTCCTCCGCTCCAGCAGAGGAAGCAGCTTCCCTGCCCTTGGCGCCCCAGGCCAGCCACGCGCTTACCGCCGCTGGCCTACCTCCTTTCTTCCTTGTGTCATAATCACGCTCCATGCCGCCAGGCAACCCGCCAGGATCGCTATCATCCACAGATGCGGCGGACTGAACGGCCACGCGATGGGCTGGTAATCATAGCGCAGAAACTCCAAACAAGGCGTTCTAGGCAAAAGAGCAGAATGTAAATCAAGAACAGCACGCCGTCGCGTTGTAACGCGCCGCAGCCAATCCGGCAGCCGGTCTCGTACCTCCTCCTTGTTTAGCCAGGTGAACAGGAAGAACAGCCATTGCCGGGCAGGTGAGCGGCGTGTTGGGGTCCAGCCCAAGCGCCAGCCACATGGTGCCAGGAACTGCGGGCAGGTGGTCGCGTCTGGGCGGACCACAAGCGGCAGGGTGTCCAAGTCGCCGCCAGCGTGGAGCCTGAGGTAAGGATAGCCAACCAGTGGCATTGGATAGCCGATATTGGGTATGGTGCTGTAACCTATCGGCACGCGGTACGCCATAAACAGATTATAAATATATAATTATAATCAAAATAGTTGACTTATCCCCAGGAAGATGTACAATCGAAGTGATTGTGCGGGTTGGTATATTGTCATAAAAAGGAGAAATCTCGTATGTCTTTGAAAAGGCTTTGGTATGGTATTTCCATTTTGCTGCTCGTTCTTACCGGGGTGGGCTCTGCTGGGCCAGCTCGCGGCCAATCAGCCGTGTACCAATATGCCAACGGCGTCACCCTGGCGGCTGCTTCGGAGCTGCCAATTTTCAAGATCGCCGGCCTAAATGTCACCAGTGATGGAACGCAGGCACTTTCACGGGTTCTGGAGGGAGTATTTGACCCGAATAACATGCAGGTGCGCGAGGATGCCTATAACGGCCATCCCCGATTCACCGGGGTCAATGAGAAAAATCACACTATCCTGGAGCAGTTCGGGGCCACCGGAGGCTTCTATGCCTACGAGCCGACCCGCGCGTTCGGCGACGGCAGCGTGGTGCCATCCCCAGAGCTTGACCCAGCCAGAGCCCAGCTTCTGGCCTGCCAGTTCTTAATGGTCAACGGGTCCGTCCTTGATCCCACTTCGGATAACTTGCAGATCCCCGGTCTCACGCAGCAGTGCGCCCACGATTTTGCGAAAGATCCCCTATACAGGGTTTCAACGGAAACCCGTTCCGGTCAATCCACCACCCCTGGGGCGTAGCCGACCAGCGCGCCCATCCGCATCATGGTTACGGTTCCCATTCTGGTCAACACCGGTCGCTACAGCCAGCTTCCCACCATTCCGCTGGGCGGCCCCGGCGGGCACATCTCGATGATCTTCGACGATACCACCGAAAAGCCTGCTGCTCCTGGTCCATCTCTGGATGATCACATCGTTGGCTTGCAGGCGGTTGCCATGCCGGCCCACGGGCGCACGCTTTCCTTCCTGCGCACCGCGCCTGCCGTCGACCCAACTATGGCAAAGGAGGAAGTTCGCAGCCGTGTCCAGGCAGCTTTCCCCGACGGGACCAATATCCAGATTCCAGACCCCACCCTATCTTTCTTCGTCAGCGATGCCGCCCAGCCGCAGTCGCTGCTGGAACCTGATCTGACCTTCCCCGGTGTTTCGGTGGATGTAGGCGGCCAGACCCTGGTGCTCAGGGATATCGTTCTGCCCGCGGTTCAGTCTGGGGAAGGCGGCCTCGGCCCGACCGTGGCGATCCTTTCTCCGAACAACGGCGATGTCAATTTTCGCGGCGTCAGCGTGGAGCTAGTCGGCGAAATCAGCGATGGGCAGCCCCCGTATGCTTACGAGTGGCAGCTTGAAGATGGAACCTCACTCGGTAGCGGAAATCTGCCTGCGCCGGGCAAACTGCCGCCCGTGCAAGCCACTCTGCCCTCCCCTGAAAACAAAGGCGCCCCTGGCAGCCTCACTATCCACCTCATCGTTACCGATGATGAAGGCGTTACCCGCCAGCAGACTGTTTCGCTGGTCTCTCCCGCCTCAACCTTCTTTCCATTATTGGCGAATGGTTCCCTCGCCAGCGGTAGCGTAGCGGATGCGCCCGCGCCTTCTCCGGATACGCCCCTGGCGATGCTTGCCACCAACTATCGCTTTGGAGTGGAATACGGCTCGGATTATCCCCCGTACGGTCCGGGCGGGTCGGACCTGGGTGGCGTGCCCCCGGATGCAAACGGCCTCTCTTCTGGCCTGATGAGCCTGGGCTGGCCGCGCGTCTTCAACTGGTACAACTCACTGGCTTGGGAACGCGACTGGCGCGACTGCTCGTTGGGCGGTTCCGACTGCACCTACGGCGTGGACCGCGCCGATTTCGTCTATTACGCGGGGCATGGCTCCAACGGTGGCCTGGCGGTGCCATCCAACAGTCACGATTCAAACTGGTTCGATGGCTCCAACGCACGCTACCAGAATGCCCGTTGGATCGGTTTCTCTTCCTGCCTGACGCTGCGCGCGCAGTGGCCTACCCCCGGCTCCGAACCGATCCGCAGGTGGTTCGGCGCGTTCCAGGGTGCGCATATGCTGCTGGGCTTCAACAGCCTGATGGCCGATATCGCTTTTGGCCCGCGCCTGGTGGATAACATGCGCATCCCATCCTTCTTCATCATCGGCGAAATCCCCTGGATGCAGCGCACCATCGCCGAAGCCTGGGTGCAGACCGCCTTCCAGATGAATGCCGGAAAACCCGCCTACATTTACGCCACCAGCGCCTCGGTAAATCCCGTTGGAAACAAACTGCCCAAGCCCGGCGACCCCCTCATGGCCCGCCCGTACCCGGTCAATTGGTACTACTGGGTGTGGTGGAATGAGTAGATAATGATATTCCGTGCGATTTCCGGTGCACTACGCCGGAAATCGCACGGAGTGTTTTCCCTTTACGTTTCTTTTCTCTGGTGCCACGGCTGGTGCCGCGGCATCAGCACGGCATCAGCGCGAACACACCCCAGCCCAGGTATTCCCGCGTGTAAGCGGCGTAGCGCGCGGGTTCCGAGGTCAGTTGGGCGCGAACCTCTTTCGCGAACGTATCGTCGGGATTGGCTTCCAGCCACCGGCGCATGGTGAGCCATTTGGCCGCCTCATACCGGTCCCAGCTGTCCTGGTCCGCCAGAACCATTTCAACAACATCGTAGCCCAGGGAGCCGAAAGACGCGAGTAGTTCTGGAAGCAGAAGAAAGTCGGAGATTGCGTGGGCTAAACAGCCCCTGGCAGCCTCTTCCGTTGGCGGGATCTGCCGCCAGTAGGGTTCGCCGATCAGGAGGATCCCCCCGCTGCGCAGGCTCCGCGCCAGAAGCTCGATCGTACCGGCAACTCCGCCGCCGATCCAGGTGGCGCCGATACAGGCTGCCACGCTGACCTTCTCGTCGGAGACATAGCCAGCAGCATCGCCATGCATGAACCTGACTTGATCGGCGACGCCAAGTTCTTCCGCACGGCGTTTGGCTTGCTCGGTGAACAACGGGCTCATATCGATGCCGGTGCCTACGATGCCGTAATCGCGCGCCCAGGTGCACAGCATCTCCCCCGAACCGCTGCCGAGGTCGAGCACGCCCGCCCCCGATTCCAGGCGCAGCGCTGCGCCGAGCGTGGCGAGCTTTTCGGGTGTGAACGGATTGTGGATGCGGTGAGCACTCTCAGTGATGCTGAATATCCGTGGGATGTCCACTGTGGAAAATCTCCTTACCGGTGTGAAATGAATACAGGAAGCAGGTGGCAATTTACCGTTCATTGCCGCGCTTGAAGTTGCCCGTGACCTTCGCCATCAACAGTTGTATTCCCTTATCATCCAGCCCGATCAGCTTGCTGATAAATTTCTGGGCTTCATCCCCTTTTAAAACCTTAACTTGCTTACCGCTCCAGTAAATGAACACCTTTATCTCTTTACTGATTCGGTACGTAAAGACTTCATCGTCCAGCACGTTACGTTTATCAATTGCGCCCATAGAATTGATGCTCATTATATGATCCTTTGAATTCTCACGCAATTCCACAGAGCGAAACCAATTTGCCGGAAGTTGGTTTGGCATCCCTCTCCAGCATCGTGGTTTTCGATGCTGGAGAGGGAACGAGGGATAGGTTCTGTCCGACTTTGGAAAGGCCCTACCCGAATAAGAACGCTGCCCTGCTAACCCCCGGAACATGCGTTATAATTACCAAAAATCGCTGAAGGGTTCATCCTATGACCGAAGAAACCCCTAAACCCACTGACTTTATCCACGAGGCCGTTGCCGAAGATCTGCGCACCGGGCGCTTTTCCTATGTCCGCACCCGCCTGCCACCCGAGCCGAACGGCTACCTGCACATCGGCCACGTGAAAGCATTCCTCATCGACTACAATATCGCCAAGGACTTTGGCGGCGAACTGCACCTGCGCTTCGATGACACCAACCCGGCTAAAGAAGAAACCGAGTTTGTGGATGCCATTATGGAAGACGCCCGCTGGTTGGGCATTGAATGGACCCGCGTGCTGTATTCGTCGGATTTCTTCGACACGCTCTATGAATGGGCCATCAAGATGGTCAAGAAGGGTAAAGCTTATGTAGACGACCAGAGTCCTGAAGAAGTCAGCAAGAACCGTGGCACCTGGACCCAACCCGGCGTGGAAAGCCCCTGCCGTAACCGCTCGGTGGAAGAAAACCTCGACCTGCTGGAGCGCATGAAGAACGGCGAATTCCCCGACGGATCGCGCGTGCTGCGCGCCAAGATTGATATGGCCCATGGCAACATGAACATGCGCGACCCGATCATGTACCGCATCATCCACGAGCCCGCCCACCATCGCACGGGCAAGCAGTGGTGTATTTACCCCATGTACGACTGGGCCCAGGGCCAGAACGACGCCATGCACGGCGTCACCCACTCTCTGTGCTCGATTGAATATGAAGATCACCGCCCGCTGTATGAGTGGTACCTGAACGAGCTTGAACTGGAGCACAAGCCGCGCCAGATCGAGTTTGCCCGCCTTAACCTCAACTATACCGTGATGAGCAAGCGCAAGCTGCGCCGCCTGGTGGAGGAAAAATATGTGGATGGCTGGGACGATCCGCGTATGCCCAGCCTGCGCGCCATGCGCCGCCGCGGTGTGACCCCCGAAGCCATCCGCGACTTTATTAACCGCACCGGTGTCGCCAAAAATATCAACGCCCGCGCCGGTGTCATGGTTGATGTGGCCCTGCTGGAGGCATGCATCCGCGAGGACCTCAACAAGCATGCCCCGCGCAAAATGGCAGTGCTCAACCCGCTCAAGGTCGTCATCGAGAACTATCCCGTGGGGCATGTGGAAGAATTCGATGTGCTCAACAACCCTGAGGATCCCGCCGCCGGCACACGCAAGGTGCCCTTCTCGAAAGTGCTGTACATCGAACAGGATGATTTCCGTGAGGAGCCCCCGCCCAAGTACTTCCGCCTGTCGCCGGGACGCGAGGTGCGTCTGCGCAACGCCTACTTCATCAAGTGCGAGAGCCTGGTCAAGGACGAAAACGGCCAGGTAATTGAGCTGCGCTGTACCTACGACCCCGCCACCCGCGGCGGTGACGCCCCTGATGGGCGCAAGGTGAAAGCCACCCTGCACTGGGTCTCCGCTGCCCACGCCGTGCCCGCTGAAGTGCGCGTCTACGACCGCCTCTTCAACAACCCTGACCCCGAGGAGAGCGGCGACTTTATCGCTGACCTCAACCCCAATTCGCTGCGGATCCTCTCCGGCTGCCAGCTCGAGCCATCCTTGTCGGCCGTACAGCCCGGCGATACCTACCAGTTTGAGCGTCTGGGCTACTACTGCGTGGATATCACCAGTACCCCCGAGCACCTGGTCTTCAATCGCACTGTCAGCCTCAAGGACGAGTGGGCTAAGATCGAAAAGAAATAATCGAAACTGACTCGTTGAATCAAAAGCGGCGCGTTTCGCGCCGCTTTTGATTCAACAGGACTCTATCAATTTATTTTGAAATATGAATATATTTGGTAAAATAAATCATATATATTCTTGCCTGCTCGGGAGGGAAGGACCGTGAATACAAACGACTGGATTGCGCAGCTTCAGAGCACCCCATGGATTGCGGTGAGCGCGGTTGTGGTGTTGAGTATCCTGCTGTTCTTGCTGGCGCGCTATGGCATCGCCCGCCTGATTACCGGTATGGCCGCGCGCACCTCATCGAAATACGATGACATCTTCGTCCGCCATCTACGCCCGCACCAGGTGGCCTGGCTTGCCCCGCTGATCATTCTGTACACCAACGCTTACCTCTTCCCCGGTTACCAGGTTATCGTCTCAAAGATCGCACTGTTTTTCATCTTGTGGGTCAGTGTGGTTACCCTCAGTCGCCTGATGAACGCGGCCAATGAAATTTACGAGAGCCGCCCCAATTATAACGGAGTGAGCATCCAGGGCTATTTCGACATCGCCAAGCTGGTCGCCGCGCTGGTGGGCATCATCCTCAGCATCACCTTGCTCACCGACGAATCCCCGGTGGTCCTGCTCACCGGCCTGGGCGCCGTCGCCGCGGTGCTCATGCTGATCTTCCAGAGTACCATCCTCTCGCTGGTCGCCAGTATACAGATCGCGGCCAATGACCTGCTGAAAGAGGGCGACTGGGTCGAGGTCCCCAGCTACGAGGCCGACGGCGATGTGACCAATATCAACCTGCACACCATCAAGGTGCGCAACTTTGACATGACCTACAGCATCATCCCCACCTACAAAATTGTGGATGTGCCTTTCCGCAACTGGCGCGGTATGAAAGAAAGCGGCGGGCGGCGCATCCAGCGTTCTCTGCTGATCGATATGGTCAGTATCCGTTTCTGCGATGATGAAATGCTCGAGCGCCTGTGCCGTATCGACCTCCTGAAGGATTACATGAACGAAAAGGTTGGGCGCCTGCGCCAGTACCAGGTGGAGCATGCCGACCATTACGATTCTCCCCTGGATGGTTACCAGATCACCAATATCGAGGTATTCCGCGCCTACATCACCGCCTATCTAAAAAACCGCCCCGATATCTACCATGATGACCGACCTTTCCTGGTGCGCGTGCTGGCTCCTGCTCCTACCGGCTTGCCGGTGGAACTGTACGCCTTCGCCAAAACCACCGACTGGGCCACCTACGAGTCGATCCAGGGCGAGATATTCGATCACCTGCTGGCTGCAGCCCACGTCTTCGACCTGCGCGTGTTCCAGGAACCCACTGGCCTCGACTTCGCCTCCTACGGCAAGGCCCTGCGCGCCCAGGCTTAGCCCCTATAGGTTTTTTTCTTGTAGGGCAGGTTTGGTGACGCTGTCCGGCATAAGCCTATTTGGCGGATCGACTGTCCCATCGCACGAGAATCTTAGCCCCCAACCCGCCGTCTACCGCGGCTGTTTGTCCCCGTGTGGTTCTGTAATCCGGCGGGTAGGGGAGTAGAACCGTCCTGCCCTTGGCACGCGCCTTGGCGTGAAAGGCTAACTGGTGCAAATGTCGCCCCAAACCCGCTCTGCATTTAAGAACGTGAGAAAGGAAAAGAATTTGCCAGCGCCTCGATGATCTTTTTACACCCGCCTTCCTGCACGTACCGGGCGTGGTCTTCCACATCCGCAAACCGCCGCCCGACGATCTTCTCGCACTCGAAATCCTCCGCGCTTTCCAAAAACCGCTCCACCAGGCTGGAGACAATTTCGTTGTTATACGAAAATTCCTGTCCGCCGCTCATCATCGAACGCAGCCACACCGCTGTGCCCAACGCCCCGCACGCGCCGCCACTCAACCCGATCCCGCCCGCCAGCCCGGAGGCTATCACCTGCTGCACCTCGCTTGCCCCCATGCGCTGGGCCAGCAGCGCCGCGCAGCTTACCGGCGATTCGAGCGCCGGACTGCTGTCGGTGTACGCCGCCTCAATCTCTTTAAAAGCTGCCCGTGAGTAGCTGGCGGTCATCCCAAAACAGCGCGCCGGCCCGCCCTTCAGCAGAAACCCCAGCACCTGGGCGGCTTTAGGGTTCCGATAATCAAACTGGATCACCTCCGAACAGTTCAGGCTTTTGTAGTGCTTGCGGAAATTTTCCGCCAACCGCTGTGCCGCGCGCAAGGCCGCGGCCTGGGCCACTGGGCCAGGGCCGTACACCCGGTACGCCTGCGCCCCCGCCGCCAGCGCGGCACCCCACACCTGCCCGCACTGGTAACCCATCCCCGCGATTCCGCCCGCCAGCAGCGCCGTGGCGTGTTCCTCAAGCGCCAGGGGCTGGTCGAATGCACCGTCCACGACGGTCATCACCGTCTCGGATCATGTGCCCACCCTCAAAAAGGTACGGATGGTATCTAACGATGATAAGGATTTTTTCGCCATGTTGTTCATTATAATTCATACCCCCATCGTAATCACGATCTTGCCTTTCGCGTGTACTTTCTCATATTGCTGGAATGCTTCCACCACCTTTTCCATCGGGTAGCACGCATCGATCACCGGTCGAATTTTCCCGGTCTCCAGCAGGTTTTTAAGCAGCGTCATATTATCCTGGTTCATCACCACCGAAACCCCGTAGATTTTCTTGCCTGTGGCCTGCGCATCTTCTGGCATCCGCGTCGCCGCCTGGAGCCAGTGCAGCATGGACCCACCTGCCACCACGTATGTCCCCTCCGGCTCCAGCACGCGCAGGTAATGGCCGATGGGGTGGTAGCCGTTCGCCGCCAGGATCAAGTCGTAGCGCTCCGCGCGGCGAGTGAAATCTTCCTTCTTATAATCGATCACGTGGTCCGCACCCAGCGCGTGCGCCATATCCAGGTTGCGCGTGCTGACCACCGCTGTCACTTCAGCGCCAAACGCTTTGGCAATCTGGAGGGCAAACGTGCCAACCCCGCCAGACGCGCCCTGGATCAGCACCTTCTGCCCGGCCTGGATCTTGCCTTTATCGCGCAGGCCGATCAGCGCGGTCAGCGCCGCCACCGGCACTGCCGCCGCCTCTTCAAAGGTGCAGTTGGCCGGTTTTAAAGCCAGCTCCGTTTCCTTGGCGATGACGTACTCGGCGAAGGCCCTGCCGCTGTAAGCGTCCAGGCAGCCAAACACTTCGTCGCCCGGCTTGAACTGGGTCACCTGCGCGCCCACCGCTTCCACCCGCCCGGCGGCGTCCGCCCCGAGAATATCCGTCTTGGGATGGGTGAAGCCTTCCGCGAAGCGCAGCAAAAACGGGTTCGCGTGCATAATGCGCCAATCGCGCGAGTTGATTGAGGATGCGCGCACCCGAATCAATACCTCATCCTCTTTTGGCGCCGGCTTCACTACCTCGCGAATCTGTAAAACCTCCGGCGGCCCGTATCTTGTGCAAATAATCGCCTTCATAATCGATCCTCCCGCGCTCCCCACATCACGTGGGCGCGCCTGTTATCCTAATGTACCGGGCTGGGCTGCATTGCTACGGGCCCGGGTTCTTTGGCTCCCATAATCAGCAGCCACAGGCAGAGTGAAACTTCCGCGACAAAACTCACCGCCATCCCCGGGTAGGAAAGCGCCGGGTAGCCAGGGAGGAGGAAAAATTGGAAGAACCAGAACACAATTCCTACCCCGTCCAGCATCAACAATATTCCTAACCATTTGGGAAGGAATCCTGATTTATATACCAGGTAGCCCAGCGGGAAAAGCCAGGCACCAAAAAACAACTGGCAGATCATAAACCCATTTTTGTGCAGGTGGAGGAACAACATGGCCAGTGCCTGCCTCTGCTCCGCCGGGAAAACCGATAGGAATGCGGCGCCGCCCGAAAACTGCAGCGCGGCAAATTCCATCATCAGGCTCGCGCATTGCACCGCCACGCCCGCCAGGTTGAACACCAGGAGCAGTAACGCCATGCTTTGATCGACTTGTTTCAGCAGCCGGTACAACGCCCAGGCTGATAAAAGGAAAAACAACGCAGCGACAAGGTCGGTCACAAAAGCCGCCCGGAACAGGCCCTCGGATGCCGCGATCTGGTTGGTGGAGGACGCGGCACTCTCCGCGACAGCGGTAAGCTGCGCGCGCTCGCCGCTGTTGGCAAAGATGAATATGATAAAGTACAGGAAGTAAAAAATGCCTGCAACTCTGGCAGCCTTCTTATTCGTGTTCATAGCTTCCTCGCTTTATTTCCATCCCCAGGCATAAAAAACCGTCATAACGTTGAACACCAGCCCCACCACAATCAAGAACTTATCATACAGCGAAGGGTAGATAGGCAGACCAACGATATTAAAGAGAAACATAAACACCGCCGCGCCAATATTTACCCAGCGGCTCACCGGCTGTGGCAGGGTGAGCGAGAGAAAGATCATCACAATCGGGATAAGCATCACCACCGCCCCGATCATCCACATGCCCTGGGTGAATTTCATAACACCCATTTGCATTTTCTGAAAGTCGCCGCTGTAAATACGCAGCACATCTCCCAATAAATAAGTCAGCATCAGCATCACCCATAACGCAGCCAGCTTGATTTGGATTTCGCCCATAATAAATCTCCATCACAACGGTTTTCTATAATACGCGGTTCGGGCTGCGTTTATTCAGTTTTTCCCCTTCCATAACGAACAGATCCGGCGTGGCAATGCCGGATCTGTTCGTTATCGTTTTATTTATCCCCGCGAAAACATAAATTAGGCAGACCTGACCTGTAGATGGGTCGTTTAGTTCCCCTCCGGCAGCAGCGAGCGCATCTGGTCGAAGATAAACTTTGCCGCGCGCTCCGGCATCAACCGTCTTAGGGCGTCCATCATCTTGGCATCCTGCCCCACCAGCACGTGATATTTATCCTTTTCCATGCCATCAATGATCATCCTGGCCGCGTCGGCGGCGCTCGTCATTTTCATCGCGCTGCGCTTTTCGGTCATTTCCTCCACGTTCACGCCAATGCCCGAATTGGCCGTGATATTCGTCGCAATCGCGCCCGGGTACACCCCGGTCACACGAACGTTGGTGTTCAGCAGTTCCGAGTGCAGCCCGTCGGTGAACAAACTCACCGCTGCCTTCGATGCGCCGTACGCCGTCTGCCCTGGCACCGGCAGGAACCCGCCCATGCTGGAAACATTGACGATGTGCGCCTCGGGCCGCTTCAGCAGGTGGGGCAGGAAGGCCTTAGTGACGTTCACCACGCCCCACACATTTACATCAAAAACCCGTTCGATGTCTTTGAAATCCAGATCGTTGATGCGCACAAACTTCTGGATAATCCCCGCGTTGTTGATAATGCCGTCCACCGCGCCGTGCGCTTGGATCACAGCCTCCGGCAGCTTTAACACCGCCTCGCGGTCGGTGATGTTCACCACATGGGTGGTCAGCCTGCCCTGCAGATCGCCCGCCAGTACGGCGGTCTCATTCAACGTTGCCTGATTGATATCCACTGCGGCCACTCGCGCACCACGCTTGAGCAGTAACAGGGCCATCTCTCGTCCCATACCACTGCCGCCCCCCGTCACAACAATTGTTTTACCCTGGACTTTCATATGCAGCCTCCCTGCGTTTAATCAGACTATGTCAACATTATAAAGGTTTTTTATATAAAAATCATTAATATCTCCCTTTTCCTCGCTTCGCTGACATATTCGTAATGGTAACTACTCAGGCAGGTAGCGCGACGAAAGGAGGGCAGTAAGGGCTTCCATCC